>NZ_AP014648.1:2400000-3000000 GCF_000828475.1 Methyloceanibacter caenitepidi
AATCAGCTGGACGAGCGTACCGAGTACCCAGTCCACACCGAGAAAGAAGAGCGCCGCGATGATCGACATGACGACCACCATGATCGTGGTGATGATCGTTTCACGCCGCGTCGGCCAGGTGACTTTCGACACCTCGGTGCGCACTTGCTGCAGAAACTCAAACGGATTCGTTCTCGCCATCTCGTTCTTACTCTCGGGACCCGCATGCCCCGGCTTTCTTTAAACTCAGGACCGTGCGCCCTGGCCGTCGCCGCCAACTCGCGCCTCCGCCGCGTGGCAGGAGTGGAGGGACTCGAACCCCCAACCCCCGGTTTTGGAGACCGGTGCTCTAGCCAGTTGAGCTACACTCCTATCGTCCTCGTCGTCCTCAAACAAAATTCAATAATCAAACCAACAGGCTAAAAGCCCAAGCTCTGGAGCGGGTGAAGGGAATCGAACCCTCATCGTCAGCTTGGAAGGCTGCTGCTCTACCATTGAGCTACACCCGCGACCGTCTTCCTCTGGCTCCACTGAGAGGTGGTGGAGGGGGTTGGATTCGAACCAACGTAGGCATAGCCAACGGGTTTACAGCCCGTCCCCTTTAGCCACTCGGGCACCCCTCCATAAATCAAGAGCGTCAGATGGAATGACTGGTGATTTTAACCAAGCAAAAACACCCCGCCGTCGGCCGGCAGGGTCCGCAATAGCCGCTGTTTATGAGTAGCCAGGCGGTCCCTGTCAACTGTAAATCAGGGGCGAGCGCCTGGAATCCTTGGGATTTATGCTAGGCCTCTACCCGGCCGCCAATTTTCGCAGCGAAAAGTCCTTATCCCCATGACACAGCAGAAACCAAGGCATTCCAAATCACCCAGCCGCGGCGGCGGTTACCGCGCCCGAAAACCGGCGAAAAATCAAGAGACCGACCGGGTACGGCTCTTCGGCTTCCATGCGGTGGAGGCCGCCCTCGCCAACCATCGCCGGCCCGTCTTCGCCATCCAGGCGACGGAGAACGCCGCCCACAAGCTCGCCCCCCTGATGGCCAAGCGCGGTCTCTCTCCCGAACGCGTGCTGCCCAAGGCGCTCGACCGGATACTCGGCCCCGATACGGTCCACCAGGGCGTGCTGCTGGAGGCAGGACCGCTCGATTCGCTGACACTGGACGATCTGGACCTGTCCGGAACGCTGCTCGTGCTGGATCAGGTCACCGATCCCCACAATGTGGGGGCCGCACTGCGATCCGCGGCAGCCTTCGGCGCGAAGGGCCTCGTGATGACCCAGCGCCACAGCCCTCCCCTTGGCGGCGTGCTGGCGAAGTCGGCAAGCGGCGCGCTGGATCTTGTTCCCATCGTGCAGGTCCGCAATCTGGCCGAAGGCTTGGCCGAGCTCGGCGACCGTGGCGTGAGTCGTTTGGGTTTGGCCGAAGAAGCCGAGCAGGCGCTTGAGGACGTGCCCCTCACCCAACCGCTCGCGCTCGTGCTCGGGGCTGAAGGCCGGGGCTTACGGCAATTGACGCGGGAACGCTGCGATGTGCTCTGCCGCATCTCGACGGCCGGCGCGCTGGCAAGCCTCAACGTGTCGAACGCGGCGGCGATTGCCCTCCATTGGGCGCGGGTCAAAACCGCCTAGCCGAAAACGAACGGGAGGGGGACAGCGCCAACGCACCCTCCCCCTCACGTCCGGGAATCAACCAGTACGCACTGGAAGCTCGAAAGACCTAGTCGCAGAACCGGCGGCCGAAGGAATCGTACCAGCAGTTCCGTCGCCAGTAGCAATTGCCGGGACCGAGGTTGCAGCCACCCGCGTAAGCAGGCTGCTTGTAATAAGCGTAGTAGTTCGGGTTCCGATAATAGTAGGCGCGCGGCGCGGGCACGCCACACGGCGCAACGCAGGGCGCAGGCGCAACGGCGACCGGGGCGGCGGCGCAGGGAGAGACACACGGGGCTGCTGCGACGACGCGAGGCCGGCGCCAATTCCGGCGCAGCGGGATAGGCTGGGGCGTCGGCACAAGCACTTGAGCATTGCAGCCGTAGGCGGCGACACACCCCGCCTTCGCCTCAGGCGCGGTCAGCAGACTGAAACCGGCCGCTACAATGACGGCGACAACGACAGTCGTCAGGATCTTCATCTTGGAACTCCACTCGGGAACATACAGAGCAGCCACCCTGGCCTCCCAGAGGCGGCGCGACTGACTGAGTGGAGACTAGCGACGCCAAGTATCGCTAAGGTTAATGCGCTGAAATTCAGGCAAGAAAAAGCCTTGAAACAGTCTTAACGACTGCTCCAAAACGGCACAACATTGCATACCGGAAGAAGTTATTCGCGAAATACACAGAAAGTCTTGTGAGTCCGGGTGTCGGGCTCTACTTCATCGCGCGGTCGACCCAGGCGTTCCCGGAGCCACCACCGTCAGAATAGTGGAAATAGGGCTCGCAGCGCGGGAAATCCTCGCCGGCTGTCGTGTATGGGCGGTAGAACCACCAATAGTTCCGGTCGAGGCAATGGGCCTCCGTGACGCGCTTCATATGGCCGAAGCCGATCAGCCCGCGATTCGTGATGATCTCGGCCTGTTCACCGGCGCGCGCCGAACCGCTCAGCGCGACCACGAGGGCGAGCACCACACTTGCACCAAGCGCAAAAGCATACCCTGATCTGAAGCCAGCCTTGCTTGTCATCCCTCTTGCGCCCCTTTGCGGCACCCCCGTTAAGCGTTCGGAGTCTAAACCAAGCGAAAGGTGCGGGCAATCAAGGGAGTGCGCCGATTACGCAACAGTCACGCAAGAAATTTCTAGTCATGTTATACCGGGCGAACCGACTACGGCCCCCCGCGCCGCACATAACCACCACCTGACCTCATCGTAGGTCAGAAGCTCTCGAAGGAGTATTCCCACATGGCGACCCAAAAATCCGAAACCGACGAACTTGCCGCTCAGATTGATGCCATCAAGGCCGAGATGCAGAACATCAGCGCCACCATGGGGCGTATCGCCGAAAAGGGCATGCACCGCGCGCAGGACAAGGCGTTCGAGACGAAGGAAAGCGCCGAGGAAGCCATCAAGCAGAACCCGCTCCAGGCGATCGCGATCGCAGTTGGCCTCGGTCTGCTCATCGGCATCCTGACCCGCCGTTAGGAGAGTCTCCATGTTGCGGCTCGCGCTTTCACTGGTCTCCTCGATTCAGGCCGGCGCCCGGATCAAGCAAACGGTCGAACAGTCCGTGCGACGGGCCGTGATTGTCGTGGCCGCAATCGTGGTCCTTCTCTTCGCCGTCGGCTTTGGCCTGGCCACGGGCTATCAGGCCCTGCTCGTTTACGACTTCACGCCGCTCGCGGCGGCCGGTTTGATCGCCGGCGTCCTGGCGGCCATTGGCCTCGTGCTTCTGCTGATCGGCTTGCACAAACCGAAGCCGAAGCAGCCGAACCTCGTGAATGCGCCTGCCGAAGGCCTGGCCATGGTCGACCAGAGCATCAACAAGGCCATGAACCAGGTGGGGCCGCTGACGCTGCTCGTCGCGGCCTTCGCGGCTGGCCTGCTGGCGAGCCGCCGCCGCTAGCGTCCAGCGCGCCATCGTCATTCGCCTACGCGCCGCGACCCGGGCCGCGGAGGTCGCTGAGGGCGCGCATCGTCCCATTCCGGAACGCCTCTTAAGCCTCTCTTAACCATGCGCATTGCACCTTCTGGATAAGGAAAACGATATCCAGCAAGGGGCGAGGCACAACAATGAAGCTCAGGAGCATGGGTCTGGCACTGCTGGCTTCGGCCTGCATTGCAGACGCGGCATCTGCGCAAGGGGTCGTAGAGACATACGGCCCTCTGCAGAACGCCGTCGATGTCCCGCGCCCCTACGCCATTCCCCTGCCCCCGAACGCCAATCCGCGTCCCCAATGGGAGGTCGGCACGCGCTATTGGTGGAGCGAAGGCTCGACCCGATTCGACATCAACTCCTCGCGCTTGGATCCGGCGCTCTACGGCAGCCCCACCTCCACGCTCACCTATGACGGCGTGACAGGAAATTCGCTCGAGTTCTTCATGTCCGTGCGCAACGAGACGGACACGTTCTTCAAGGGTTTCGTCGGCGGCGGCTGGCTCGGCGGCGGCAGCCTCGACGACGAGGATTTCTTCGCGGGCCAAGTGAAGTTCTCGGATACCTACAGCGAGATCGACGGCGAGGGTTCTGTGTACGTCACACTGGACGTCGGCCAGGACTTCCAAGTCGGTCACGGCGGCAACCTCGTCATCAGCCCCTTTGTCGGCTTCAACTATTGGCAGGAATCGATCGATGCCTATGGCTCCCGCTGCACCATGGGCCTCGTTGACGGCAGGCAATGTGGCTTTCCGGCCGGCACCTACGGCGTTCCGTCCGGTACGAAAGTCATCAACAACAAGTCCATGTGGTCGTCCTTGCGGCTCGGCACCGAAATCACCGCACGCCTGCTCAATCGGGTGACCTTCCGCGGTGACGCCGCAATCCTGCCGGCGGCCTATCTCCTCAACGAAGACAGTCACTACCTGCGCCCCGATCTGGGGCCGACACCCAACGTTGAGGACAGCGGCACGGGCTGGGGCTATCAGCTCGAAGGCGAACTGAAGATCGACGTGGACGACAACTGGACCGTCGGCGCCGGCGTCCGTTACTGGTACGCCGAAACGGGCGGGATCAGCGAATTCATCGAGAGCCGCACCGAGGTCGACCTCCAGGACTTCACCTCCGAGCGCTTCGGCGTTTTCGGCAACGTCTCGTACCGCTTCAGCACGTTCTAGCGGCAGACGCCTTCCAGGATCGCCATGGTCCTCGTGCTTGAGACTTGAAGACACGCACGGTTAGGCGCTAGAAGCGCAAACCATCGCAGAGGATGCCGGCTTAGCTCAGTTGGTAGAGCGGCTGATTTGTAATCAGTAGGTCGCGGGTTCGACTCCTGCAGCCGGCACCACTACTCTCAAGGCCATGATGACCAGAGCACTCATTGCCGCGATTGCCTGCCTCGGGCTTGCTTTGACAACCGCCTTCATCCCCGCGAACGACGCGCTGGCGCAAGACGATATGTTCGGCCAAAGCGATGATGCCGGCATGGACGACGCCGACGCCGGTGCGTTCTTCGAGGAGTTCATGGGCCAGGTGAAGCGTGACGATGCGGACCGAGAACGGTGCGCCAATACCCGCGACACGGTGTCCAAGGAAGAGCAATACGACGCCTGCACGCGGCTGATCGAGGACGCGCCCAACGAGAACGATCTTGTCGGCTCTTACTACGTCAACCGCGCTTTGGCTCCGAAGAGCCCCGCTGGCCAGTGCGAGGACGTATCGCGAGGCGTCGCGATTATCGAGGGCTTCAAGTCAACCGCATTCCGTGGGGCATTCCTCGAGGCAGCCAAGAGCCTCAAGGAAAGCGCCTGCCGCTAAGAAACCCTCCAGAGCGGCGCACGCATTGTTGAGAGCGCCTCTTTCGCCACCAAGCACCGCCTTGCTCAACATGAGCGCCCGCTCGCCTTCACTTCGAGCCCACGAAACGAACCGCTTTCTCGTAGATCAAGAGCGCGACGCAGCCGCCATGGCTCCCGGGCGAATGGCGCGTGCCGGGCGGGTGGATGACGAAGCTGCCGGCCGGATAGGTCCCGGTCTCGTCGTATTCGTCCCCCTCCAACACGAGCATATGCTCATAGCCGACATGTTCGTGCTCGGCGACGCGCGCGCCGGGCTCGTAGCGCAGCAACACGGCAGCGGCACCGCCATCGGGCTCCTTGTAGAACCAGTGAGCCGTGACGCCGGGGTGAAATGCATCCCAATCGCTTTCACGTAAACCGCGCACGTAGTCGAGAAGGTTGGGCAGGTTCGCCGAGGCGGGAAGAGCGGGCATGGAGCAGCCTCCTTATTGGTCATGCGCACGGCGCGTTGACGCGGCGTGACGTGTCGCGTGCGCGGGATGTGTCGACGGCAAGGGTTCTGGGGCAACGGTCTCCGCTGCATCGAACCAGCGGTCCTCGATCCAGCCCAAACCGATCAGGAGCCAGGTCGTCAGAACGAATGGAGCGGAGAGAACCTGCACACCGAAGTCGGCAATCGCCGGCATCAGCATGGTGGCGATCAACGCCCCCAGGATGGAGAGCCTGAGCTTCCCGCCGCAAACGACGAACACGGCCACAGCCGTCAGCACGCCGTTGAAGCCGTAGAGTCCCATGTCGGCGCTCGCCGGATCCACATGGCGGTAATAGTAGGCCACGACCGTTCCGATAACCGCACCGGCGACGGCCAGAACGCCGTGGCGCCAGTTGCTCAGCAAAACACCGGTCGCGAACAGCACACCCGACAGAACAGCGGGCGAGAACAGAGCCTGTCCCAGGCTCAACAACACGGCCGTGAGGGGATGGAAGGTTGCGCCGTCGGTGGTCGGGAAAGAGAGCAACCGAAGACCATCGAAACTCGGTTCCAGCGCGTAGAGCGCCCAGAACACGATCAGAAACGGCAACGCAAGCGTCGGGAGCGGCAAGACGGCGACACAAATGCGCACCAGCATGATCGTGATCGCGACACAGACGACAAGGACGGCCCACATGCCGACATTTGTCCAGCCGGTTTCGAAATAGGCCGGGATCGCGAGCGCTATCAGGCAGGGGTTGAGGCCCGGCAGCCCGCTCGAAAGGGCGACTCCCCTGTCGCCGAGCAGCATACGCCCGGCTGGGGCCATGATGCCGGCCACAAGAAGATAGGCGGCGCTGATCGGCGAGGCGGCGAGGACGGCCAGCAGAAAGAAGACGCCCGTCAGCTCGTTGCTCTGGAAACACATCTGCGAGGCGCCCCGCAGCACGAGCCGCCAATACGGAACCTCGCCCGGCACGGCGGGCGGGAAGATGTAGTCGACGGGCGGTCTCATGCAGGGCTCCATGCCGGCGGGCTCCGCCGGGGGCGTCTCGCTAAGCTAGGCAGCCTTGTGCGGGCTTGTTTGTCCCGGGACCTCCTTGGCCATCATGTCGAGCAGCACGTCCGACTTGCAGGTCCAGCCGACAATCCCACCCTGTGCAACCAGCGCCTTCAGCGTCATCTCCTTGAATTCCGGAAAATAGCTGTCGGTCCCGTCTTCGACCAGGAGGCAGTCATAGCCCCGGTCGTTCGCGCAGCGCATCGTCGTCTGCACGCAGACCTCGGTCGTCACGCCTGTGATCACCAGTCCGGAGATCTTCCGCCGCGTCAGATACTCGTCGAGGTCGGTGCGATAGAACGAGTCCTTGCCCGGCTTGGAGATGACGTGCTCGTATTCCCGAGGTTCGTTCTCAGAAACAAATTCGACCCCCGGCTCGCCATCGACCAAGATTCGCCCCATCGGTCCAAACTCGCCGATTTTGACCTTCGGGTTTCCCCGATTGCGCTTGGCGGTGGGAAGGTCGGAGAGGTCGGGCTGGTGACACTCTTTCGTATGGATGATCGGCAGCCCGGCCTTGCGAAAGGCGGCTTGCAACTTGCCGATGACCGGGATGCAGGGCTGAATGTTCGCGATGTTGTTGCCGAGCGACTCGGCGAAGCCTCCCGGTTGGCAAAAGTCCCGCTGCATGTCGATGCAGATCAGGGCGATGTGGTCGAAATCGAACTGAAAGGGAAAGGGCTTCGCGTCGATGAATGGCATGTGATGCACTCCGTGGCTGCGTTGGCCGCTGTAATCCGCACTAGGTGATCCGGCTGAAGACACCTAGGCGAGACAACTTAAAATTCAGTTGGAGAGAACCGGCGAATTGAAGACACACGGCTGTTCCGCGTCGGATACGTCGCAACAGGGAAGACACGACACAGAAGTTGTGCGCGCTCATCAGGCATCTGCGCGCAAAACGGCGCTATGAGTTGCGGCTCATCCGTAATCCGTGGATGCTTGCTCGCAGCACTCCTCGACCGGCGTGCATTGAGACTCATCGGCAATCGGCTCGATCATGACACCGCGAAAGCCTTCCCTTGATCCGCCGCAAGACGACTTCGCTGTGATGACGGAGGCGCTCGTGGACGAGGCGGTGCGCCAGAGCCGGATCGCGCCGCGCGGACGTATGATCGCGCCGCTGCATCGCTCCCTGGCCGATCCGGTGCACCGCATGATTAATGCAATCCAGCCCGGAAGTTACGTGCGGCCGCATCGCCACCTCGACCCGCCCAAACCGGAAGCTTGGATCGTTCTGCGCGGTCGGCTTCTCTTTGTGACGTTTCACGACGACGGCGCGATCGACCGTCATCTGGTGCTCGCGGCTCAGTCGGAGCGTTTCGGCGTGGACCTCGTACCGGGGCGCTATCACACCGTCGCCGCCCTTGCGCCCGACACCGTGATCTACGAGGTCAAGTCGGGCCCGTACGAGGCGACGACCGACAAAGCCTTCGCACCCTGGGCACCCGAGGAAGGTACAACCGAGGCCGAGGCGTATCTCAGTAGACTCTTGGCCAACTGCGGCCAGACATCATCCGTTCCGGCAGGCTAGAACGCCTACAACGTCGAGCGCAGAGCGCTCTTAGTCGGATGGCTCGGCGCGCTTAAAAAGTTCCGTGGATTCGACCGGCGCCGCGTCCTTGAGCATTTCCTCGGGACGGCCGTCGTCCCAGCCCAGCATCCGGCGGAACGACTGCATCAGCGGCGGAACACCGGCGCTGATTTCGCCGGCGTCGACGCCTTCGAGCCGCCGCGCCGCGTACGCGAACACGAGGACGATGACGGCGAGCACCAGAACTTCTTTGAGAATCCGCATCGAACGAACTCAAACACCCTCTCCGGTCGCGTCGGCCGAGGCCCAAGCGAGCCACCCGTCCAGCGCCTCCACGGCCGCTCGTGCGTGAGCGCTCATGAGCAGCATCCCCGTCTCGCTCGGCGCGAACCATTCCATCGCCTGGCCCTCCCCGAGAACGAGTTCGGCACCGTCATATCGTTCCAGGAAAATATGTTGCGCGTATGCCCGCCCCTGGTTGCTGAAGCGTTGGCTGAGCCAGTGCCGCGGCGCCTTGAGCGCGTAGGACAGCTCCTCGTACGCCTCTCGGATCGCCGCTTGTTCCAGAGTCTCGCCGGGCTCTACGCCACCGCCGAAAAACGACCAATGGCCGGGGAAGGTCGGCGCATCGTCGGTGCGGTGCTGCAGCAGAATCCGGTTTAGACCGTCGTAGAGAATGACGGCGGAGAGGTCGATCACGGCCATGGGCGTATACAGGACCGCAAGCCCACAGGCGTCAACGCGTCCCGGCTTGATTGCTGTGCATGCGAGCCGCCCCGCAAACGATCTGGGGCGCCCCCACAGGAGCAGCCCCAATCGTCGTGTGTCCGCGAACCGGTACCCGGAAGGCTACTCTTCGATCACGTTCACATTCTTCGCCTTGATGCCGTCCTTGATCTCCGAGGCGATGATGCGGAGGGTGGCTTCGCCGGTGCCCGCCTGCTCGACCTTCAGCCCCGTCTCGTCGCCGTCGTCGTTGTCGGCGGTCCGGGATTGATCGACGGTGACGTTCAACGTCCCCTCGTCGATCTGCTTGAGGGCCGCACCGTATCCGCCATTGTTCTTGGAGGTGAGCTTGGCCAGAAGCGCAGACAGATCGCCGTCCTCGCTCTCGACCATCTTCAACGCATCGTCGGTGTTGTCTTTCGCGTCCACATTCCAAATGCCGAGCTTGAGATCGCCCGCGCCTTCCTCGCCGAAGTCCAGGCCCTCGTCGTGATTGCCCTTGACGGATGTGTCGACGACCAAGGCCCACAGATCGCCGGGACCGGCCTCGTCGATATCGAAACCGTCGTCGTAGTCGATGCTGATTTCGTACTCTTTGACCGAGCCGGACTCGTAGAGCTCGACCTCGCGCTCGAAGCACGAATCGTCGGCCGAACCTGTCACCTTGGCGGGAACATCGGCTTCCTTGAATTCGCCGTCCTCGAACTCGCCTTCGGCTTCTTTCGGCAGGAAGCTCTCCAAGAGCTTCCCGTCGCAATAGTTGCCGTTGTCGTCGAACCTCGAATCGACCGCCGTGGCGAACACGCCGCCCTCCTGCCCTTCGTCCAGTTCGATGCCGTCGGCGCCGGCATTGGTGAACTCGGAGTCCTTGGCATAGAAGAAAATGTCGCCCGGACCTCTCTCGTCCACACGCAGGCCGTCGGCGTCGAAGTGACCGTTGCCGACATCGTCGATCTTGACGTCGTTCAAGCGCACGAGGATGGACGCGGGCGAGCCGTTGCCCTTGCCGCCACGCCCCGCGCCGCAGTTGTCAACGACGTCGCAATCGGAAATGAGCACGCCGTAGTCGGCGAAACCGGAGATCTCCACATCGTCGAGAATGAAGGTGACCGTACCCGTTTGATCGTCACGCACGTCGACGAAGATACCCTTCCCCGTTCCGCCCTGATTCTCGATGCTGAATTTTCCGGGCCCGGCCAGATTGAGCTCGGTCACGGTGAGATCGGCTCCCTGACTGATGGTGAGAAGATTCGTGTCCACTGATGTCTTCACGGTCTGGCCTTTGCCGAGGATGGCCAGCGGTGCCGTCCCCGCATAGTCGAGCGTCGACTTGATCTCGATGTCACCATCGGTCGCGATCAGAACCTGCGTCAGACCGTCCGATTTGGATGCGGCTTCGAGTGCGGCGCGCAGCGTTCCCTCCCCGCTGTCCTCGGCGCTCGTGACCAGAATGGGACCGTCCGCAACCGCGGAAAGGGTGGAAATGGCCGTCATGGCGGCGGCAAGAGCAAGGGTCGAAAAACCGTTCAGGGCGTGTTTCACCGAAGTTTCCTCAAGGCCATAGGGATTGTATGCAGCCGCATTGGTAGCTTGGTATTGCGATGGTTTTGCAACAGTTCCAGCGCCGGCGGACGCCAACACGAGGCGTGCGCGCATGTCTTCAAACTGCCGTGTTGCATGGCAGAATGGGTTTCTCATCCCACAACGATCCCCCTATGATGGCGCCGCTACGGGGGTCCCGGCGGGGGACGAGTTCAAAAGTTGAGGTCTAGAGGGTGACGCGTCATATGACACGGCTTGGATTGCTTCTGCTTGGGGTGCTTTTTCTTGGCGGCGCGGCGTTTGCGCAAACGACATCGCAGCCGGCCCAGTCGCTGAAGCCCACCCCGTCGGCCTGCAGCTCCTCGAGCCAGTCCATGCGGGTCTGCACCAACGGTCTCAGATCGTGCAACGATGTCTGTGCGGCGCAGGCCCTGTCGGCGAACTCGCAGATCGTCGGTTGCGAAACGTCCTGCTGCACCCGCTATAATGTCTGCGTCAAGACGCGAAACTGCGGCTCCCGCGTGATCGACTGCCAATAGAGGCCACGCGTCCGCCGCTTAGGTGCCCCCGGCTTCTGCCGAGACCTCCTCGAGCTGAGCCTTCAGCATCTCGGGATCCAGGTACTGGATCACGGACCGCTCTGCGCCGTCGGAGTCATAGCGAAGCTTGAGCAGCAATCCCCCATAGGATTCGAAGAACTCCTCGATCGAAATGCCATCCGCGCTGCCCGTGGCCTCGGGCGGAAACAGGAAGGTCAGCCGGAAAGGCTCTCCCGGCCCCACGGTGGCCACCGGGCCCGGCGACGATAGCTCTTTGTCTTGTGGCTCCACGACCACGTCGAGCTTGAGATCGGGCCGCTTCACGTCGGCACTGAGAGCAGCCTCCAAATCCGTTAGAGTCTCGTCGGAGTTGTTCACCCCGGCAATTGAGATGCCGTTGATTAGGAACGATTGGGGCGTGCCCGAAAGGGTGAAGACGGAGCGGTCCGGCAACGGGAGGTCGGGCTGGTGGAAGGCCCAGGAAATTTTGGAGAAGGTTTCGTCCCCCGGCTCCGCGGCGATCACGGGGCCGGAAGTCGACCGCAACAGAAAGCCGCCTCCGATCAGAAGGCCGCCAAGGACGAGTAACACGGCACCGGCGAATATCATCATCTGACCGAGATCCAGCCCCCTCTTTTGCGCCCAGTCGGCACCTTGAGCGATCGCGCCCGCCTGCATGCGGGTAACAGCGGCCACGCCGGCTTTCGCCGATGCCACGCCGCGCGCCGTTTGCCGGCGTAGCCAGACCGACCCGGTACTGGCCTTGCTCCCGACACCGCGAGCGAGGCTCCCGGCCTGAATGTTGGCGCGTTGCCCCCATGATGACAGCATATCGCCCATCCGGGCGGCAACGCCTGACGCCAGACCGCCTGGAATCGCCGCTACGGCCGTGCGGCCCTCGCTGGTCCGCTCCGGTTCGGATGGGGACGTCGCATCGGTTTCGCCGGCAGAGCGTGACTCCTGCACCCACGGATTGTTTGCGGGCTGGCCGAAGAGCCTGGTCCCTTCCGGATGCGGCCCATAGGTCTCGAAAACATGGACCGAGGCGGAACGAGCGGCACCAAGAGCCTGGTCATTGTCGTAATGCGCAGTCCCCTCGCCCCTGCCGGCTTGGACCGAGGCCGGCGCACGAACCCGCGCAAAATGCTGCACCTCACGCCCGACCCGCGCCAAGTGAATGAAGAGCTTCGAGGGGATGGCCGCCGCGCGCGAAGCCGTCCACGCGCCGGCCCGGGAAAGTCCGCGCCCGCCCGTCGCGCTGAGCTTGGCGGCCTTCGCAGCGGCAACCCATGCGCCGGAAGCAAGACTGTCGCGGGTGGCGGTGGCCAGTGCCGCTGCGCTGCCGCCGCCGGAGGTCAATCCGCTTCCGATTACACGGCCGCCGCTGCCAAGGGCTTTTCCGGTCTGGCGTGACAGTTTCCCGGCCTCGGCGGCAACAACCTGCGACCCTGCGGCGAGAGCCTGGCTGCCGGCCCGGACCGACGCCTTCGCCTTCGAACCGCTCCAGGCCGCGCCCGCCGCGACGCCAGCGCCGGCACCGCGCGCTGCCAAACCAACCTTCTGGCCCGTCCACTGCGCCCCTTGCGCGAGACCCCGGCCGGCGGCGGCAAACGCCTGAGCCGACACGCGGGCCACGGCCGACAAGCCAGATCCAGCATAGCGCATGCCCGAACCGCAAACACGCACGAGCCCTTGCCACACGACCACCACACCATGGCCGATCGCGCGGACGGCGAAGCGCACGGCGCCCGTGACCTTCCTGGCGCCGAAAACAATCCAGGAGCGGAAGAACAGGTAGAGATCGACAAACGCATCGCGGATTGCTTGAAGTGCGCGCTGGCGCACCAAACGCCGGTGACGGCGGACACGGTCCTTCTTGGCGTTAGCGGCGCGAAGCTCCTGTTGCCGCTGAAGCCAGCGCTCGTGACGATCCCTATCCCGCTTGACGGCGTCGCTCTGGGCCTGGAGCCAGCGCTGGTGGTCGGTCAGATCTTCTTTGACGCTCGATAAAAGGGCGCCCGATCGCGCCGCCGTGTCTTTGGCAGCGGCAACGGACGCCGCCAGGGCCGCGGACTCTTGCTCGTCCACGTCCTCGTCCAAAGTCGACCAGGCACGTCGTTTTTTCATCGGACTGCCCACGCGATGGCCCTCTGTGGACTCCCGGCCGGACTTCCGCCCGCTGACGGGCATCCAACCGCCATCGGCCTTGCGCTCCAGCGCAAGCCGCGATTGGCAACGGAGTCGAATCTCGCGGGCGCTCGACAGCCACAAAGCGTGTCATGAGCCGAAGCGCCATTCCCCACGGCGGAAACCGGTGTTCTACAAGGCTCACCCAACCCGAGCCGCTTAGAACCAAAGCTTATCAATTTCCGCCAATCCACCTTAGCGGTCATCGGGACGGCGGCCAATAGCCCTTCGCCAACGCGTTATGCGGCAGGGCCTCTGTAGCGAGATAGTCTGAGGGGTAATCGCTGCCGGAACGGCGAAACGCGGCGGAGCCTAGAACTCGTTCAGGCCACCCAGGACCCGGTCGAAATCGCGGGCCTTCTGATAGTCGATTTCAGCCTTCGTGGCCCTTTTCGTCGCCCGTTCCTGGCGGCAGGCCTCATAGGCGGCGTCGCCGGGTTCGGCGTTCGTCTTCCGGCATTGTGCGTCGTCCTCGGCGTTGGCGGCTTCTTCCTTGGCCAAACGCCCAGCCTCGATATCGCCGCGCGAAGCGCAACCAGCGAGGGCGACCGCAAGGGACGCGAGGGCCACCGGGACTAGAAAAGGTCTCAACATGACAGATTGGCTTGGCCCCCAAACATGGCACGGTCAAGGTCAAAGCTGCGTGATTGTAACCACGCTGCCTTGAGAGCGCCCGTTTGAGTCCTTAGCTGCGATAAAGGAAAGACGCGTCCCCAGACGAAGACATCGGAGAAATCGTGATCCTGTTCCGCCAACGCCGCACCGCAAACACCGTCCTCTCCCTCCTCGCCGCTCTAATGATCCTTGCCGCTACGGGCGCCGCCCACGCGGGTGAAACGCATGGGGCCGAGAAGGCGTTCTCCGACGGGATTAAACTAGCTTCCACCGACCAGACAACCGAAGCGTCGGAGAGCACCGGCTCTGACAGCAGCAGCCAGAACGGCACCGACGAAGATTCAGACGAATCCAAGAGCGCCGAAAAGCCGCTGCGCCTGCCCGCGGACGTCACAACGCAGCACGTTCTCAAACAGAACGGCAAAGACATTCCGTACACGGCCATTGCCGGCACGATCAAACCCCATGACGGCAGCGGCAAGCCCGAGGCGGAGATCTTCTACACCTCATACACGACGCACCCCTTGGACGCCGACCGGCCGATCACCTTCGTCTTCAACGGCGGTCCTGGTGCCGCATCGACCTATCTGCACCTCGGCGCCATGGGGCCGAAAGTCGTGGCCACCACCGAAGATGGCGCGTTGATCGGGCCGCCTGCGCAACTCATTGCCAACGAGGCGAGCTGGCTGGATTTCACCGACCTCGTCTTTGTCGACCCCGTCGGCACCGGCTACAGCGGCGCCGCCGGCAGCAAGAGCGGGAAGGACTTCTGGGGCGTCGACCAGGACGCGGAATCCCTCGCCGACTTCATTCGTCTCTACCTGACCGAAACGGGCCGCATGGGCTCGCCGGTGTTCCTCGCCGGAGAAAGCTATGGCGGCTTCCGCGTGGCCGTCCTTGCCCGGAAACTGCAAGAGAAAGGCAGCGTATCCCCGAGCGGTCTCGTGTTGATCTCTCCAGCGCTGGAGTTCGCGATGCTGCGGGGCGAGGACTTCGACCCACTTCCCTGGGCACTGCAACTCCCCTCCTATGCCGCGGTAAAGCTGGAGAGCGAGGGAACCACCTCGCGCGAAGGACTGGCGGCAGCCCTTGAAGATGTCGAACACTACGCCATGACCGACTACCTCGTGGCGCTCGCCTCGGGAGTCCAGCCAGGCGGCGAAACGGCAAGCGAAAAAGTGGCCGAGCTCACCGGCCTGCCGTTGCAGAAGGTCGAGCGCTACTTCGCCCGCGTCCCCCAATCCGTCTTCGTCAAGGAGTTCGACCGGGACGACGGTCAGGTCCTGAGCATGTATGACGGGAGCGTCGGCGGTCCCGATCCAAACCCGTCAAGCGCCTGGCCCCGCGGTCCCGACCCCGTTCTCGACGCCACCGTGCCGTTGTGGTCGACAGCCTTCGTGCGCTACGCCGCCGAGGATCTGGGCTACAAGACCGACGAGGAATTCACGCTCCTAAACCGGAAGATCAGCAGCCGCTGGGACTACGGCACCAGCCCCACCAAGCAGGGCTATGCCGGCGTCATGGACGATATCCAAGATGCCCGGGCCGCCAACCCGAACCTCGAAGTTCTGATCGCCAGCGGCTACACCGATCTGATCACGCCCTATTCCGTGCCGGCCTATCTCGTCGGTCAATTGCCGCCGTTGAAGGGCGCGAAGCCCATCGAGATCAAGAACTATGCCGGGGGCCATATGCTCTATTTGCGGGCGCCCTCGCGTCTCCACCTGAAGCAGGACGCGCAAGCCATGTACGCCCGCGCGACCGGCGAAAAAGGATCCTAGACGTTCGTGGAAAGCAGCGGCTTTTCGCGTGCCCCGAAGCGAGGCCAATGCTTCCTCGACAAGCCGACGAGCGTGCCCAACGCGAACAGCCCGATGACCCCAACGGCAAGGGTGTTGGATCCGAACGCCACCAATTGCTGCCCGGCCGCGACCACCAGCAGCGTGTAAGGCAGCAGCGCGGCGAAACTGGCGAGGTAAAAACGCCAACCGCTCAGCGAGGTAATGCCGGCCACGTAGCTGAGCGCGTCCATGTTGAGCCCCGGCACCAGCCGGCACAGAAAGACCGCCAGCATCAAATGCGATTGCGGCGTGTTCTCATCGAGCAGCCAACGGCCAATACGCGTTTGCGAGACCCGATCGAGCCAGCCCCGGCGCACCACGAAATCGCGGCCGAAACGCCTGCCGATAACAAAGCCTACAAGCGCCCCGAGCTGCGCGCCGATCATCACATAGAGCGTGCCGAGAAAGACTCCTTGCGTCGCGCCCGCCGCAAGCAGGAGCGGCGACGTCGGCACGACGCCGGTGAGGCTTGCAAGAAAACGCAAGAACACGATGGCGATGGGGCCGAAGACGCCAAGCGAGGGCAAGCCCCGCTGCAGATCGAAATTTTCGAGCGCAACGGCGCCGGCTGGCGTGGTCGTCCACAAGAGAGCCAGCGTGCACAGGCCGATGAAGGCTGTTGGAATCGCTCGATGAACCTTCAGCATCATGCGCCGTGCTTACGGCAGTCGCATAACCGGAGAACGACAGCCTGAAGCAATGAGCCATTGTTCGTCGTGCCGCTGTTGTTTGGAGATCCACCGTGCCCAGAGCTTGTCAAATTGCGCCAATGTGCGGTCAGAACGGCGCTGCCCCCTTGCGGACGCCCTTTTTTTGTGGTCCACGGGCTCTCCACTGGATCGGCGACTTTGAGGATTGGTGATGTCTCTTGGAGGTCTCACGGACTCTGTACGTACAACCTTGGCCCTTGCGATGGCCGGCGCAGCTGTAGCGGCGTTTGGTTTCGCGGGCCTGGCAAGCGCACAAGATGCTGCGACGACGGACACCGGCGCGGAAGACCAAGCGGCGCAAGTTCTCGCTTGGCATGAGTTTCATTATCCCGAACGCGGCTTCGTCATTTCGTTCCCGGGCGTCACGGAACGGCCCAAGGCCGAGAGCACACCCGTGCCGGGGCAGAATCCCCTGCTTCAGCACGAGTACAAGGTCGAAGCCGGCAAGGACACGGTCTACTCCGTCGTCGTGTTCGAGTATCCGGAGGGACGCGCGCCGAATCCGCCCAGCCAGGACTATTTCGAGAAAGTCGTGACGGCTTACGCCAAGGGCAGCGATACGGATCTGCGCCGCAAGACCCCGCTAAAAATCGACGAGCGTCCGGGCTACGAAGCGAAAGCCGAAGACAGCAAGGGCAAGCTCAACCACTTGATCACGATGGTCGCCAATGGCGACCGGGTCTACATGCTGATCTCGGCCGGACCGAACAAGCACGCCACCAGCGAGGACGCGCTGCGCTTTCGAGACAGCTTCCGTCTGCTCGGCGGGCCGCCGCCGCCCGGGCAGGCTAAGAAAGACGAGTAGGCCCGGCTGGTTGACCTGCGGCTCTCGTCGCTAAACAGGCTCCGCCCGCAGAGTGTCGAAGAAGCGCTGTCGCCTAGCCGACGGCGCGGGCGCGAATAGTCCTACAAGAATCGCAACCAGGAACCCCACCGGGACGCCAAACACGCCGGCCAGGGATCCTTGCACGCCAAGCCAGTTCGCGATCGGCCGCACCGACTCTCTCCACTCCGCCAACACGGCCGCCTGCTTCGCGGCATCGCTTGTGAGGTAGTACTCGTGGCGCAGAGCCTCGAAGGCCGTTGTCTGCGCCG
Organism: Methyloceanibacter caenitepidi; assembly: GCF_000828475.1. Lineage (NCBI taxonomy): Bacteria > Pseudomonadati > Pseudomonadota > Alphaproteobacteria > Hyphomicrobiales > Hyphomicrobiaceae > Methyloceanibacter > Methyloceanibacter caenitepidi. The sequence continues at coordinate 2,417,679 of NZ_AP014648.1, forward strand.
CAGTCGCGTCCGACAAGAGGCTCGAGGACTCGTAGAACAGGATGGGCATCGTGTGCGGCGCGATCATGTAATAGAGGCACACCAAGAGCCCCGCGATCATGCCCGCCAGGGCCGCATCGCTCCCAAGCCGCTTCCACCAGATCCCCAACACCAGCACGGGCAGGAATGCGCTCGCCGCCAAGGACAACGCCGTCGCGGCGCCGACCAGCGTTTCCTGCGGCCACCGCAACGCCACGGCGCCAGCCGCAACGGCGACCGCGAAAACCGACAGGCGGGCCACGGAAAGCTGCCGGCCGGCAGAGGCGTTGGGCGCGAGGCTTTTGAAGTACACGTCGTGAGCGATCATGTTGGCGATCGACAAGGCGAGCGCCGCGCCCGTGGACAGGAGGGCCGCTACGGACACGACGGCGAGCACGGCCTCGCTGAGCATGGACAGGCCGTCGCCAACGGCCAAGGCGGCCGGCTCGTATAGCGCCGCAACCGCTGGAATCGCGGCACAGATGAGGAAAAGGAACACAGGGGCCCCAACGAAAGACAACCGGGCATCGCTCATGTCCGGTGCCGCGAAGCTCCGCATGAGCAGATAGGGCAGCGAAGCGAACCCCGTCACGAGACAGAAGAACAGCGCAAACGAATTGATAGGGCTCGACTGGGCGAAGGGCTGCCAGGACAGAGCTGGGATCACTTCATCGACCAGAAGCGTGTCCGTGCCCGTCAGCGAGCCCGTTTGCCAAAGCACGGCAACGACGGCGACAAGCCCCGCCAGCAGCATCACCATGTAATAGGCGAGCTGCGACAGGCTCAGCGATCGCATGCCGCCGATCAGCGTCGCCACGAAAATGAAGACGATCCCCCCTGCGATGCCGATCCATACGGGAAGCGCCAGCGCCGCCTGTCCCAGCAGGCCGAAGCCGAGCATCACGGCGCCTAGCGCCGGAAACGAACACAGCAAGGCGGCAAAAACGCCGAGCGGCCGCATCGTCTCGGCATTGAACCGTTCCGCCAGGAAGTCCGGCAGCGTGTAGCCACCATAGCCACGCAGGTACGGCGCGATCAGCAGGCCAGCCAGGACGAGGCCGAGCCCCGCGCCCACGAGGAGCAGCGTCGCACCCTGCCAGCCGAAATCGATACCGCCGGCCGCGCCGACGAAAACGAGCGCCCCCACCGCGGACCCGGCGATAGCGATGGCGTTAAGAAAGGCCGGCATGAGACGGCCGGACGCAAAGAAGTCGGCGAGCGGACGGGTCAGGCGAACCAGCCCCGCCCGCGCAAAAAGCAGCGCCGCCATCAGAAGAGTAAGCTGGGTACTTAGCGTTTTGGGCCTCCCTTCGGCCGCCGCGGCCGTGCCTTGTCAGGCGCTGCCGGCGCCGCGTCGCGCAGCAACTCGCCAAGCTGCATGAACTCCGCCTTCCGGGGCGAACTCCTGCGCCAGGCAAGTCCGATCTCCCGTTTGGGCTCCGGCTCGGTGAAACGCAAGAGCCGAATATCGTCGTCAGGATGAACCTCGATCGCCGCCGCCATTTCCGGCAGCAAAGTCACGCCGTAGCCGTTCGCCACCATCTGCATGATCGTGGTGAGGCTCGAGGCGCCGAAACTCTGGCGCATGTCGGGCGCCATCAGATGGCAATAGGACAAGGCCTGGTCCCGGAGGCAATGCCCCTCCTCCAGCAGCAGCAGGCGGTCCTGCGCCAGCATGTCCTGGGTCGCCGACACGATGCCCGAATTGTCCGGCGTGGCCTTGGTCGCGAGAATGAAGGAGTCGTCGAACAAGTAATGAGTCTCCACGGCAGGATCGTCGATGGGCAGCGCCACGAGAATAACGTCGAGGTCGCCGCTTACAAGCTCGCGCACCAATGTTTCGGTGACTGTCTCGCGCAGGCGCAGCGAAAGATCCGGAAAACGCGCCTGCAGGGCCGGCAACGCGGCCGGCAGCAGGTACGGCGCGATCGACGGGATCGCGCCCAGCTTCAGAACACCGGTGAGGAAGCCTTCCTGCCCCTTGGCGTAGTCTACGAGGTCCTGGACCGAGGCAAGAATGGTCCGGGCCCTGCCCGCGATCTCCTCGCCCTTGTCGGTGAGTTCGACGCCGGATTTGCGGCGCTCCACGAGTTTCAGCTTCAACTCGTCCTCGAGATCCTTGATCTGCATGCTGAGGGCGGGCTGGCTGACGGCACAATCTCGCGCCGCCTGCCCGAAATGGCGCGTGCGGGCCAGCGCCTCCAGGTAGCGCAACTGTCGGAAAGACACCATTGGCGATAACGATTAGTTATGAAACGGGGGCGGTCAGTGAGGATTTACTTATCATGGCATCGGCGCCCGCGCTATTTGCGATGAGCCGGGCATGCAATGGAACGGCAGGGTTTCTTCCGGTAGAGTTCAAATATCGGGCTGCCAGGCTGACGGCCCAGATCAGCGGCTTCAGATGTTCTTAATCCGGGTTCAAGCCCGTGTTCATGAACGAGTCATAGATTCCTTGCGGATTCTCCCCATTTATCTAGGGAGAGACCGTTTCGAGGCGCCATGAAGAAGTGCCGTATTTGGAAACCCAATGAGGAAGTAGGCCCGTGACCAAGATTCTAAGTCCCGAGGAACTCGAGGAGGAGCTGCGCGCCATCGGAGCCGCGCAGTACCATGACAAACACCCGTTTCATAAGCTCTTGCACGGCGGCAAGCTGAACAAGGGCCAGGTCCAAGCCTGGGCGCTGAACCGCTACTGCTACCAGTCGGCCGTGCCCCGCAAAGACGCGGCGCTGATGAGCCGCTGCCACGACCGCGACTTGCGGCGCGAGTGGATCCACCGCATCACCGACCACGACGGCCAAGGCGACGAAGAAGGCGGCATCGAGCGCTGGCTCGTGCTCACCGACGGCCTGGGGCTCGACCGCGACTATGTGATCTCCCGCAAAGGCGCCCTGCCCGAGACGGTTTTCGCCGTCGAGGCCTATGTGAACTTCGTGCGCGACAAGACGCTCGTCGAGGCCGTGGCCTCGTCGCTCACCGAGCTGTTCGCGCCGAGCATTCACAAGGAGCGTATCTCGGGCATGCTCGAGAACTACGACTTCATCAGCGACGACGTGATGGCCTACTTCAAGCGCCGCCTCACCCAGGCGCCGCGCGATGCCAACTTCGCGCTCGAGTACTGCAAGCAGAACGCCCGGACGCCCGAGGCGCAGCAAGGCGTGCTCGACGCACTGCGCTTCAAGACCCACGTCTTGTGGGCGCAACTCGATGCGCTTTACCTCGCCTATGTCGATCCGGGCATGATCCCGCCCGGCGCCTTCGTGCCGGATGCGGCCTGATGGCAGATGTGAAACAGCCCGGCCGGCTTGTCGTCGACCGGGCGACAAAACCGGTGATGCCCCGTTATTTGAAACTACGCCACGATGCGGGGCGAGACCGTTGGGTGCTCCTCGCGCCCGAACGGATCATGACGCCGGATGCAATCGCCGTGGAGGTGCTGAAACTGTGCGACGGAGAACGCACCGTGGAAGACATCGCCGCGAAACTGGCCGAGGAGTATTCCGCGCCCGTCGACGTGATTACCGCGGACGTAACCGAGTTACTCCAAGACATGGCCGACAAAGGATACATCAAGGGATAGTGCGATGACGGACGATCTCAAGATTGACAGACATATGGACGCCGTCGCCGTTGACGACGAACCGACGACGGGTGTCATTGGCAGCGAGGAAGAGTCGAACATGCTGTGCGCCGTCGCGCCGGTGGGTCTGCTCGCGGAGCTCACACATCGCTGCCCGCTGCAATGCCCCTATTGTTCGAATCCGGTGGAACTGGAAAGCGTCAAGAACGAGCTGACCACGGAAGAGTGGTGCTCGGTCATGCGCCAGGCCGGCGAGATGGGCATTTTGCAGGTCCATCTGTCGGGCGGCGAGCCCACGGCGCGTAAAGACCTTGAGGACATCGTCAAGGCCGCGGCGGACGCAGGCCTTTACACCAACCTCATCACTGCCGCCGTGAACGTGAAACGCGAGCGTTTGGAGAAGCTCCAGGAGCTCGGTCTCGATCATGTGCAGGTCTCCGTCCAGGACGTGGACCCGGCCGGCGCGGAGCGCATCGGCGCATTCAAGAACGCGCTGGAGAAGAAGCTGGAGGTCTGCCACTGGGTCACCGAGCTCGGCATGCCGCTGACCATCAACGCCCCCATCCATCGCCACAACATCCACAACGTGCCGCGCTATATCGACTTGGCCGTGGAACTCGGCGCACAGCGTGTCGAGATTGCCCATGCGCAGTATTACGGCTGGGCGTTTCTCAACCGCGCCGCGCTGATCCCCACCTACGAAGAGACGGTCGCCTCGATCGAATATGTAGAGGCGGCGCGAGAGCGTCTGAAAGGCATCCTGACCATCGACATGGTCGTGCCCGACTACTACGCCAAGCGCCCAAAGCCCTGCATGGGCGGCTGGGGCAAGGGCTTCATGAACATCACGCCCGCCGGCAAGGTTCTGCCCTGCCACGCGGCGGAAAGCATCCCGGAACTCAATTTCGACAACGTGCGCGACAAGAAGCTCTTGGACATCTGGATGGACTCCGAAGCGTTCAACGCATTCCGGGGCACTGATTGGATGAAGGAGCCTTGCCGGTCTTGTGCGTTCAAGGAAGTCGACTTCGGCGGCTGCCGCTGCCAGGCCATGGCGATCAGTAAGGATCCGCGCAACACGGACCCCGCCTGCTCGCTCTCGCCCTATCACAGCGAGATGGTGAAACTGGCCAAGTCCGAAGCGGCTCAGCCCGCCACGGCGTTCGTCTACCGCAACACGCGCAACGCCGCGCAAGTCGGCAAGGCGCACGGCGAGGAACTGGTCCCGGCCGAATAGCCTGCGCAAAAGCGCTGCTCACCAAGACGTTCTGCAAAGGCGCTCCCATCGCGGGCGCCTTTGTTCTTGGGTGGCTGGAGTTGCGGCTAACGTCACGCCAACGCAGACTCACGCCGATGCTCCCGCCGTGCTCGGGGATGTCTGCGCTGCGTTGCCTAGCAGCGTGACATAGGCATGAGCGAAACTCAGCTGGCCGAGCAAGAATACGAGGTCGAAACAAATCCACTTCAGGGTGAGGGCGGCAAAAATGACCACCCTGCCCTCCAACGGTACCTCGTCCCAATAGAATCCAAGCATACGGACAACCACCCCCACAACCGTCCAGAAGACGACCATGCCGAGTAGCCGTCCGCGACTTCCTTTGGTCATGCGGATGCTCTCTCTCATGGCCTCAATCGGCCCGAGATTCCGGTCGATCACGAGCAAACCCGGGAAGGCCAGAAAAACTCTGGTGACGAAGTATGGGATAAGCATCGCGGCAAAGCAGACGAAGCCCCAATGTGTCGAATTCATAATCTCAGCGGGGCTCCACCCGACTGCACCGAACACGATAGCCGGGAAAGCATATGTTCCTGGCGATAGCGAACCCCAACCGATGAAGTCAAACACAATGAGCCATGGTGCAAGACTCATCGTGTAGGTGTGCTCTAGGTCCCACGCAGAAAAGAGTGCAGCAACAACCGAGACACCGCTGAGTTCTGCCAACCACCAGACAATCCAAACGACCGCGAACGACCAATAAGGATGTGGCCGGAAGAGCGCCCTCAGCCGGCCCGCGTCCAACCCGCCACAAACATGCAGGCAAAACACGAGCATCCCCATGGAAACGAGGATCCCGGTAGCCTCGTAGAGGAGCATGCGCCACCACGCTAAGGGATGCAGGGGGAAATCAGTCGCATTGTCGATGTGTTCAATAATTCTGCCTGGCAGTTCGTACGCAACTGAGATCACCAGTGCGGCCGCCAAAAACAAAGCCGGACGCCCCATGAACATCGTCCAGCTCGATTGAATTGACGACTTGGCTGAAAACCGCATGGGCGAAGCTTAGCGCAACCTCTAATTGTACAGAAGCGCTATGTCAGGGATGTATGTCGCGCACATGCTTCAGGGGCACGAGATGCTTTAGCCTCAGGCCGCCAGCCGCGCGTCCGCTGCCTCGGCGTTGTCAAGCCTGCCCGACAAGGCCCGGTAGGCATAGGCCGTGGCGAGCCCCACAATGGGCACGGCCACGAGAAGGCCGAGCCCAAGGGCCAATACGCCGAGAGCCAGGATGAGCGCTGTGAGGACGGCGAACCCGAACAGCGGCCAGCGGTTGCCCTTGGTCATCTCCATGCTCGTCTTCAGCGCGTCGAGCGGCCCCAAGCCGCGGTCGACGACGAGGAAACCGGCGAACATGAACAGCACCATCGCGATCAGACCCGGCACGATCAGCAGGACGAGACCGAAGCCGATCGCCAGCGACGTCAGAAGCGAGGTGGCGAAAAACTTCCAATAGAATGCCGGATGCCAAAGGGCAGAATACGCCACGCCATCCGGATCGTCGTGGGCGGCCAAGAAAAAGGCGACTGCCCCCTCAATGATCAAAGCGCTCAGCGCGAGATTCACGAGGTTCGACACAATGGTCGGCTCCTCGAGGGTGCCTCCCGTCAATCTGTTGACCCCGCTGGTAACGCCGACGTTCAGGACGTTCGCCACAAGCAGAATGGCGGCGGCGCCAACGAAGAACCAGGGGCGCTTCTTGAACGTGTCCCAGCCAAACTGGATTGCAGTCGTAGGTGAAAACCCCATGAGCACCACCTAGCTCCGTTGCGTGACGGCCCGCCAAGGCAGACTGAACAACACTCACTGCTGATGTTGTAGGGGGATCGCGACCTGAGTCAGAGTCCCCGCCGCCCCCGCCCGTGGCCTCAGATATCGAGCCGCGCGTCCGGTGGCGCAATCCGCGCCGCATGGCCGGACAAGAGCCGGTAGGCATAGGCGAAGGCGATGCCGACGATCGGCGCCGCCACGAGAAGCCCGACGCCGAGCGCAAGTACACCCACGAAGATGATCAGCAGGCAAAGGAGCAGGAAGCCGAACAGCGGCCAGCGATTGCCCTTGGTCATCTCCATGCTCTCTTTCAACGCATCGACCGGGCCCAAGCCGCGGTCGATCACGAGAAAAGTCGAAAACATGAAGAGAACCATGGCGATCAGCCCGGGGACGATCAGCAGTACCAGCCCGATACCCACGGCCAGCGAGGCCAGAACGGACGTGGCGAAGAACTTCCAATAGGGGCTCGGATGCCACAGGGTCGCAAATTCGACCCCATCTGGATTGTCGTGGGAGGCCAGGAAAAAGGCCGTCATACCCATGCTGATCAGCACGCCCAGCAAGTAGCTGACGAGATTGCCGAGGATAGTCGGCTCCTCATACGAGCCACCCGTAATGGTGTCGACCGCGCCGCTGACGATGCCGACGGCAATGTTCGCCACCGCCAGGATCACCATCGCGCCAATGAAGAACCAGGGACGCCTCTTGAACGTCTCCCAACCAAACCGAATTGCGTCGCCGGGTGAGAACTGCATAGAGCCAACCTATCACTTCCGCGCCCGTTTTTTGGAAAAGGATCGCCGTTCTCCAACAGAATCCACAGTTTCCTTAGAAGCGTGAACTATCCCTCAGGATTGCCACTTAATCCCGCCGCTGTTTCCAACTTGCCATCCCATTGTTGCCATTTGTAGCATGCCGAAAAAGAACACGGCCCCTCTGAAGACGCCGCCGGCAAGGGGTGGACTGTGATCTGAGGAAACGCTCGCCCGGCGGCCAAGGCCCGATCATGCGCATCGATACGCTTCCGGTAGGTCTCGCCCGTGCGGTCGCGATTGCCGCTATCATGTTTCTCGGGTTGGCGGCCGGCCCCGCATCAGCCGCCGACAACAACGAACCCGCCCAGCAGAGGGAGGGCGGCGTCGCTATTCGGCTGCCGCAGTCGCCCCCCATGACGCCGGTCGATATTGGCTACATCCGCGAGGAGGTTGCCGGTCCGCGGCCCGCCTCGCGCCTGGACATCGAGCCGGACAATGCGGGCATCGCCGGCGCCGAAATGGGCGTCAAAGAGAACAACGCCGGCGGCCGTTTCATGGGGCACCTCTACGGGCTGGATGTCGAGACGGCTTCATCGCCCGAGGAAGCGGTCGAGGCGCTTAAGAAGCTCTCCGAGTCTGGTCACAACTATATCGTGGTCGACGCTTCGGCGCCGACGTTGCTCAAGCTGTCCGATTGGGCGGCGGACAAGGACATCCTGCTGTTCAATATCCGCGCCGAGGACGTTTCCCTGCGTCAGGAAGATTGCCGCGCGAACGTCATGCATGTCGTGCCGGATCGCTACATGCTCGCCGACGCCCTCGCGCAATATCTCGTCAAGATGGGATGGACGGACTGGCTCGTCGTCCACGGCTCTACGGACGCCGACAAAGCTTACCGCGACGCGGTCGTGCGCGCGGCCGAGCGCTTCGGCGCCAACATCGTCGACGATCGCGAGTACATCGACGTGTCCGGCGGACGGCGCGACAGCGTCGGGCCTATTCCTCCGGCGAAGCCCCACAAGGAAGCCAATGCCAACCACCAGATGGTCAAGCCGGTCGACTACGACGTGATCGTGGTGGCAGACGAGAACCAGACGTTTGGCCCCCTGATACCCTATCGCGGCGGGGGGCAGCCGCGGGTCGTGGCCGGTACGACAGGCCTGACGGCCACCACCTGGAGCCGTGGCCACGAGAAATGGGGCGCGACTCAAGCGAACAACAATTTCGAGAAAGCCAACAACCGGCTCATGCTGCCGATCGACCACATGGCCTACGTGGCCACGCGGACAATCGGAGAAGCAGTGACCCGGAAGCCCAAGAACGACTTTGAAACAGTCTCGGCCTTCATCCACGGGCCTGACCTGCAGCTTGCGCCCTTCAAAGGCATCAAGCAGCAGTTCCGGCCTTGGGACGGTCAGTTCCGCCAGCCCATTCTAATCGCGACCGAGAAGGTGCCGGTGTCCGTATCACCGCAAAAGGGCTTTCCGCATGCGAGCCACCCGGAGATCGAAGTCGACACGCTCGGCATCGACGAGCCGGAGAGTAAATGCAAGATGTAGGCTTATTGAACGGCCGGCGCGGCGCCTTCCGTCGTCAGAAGGTGCCCCTCCCGGTCTAGAACCGGGACATCGTAGTCCTCAAGGATCGCTAGGATCTCGTCCGCGTTCTCGGCCAGGACCTTGTTCACCTGATGCTTGAACTGAGGTTCGTTCGGACGAATGCCGAGCGTGATTGGATAAAACGTCGCCGGCCCCGCGCGCTCCTTTACCAACGGCACGACGTTCAGAGGGACATCGGAAAGAGCGGCGTAGTAGCCGCCGATGGGTCCCCAAAGAAGCCCCGCATCGAGCTCTCCCGAAACGATCTCCGCAATCATTTTTTGAGCAATCGCGGACTGACTCTCACCGGAGCGCGCGTCGAACGGTTTGGCATTCGCGATCAGGCCGTGCATGGCAAGGATGCTCGCCGGCGGCGTGCGCGCGACGAGCCCGATGCGCTTCGATTTGAGCCTTGGATCCGACAACGAGATTACGCCGTCCAACGCCGCATCGTCGGCGCGCGTAATAAGAACGTAGGATGCGTAGTAGTAAGGGTTCGAATCTTCGATCAGCCCCGTGCCTTGCGCATAGCCCATCACCATCGCGCAGGCGTTCTCTCCGACCGTATTCGGGACGTAGCCGGTGTCCTCCGGGAACCATGTGTAGACGAGTTTGAGGTCCAGACGGTCGGCAATGAGCTTGGCAAGCTTGTTTTCAAAGCCTTCCCCCTTGTCGTTCGAGAACGGCATGTTGTCGGGATCGGCGCAAACGCGCAGGACGCCCGCCTCCATGGCGCGCGCTTGACCGGCGGCACACACGAACACGACGGCCAGCACAACGGCCGCCCAAACTGGACCGCCCCGCCGCGCAGCCGCGCTCCTCGTTCGTGATCGAGCTTTGCTCAAGGGCGTTCCTCTGCCGCGCGTCCTGCGCTGTCTCCTCTGTCCGGGCCGGATCGACCAGCCGCGCACGCGTCGAAGTAAGTCAGGGTTCGAGACCGTCTTAAACGACGACTGCAATCCCGGAGCAAGGGCAACCTCTGGGAACCGGCGCCCCTTTGCTTCGGTTTATGGGTCGACCCCTGCGCAACGGCGGATGTTGTCCACCCGTTCCAAACCTGTCGGGTAGTACGCACCGGTGGGGTTGTCGCCGAATTCGGCCATCGCAACCGACCCGGCGTCGATACCGTCATCCTCGCGCCGTTCGCGGAGAAGGCGCACAGCGCAGCAGTCGGCCTCGAGTTCCATGCGCTTCAACGCTGGGGCTATGTAATAGAAGGCCTGCGGTCCGACATGACCCAGCCCCTTCTTGGCGTTCGCCACATGGCCGAGCGTGTGGTGGCAGCACTCATGCGCCAACAGAAATCGGCTGTAACTCGGCTGATCCCGCAGCGTCATGGCGTTGACAACGATAACGGGACGCCCGAGGCGATCCGTCATGGAGGAGGCTTGCTCCTCGACTCCGCGGAGCTTGTAGGTCCGGATGTTGCAGTAGGGATTGTCGACCTCCGGCAGGAAACGCCCCGCCCGGGCCGGCGACGATGGCTGAGAAACAATAAATGCGACCAGTGCGGCCGGAAGCACGGCCACGAGGACGACCGGCAGCCGCGAGAAAACCAGCATTCTTCTTCTATCGCGCCCGGCACCCCACAAACCGGGCAGCCGGCGGACCGGCCATCTGATTTGGCGCATTTGGCGGATATTAGCGGAAACTGGCGCCTCGCACGATAAATACTGCGTTATTTGGGAACTGTGACGTTCGTCACACCCCGTACAAGGCCACGTTGATCCTGGTCATGCCCCCCACCATATACGGCAGACCCCCAACCGCCGATCGGCGATCTTTCGCCCCGGAGGACCCGACGATGATGACCGAACTGATGAAGCAGCTGACCCTTTCCGTCTTTGGCCTCGTTCTTGGCGTGGCCGTTCTCGCCGCCAACAGCAATCCGGCCATGGCCGACCGCGGCAAGGCCTACTGGATCGACGGCACGCCGCGCTATTCCAACGAGCCGACGGTGATCAAGCGGAAATCCAAGTCCGCACAGACCGCCAAGGCCAAAGACAAGTTTCAGAACAATCTCAACTTCGAAACCGAAGCCGTCTGGCGCAACCTGCGCCCGAACTGGTTCTCCGACTAAAGACAGCTGAAACGCCCCGTATCGGGGCGTTTCGTTTTTTGGACTGCCCGTCCGCGTACCGGCGCGCCAATTGACAGGCCCGTATCAGCCGATAGGGTCTGGCCGCTGCGGGCCCCTCGCCCGGCCGAAAACGACGGAATTACGAGCGGGATGGGTCCACGCCTTCTTTATAGCCTCATCATCGGGGCCGCGATTCTGGCTTCCCTGGTGCTGCGCGTCTGGGACCCCACGCCCGTGGCCCGGCTGAGATCCCTCGTCTTCGACTCCTACCAGCGCCTGGCTCCCCTCAAGTTCGACCCGGAACTGCCGGTCCGCATCGTCGATATCGACGAGGAGTCGCTGCAACGGATCGGCCAATGGCCCTGGCCTCGGACGGTCCTGAGCGACCTGTTGGCCAAACTGCGCGATGCCGGCGCCGCCACGGTCGGCTTCGATATGGTGTTCCCGGAACCGGACCGGATGTCCCCGGCCAATGCCGTAAAGTTCTGGCCTCAGTCGGACCAGCTCACCCAGCTCAAAACCGAGCTCGACGCGCTTCCCTCCAATGACGAGATTTTCGGCGAGACCATCGGCACGGCGCCGGTCGTGATGGGCTTCATCGCTTCGCCCATGAACCAGCATGCCTTGCCCGAAGCCAAGGCGGGCATCTCCTTCGGCGGCGACGACCCGCGCCTGTTCGCGCCCCACTACCCCGGCGCGACGTCGAGTCTCAAGGAACTGCAGACCCCCGCGGTCGGCGCCGGCGCGCTCAACTGGGTCCCGGAATACGACCAGATTATCCGGCGCATGCCCATTCTCGTGACCCTCGACGAAACGCTGTATCCGTCTTTTTCCGCCGATCTCCTGCGCGTCGCCCAAGGCGCGTCAACCTATGTGGTCAAGTCCTCCGGTGCGAGCGGCGAGAAGGCGTTTGGCGAGCAGACCGGCATCGTCAAGGTCCGCGTCGGCGATTTCGAAATTCCGACCGATGCGAACGGCCAAATGTGGCTCCATTTTTCGCCGCAGACCCGCGATCGTTATCTGCCGGCCTGGAAGATTTTGAACGGCGAGCTGGGTGAAGAAGCGATCGCAGGACGCATTCTTCTGATCGGCACCAGCGCCGCGGGCCTGCTGGACCTTCGTGCGACGCCGCTCGAAGCCTCCGTACCCGGCGTCGAACTGCACGCTCAGGCCGTGGAACAGATCATCCGCGGCAGCTACCTCATGCGGCCCGATTTCGCGACGCCGGCGGAACTACTTTATATCCTCGTCCTCGGCCTCCTGATCGCCGTGCTGATCTACCGGGCGGGGGCGCTGGGCAGCGCCGTGCTCGGCGGGCTCGCCGTGGCCTTCGTCGTCTGGCTGTCGTGGCACGCGTTCAACAGCTGGGGATGGCTGGTCGATCCGGTCTATCCGACGATCGCCTTGACGGCGATCTATCTCACCGGCTCTTCGTTCGTCTTCTTGCGGACCGAGCGCGAACGCAATCGCGTGCGCAACGCCTTCTCGCACTACATGGCTCCCGCTCTCGTGGAACGGTTGGCGGACGATCCCGAGCGGCTCAAGCTCGGCGGCGAGAATCGCGACATGACGCTTCTCTTCAGCGACGTGCGCGGTTTCACCACAATATCGGAGGGGCTGGATGCGGAGGAGCTCACCCGCTTTCTCAACGACCTGTTCACGCCGCTCAGCAACATCATCCTCGACGAGGAAGGCACGATCGACAAATTCATGGGCGATGCGTTGATGGCCTTTTGGAACGCGCCGCTCGACGACCCCTACCATCCCGGACACGCCTGCGCCGCCGCGCTTCGCATGGTCGACGAGATGGCAGTTCTGAACGAGCGCTGGCAGAAGGCCGCAGAGGAAGCCGGCCGTGAGTACAAGCCCGTGAAGCTCGGCATCGGCCTGAACACGGGCGTTTGCTGTGTCGGCAATCTCGGTTCGGAAACGCGGTTCGACTATTCGGTTATCGGCGACAACGTGAACGTCGCTTCCCGCCTCGAGGGCCAGTCGAAGACCTACGACCTCGTGATCATTGTCGGCGAGGAGACTGCGGCCCGCGCGCCGGATTTCGCCTTCCTCGAACTCGACCTGTTGAAGGTCAAAGGCAAGACAGCGGCCACCCGCATCTTCGGTCTGCTGGGCGACGACGCCGTCCGGCAGAGCGAGGCCTTCGGAGCTCTCGCCGCCAAGCACCAGGACTTCCTGTCCAAATACCGCGCTATGGACTGGGACGGCGCCAAGGTGCTACTGGCCGAATGCGAAACATTAGGCGGCGACAAGCTGAAAGGTCTTTACGCGCTCTATCGCCAGCGCATCGATGCATTTCGTATCACGCCCCCGCCGGACAATTGGGACGGCAGCACGCAAGCAGCCTCCAAATAATCCATTCGAGCAGCCCATCCACCAACGCAATACGCCAAACGCCTACAGTCGAACGTTCCTATGCCTAAGATTGCCATTCTTTGCCTCGCCGCGATCGCCATCTTGATGATCAAGCACACCGTGGCGGACTTCTTCCTTCAGACCCCATTCCAATACTGCAACAAGGGGACGTACGGTCATCCGGGCGGCTTCGTGCACGCGGGGATTCATGTGGCGCTGACGCCGCTCGCGTATCTGGTGCTGGCCCCCGCCTCCTTGATGCTGGCGCTCTGGATCGCGCTGGGAGAGTTCGTCGTCCACTACCATGTGGATTGGGCCAAGGAGCAGTTCGGCCGCCGTATGAAGGCGACGCCGCAAACGGCGAACTATTGGCATGCGCTCGGCCTCGACCAGCTCGCACACGGCCTGACCTATGTCGGCATCGTCGCCGCGCTCGTCTGGGCAATGAGCTGAACCGCAGACAGAACGTGTGCCCTGGGCAGCGCCCGGCCCGAATTGTATGCTCAGCGCCGCGATTGGTTCGTCCAACGGTGAACGAGCGGCTGCGGGAGGCACATCGTGAATGTATTGATCGTCTATGGAACCACCGAGGGGCAAACGCGGAAGGTTGCCGAGCACGTGGCCAAGGACGTGTCCGATCGGGGACATGCCGTCGAAGTGCTCGACGCCGCCGAGTCGGATGCCAACGTTGACCTCAATGACTTTCAAGCCGTAGTACTCGCGGGGTCCGTGCACCAAGAACAGCACCAAAAGGCCGTCAAAAACTTCGCGACCGCCCACAGCGAACAGCTGGATTCGTGCCCGTCGGCGTTTATTTCGGTCAGCCTGTCGGCAGCGCTGGAGGAAACCCGGCCCGAGGCGCAACGCTACGTCGATCAGTTTGTCGAGCTGACCGGATGGCAGCCGCGCATGACTCTCCTATTGGGGGGAGCCGTCCGCTTTACCGAGTACGACTATTTCCAGGAGCAGGTCGTGAAGTTCATCGTCATGAAGCGGGGGCTGGCCGCCGAGGACGGAGGCGATCGCGAGTTCACGGACTGGAGCGCTTTGGACGCTTTCGTCGACGAGTTTCTCGAACGCGCCGCGAGCTAACGGTCGCTGGCGAAGTGGTAGAACTCGTCGTTCAAATATTTGAGCAGGTCCCGCGTTTCGTCCGCCGAAAACTCGGCGTTCGCCATATGACTGCAGCTGGATAGTTGCTCCCTCAACTGATCCAGAGACTGAACGGCGCGGTCCGAGCGCGAGAGAACGCTCGTGTCGTGGCACTCCGTGCAATGCGTGTCGTACAGACGCTTTCCGTTGGCGCTGTCGCCCGGTAGCGATGAGGCTTGCGCCATTGACACGAGCAGCATTGACGCCAACACGCTCAGAAAGCTTTTCATCGCTTACCTCCAGGGTTCTTGTGCAAGCCCCCAATCGGCTTCCCGCTGCGCAGGCCGAACGATGCGGCCTAAGGGCGTGACCAAGACCTGACCGGAATGCCTTGCGCGGAAAGTCGAGGCGCCTATGCCGGCGTAGACTTACCAGCCGCGCCAATAGCGGCGCGATTGCCGTCTGAGATACCGCTTGGGCACACGGTAGACGGTGTACCCTTGCGGATAGTCGTTGCCGTCCCTGAATCGCGGATGCTCGTTCCGGTATTGGAGATAGTCGTCACTATGCCGGGGATATACGTAGCCATAGGGCGGTCCGACATAGACTCGGACCCGCCCCGCCGACGCCGTGGCCGGCACAAGCGCCGTCAGGAAGAGCGCGGCGCCTGCAATGAGTAGTGGTGATTTTGTCATCGCGTTGCTCCGATCGCAAAGACAGAGCATCTCACTGGCATCACAGACTGTCAAAGCAACCGGCTTTGGGGCCGGTTTTCAGGCGCTAGCGCTGCATCCCAAAGCACACCCTTGACTTCCTGCGGCATTGCGGGCTTCACGGTAGTATCTTCAACTCTACCGCCGCTCGGCTCAACCGCTCGGGAGAGTTCCATTGTGACGACACGCGGACTCAGACCGTTGATACGTTCCATCGCCGACAATCCACGTCCGAGCATACAGGACGCCCTGCTCCTCGCCAGCGTCTTGCTCGTGGGGGCACTGCTCGCGCTACAATACAACCTCTTCTGGTTCAGCGCCGAGCTTTCCGACCCCCAGCGCAAGATCTCGCTTGCCGAGGCAATGGCGCTCACCGTCCTGCTCGCTTTGTGCATTTGTGCCTTCGCTGTCCGGCGGCTGCGCGAGGTCAGGTATGACACGGCGCGCCGTGCCGTGACGCGATCTCAGATGCGGCAGCTGCGCACGCTTGCATCCCATGACTCCCTGACGGGGCTCGCAAATCGCCGCGAGTTGGATTCGGCTCTGGCGGCGGCGATCGCCTCCGCGGCCAGTGGACGGAGGCACGCGTTTTTCATGATCGATTTGAACGGCTTCAAACGCATCAACGATGTTTATGGGCACGCCATGGGAGACCGCGTCCTGCAAGCCGTCGCCGGGCGATTTCAGTCCGCGGCCCGGCCAAGCGATCTGCTGGCGCGGCTCGGCGGCGACGAATTCGCCCTCCTCTCCTATGATGTCGATCACGACACCGCCCGCGCCATTGGTCAGCGCATGATGGCCACGCTGGACAGCGAGATTCGGGTCGGCGGACGCTCCCACGAGCCCAGCGCCTCGATCGGCGTGGCGCTCATTCCCCAAAATGGCTCCACGCCGGAGGAGATTATCCATCACGCCGATATCGCGATGTACCGGGCGAAAGGCGAAGACAAGACCGCGCTCGTGTTCTTCGAACCGCCGGCCGCGATTAGCTGACCGGCCGCCGGCGCCGTTTTGAGCGCGCGGACAGGTGCCCATGGTCCGGCGCGGCGGCTGTTGGCAAGCTCCAAGCCTAATGCAGAGCGGATATCTCGCGGTTGGCGAAATCGAGCCGGTCGGACAAGAGCCGGATAATGAGCTTGTGCAGAGACGCCGCTGCACCCGGATCTTCGTCCTGCATCTTGTCGAAGGACTCGCGGGTCAGGATGTAAACGACGCTCGCGCTCTCCGCGACCACGTTCGCGCCGCGCGGCACGTCGCGGTAGAAACCCATTTCGCCGACGACCGTATGACCCAGCATACGCCGTAGACGGATGGACCGCCCGTATTCGCCTTCAATCGTGATCGCGACGCACCCTGATGCCTGGAACACGACGGAGTCCGACGGCTCCCCCTGCCGGAAGAGAACGGCGCCACTATCCAACTCACGCCGGGTCATATAGGGCTCGACCCGCTCGAAGGTGATATCCCCACCGAGTTCGTTCTGCAGCCAGGTCTCGAAGGTGTGCGAGGATGCTTCGCCGACCTCGTGATACAGCAACACCATGTCCTCGCACCATTCGACCGCGTCGTTGCGGGTCGGGAACGCCTGATGCGGCCGGTCCGTACCGAAAAATCCAGCGCCCAGGAACGCGGCGTGCATGGAATCGCTCAGCCCACTGAAGACGAGCGTGACGTCACGCTCCTCGCAATAGTTGCGCAGCTTGACGAGGCTCAAGACGGCCGACGTGTCCAGACCCTGCACTGCGCTGAAGTCGAGCACGATATAGCCGACCGGTTTCTCTTTCTGCTCCTCGATCTCGCGCCGGATCCGCTCGAAGAGCCCGTTCGAGGATCCGAAGAAGATGAAGCCGGACAGCCAGAACACGTGGACGCGCTTGCCTTCCTCCTGGAGGAGGCGCGCTTGCTCCGGCGAACGGTCCACGCTGCTAGACAGCTCGTAGCGGGTCAGGTGACGGCGGATCACGCCGATCCGGCTGTATGAGAGCGCGAACAGCAGGCAGGCGCCGATGACGCCCAGCACCACGCCCACCAGATAGCCGAAATAGAGAATGACGAGCGCAATCGCGATGGCGAGCGCAAGGTCCGTGCGCGACCGCTGCGCCGGCGAATGCACGAGCGCTTCGATCAGAATCATCGTGCCGAGATAGGCCAGCATGCCGCCCAGGATCGCCTTGGGTACGAAGCTGCCCACATCGGCGCCGGCGAACAGCACCAAGCCGCACACGACCGCAACCGACACACCGCTGATCCGCGTCACCGCGCCCGCCTGTTGCAGCAGCAGGCTGTTGTTGAGCGACAGATTGCCGGCCACGCCGCCGAGCACGGAAGCCAGCACATTGGCGAGCCCGTTGGTGCGAAACTCCTTGTCGAGATCGGCGGATTTCTGCCTGGCGACTTCGAGGCTCGAAACGTCGAGCAGCATCGATATCGCCGTCACGCCGCAGACGGCGCCGATTTCCGCACTGCTCAGCGCCATGACGCCCCAATCGATATCGTGGGTCGACAGAGCGCCGATGGGCCACCAGAGCTGCAAGGCGCCGACGGCCGCCAGATACCAGTCCGCCTGGGTGTCAGGGTCGGCCACGAACCACATCAGAATGGCATTCAACACGACAAGGAAAACGACGAAGGCGATGGGCAGCGTCAGATAGTCGTCCATCCAGCGCTTGAGCAGGACGATGAAGAAGGCGAAGGCGAGCCCCACGGCGATCTGCGGCGCGAAGCGCATATCCGCCATGACAGCCCAGCTCGACGGCGACAGAGTGAGGTTGCTGCCGGTGATGACTTCGACGCCGCCGGTGATGAGCAATAACCCCGATGCGGCCAAGAAGCCGCCGATCACCGGAAACGGAACGAAGCGCAGCCACTGACCGAGCTTCAGCCCGCCGAGCCCGAACAACACGGCGCCGGTGAGAAACGTGCTGACCGTGATGGCGACCATTACGTTGATGATCATCGTTTCGGTGTCCGCGCCCTTCGCGGCGAGCCCCGCGGCCACCGTGGTTGCCAACACGCTCATAACGGCGACGGCGGGCGTATCGGGCCCCGCATCGGCGGGAACGAGCGTCGTGGTCAGGGACACGACGACGCCGGTCACCATAGTGCCCATGATGAGCGCGGCCAGTCCGAGCGGGAATCCGGCGGCGATAGAGCCTTGGAAAATTAGGGCGCTGAACGAGATGCAATAGGCGATGTTGACGATCGCCGAGATCGTCCCCGCCATGGCGTCGCGCCCGAGCGTTGCGACGTCAATGTTCTGCGGGCGCTTGGGCGCCAAATTTTCCAGTAAAGACAAAGGCGTATCGGAAATTCACGGGGTTGAATTGTGACCGATCATGGCCGGGCGATACGACAATGCAAGCAAAAACGCCCTCGCCCGCACATTCTTCGGCACAAAGCGATGAGCAGGCGCGTTTCGCGGTGATCCGCACAGACGATTAGGCCGACGGATGCAGCGTGTCGTTGCCGCTCCGGCGCGATTGACCGGTCGCCTTGCCCGTCCCGGCATAGCGCGGATTCCAATGAGCGGCATCGAGACCCGTTTCCACGCCCCACTTGCCCACCCGGCTTGGATGAAGCACGGCCTTGGACAAGAGCCCGTTGAAGGCGAAGCGGGGCACCGCTACGAAACCGAGCTGGCTGAGATGTCCGCGCATGCGCTTGCCGTCGTTGAGCGTGAAGCCCCAGTGCTGCAAATGACAGCTCAACGTCACGAAACCCACATTTGCCGCATCGCGCTCCCGCGCGAACAAGCCTTCGGTGAAGAACGCCCGTCCGATCGCAAGTCCGAACAGACCGCCCGCGAGGCGGCCGCTGCGGTCCCAAGCTTCGACCGAGTGCGCATAACCTGCGCGATGCAGTGCCGTGAAGACCTCGACTAGCCCCTCCTCGACCGCGCAGCCGCGAAGCACCGCCGCGAAGTCCGTGTCGAACGTGACGCCATAGGCCTGCGTCTGCAGCAAACGCCAGACGCGCTGTGAAATGCGGACGTTCTCGGGAAACGACACGGCGCGCTCGGCGGGAGCCCACCACTTGTTCTCCTGGGGATAGAGCCCTTTCGCGTAGGCCGCGACCATGGTGGGCACGTCGAGCGACGAACAGCGTCCGGCCTGCCCTTCGGGCTGACACAGCGCCTTCTCCGGATCGGGCAGGCGCGGACCGAAGCCCACGAACTGTTTGGCAAGCAAGACCAAAGCCGCCGGCTTGCTGTAAAGCCCGGACGTGACAAGGCTTTCTGAGACCTGCTTGAGGACATTCTGTCTCGCGGACACGGGCAACTCCAACGCAATACTCGATGACGCGCGCGGCAGCGATCACAGGCCACCACCTCTCGCATCAAGCTTGCCCGCAAAGGATTCCCAAGGCGTTAACACTCGCCCGGGCCTTGGAATCCAAGCCTGATGGGATAAGAAATCGCCGCTACGCTCTTCCGCTACGGACCCTGTCCACGGCTTCGAGCCAGCCGGCGTAGCGCGCTTCACGCTCGCGCTCGGCCATCTGCGGCTCGTACCGTCTGAACGGCTCCCACGTCCGTGCAAGCGCCGCATCGTCGCCGTAAACGCCAGCCGCCTGACCAGCGAAATAGGCGGCGCCGAGGGCTGTCGTTTCAGCGATCGGGGCCACTTCGACCTCTTCACCGAGAATATCGGCGAGCCGCTGCATGGCCCAGCCATTGGCGGTCATCCCGCCGTCCACACGCAGCACACCGGTCTCGCCGATCCCCGCCCCGGCCATGTCCTGCCGCATGGCGCCCAGCAGGTCGCGGGTCTGAAAGGCGACCGACTCGAGCCCGGCGGCGACAATGTCGGCCTTGCCCGAGGCACGAGACAACCCGACGATGGCCCCCCGTGCTCCCGCGTCCCAGACCGGTGCGCCGAGCCCCTGAAACGCCGGCACCAGATAGACGCCGCTGTCGGGATTGGCCTCCTTGGCCAGGTCTTCGCTATCGGCAGCTTCCGCGATGAGCCCGAGATTGTCGCGCAGCCATTGAATGGTGGCGCCGGCCATGAAGATCGACCCCTCCAAAGCGAACGTGCGCGCGCTGTCCAACTGCCACAACACCGTGGACAACATGCGGTTGACCGAGTTCAGCTGCCTGTCCCCGGTATTGGCGACGACGAAGCAGCCGGTTCCGTAGGTCGCCTTGATCATGCTGGGGCGAACGCAGGCCTGGCCTTTGGCGGCGGCCTGCTGATCGCCCGCAACGCCGCGAATTGGCAGCACCGTACCGAATGCGTCCGCAAGCGCCTCACCGAAGTCGCCGCGATTGTCGCGCACCTCGGGCAAGATGCCGGCGGGAATACCGAGCCGGTCGAGAAGCTTGGGGTCCCATTGACCTTTGCGGATGTCGAACAGCATCGTGCGGGCCGCGTTCGTCGCATCGGTCACATGCAGGGCCCCGCCCGTCAGCTTGAAAAGCAGGAAGCTGTCGATGGTGCCGAAGCAAACCTCGTTGCGCTCAGCCTTTTCGCGTAGCCCCGGAACGTTCGCCAGGAGCCAAGCCATTTTGGTGGCCGAGAAGTACGGGTCGATCAGCAGACCCGTGGTCTCCGTGACATGCGCGCCCCACCCTTCCCGCTCGAGCTCTTCGCAAAGCGGCGCCGTACGCCGGTCCTGCCAAACGATGGCATTGTGGAGCGGCTCGCCGGTCGCGCGATCCCACACCACGGTCGTCTCGCGTTGGTTGGTGATCCCGAGCGCGGCGATATTCGATGCGCCAACCTCGCCGATAACCGCGCGGCAGACCTCGCGAACCGCCTTCCAAATTTCGTTCGGATCGTGTTCGACCCAGCCCGGTTTCGGAAAGATCTGGTTCAACGGCCGCACCGCCGATGCCCCCGGACGCCCCACCTCATCGAAGGCGATCGCCCGCGTGCTGGTGGTTCCCTGATCGATGGCCAGTACGTGCCCCATGAGGCCCCCCACCTATGTGTTGGTTCCTTGCGTTTCCCGAACGATCCAAGCGCAGTACTCGGCGCTTCCGCCTTCCGTCGGCAACACAAGCAGTGCCGGCAGGTCGTAAGGATGCAGCCGCTTGACCTCGGCCATGACCTGCTCCGTCAGCCCTTTGCGGGTCTTGATAATCATGGCGACCTCCTCAGCCGTCTCCCGCGCGCCTTCCCATTCATAAATGGAGACCATGCCGGGGAACACGTTCACACATGCCGCAAGCCGCGCGTCGACCAGTGCGCCGCCGATGTTTTTGGCTTCGTCGATGCTGGGAAAGGTCGCGTAGATCAGAACCGGAAGATCGGTATCGTCCATGTTGGCTCCCTTGCCGCCCTTCTGAAGAGGCGTTTCGTCACTGTCCCACGTCACGCAAGACGGCGATACTCGTTAAGCCTCCGTCGTAAGTGGCACTTGCACGACATTAACACCACAGCTTTAGTGTGGCCTCCCTCAATGGGCGGTTGGATGCACAACAGACCTGTCATGGCCGATTTCGAAAAGATCGCCTTCGTGGCCAGCGAGACGCGCGATGCGGAAGACGCATACGCTGCGCTCGTCAAACGCTATGGCAATGTGCCGCCCAAGGACGCAGATGCAATCGTCGCGCTCGGCGGCGATGGCCTGATGCTTCAGACCATGCATGACCACCTTCACAGCAACATCCCGATCTACGGCATGAATCGGGGCTCGGTGGGCTTCCTGCTCAACGACTACAAGGAGAACCGGCTGAAGGAGCGTTTGGCCGCGGCGGAGATCACCGTCATCCATCCACTGCGCATGGTCGTCCGCGACCGTAACGGGGAAACGCACGAAGCCCTTGCAATCAATGAAGTCTCGCTGTTCCGCCAAATCCACCAAGCGGCCAAGCTCAAGATCGGTGTCGATGGGACCACGCGGCTGGGCGAGCTGATATGTGACGGCGTCCTGGTATCAACGCCGGCCGGCAGCACGGCCTACAACCTGTCCGCCCACGGCCCCATTCTACCGATCACGGCGCCGCTCTTGGCCCTGACACCGATCAGCCCGTTCCGGCCCCGGCGATGGCGCGGTGCGCTCCTGCCCAACGAAGCGCGCGTCTTGATCGAGGTTTTGGAGCACGACAAGCGCCCGGTCAGCGCCGTGGCCGACCACACCGAATTCAGGAATGTGGTGGCGGTGGAGATCGCCGAAGCGAGCGCGATCGATATCTTCATGATGTTCGATCCCGGACATACGCTCGCCGAACGTATCCTCGCCGAACAATTCGATTACTGAGAGCCGCCGAGCTCGAACACCTCGTCGATCACCGCGTAGTCCTGATAACCCAGCCGGGCGATCGGGCGCAGCTTCGTGACGTCGACCCGACCGTCGACCAGAGCGTCGTCGTCGATATGGATGCCCACCACTTGGCCCAGCACGATGGCATGGTTTCCCGGCCCTCCGTCCACGCCCGGAAGCTCGATTGTCCGCCAGTACCTGCATTCGAAGGCAACCGGCGATTCAGCCACCCGGGGCGGCGCGACGATGGTGGACGGCGCGGGGCTGAGGCCGGCCAACACCATCTCGTCCACGTGAGGTTCCACGTGCTTCGACGTCCGGTTCATCGCGTCGCGCAAATCGTAGGTGGCAAGCGAGCACACGAACTCGCCCGTCTCCTCCGCGTTGCGCTGACTGTCCTTGCGGCCCCCCGACGAGAACATCACGAAATGCGGATTGGTCGAGACCGCGTTGAAGAAGCTGTAGGGCGCGAGATTCACGACCCCTTCCGCGTCCAGCGTGGAAATCCACCCAATGGGCCGCGGACTGACGAGCGCCATGAAGGGGTCGCGGGTAAGCCCGTGGGAATTGGAGACTGCGTCGTAGAACATGATGCCTACCGTAAAGCCGGTCTAAGCCAATTCAACATCGATCAGGGCTGCCACGCCGATACGATCTCGTCCAGCGCCGGACGCGGCCTCTCGTCCGGTTTACCATCGGCCGTGCCAATATAAACGAAGCCCGCAACCTTCTCATTCTCCTGAAGGCCGAGCGCCTGCCGCACCCCGACGCTGTAGGCGCACCATTCCGTCACCCAGTTGACCCCGAAGCCGAGCGCACTGGCTGCCACGACGAGGTTCTGGCAGGCGGCGCCGGCCGACAGGACTTGCTCCCATTCCGGCACCGGCGACGGAGACGTGATGCGGGAGATCACGGCGATCACAAGCGGCGCGCGCAGGAACCGCTTCGCCTCCATCTCCAAGCGAACGGCGCTCGAGGCCGGCTCTTCCTGACGGCAGATGTCGGCCAAGACGCGTCCGAAGGCCTCCCGGGCATCTCCTTGAAAGAGGATGAAACGCCAGGGCACCAGCTTCTTGTGGTCCGGAACCCGGGCTGCGGCGGTCAGGATTCTATCGAGCTGGGCCGAATCCGGACCGGGGTCACCGAGGGCATTAGCCGACACCGACCGGCGGGTCAGCAGATGTTCGATCGTAGGTTTGGACATAATATGCGCTGTGTTGGCTAAGGGCCCGGTGCATATCGCGAAACGGCTGCGCTAACAATGGGGCCAATTGGACTGCCGTACAGGGAGCGTCTTCCAAAAATCGGCCTCATTCCGCGTCAATTTACAGGAGTGGGTCGCCGACAAAGCCTATACTGGGCCGGCGTAGGGAAGCGAATTCTGAAAGAGAATCGGTATGCGGGGACAGGTCCTAGCGGCGCGAAGGCTTTTGCTTTTGCCCGTTCTCGTCTTCGGCGCCGTGCCAGCGGCGGCCGAAGAGCCTGCCGTGCCCGCCTCCCAAGCCGCCGTGATCGTGGTCGACGGCTCCCAAGGCATGACCGAGAAGGTCGGTGACAACGCAAAGATCGACAGCGTCACCGGCGTTCTATCCAAGGCAATCGCCACTCAAGGCGAGAAGCGAGCCCTCGGGCTTGTCGCCTTCGGCCATCGCGAAGCCTCGAGCTGTACCGATATCGAAGCCCTTGCCAAGCCCGGCGAGTTGAAAGCCTCGACCGCCGACCCGCTGCTCGGCAAGGTCACGCCGAAAGGCCAAGCGCCGGTTGCCGCTTCCGTCGAGGAAGCCGCCAAGCTTGGATCTGACGGACAACCGCTCAACGTCGTTCTGATCGCTGGCGGCGCGGATACCTGCAAGGCGGATCCTTGCGCGATGGCTCGGACGCTAAAGGAGCAACAGAAGGATCTGCGCATTCACGTGGTGGGCTTGAGCACGCAGCCGCAAGACATCCAACCGCTCGCCTGTATGGCCGAGGCGACCGGCGGAAAATTCGTCGCCGCGACGAACGAGCAAGGATTCGACGTTGCCCTCGGCGCCGTGTTCGCGGCGATCGATGCACCCGTCGCCGCACCGGCGCCCCCTCCCGTCGCGGCCGCGCCAGCAGCGGCCATGCCGCCGAGAACGTCGGCCGCGCCGGCAAAGTCCCCACCGTCGAAATCCAGCGGCATCAACACTGTCAACACGGCCGAGAGCATCATTGAGGTGCTGCCGCCTGCTCCCATCCCGACACCGCCGGCCCAACCTGTCCCGGTCTCGTTCCGCGCCCTGGCGACGGAAGCTGGTCCGCGGCTGCGATCGGGCCTCATTTGGAGAATTTTCCATGCCGAGGCCGAGGCCGATGGCGGGTTCAAGCTCATCAGCACCCACCGCGAAGCCGCCCCGTCCATGACCCTGCTGCCGGGCGAGTATCTCGTGAACGCCGCTTACGGCCTTTCCAATCTGACCAAGAAGATCCGGGTCGAGGGCGGAGCGGAGAAAAAAGAAACTTTCGTTCTCAATACGGGCGGTTTGACGTTGAAGGCCGTGCTGGCCACGGGCGAGGACTGCCCGGAGGGCGACGTCGATTTCGACATTCAATCGGACGAGATCGATCAGTTCGGGAAGCGCGAAACGATCCTCGCCGATGCCGCGCCGAACAAGGTCGTGCGCCTCAATGCCGGCGCCTATCATATCAACAGCCTATACGGCGATGCGAACGCCAATGTCGGCGTCGACGTGACCGTCGAACCGGGACGCATCACGGAGGCGACCATCAAGCACACCGGCGCGAAAATAACCTTCCGGTTGGTTCAGAGCCGCGGCGGCGAAGCCTTGGCGGACACGGAATGGCAGATCCTCACATCCGCGGGCGACACCGTGAAAACCACCGTGGGCGCTCTCCCGACCCATATCCTCGCCGCCGGCAACTACGCGGTGATCGCAAAGCACGGAGAGAAATCCTACTCGCGCAAGTTCACCATCGAGCCGGGCAACGACAAACAGATCGAAGTCGCGATCGAGGATGGGCCTACGTCGGCGAAGGAGCTCCAGGTCCTGCTGGAACCGCCGGAAGCGCCGCGCCCCGGTACGAGCGGCTACGCCGGACCGCCGCCGGCGGGTGCCTTTGGCGTCGACGGATTCTCGAACCCCGCCGACCCCAATGGCCCGCTTCTAAACCCGGGCGCTTTGCTGCGGCCATCGCGCTAGGGCAATCGCCGCAGACTAGGCTGCTTTCGCAGCACCGTCCGACGGCTTGGCATCGGGCGGAACCGACTCGGCCTCGATCATCGCCACCGCATCGTCCAGGCTCATCACTTCCTGTTTTTGCGAACCGAGACGGCGCACGGAGACCGTGCCCTCCTCTGCCTCGCGCTTGCCGGCGACCAGAATGACCGGCACCTTGGCCACGGAATGCTCGCGGACCTTGTAGTTGATCTTCTCGTTGCGAAGATCGGCTTCCGCGCGCAGCCCCGCCGCCTTGAGCCGCTCCAGCACCGTTTGCGCATAGTCGTTCGCATCGGACACGATCGTCGCCACGACGGCCTGCACCGGCGAGAGCCAAAGCGGCAGATGGCCAGCATGGTGCTCCACGAGAATGCCCGTGAAGCGCTCCAGCGACCCGAACATGGCGCGATGGATCATGACGGGGACCGTCTTCTCTCCGTCGGCGCCGATATAGTACGCCCCAAGCCGCTCCGGCATGTTCAGATCGACCTGGACCGTGCCGCACTGCCAGTCACGCCCGATGGCATCGCGCAGCACGTATTCGAGCTTTGGTCCGTAGAAGGCGCCCTCGCCCGGGTTCAGCTCGTATGACAGGCCCGCGGCCTCAACCGCGCGCTTCAGCGCGGCCTCGGCCTTGTCCCAGACTTCGTCCGCGCCGACGCGCTTCTCGGGACGGTCGGAGAATTTGATCCGCACATCCTCGAATCCGAAATCGCGGTAGATCGAGAGAACCTGCTCATTGAGCTTCACGCATTCCTCTGTGATCTGATCTTCCGTGCAGAAGATATGCGCATCGTCCTGCGTGAAATGTCGAACCCGCAACAGACCATGCAGCGCCCCCGACGGCTCGTAACGGTGCACCTTGCCGAACTCGGCGATCCGCAACGGAAGGTCGCGATAGCTCTTGAGGCCGTTCTTGAAGATCTGCACATGGCCGGGGCAGTTCATGGGCTTGCAGCAGAACACGCGATCGTCCGGCGTTTCGGCGATGTACATGTTCTCCTGGAACTTCTCCCAATGGCCCGACTGCTCCCAGAGCGTGCGTTCCATCATGTCGGGTGAATTCACCTCGACATAACCCCACTCCTGCTGCCGACGGCGCATATAGCCGATCAGCGCCTGGAACAGGGACCAGCCCTTGGCATGCCAGAACACAGCGCCCGGAGCCTCCTCCTGGAAGTGGAACAGGTCCATCTCGCGCCCCAAGCGGCGATGGTCGCGCTTCTCGGCCTCCTCCAACTGATGGAGATAGGCCTTGAGGTCGTCCTCGTTCGCCCAGGCCGTGCCGTAGATGCGCTGAAGCATCGGGTTGTTCGAATCGCCGCGCCAATAGGCGCCCGCGATCTTGAGCAGCTTGAAGCCCTTCCCGATGCGGCCGGTCGTATCCATATGCGGGCCGCGGCACAGGTCGAACCAATCGCCCTGGTGATAGATCTTGACGTCCTCACCCTCGGGAATCGCGTCGACGAGCTCGACCTTGAAGTGCTCACCCTTCTCAGCGAAGACCTTCTTGGCTTTCTCGCGGCTCCAAACCTCCACCGTGAACGGGTGATTGGAGGCGATGATCTGCGCCATCTTCTTCTCGATGACCGGCAGGTCTTCGGGCGTGAACGACTCATCGCGTGCGAAGTCGTAATAGAACCCGTTTTCGATCACCGGACCGATGGTGACTTGCGTGTCCGGGTAGAGCGCTTGGACGGCTTCGGCCATCACATGCGCCGCGTCGTGACGGATCAGCGTCAGCGCCTCCGGATCGGTGCGCTTGACGATGCGGATGTCGCCATCGTTCTGGATCGGCTCGCCGAGATCGCGGATGGCGCCGTCGACCACGACCGCGACCGCGTTTTTCTCGAGCGATTTGGAGATTGAGGCGGCGACGTCGCGCCCCGTGACTCCGGATTCGAAGTCGCGTGCGGAACCATCGGGAAACTTTAGGGAAATCATAGCGTCTCTCCTCTCAATCCTGCGTACGAGCGCAGGTAAGATGGAATGGTTGGGTAGGCGGCGGGTTCTAACGGGAATCGCAGGCGAAGTCACCCGTCTTGTCACCCGTATCTAGCTATTCAGGCCCCGATACGCCACCGGCCGTAGCGCCAGGGCGCGAAGGGATGGCGTTCCGTGCGGCTATCCGGCACCGGATCGTGCCCGTGGCTTCCCAAGGGGTTGCAGCGGCACAGCCGCGCCAGGGTCAGCCACCCCCCTTTCCAAGCGCCGTTCAGATCGATGGCTTCGCGCGCGTAGTCCGAGCATGTAGGCAGGTGGCGGCAATGGCCGCCGACCAGCGCGGAGAAGGTGTAGCGATAGGCCATGATCGGGGCGAGCATCACCGCCTTCGCGATCTGCCGCCCCCAAACCCGCGGGATCCATGTCGAAGGCGGGTTCATGGGATTGGTGTGCCGTCCTTGCGCGTAAACGCGAACGCCCCGGTTCCGTCGCGGCGGGCTTTCATGTCGATGTCGCTGTAATGCGCCGTTTCTTCACGCGCTCGCGTGCCGACTTCGAGATAGACGACGGAAGCGTCGCTCCTGTTCACCAAATGATGCCCATCCGGCTGGCCCGCCGGGAAGCCCGCCGCCGTACCGGCCTCCAGCGTCGACTCTCCATCGTCGGTAATCAGCGTGGCCGTTCCCTCGAGGATGTATACGAACTCGTCCTCGTTTTCATGCCAGTGACGTTGTGAGGACCACGCGCCAGGGGCAAGCGTGACCAAATTGACGCCGAATTGGTTCAGCCCAAGAGCGTTGCCCAGTGCTCGTTTGATCCGCCCGGCGACCGGCTCGTCGAACGGGGCCGGGTAGATGCTGCCCGTCCGCGCCGAAACCGCCATCGCCTCGATTTTGGTGGGCTTCGTGTCGCTCATGTCTCGTTCTCAAACGGACGGCTGTTCGGCCGCGACGCTCATGGCCTCGATCTGACCGATGGCATCTTCGACCGCATCGAAGACAAGAAGCGTCGACGGCTGACGGGCCTTGTAGTCGCGGACGGACTCGAGGAGCGCCAAATCTTCCCAGCGGCCGGTGGGAGGCGGACCGCCCTGCTTCAGCATCGCGCGCATCGCAGCACCGACCGCACGCAATTCCGTGGCGGTCGAACCGACGATCTCGCGGCCCATCACAGACGCAGCCGTTTGACCGAGGAGGCATGCCCGCACCGTCTGCCCGTAGCCGGTGACGACATCGCCATCCATCACAAGGTCGACCTCGACCGTGCTGCCACAGAGTTTCGAGTGAGCCCGGGCCGTCGCCTGCGGCGCGGCCAAGCGCTCCGTCCGGGGCATTGCCGCAGCCAGGGCAAGCAATCGATCGCTGTAGATGTCCTCTGGCCGCGTCATGAAAATCCTCTTTGGAAGTGCTGCACGTGTTGCTCTGGTTCCCGCCTCGGGTTGCAGGCGGGTGATACGCACTATATATGCTCGGAGGAAATTATCTTCTACGCGCCCGTTGCCGCGCTGCCGCACCTTGCGTCATTCGCCTTGCGGGATCTTTCTCTTTGAAAGAAAATCAAGCGCTTAGACAACCGGAAGGATCTGTCACGTCATGGCTACGAAGACCGACACACGTCCAGGGCGGAAGCTCTATGCGGGCATCGAGATTGGCAAGGGACCGCAGATCACCCGTCCTTCCCGCGAGGAAGCGGAAAGGGCCGTGCGGACCTTGATCGCCTACGCCGGCGATGATCCGGAGCGCGAGGGCCTGCGCGACACGCCGAAGCGCGTTGTCGGCGCCTATGACGAGTTTTTTGCCGGCTACAAGGACGACCCGATCGAGGTGCTGTCCCGGACGTTCGACGACGTCGGCGGCTATGACGACATCGTCATGCTGCGCGACATCGAGCTGAACTCCCATTGCGAACACCATATGGTGCCCTTCATCGGCAAGGCGCATATCGCCTACTTCCCGACCGATCGGGTCGTGGGTCTCTCCAAGCTTGCGCGTGTTGTGGAAGTGTTCGGCCGCCGCCTGCAGACGCAGGAGACGATGACGGCGCAGATCGCGGAGACGATCGATCGTGTGCTGAAGCCGAAGGGCGTCGCGGTGATGATCGAGGCCGTTCATCAGTGCATGTCGATGCGCGGTGTGCGCAAGCCGGGCGTCGCCACCATCACGACGCAGTTCACCGGCGTCTTCAAGGAAGACCCGGCGCAACAAGCCCGTTTCATGCAGTTGGCGGTGGATCGCGGACGCTAGAAGAAGCGCGCGATAGCCGCAATAGGAAGACTTTGCGGTGACCGACGCTCAAAGGTTCCCGACAATCGCGGATAAGACCGAGCTCGAGGAAGGCGACACGTTTGCGCCTGCTTTCGACGCCGACGGTCTGGTGCCGGCCATTGTGACGGCGGCGGAGACCGGCGAGGTCTTGATGTTCGCCTATATGAACGACGAGGCCTTGGACCGCACCATCGAGACCGGCGAAGCTCATTTCTGGTCCCGCTCGCGCAAGGCATTGTGGCGCAAGGGCGAAACGAGCGGGAACACGCTCCGCATTGTAGAGATGCGGGTCGACTGCGATCAGGACGTGCTCTGGCTGACCGCCGAAATGACGGGCGCCGGCGCGTGCTGCCATACGGGCCGTGTCTCGTGCTTCTACCGCCGCGTCCCGTTCGGCAAGGCGGCCGGCAGGAAACTGGTCATGGTGCACACCGACCGTCAGTTCGACCCGGCCGAGGTGTACGGCGACCCCTCGCCCAAAACGAAACCTTAAATACCACGCGGTACTGTTCCAATTGACTCGCGGCACGGGTTGCGGTTCGAGCCGCGTTGGCGCACGTCTTGCGGTAACGTGCTTGCAGCGTTGCGGCGTGTCGATACGGGACCCATATCTCCCGTAAGAGGCTTTGAGAATGGCAAGACCAACTGTCGGCTTAGCCCTAGGTGGCGGCTCCGCCCGCGGATGGGCGCACATCGGCGTTCTAAATACACTGATCGCTGCCGGCTTAGAGCCGGATGTCGTGGCCGGCACTTCGATCGGGGCCGTCGCGGGCGCGTGTTTCGTGACTGGCAATCTGAGACATCTCGAGGACTTCGCGCGACGGCTCACGCCTCGGAAAATTTTCGGCTTTCTGGATTTCAACCTCGCCGGATCGGGACTGATCACGGGCCAACGCCTCTCCGGCGAGCTGCAGGATCATCTTAAAGGCCTGAGGATCGAGGATCTGGATCCGCGCTTCGTGGCGGTGGCCACCGAACTCGGGACCGGGCATGAAGTCTGGCTCAACAAGGGCGACCTCGTCACAGCGCTGAACGCGTCGTTCGCCCTGCCCGGCATCTTCAAGCCGGTGCAGATCAACGGCCAATGGATGATCGACGGCGCGCTGGTCAACCCGGTTCCCGTGTCGGTCTGCAGAGCCCTCGGCGCCCGCATCGTGATCGCGGTCAACGTGACCAGCGATCCGTTCGGCAAAGCCGGTGTGATCCATGACCATGCCTCGTTCAGCGAACCGGAGGATATGGAAATTCCGGCGCTGCAGCCCAACGCCGACACCGCGCAGGACGGCGGCGCACTTCGCCTGCTGCATCGTCAGTTGTTCGGCCGCGGCAAGGGCGCACCCGGCATCTCGTCGGTGATGATGGATGCGATCAACATTACGCAGGACCGCATCGCGCGCTCGCGCCTCGCAGGCGACCCGCCCGACATCACCATCAATCCCAAGACAGGACGCATCGCGCTGTTCGACTTTCACCGCGCGAACGAAGCGATAGCGCTGGGGGCGAAGGCTGCGGAGTCTCAGCTGGACGAGATACGCCACACGCTGAAGGCGGTCGCCGCCTAAAGAGTGCGGTCAAGAAACGTGCGTTGTCAAAATCTGGCGGACGTCGATCAGCCCGTGGCGATGTACTCGCGCATGGCGGCGGCTTCCATCTCGGCCTCGGCGATGCGCATCCTCACTACGTCACCGATCGATACGAGACCGACAAGGCGGCCGCGCTCTATAACGGGCATATGGCGGAAGCGGTGGGCGGTCATTTCACCCATGAGTTGATCCGTGGTGTCGGCCTCGCGGCAGCTCACAACGGATTTCGTCATGCAGACCTCGACAGGCTCGTCCATCACGGATGTGCCGGCACGGGCCAGTTCCTGAACGATGTCCCGTTCCGAGACAATGCCCACCACATTGCCATCGTCGTCGGCAATCACAATGCAACCGATCTTCCGCTCTCCGAGCATCCGGGCGATATCCAACAACTTGGTGCTAGGGGGGGCCGTCAACACGTCCCTGCCCTTGAGCTTCAAGATCGCTGCGACGTTCATGGGGGGTGTTCCTCCGGCACTGCTCAACGGAATCCAACTGCGGCAGCATTGTGTCGGCAAGTTATGACGCGCGCAAGCAGTCTGGAAAACACTCGAAGATTTCCAATGCTTACCGCAGTTGCGAAGGGCCCGGATTGGGCCGTACCGCATCAAAATAACCAAAGATCAACAGGCCGCTTACGAACCCGCCCACATGGGCTTCCCACGCGATCTCGCTTTCGGGTCCGGTCCCGAACGATGCGCCGCTAAGGCCGAAATAGGCGTTCAGAACCAGCCAGAAAACGACGAACCCCATCACCCGGCCGTCCTTCAATGTCTCGCTCAGGGTTGCGAGCGGCACATGCGTGAAATCGGGAACCTGACCCTGCGGTCCGCCCCGCGCGAAAAAGATGAAGCGCAAGGCCGCCGCCATCTGTCCCGAAATGGCAGCCGAGGCGCCCACCATGGGAGACACTTCGCCCCAATGTAGGACAAGGTGGGTCAGAGCGCCGACGATCCCGCAGATGATCGAGAACTGGAAAAAGGCCGCCGTCGACACGCGGCGCGCAACAGCCGTGCCGAAGGCTAGCATCCAAAAGACGTTAACGGTTAGGTGCAGCCAGCCGCCATGGACCACCATGTAGGTCACGAACGAGCTGACGGCGGAAATGTAGCCACCCGGAAACTCGGCGGCGGCGCCTGTGTAACGGGCTGGAATCATTGCCAAACTTAAGAAAACAGTGAGTCCCGTCTGAAGCGGCAGCACACTCAGAAGGAGCTGCATCGCGATCATCGCACCGGCGGAAAGCGTCACCGCCCGCGGCACGTTCAAGATCGGTTCTCTAGCCGGCATCCGGCACTCCATGAAAAATTGGCACGCGCGGCAACCTTAACGGCATCGCCAGCCGCCCCCGGCCGCGCCCGGCACGCCCGCTGGCACACTCTCTGCTTCGTTAGCCCCAATCGCACCGGATCCTCTGCGGCACCCGCCCCGGGACGCAGCCGTGCGTAGCGACGAGTGTTTCGAACTGGACTGGTTGAGTACCTTATGCAGCAGGCAACGACCACGAAGCTTTACGCGTATTGGAACGCGATCCGCAACGGCCGGATCGCGCCTCAACGCTTTGAGGTCGACCCATCGCAGATCTCCGGACTGTTGCGGGAGACCTTCATTGCCGAATGCAGCGGAGTCACTTCCTTCCGTTTTCGCCTGGCCGGCACCGAGGTTTGCCAGCATTTCGGCCGCGAATTACGCGGTACCGAATTCCTGAGCCTGTGGTCGCTCGAGGACCGGCACACGATCTCCGCGACACTCCAAACGATTGTGAGTGAGGGGGCGGTCGGTCACGGGACCTTCTTCGGAGTCACCGAGAACAATCGCGAGGCGGCGTTTGAGTTCGCCCTATTGCCGCTCATCCATACCGGATCGTCGATCAACCGTATTCTGGGAGCCATAACGGCCGTGGACCGTCCGTTCTGGATGGGGGCGGATCCCGTCGTTGCTCTGGAACTTCGAGACATCGGCCTTGTTTGGCCTGACGGCACGCCCAGCTTGCTCCCCACCAGCAATGCCGAAGCGGCCCTCGAGGCACGGCGGAAATTCCGGGTTGTGCAGGGCGGCTTGTCACGCTGAACCTCCGAAACGTCGCAATGCGTACAATTGTCGCGAAGCACGGTTCTTTGCCAGTACGCTTAGCCATTCGTTAATGGCTTGCGGCGTATCTATGCTGCTGGTTGTATCGAGCAGTGCCTGCGAGAAGGCATAATAAACAGAGCGCGGCATGAGCACTCCCATATCCCCAGAGTCCGAACTCGAGACGACGTCCCAACGGACAAAACGTCAGACCGATCGGCCGAAGATTCTGGAGGAACGTCGGCGCTTCAAGCGCATGGACGTGTCGCTCAACGGGCGCTTCATGGTGGAGAACACCAACGAGTATCCGTGCGAGGTGTTCAACATGTCCCCCGGCGGCATGGCCCTATGGGCCCCATTCTCGCCGCGTGTCGGGGAGCGGGTCATCTCCTATATCGAGCAGATGGGCGGCCTGGACGGTACGGTCACCAGGACATTCGAGGGCGGCTTCGCCGTGGAATTCAAGATCAGCGCCCGCAAGCGCGAACGCATCGCCAATGTTCTGACCTGGTACAGCAGCGGTGAGCACAATATCGAGGACCGCGTCCACGAGCGCTACGCACCGCGCATCGCGGAGCATAAGCTGATCCTGCCGTCCGGCACCGTGCATGCATGCCGCGTCATTGATATCTCCTTGAGCGGCGCATCCATCGCGAGCAAGCTGAGACCCGATATCGACTCCTTGGTCGTTCTGGCGCGGCACCGCGGCAGAGTGGTCCGTCATCATGACGAAGGCTTCGCGATCGAGTTTGTCGAAGTACAGGACCCGGACAGCCTGGCTCGTACATTCGGCTAACCAGCCCAAGAATAGCCTTTCCCAATTCTTTCGGTGCTATGCGTCTTCTCTCGCCCGCGCGAGGCAAGAAAGTATATTAGATTCAGGCACTAAGCTGCCTAAGACTAGGCTTTCTAAAAGGCTGGGTAACCAAGCTCATTCAGCTTTGGGTAGTCGCCGCTAAAAAAGCCCTACCAACACCCCTTCAAAACTCAGGCTTTCCTTATCGGGATCGCAAATTGTTCCTGCGATAGTTCTCCCTAACAACAGGGGGACGTAATGAAAAACTTTGTTTTGGGGACAGCATTTCTGATGTTTATTTCGTCGCTTCCAGCAGAGGCGACCAATAAACACACTATCTCGCTGAAGAACTCATCCGACTCTTATCAGATGAGCTTCATGCAATCCTTCGGTGAAACCTTGCCGCCCATTGGCTACGTGAACTTCTGCCGCGCGCGATCGGCCGAGTGCCGCCCGTCGCGCCGGTTCACGGATCGCATTCAGTTGACCCCGGCGCGTGCCGCTGCGCTCCGCAAGGTCAATGTCGCGGTCAACGCCGCGATCGCACCGGTCACGGACATGGATCTGTACGGAGAGATCGAAAGATGGACCTACCCGGACAAGCAGGGCGACTGCGAGGACTATGTGCTGCTGAAGCGGCGCATCCTGATCCAGCGCGGCTGGCCGGCAACCGCCCTCCTCATCACCGTGGTCCGGGACGAGAACAATGAGGGTCACGCCGTGCTGACCGCACGGACCGACCGCGGCGACTTCGTGCTCGACAACAAGGTGAACCAGGTGAAGGCCTGGGCCGATACGCCCTACACCTTCGTGAAGCAGCAATCCGCCCGCAACCCTCTCGTTTGGATTTCACTGCTGCCGCCCGATCTGGAGCCGCAGCCTGCAACGTCGGCGTCGAACCGCCGCTAACAACCGCGTTTTGCCTCCCCAGTCCCCCTCAACGGGAGGCATTCCAAGGGTCCGGTGACCATCCCCCACCGATCCCCACCAAGCCGGGCCCCTACTCGAGCCGGCCCTCCTTCCCCGGAGGCCGGCTCCTTCTTTTTCGGAGCGCCTAAACGTTCAAGAGGATGTCGATCAGAAGACAGCCGATCAGGAGGCTCCAGAAACCCGCGATCCCCGACGCGAGCCAGAACCACCCTTGCGGGCGCTTTTCAACGATCATCCCCCGCCAGGCGTTGCGCATTAGGATTTCGGGGCCAGCAAGGACCCGCAGGAGGACACTGCCGATTGATGCCGCGAGGGACCGGTGCTCCACGAAGAAGCGCATGGGCTGTCCCGAAACGAGTTGAACGAAACTCGAAAGAACCCCGGCAGTCACGAAACCGACCGCGATCACGAACGCAAAAACCAGCCCTTCGCTCATGGCCACTCCCCTGGTGGCGCCAATCCCATGGCGCATCTCGACGAGACGCACCATAGCGAGCGTGGCATTTGATGTGACTTTTATTCTTAATGAGTGGTTAACGCGTGCCCCAAAGCCACGCAGGTGCCACTACTGGAGGTCGTAGTCCAAAATGGCCATCTGGAACTGGTAGGCCGTGTCGTCCGGGTCCTCGTCGTCACGAAACAGAATTCCGATGAACTCGTCGCCGATATAGACCTCCGCGGAATCGTCCTTCTGGGGCCGTTGCCGGACCTCGATATCCGCCATGCGGAAGGTCTTCTTCAGATAGCTCTCGAGTTTCAGAATTTCGTCGCGTGTCACTGCACTTGCCCCCTTCAGAACCTTACAATTCGTCGTCGCCGAGGTGAACATCCTCGCCCGGGACGAACTGATCCATGGTCAGCGCCGGTTCTGGGCACGTGTTTTCACCAATATCTCTGGCCGGAACGCCCGCAACCGTGCGGCGCGCCGGAATGTCCTTGAGCACTACGCTGCCGGCGGCGATCCGCGCGCAGTCGCCGACCTTGATGTTCCCGAGGATCTTCGCGCCGGCGCCGATCATCACGCCGCGGCCGATCTTGGGATGACGATCGCCATGCTCGTTGCCGGACCCGCCAAGCGTCACACCATGCAGCAGCGAGCAATTGTCGCCCACCACCGCCGTCTCGCCGATCACGATGCCGGTGGCATGGTCGATCATGATCCCACGGCCGATCCGCGCCGCTGGATGGATGTCCACCTGCAGGAAGCGGGAGACGAGGCTCTGCAGATAGAGCGCGAAATCCTTGCGCCCCGCGTTCCACAGCCGATGGCCGATGCGATGCGTCTGCAAGGCGTGGAAGCCCTTGAAATAGATCAGTGGCTCGATCAACCGGTCGCAGGCCGGATCGCGTTGAATCCAGGCCATCGCATCGGCGCGGAACTCCTCGCCGAGCGTGGGGTCCTGATCCAGAATCTCATGAAATGTCTTGTGGATCAGGCCGGGGTCGAGCACGGCGTGCTGCAGGCGCCGCGCCAAACGATGCACGACCGCATCCTCGAAGCGCGAATGGCTGAGGATGGAGGCATAGAGAAAACCGCCCAGAGCAGGCTCGGCCGCGCTGACCTCTTCGGCCTCGCGCCGCACTTGGCTCCAGACAGGATCCCAACTTTCGACTTTTGGCTGTGCCGCCACTGCGGGCTTGTTCATGGCTCACCTCTTCGGAGCTCGGCTCAGTTGAGCCCCCCTAGCAGGTACATATGGTCACGTCTAGCGCGGCCGCCGCTTTTGGCAAACCAGACCTTCAGGAGCGAGACGCCAAAAACGCCAGCACGCCCTCTTTGAACTGCTTGTCGCCTACGGCCTTCATATGGTCGCGCCCGGATATATCCAGGAACTGGGCATTCGGAATGAGTTCCGCAAGCGCAGCTCCCGATCCGCCGATCACATCTTTACTACCGACCGCCACGAGAACCGGCACGGAGAGCTCGCCGAGCTTCTCCCGGGGCACTTTCTCGCGCGGGCCGCGCATGCAGGCCGCCAGGGCCTTGAGGTCACTGTTCGTCTGCTCGGCGAAAACGCGGAAACTGCGCGCGGTGTCGTTCGTAACGTCTTCCAGCTTAGGGGCTTCGAGCGCGGCCGCTAAAGGCCCCGCGCCCACCATGCCCCGGACCATGTGGATCCCGAGGCCGCCGAACACGATGCTTCGCACCCGCTCCGGATGGGCAAAGGCGAGAAACGCCGCGATCCGTGCGCCCATGGAATAGCCGAGCACATCCACACGATCGATACCGAGGTGATCCAGGAGCCGGATCGCGTCCTCGGCCATTTCAGGGGCGCCGTAGCGCGCGGGATCGTACAGCTTGTCGCTCTGCCCGTGGCCGCGATTGTCGAGTGCAATGACCCGGCGGCCATCCTGCGTCAACGTGCGCACCCATTGCGGATCGACCCAGTTGGTCACGACGTTTGACGCAAAACCATGGATCAGAAGGATCGGATCGCCGTCCCCTTCATCCAGATAGGCGATCCGCACGCCATCGGAATCGAAACTCTGCATTCTTTGACCTACCGCATCGCATCAAGGGTCACTATGCTGGCCCCATCGACCTTCAACCACTGGCGAACGGAATACCATGGCTCAATCGCTCGTGCCCCATTACGTGAATGACATAGGCGTCAACCGGATCAAGATCGGCGTCAAGGAGTTCCAGTGCATGGGTGCTTCGCCGCCTCAGGATCACCCTCACGTCTATCTCGATATGGGCAGCGATAACGAAGTCATCTGCCCGTATTGCTCGACGCTCTATGTCTACGACGTTGCGCTGGCGCCGACTGAAAGCGATCCCGATGGATGCGTCTACGTGGCCACGGCGCCCGCGGGGGCACCGGCGGCCTAAGACAAAATCTCGATGACGACTCACCGGCCTGTCCTGATTGCGGGCGGCGGCATAGGCGGGCTGACGGCCGCGATCGCGCTGGATCGTGAGGGGATCGAGTCGCACATTCTCGAGCGCTCGACTTTCGCGGAAGAAAGCGGCGCGGGGATCCAACTCGGTCCTAACGCCACAAGAATTCTCCAGCGACTGGGTGTGCTCGACGCACTCAACCCACAGACCTTCCGGCCCGAGGCGGTCTGGCTGTTCGACGGCCGCAATGGCGATAAGCTCGCGACGGTACCGCTCGGTGACCTAGCGGAGAAACGCTATGGCGCGCCCTACATCACCGCACACCGGGCCGACCTGCATGAGGCACTCCGAACCGTTGCCGCCGGTTGCGCACACGTCTCGCTCACCACTGAGTTCACAGTTGCCGATATTCGCGATGAGGATGGGGTAAGCGTCACCGGTTCCAACGGCGAGACGCAGCACGGTTCACTCCTTGTCGGGGCGGATGGACTTTGGTCCACGGTGCGCGGCTGGGTCGCGCCGGGCCTGGCGCCGTCCTTCACCGGGGCAACGGCTTTTCGCAGCCTCATGCCGCGCGATGCCCTCCCCGAACCGTTCTCCGCTCCCATCGTCGGCCTCTGGCTCGGGCCCCGCTCCCACCTGGTGCATTACCCCGTGCGGGGCGGCGACGCCGTCAATGTCGTGGCGGTGACGGAGCAAGGTGACAAGCAAGAGGGGTGGAACAGATCGGCCGAGAAGGAAACCGTGCTCAGCAACTTCGCACGCTGGAGCGACGCGCCGCTCGGCCTGATGGATGCCGCGCCGAGCTGGCGGGCCTGGTCGCTGTTCCGTCTGCCGGCCCTGCCCCATTGGTCGCGCGGCGCGACGGTTCTCCTGGGCGATGCCGCCCACCCGGTCCTCCCGTATTTGGCGCAAGGGGCCGGACTCGCAATCGAGGATGCCGCAAAGCTCGCCGAGCTTTTGGGGGCGAACCGCGCGCAGCCCTCACACGCGTTTCAGGCCTACGAGGCGCTTCGCCGCCCACGCGCGACACGGGTCCAGCAGGCCTCAAAGCGCCTCGGCCGGGCTTACCACATGGGCGACGGCTTTTTCGGCGAGGTTTTCCGCGCTGCGCGCAACACCATTCTCGGTCTGCGCAGCGAAACGGCAACGTTGCGCGGCTTCGATTGGCTCTATGGCCATGAAGGTTGATCTGACGACGCAGAAGCAGGTCGGGGTTGCGACAGGCATGGCGATCGCCGTGGCCGTGACCGCCGCAACGCTCGCGCTGCCCTTCGTTTGGCCCGGATTTCCGGCCGGCCCAGACGACCAGGCGGGCACGATGCGATTGTGGGCCTATGTCACGACCGGCGTTGCGTTCTGGCTCCTGGTCTCGGTTGCCCGTCTTGCGAAACACCGATTCTTCACGCCGGAAGACATCGACGGCGCGGCGGGCCCGAGCGAGACGGCGAAAGCGCGGATGCTGCAGTCGATGCTGCAGAACACCTTGGAGCAATCGGTCCTCGCCATTGCGGTCTACGGTGCCTGGTTTGCCCTCACCCCTGCCGAAACGAGGCTGCTGCCGCTTCTGTGCATGGCGCTCTTCAGCCTCGGACGGATACTCTTCTTTTTGGGATATGAGCGGGGAGCCGTGGCCCGCTCTTTGGGCTTCGCGCTGACATTCTACCCGACCGTGGGGCTGTTCATCCTGCTGCTTGGATTTTCCACGGCGCGCCTAATCGGCGCGGCTCACGCAATCCCGCTTCAGACGACTTTCGGCCTTGATCCGGCTATGCTTGGATGACATCAAACGCTGATTCCCGCGCCGCCGTTTCTAGTCGCCGCCCTCTTCACAAACCCCGGTAAGCCTTACGGATGCTTCTTGCCCTCGCCACACTCACGCCGTTTCTCGGCGCGGTTGTGCCTTTGTTGGCGGACCGCTTTGGGCGCGATATCTGCGCGATTGCGACCGGCGCGGTCACCCTGACGGCGCTCGTGCTCGCGATGTCGCACGCGCCGGCGGTCTACAATGGCGAGGTCGTCACCTGGAGCGTGCCCTGGCTGCCCACGATCGGGCTGTCCTTCTCGTTCTTCGCCGACGGCCTCGGGCTGTTCTTCGCCGGACTCATTCTCGGCATCGGGCTGCTGATCATTCTCTATGCCCGGTACTATTTGGGCTCGAAGGATTCCCTGAGCCTCCTCTATTTCTATTTGCTGCTGTTCCAAGGCGCGATGGTCGGCATTGTCCTCAGCGACAACATCCTTCTGCTGATCGTCTTCTGGGAACTGACCAGCCTCACCTCGTTCTTGCTTATCGGCTATTGGCGGCATCTGCCCGAGTCGCGCCAAGGGGCCCGCATGGCGCTGATCGTCACCGGCACCGGCGGCCTCGCGCTGATCGCGGGCATGGTGATCCTGGGCCACATCGCCGGCAGCTACGAGATCACCGAGATCCTTCAGCGCGGCGACGCCGTCCGGTCCTCGCCGCTGTTCCTGCCCGCGATGCTCCTGGTCCTCCTCGGGGCCTTCACGAAGTCCGCGCAGTTCCCGTTCCATTTCTGGCTGCCGCACGCCATGGCTGCGCCGACGCCCGTCTCCGCCTATCTGCATTCCGCGACCATGGTGAAGGCGGGACTGTTCTTGATGGCCAGGCTCTGGCCGGTGTTCTCGCCGGCCGATGCATGGTTCCTCATCGTCGCGCCGATCGGTCTTGTCACCATGCTGATCGCGGCCTGGATCGCTCTGTTCCGGAACGACCTCAAGGCGCTGCTGGCCTATTCGACCGTGAGCCATCTGGGCCTTGTGACAATGCTGCTCGGCTTCGGCACGCCGCTTGCCGCGATTGCCGCGATGTTCCACATCCTCAATCACGCGACCTTCAAGGCGGGCCTCTTCATGTGCGCCGGGATCGTGGATCACGAGGCGGGCACGCGCGACATCCGGCGGCTCGGGGGGCTGATGACGCTCATGCCGATCACGGCGACGCTGGCCATGATCGGCGCGGCGTCGATGGCTGGCATTCCGCTGTTCAATGGGTTCCTCTCCAAGGAGATGATGCTGGAGGAAGCCTCGCATACCGCCTATGGCGGACACACCTGGGTGATCCCGTCTCTGGTGACGCTGGCTGCGCTGTTCTCTGCCGCCTACTCGTACCGCTTCGCCATCAGCACCTTCCTCGGCCCCGTGCGCGACGACTATCCGAAGAAGCCCCACGATCCGCCTGTCGGCATGTGGCTGCCTGTCGCGCTCCTCGCCGTCCTCGTCATCGCAATTGGCATTTTCCCGGCTGAGACGGCGGGCGCGATTGTCGAGCGTACCGCGTCGGCGGTCGTCGGCGGCCCGCTGCCCAAATACTATCTCGCTCTCTGGCACGGCTTCACCCCCGCGCTTCTGATGAGCGTCATCGCCCTCGTGGGCGGCGCCTTCCTGTTCCGGTCCTACAACGCCGCGGATCAGCTCCGCCTTGTCTTCGCGGGGATGGACGCGAAGAGCATGTTCGACGCCGGCGTCTCGGGCCTTGTCCGCGGCGCGCGCGGCTTCATCAATGCCACCCACAACGGCTCGTTCTCGCGCTATGCCGGCGTCATCCTGGTGACGATCCTCGCGGTCGGCGCAGCGGGCTTCTTCAACGCGCCACATGGACCGGGGACGCGGGCCGTCATTCCGGGATCGTTCCCGGCGACTGCCGCGTGGCTCGTCCTTGCGACGTTGTGCATCTCGTTGCTGTTCTGGCACCAGAACCGGCTGCTGTCCTTGCTCTTGACCAGCGGCGTCGGCTTGATCGCCGCGCTGTTCTTCCTCGAGTTCTCCGCGCCCGATCTGTCCCTGACGCAGATCTCCGTCGACATCGTCACGACCATCCTGCTGCTGCTCGCGCTCAATCTCGTGCCGCAGACCTCGCCGCAGGAAACGAGCACCGGCGGCCGGTTTGCGCGCGCGCTGGTTGCCGCGGCCGTAGGCCTGGGCATCGCCGCCCTCGCCTACGCGATCATGACCCGCGATTTCCAGACGATCTCGGATTACTACTTGGCCGAGGCCAAGCCCGGCGGCGGCGGCACCAATGTGGTGAACGTGATCCTCGTCGACTTCCGCGGCTTTGATACCTACGGCGAGATCATCGTGCTCGGGATCGCGGCGATCACCATCTTCGCGCTGCTCGACAACGCCTTACGCGGCGCGGCCGCGCGCACGCTCGCGTCGATCCGCAGCGACCGCGAGCAAAGCGTCAACGCCCACCCGATGATGCTGGTCGTGGCAACGCGCGTCCTGTTCCCACTCGTGCTCGTGGTGGCGGCCTTCGTCTTTCTGCGCGGTCACAATGAGCCGGGCGGCGGCTTTATCGCCGGACTGATCGTGGCCATCGCGCTCATCATGCAATACATCGCCAGCGGTTACGGCTGGGCCGCATCCCGCATGCGCCTCGACAGCCAGGTGCTCATCGGCACGGGCGTGCTGATCGCCGGACTGACCGGCGTGGTATCGCTGATCTTCGGCTGGCCCTTCCTGACCAGTACCTACACCTATGTGCACCTTCCGATCGTCGGCGAGTTCGAACTCGCCTCGGCCATGTCGTTCGACCTCGGCGTGTTCCTGGCCGTGGTCGGCGTCGTGATGCTCTCGCTGGCCCAGATATCGCGTGTCGAGGCGCGCGCCGAGCCCGAAGTCATTCCCGAAGGCCCGATGGACGTTCCGTTGAAGGACGGCCGGGTCGTCAGCTCGAACAAGAAGGAGAGCTGACATGGAACTCATCGTCTCCAGCGCGATCGGCTTGATGACGGCGGCGGCTGTCTATTTGATTCTTCAGCAGCGGACCTTCCCGATCGTGGTCGGCCTGACCTTGCTGTCCTACGCGATTAACATCTTCTTGTTTTCGTCGGGACGGCTTGTCATCGATAAGCCGCCGATCATTGGGGGCGCCGACGCCTATACCGATCCCCTGCCGCAGGCTCTCGTGCTCACGGCCATCGTCATCTCGTTCGGCATGACGGCACTGATCGTCGTGCTCGCGTTGCGCGGGTTCCTCGAGACCGCGACGGACACGGCAGACCTCCCCGAGGACGATTTCCCTGACGAGACGGAGACCGGCACATGACGGCTCCGCATATCGCAACAAGCTGGATAATCGCGCCGGCGATCCTGCCCGCCATCACCGCGGCGATTATGATCCTGGTGCGGCGGCGCGACATCGAGATGCAGCGCGTGCTCTCGGTCGCCTCCACCGTGGCTTTGCTCGGGATCGCGCTGTTCCTCTACCAAGCCGTCAGCGACGGCGAGACGGACGCTTACCGCCTCGGCGCCTGGCCGGCGCCATACGGCATCGTGCTCGTCATCGACCGTCTCTCCACCACGATGCTGGTGCTTACGGCGGGACTCGCTCTCGCCGTACTGCTCTACGCCATCGCCGGTTGGGACAGGCGCGGGCGGCACTTCCACGCGCTGTTCCATTTCCAGCTGCTCGGTTTGAACGGCGCCTTCCTCACAGGCGACCTGTTCAACCTCTTCGTCTTCTTCGAGGTCATGCTGATCGCATCCTACGGCCTCATGCTGCATGGCGGCGGCGCGAAGCGCCTGCGCGCGGGCTTCCAATATGTGGCCATCAATCTCATCGCATCGTCGCTGTTCCTGATCGCGGTCGGGCTGATCTATGGCGTGACCGGCACGCTCAATTTCGCCGATCTTGCCGTCAAGGCGCGGGCGGTCGCGGCAAACGACCAGGCGCTCCTGCAGACGGGGGCGCTTCTGCTCTTGCTCGTCTTTGCCATCAAGGCTGCGTTCGTGCCGCTGCACTGGTGGTTGCCGGCAACCTACGCCGCCGCTTCCGCACCTATCGCCGCCCTCTTCGCGATCATGACCAAGGTGGGCGCGTACGCCATCATCCGCGTGTTCGGCACCGTGTTCGGCGATGGCGCCGGCGCCGAGACGCTGGGCGCTGTCGCCGCACCCTGGGTCGTCCCCGCTGCGCTCGTGACCCTTGCTGTCGGCACGGCCGGCCTGCTCGGCGCACGAAGACTGCTCGACCTCGCCGCCTTCAACACGATCGCCTCGATGGGTACGATCCTCATCGCCATCGGCCTGTTCAGCGTCGATGGGCTGACGGCGGCGCTATATTACCTGGTCCACAGCACCATCGCAGGCGCCGCGCTGTTCCTGATCGTCGATCTGATCGCCGCGCGCCGTCCGAACAAGCTCGACGCCTTGGTTCCCTGCAACCCGATCAGCCAAGCGCCGGTCCTCGGCGCGCTGTTCTTCCTCGTGGCCATCGCTGTCGTGGGGCTGCCGCCACTGTCCGGCTTCATCGGCAAGCTCATGGTTCTCGACGCGACGTACGACGCGCCGCGGGCATGGCTGATCTGGACCACGATCCTCGTGGCCTCGTTGATGATGACCATCGCCTTCGCCCGCGCCGGAAGCACGATCTTCTGGAAGACCGACGGGCAGACGACCGGACCCGGCTGGGAAACCGCCTCCAAGACGCCTATGGTCGTGGTGGCGTTTCTCGTGGGCGCGAGCCTGATGCTGGCCGTGTTCGCAGGTC
This sequence comes from Methyloceanibacter caenitepidi, assembly GCF_000828475.1. Lineage (NCBI taxonomy): Bacteria > Pseudomonadati > Pseudomonadota > Alphaproteobacteria > Hyphomicrobiales > Hyphomicrobiaceae > Methyloceanibacter > Methyloceanibacter caenitepidi. The sequence goes on from NZ_AP014648.1 coordinate 2,462,283, forward strand.
CCGCCGTGAAGGCCCTGCATGCGACCGCGGGCCAGGCGCTCGACACGCAGAACTACGTCAACGCAGTGCTCGGGCCACAAGAGAACACCGAACCGGAGCGGCCGATTACCGAGCCGGCCGATGAGGCCACGACCGTGCCCGTGCCGGCCGATACGCAGGTGGAGGAGCACTGACGATGTTCGCAAAGCTCGTTCCCCATCCATTGCTGACCGTGCTGATCGTTATCGTCTGGATTCTCCTCAACGGGGTGTCCTGGGGCGCCGCCGTGCTGGGGCTGATCCTCGGCATCGTTGTTCCGCGCGCGACGAGCGCCTTTTGGCCCGACCGGCCGTTGGTCAAGAGCCCGCTCACGATCGTCACCTATGCGCTCATCGTGCTGTGGGACATCGTCGTCGCTAACTTTCAGGTCGCGTATCTGATCCTGTTCCGTCGCGGCGACGATCTGCAATCGCACTTCGTCACCATCCCGCTCGATCTCCGGTCGCCGGAAGCCATCTCCGCCCTCGCCGGCACCATCACGATGACCCCCGGCACCGTGAGTGCCACCTTGAGCGCCGACGGACGCGCGCTGCTTGTCCATTGCCTTGAAACCGACGACCCCGAGAAGACCGTGGCCGAAATCAAGGCTCGCTATGAGACCCGACTGCAAAGGATCTTCGAGAGATGATCGAAACCGCCTGTGCCATCGCCTTCGTCGCGATCAGCGCGGCCATGCTGCTCTGCCTTTACCGCGTGCTCGTAGGGCCGGACATGCCGACGCGAATTCTCGCGCTCGACACATTGACGATCAACGCGATCGGACTTGTGGTGCTTGCCGGCATCTATTGGGGCACGGAACTCTATTTCGAAGTCGCCTTGCTGTTCGCGATGGTCGGCTTCCTGACGACGGTCGCGTACTGCAAGTACATCTTGCGCGGCAATGTGATGGAGTAGATCGATGACCGACTTCGGCGACATCGCAGTAGCGGCCCTGATTTGCCTCGGCGCCTTTTTCCTCTTCGTCGGCTCGCTCGGCCTGGCCAAACTGCCTGACCTGATGCGGCGGCTGCACGGTCCGACCAAGGCGACGACGCTCGGCATCGGCGCGACGCTGATCGCCTCGATGCTCTACTTCCTCCTGAAGGGGAACGCGATGTCCATCCAAGAACTGTTGATCACGACGTTCTTGTTTTTGACGGCGCCTGTGACGGCGCTCATGGTGGCGAAGGCGCATCTCCTGCTCGACAAGTCCGAGGCGGCAAACCTACCGCCCACCGGCCGCAAGGTCGGCTGGTCGGTTTTCGACGCGCCGCCCGTTCAATCGGAAGACACCCCGTCCAAGGAAGATTGACATCGGGCAGCTGACACGGCCGGCGTCTGACGGAGCAGCTCCTGGACGCGGTCAAATTTTAGAAGGACGAGAAGCATGTTCATCGCCATGAACCGGTTCAAAGTACTCAAAGGCGCGGAAGAGGATTTCGAGCAAGTTTGGCTGTCGCGCGAGACTCATCTCGAAGACGTCCCCGGCTTTGTCGAATTCCATCTCCTAAAGGGACCCGAGCGGGAGGACCACGTCCTCTACGCCTCGCACAGCATCTGGCGTTCCCAAGCCGACTTCGAGGCCTGGACACGATCGGAAGCTTTCCGCAAGGCGCATGCGCGCGCCGGCGAGGGCAAGCCCTTGTATCAGGGCCACCCCGAGTTCGAAGGCTTTACCACCTTGCAAAAGGTGCGCGCGAAGAATGCCGCGGCCTAGCCTCAGCAGACCAGGCCGCCGGCACTCCAAACACTAATTGACGCGTCTCACCTGAACCAGATTGTCGGAGAAGGTGGGCGCGTGCCCCAGGCTCGCGAACTCATCCGAACTGATGCAGTTCACCGAACCGTCCGACCGGTTGAGGCTCCGCCAATAGCCGAGCGTTGCGACGATGACGCCTTTGTTCACGTCGTCGGTGACGCGCGCCAAACCTTCGAAGTCGCCCCGGTCGTTATAGACCCGGACGGGATCGCCATCGCGGATCGAACGGGCCTTTGCGTCGGCCTTGTTTATTAGAACGAACTGCTCGCCTTGACCTTTGATCTTGTGTGGCTCGTTGGCGTAGCACGAGTTCAGGAAGCCGTGGCTCTTCGGCGAGATGATGTTGAGCGGGTACTGGTCCGCGAGCTTCCGGTTCGTCTCCGGAGATTCGCGCGGCGGCAAATAGCCGGGCAGCGGATCCACATCCTCGCCGGACTGCTTGTCCTCGTACATCATCCGGAACGGTGGCGCGACGAAGTTCGTGGCGCCATGCAGGAAGAACTCGACCTTGCCTGACGGTGTCGGGAAGTTCCCCTCCGCATGCGGTAGTCGGTTATCGGGCGTGCCGACCGCGAGGTGGAAATAGCCGTGCTTGCGGAAGTAATCCATATCGATGCCGGCCATCTGCGGTGCGTCCCATTGGATGTAGTGCTCCGCAAGCTCCATGTCGCTCATGGTGAAGCGTGGATCGTCGTCGAACCCGAAGGCTGCGGACAGGAGGCGGAAAATCTCCGCATTCGACTTGGCCTCACCACGCGGCTCGATCGCCTTCTCGTTCAAGGTCAAATAGAAGTGCCCCCACGAGAACATCATGTCGTCGTGCTCGCCGGCCATGGTCGCCGGCAGGATGATGTCTGCGTAGGCCGCCGTGTCCGTGATGAAATGTTCGGCCGTGACGAAGAACAGGTCCTCGCGCGATAGGCCTTCCACAATGCGATTGGTTTCAGGTGCCTGGCTGACGGGGTTCGTGTTGTACACGAATAGCCCCTTGATCGGCGGGTCGAGCTGCATGTCGCCGGTGAGAGCCCGGCCGAGCTGGAGATTGTTCACGACGCGGGTGTGCGGCCGGATGTAGTCGGGCCGAGAGACCTTGCCCCAGTCGATGGGGAACTCCCAGAGCGGCATCTGCAAAAGGCCGCCGCCCACATGCCGCCAAGACCCGGCGAGCGCCGGAATGGCGCACACGGCCCGGATCGTCTGACCGCCGCCCGCGTGACGCTCCAGGGCGACGCCCATGCGGATCACGGAGGGCTGCACGCTCGCGAACTCACGGGCGAACTGGGCCACGTCCTCGGCCGAAACGCCGGTGACTTCCTCCACGTAATCAGGCGTGAAATCGAGCGCCCGCTGCGCGAGCTCAGGATAGCCGACCGTGTGCGCGTGCACCCATTCGTCGTCCACGTAGTTGCCGCGGATCATGGCGGCGATGATGCCCATGGCGAGCGCGCCATCCGTGCCTGGCTTGGGCGCAATGTGCCAGTCGGCGGCCTTGGCCGTACGCGACCGGTAGCTGTCGATCACGACAACTTTCGCACCGTTCTTCTGCGCTTCCAGAATGAACGGCCAATGATGCAGGTTGGTGGAAATCGAGTTGCACGCCCAGATCACGATGTATTTCGAATGGACGAAGCTTTCCGGATCGACGCCGCCGGTTGGCCCGACGGTCAAGAGCCAAGCCGTCGAGGAACCGGACGCGCAAAACGTCTTTTCGTTCACGGTCGTCCCTAGGCGGTTGAAGAAGGCATCGCCGCAGGTCAGTCCCTGCACCAGCCCCTCATTGCCGAGATAGCTGTACGGCAGAATCGCCTGCGATCCGTACTCATTGATAATGTCCGTCCAGCGCGCATGGATCTCGGCAATCGCCTCGTCCCAAGTTATCTCAACGAACTTGCGGCTGCCCTTGGGGCCTGCACGGCGCAGGGGATGCAGCACGCGATCCGGATTGTAGTGGTGCTCGTGGAAGTCCTTGAGCTTCACGCACAACCCGCCGCGGGTCATGGGATGTTCCTTGTTCCCCCTGACATCGACGAGCCTGCCGCCCTCGACCTCGTAGTACATGGCGCATGTATCCGGGCAGTCATGAGGACACCCACCAAAAAACCTCTCGCGTTTCGGCTGCTCGTTCACAAACTTCCTCCCTCTATCGCGCTCTCGTTGGCCGCTGTTGAACGAAGCGTACGATGCGCAATCAGGGTTGTCGATTGTGCAATGCAAGAGCGAAACGGGTCATAGGGCTCGGACGCGCGAATGGGATCCCGCCCATCGGAAACAGCCGAACCTGGCGCGCCCGCAACTGTTGCAGGCCTCGTCGTCCGGCTGCGAACGCCTCGCGCCCCGAAACCCGCCGGCGGCCATATGAGGGATCCACCCCATACACCGGACGAGCAGGCGTCCGTACGTTCCTTCCCAGTTCTGGCGGACAAGCCAGCGCAGACGCCCTTGAACCCACGAAGGAACACATCATGACCAAGATTGCTCAGACCACGACCACGTTTGCTTTTCTCTCGAAGTTCGCCTTCTTGATACTCGCCGCCTTCATGTTCACCGAAATCGCCGCCCCCTTGCCCGCGGCTGCGAAGACCGCCGAGCAGTGCTACTCCAGCGGCAAGTCCGCCGGCCAGAAGGACGGCTACACGGACGGCTTCAACGACGCCTACAAGGCCTCGTTCAACGACACGATCATCGGCACCATGGATCTTTCGGCCGAGGAATGTGCCAAGTATTACAAGCAGGGCTACAACATCGGCTACATGGCCGGCTGGAAGAACGGCCAGAAAGAAGGCAAGTCCGCTGGCGCCGAAGATGCCCAGGACTGGAAAGACGACCTGCGCGACCGGATGCGCGAATGCATGCGGACCGGCAACAACTGCCCGTAGCCGCAGCCACTCTTCCGAGCACTTGGTTCGGCTCTCTAGGACCGCGTCGGTCTTAGGGAGCGGAGCCACGTTCTGTCACGGGCTACGAAGCGCTCCTCCGGAACCGCGCGAGTTGGCCGAAAGACGCCGGCAGCAGTCGATCTCGTCCTTCTCGCGCCGCCGATGCGGCACGGAGATGATCATGTCATAAAATAGCTGCGGTTCGGGCGTTAGCTGGCGACCAGCCACGCTTTGCGCTTGGAAATCCACCGCTTCCCGTCGTCAGCCATACTGGACCAGAGGCCAGGGGCCGAGATCATGGGCCAATACTCAGTCGCCCAGTTGAATAAATTCCGGGACACAAGCCGATGCTCGGACTGCGTTCACTATCGCGGCTGCGCGCTGTGGCTATCCCTCCTGCTCATGAATGAAGAGCTGAGCCACCCCGGTCTCGACCTAATTGTCCCGGATATCACCAAGCCGTGCCCTATGTTCTTCCCTTGGACGACCGACGGCGCGAGACGGCATGCCGCGCGTCGCACCCCCTACGTACGGTCGATCAACCCGGAGCACTGAACCGGACACCGGCGCCAACCTGCGGATGCACCGACGAGCTGCTGGTGCGGACGGCGGGGATCGAACCCGCACGGCCTTTCGGCCTCAGGATTTTAAGTCCTGTGTGTCTACCAATTCCACCACGTCCGCGGAGCGAGCGGGACGCGCGCCGCGCGTCCCTCGCCGGGGCCGGACCGCCCGGAAGGCGGCCTGACCTGGAAGAATAGCCCTACTAACCGTTGCGATACGGTTTGTCTAAGGACTCCCGCCCGCCGGACGTGAAGGCGCCGCTTACGAGGGCGCCTTCTTGGTGCGTTTCCTGGTCCCGGATGCTTCCTTGGAGGGCTTTTCGTCCGATGGCTTGTCTTCAGAAGACGCCTCTTCGGAAGCCTCATCTTTCGGGGCCCCCTCGTCCGAACCGCCCTCTTCCTTGGGCGCGTCGGCGTCGGCCGGCGCTTCCTCCGCCTTTGCCGGAGGCTCATCTTTCGACTCGGGTTCCGGCTTGGCTTCCGGTTCCTTCGCCTCAGGTTCGGCCTTGGCCTCGGGTTCCGACTTAGCCTCGGGCTCGACCTTGGCTTCGGGCGCCTTCTCCTCCGGCTTTTCCTCGACCGGTTCCGGTAGCGGCCTAATGCCTGTTTCCAGGCTTGCGCGCATCAGTAGGAAGAGCACGACCGCGTTCAGAAGATGCCAGATGAAGTGCGTGCCGGTGTTGCGGCCCTCGACAACGATGCTGCTGCAATAGGCCATGTCGAGTGACCGCAGCAGGATCGACGCCGCGAAGACGAGCGTCGCGGCCATGACGTAGGGCGTGGCCTTATGGCGCCGCTCCGCCAGGAGCATACTGACGACGATGAGCACGCCGAGAGCCGGCAGATAGCCGACGCTGCCATTCATGCAGACCTTCGCCCCGTCCGGCGCGCCGGCCGCGAAGCCGACCCCACCGTCCCAGCAGTGAACTTGGCCGGCCGCGGCGGTCAGTCCGGCGAACAAGATGACCAGGAAGACCGTCCATCCGGGCGGCACGGTCAAGAGCCGGTTCAAGGCAAAGCCGAGATAGACCAGCATGAACACGGCAATGGGGATCACGTCCGCAAGTTCGGTGCCGCGATCCGCATAGACGTGGAAGGCGATGCTGCCGAAGCAGATCGCGAACACGAGCGCTACGAACAGATAGTGATCGGCGCTGCGTTGCTCCGGCGGCCGCCACAAGACGAGCTGCCAGAAGATCAGAGCGGCTAGAAAAAAGCCGACATTGGAAATGGCGTTGATGGGCTCGGCCCACAGAGCCTCGTTCGTTCCCCGTTCGCAGTAGATATAGACGCGCTCGCCTAACGTCATGGTCCCTTGTCCTTTCGTCCCGTCACTCCAGGAAAGAGGTTCCCCCTAGCGGCATGCAGCGCACCACCGACGGCTTTCGTCTGCATGCAGACGCACTCCGTTGTGTTGTATTTTCAGCAGCACCCTCGGACCCATGATAACCGCGAAACAGCCGTCCTGTCAGCGTTGTCATGAAATTGATGCCGGCCAAAACATACGTAGCCTGAGTGTTGGCCTGAAGCGGTGCGCTAGTCTTTTGCTTTTGAGAGGGAATTCCGGAAACTGAGCTTCTTGAGCTGCCCGCCCTACAGCGGCCGCTGCTGTCCTGTCGGCAGGTCTTCCGACTGCTGACCCAACGAGATCACCGGCGCTTGCCGCGAAACCGACGCCCCACGTGGTGCCTCGGTGCCGAGGGTTGCTTGGCCCAAAGCGTTGCTTGCCTTAAGACTGATGAGATGACCAAACGTCGATTGTGTTTTCTTCCCGGGCGCGGCAGATGCTGACACGGATTCTGACAGCCTGGCACCGCATCTGGATGAGCCTTTGGGCCCTTCCTCTTCTTATGGTGCTGGTTGCGGCCGCTACAGCACTCCTCGCGGTCCATCTTCCCCTAAGCCAAGACGACAGTTCCGTCTGGTTTCTCTACAGCGGCAACGCCGAGGAGGCGCCGCCGTTCCTGACCAGTCTCGTCACTGCCATGATCACCATGGCGACGCTGGTCGTCTCTATCACCATGGTCGTGCTGACGCTGGCCGCCCAGCAGCTTGGCCCGCGTCTCATCCGCAGCTTCATGGCCGACCGGCGCACCCAAGCGACGCTCGGCCTCTTTATAGCGACGGTTGTCTATCTGCTCCTGGTTCTCCGCGCGGCGTATGGCAACGTCGAGGAGGTCCCTAATCTTGCCGTCAGCATCGGGACGCTGCTGGTTCTACTTTGTCTCATGGCACTGCTGGTATTCGTGCATCACCTGGCCCGCTCCATCATCGCCGACAACACGATCGAACGCGTGGGTGAGACTCTCGATGAAGACATCAAGCGCCTGCTTCCGGAGCGCGAGGCCGACCGTGCGAGCGAGCCGGAGACCCGTCCCTCCCAAACCGGCGCGCCGTTGAGCCTAACGGCCAACGGCTATGTGCAGGCCCTCAACTACGATGGGCTGGTCGACTGCGCTAAGGATGCGGACGCGGTTATCGAGATCTCGTTCAAGCCGGGGCGCCACGTAGTCGCGGGATCGACCTATGCCTGGATCAGTCCCGCCGACGCGGCCAACGACGGTATTCAGGACCAAATTGAAAACTGCGTGATAGTTGGCGGCGAGCGCGCTTCGGTACAGGATCTGGAAGCGTCCGTACGACAACTCGTCGAGGTCGCCTTGCGGGCGCTGTCGCCCAGCATCAACGACCCTTTCACGGCCATGGCCGTCATCGACCGGCTGACCACATCGCTCGCCAAGATGATGCGGCGAGGACCCGCGCAATGCGTCTGGACGGATTCCGATGGCGCCGTACGGCTCTTGGCGCCCCACTCGACATTTGCCGACATCGTCCAGGAAGCGTTTCGGCAAATCCGTCAGCACGGCTCGGAGCAACCTGCGATTCTAATCCGGCTGGTGGAAAGTCTCGGGCAATTGCTTGCGCTGGCGGACAAGGATCAGTGCGCCACACTCAAGGAGCAGGTCGAAATCGTGCTCGAGACCGGTCGCCGCGACATCCCTCAGAAGCAGGATCTGGAGTCCTTGGAGCGCCGCGCGAAGGAGGCCCTGGATCGCGCGAAGGAAATCGTTCCAAAAGACTAGCTCTGGCCCGAAATCTAGCTCTTGGTCTTTTGCAGGGAGATCCGAATGCTAAGCTCTTTGAGCTGCTCGGGAGACACCTCGGACGGCGCACCCATCAGCAAGTCTTCTGCCTGCTGATTCATCGGGAACATCACGACCTCGCGCAAGTTCTCCTCGCCGCAAAGCAGCATCACCATGCGGTCGATGCCTGGTGCGATACCGCCATGCGGAGGCGCCCCATATTGCAGCGCGCGTAGCATGCCGCCGAACCGGGCCTCGAGCTCTTCCTTGGGATAGCCGGCAATGGCGAACGCCTTCTCCATAATCTCGGGCTTGTGATTCCGGATAGCACCCGAGGACAATTCAACGCCGTTGCAGACGAGGTCGTACTGGTAGGCGAGAACCTCCTCCGGCTCCATCGTGTCGAGCGCTTCGAGCCCGCCTTGCGGCATCGAGAACGGGTTATGGGAGAAGTCGATCTTCTTCTCGTCCTCGTTCCACTCGAACATCGGGAAATCAACGATCCAGCAGAAGTCGAAGCGGCCCGAGGCGGTCAGCTTCAGCTCCTCGCCGATCTTCGTGCGGGCCCGCGCGGCGAAGTCGACGAAGTCCTTCGGCAGTCCCGCCACGAAGAAGACGGCATCGCCATCACCGAGACCGAGTTGGGTGCGGATCGCTTCGGTCCGCTCAGGCCCGATATTCTTGGCGACGGGGCCCGCCCCCTCGCCGTCGCGGAAGAAGATGTAGCCAAGGCCCGGCTGCCCCTCGCCTTGCGCCCAAGAGTTCAGCCGATCGCAAACCGCACGGCTGCCGCCGGTCTTGCCGGGGATGGCCCAGACGCGCGCGTTTTCGTCCTTGTCCAGCATGCCGGCGAAGACCTTGAAGCCGGACCCGCGGAAGTGCTCGGACACGTCTTCCATTTCGATCGGGTTGCGCAGATCCGGCTTGTCGGTGCCGTATTTGTGCATGGCCTCCTTATAAGGGAGGCGCGGGAACTTCTGCGTCACCGGCTGACCGTTGCCGAAATCCTCGAACAGGCCGCGGATGATCGGCTCGACCGTGTTGAAGATGTCGTCTTGGGTGACGAAGCTCATCTCGAGGTCAAGCTGGTAGAACTCGCCCGGCGAGCGGTCAGCGCGCGCATCCTCGTCGCGGAAGCACGGCGCGATCTGAAAGTATCGGTCGAAGCCGGCCATCATGATGAGCTGCTTGAACTGCTGCGGCGCCTGCGGCAACGCGTAGAACTTGCCCGGATGCACGCGGGACGGCACCAGGTAGTCCCGCGCGCCTTCCGGCGACGAGGCCGTCAGGATCGGCGTCTGAAATTCGAAGAAGCCCGCGTCGCGCATGCGCTCCCGGATTGAGGAGATGATCTCCGCGCGCTTCATGACGTTGGCATGAAGTGTCTCGCGGCGCAGATCGAGGAAGCGGTAGCGCAGCCGTGTCTCTTCCGGATAGTCCGGCTCGCCGAAAACGGGGAGCGGCAGCTCGGCGGACTCCGACAGGATGTCGAGATCGGCGACGCGCACCTCGACCTCGCCGGTCGGCAGGTTCGGATTGATCGTATCCTCGGAACGCGCAACCACCGTGCCGTCCACCCGTACGACCCATTCCGGCTTCAGACGCTCGACAGCCGCAAACACGGGCGAATCCGGATCGGCGACGATCTGCGTGATGCCGTAGTGATCCCGTAGATCGATGAACAGCAGGCCGCCGTGATCGCGGACGCGATGGACCCAACCCGACAGCCGAACAGTGCTGCCGACATCGGCGCTGCGAAGCGCGCCGCAAGTGTGTGTGCGAAATGCGTGCATGGCTCTATGGTCTAAAGGCGGAGAAACGAAAAATGCCGCTGAGGCCTTGGTCTTGAAGGCGAGCGGAACACCGCACGGGATGGCTCCTTTTGTCAAGGTGGCGGCACAGCTTTCCCGGCTCTTGGGGTTATCGGCCGCGTTGCGGCGGATTGGGCCTCTCCATTAGTTCTCTTGGCCAGGCACCGCTCCTTGGGCTATATCCGCCATCCATGAATCTCATCACAACCACAGAAGAGCTTGAGGCGGCCTGCGCCGACCTCGCCAAGGCCCCGTTCATTGCGGTCGACACCGAATTCATGCGCGAGCAGACCTTCTGGCCGCGCCTGTGCCTCATTCAGATCGCAGGCGGCGACACCGAGGTCCTTATCGACAATCTGGCGCCGGGCATCGACTTGAAGCCGTTCTTCGACCTGATGGTCGACGAAAACGTCCTGAAGGTCTTTCATTCTGCCCGCCAAGACATTGAAATCGTTCATCATATGGCGGGTGTGGTGCCCCACCCCATCTTCGACACGCAAGTGGCGGCGATGGTCTGCGGCTTCGGCGAGGCGGTCAGCTACGCCATGCTTGTGAAGCGTCTGCTAGGCCGCAATCTGGATAAGAGTTCGCGCTTCACCGATTGGAGCCGCCGCCCGCTCTCGGAGCGGCAACTCACCTATGCCTTGGGCGACGTGACCCATCTGCGCGACCTGTTTCCCAAGCTCAAGGCACAGCTCGACAAGTCCGAGCGGGCGAGCTGGCTCATCGAGGAGATGGCCGTCCTGACCGACCCTGCCACCTACGAGCTCCATCCGGAGCACGCTTGGCGGCGGCTCAAGATGCGCATCAAGACGCAAAAGGCGCTCGCCGTTCTCATGGAGCTGGCGGCTTGGCGCGAACGCGAGGCGCAAAGCCAGGACGTCCCCCGCTCGCGTGTTCTAAAAGACGAGGCGCTCTACGACATTGCCGGCCAGGCGCCGCGTACGGTCGAAGACCTCGGGGCCCTGCGATCCTTGCACAACGGCTTCGCCCGGTCCTCGCGCGGCCGCGGCGTGCTGGAGGCTGTGGAGCGCGGCCTTGCGCGCGACCCTGCCTCGGTTCCTCCGCTTCAGCGCGGCGAGCCGATGCCGCCCGAAGCGCAAGCGGTAATGGACCTGTTGCGTGTGCTGCTGAAGGCGACGGCGGGACGTCACGGCGTCGCGCCCAAGCTGATCGCCACATCGGACGAACTCGAGCAGATCGCCCGGTCGAACGACGCGGACACCGCCGCACTGCGAGGCTGGCGGCTCAAGCTTTTCGGTGAGGACGCGCTGGCGCTCAAGCGGGGCGAACTGGCCCTGACGATCCGCAAGGGATCGGTGACGGTGCTAGCGGCGGAAGAACCAGAAGACCGCTCCTAGCAGCAGCGCCACGATCAGCCCCGTGGTGAACGGCACATAGAAGTAGAAGCTGCCGAGATCCACCACGATGTCGCCGGGTAGGCGGCCGAGGCCGTATTGCACGCTCGCCATGGTGAGCAGGATCACCAGCAGCACGTAGAAGACGACGACACCGTTGGAGCGCATGGCCTAGCCCCGCCGCCACTGCTCGATGCGCAACCGCACGGTCGTCCGTACGTCGGGCGGAAGCGCATCGATGGCCTCCACGAAGCCGCGCAACTCCGAACGGAGCCCGTGGATCTGATCGATCAGGTTCAAAAGAACCGGGACATCCTCCTCGTCGAATCCCATCTCGTCCTCGAGATTGCAAATCAACGCGGCCCGGGCGATGTCGGCCTCCGAATAAGCGGGCGCCCCGTCTTCTTCCGGCTTGATCAGGCCTTGGGATACGAACACACGCAACCGCGTCACCGTGAGACGCGACACCCGTGCGACAACGTCCTCCTCGGTCAGCATCACGCTTGCTCCTTCATTGTGCGCCGCGGATCGTAGGCGTGGGTTGTCTTCCACTCCTCGATGAAGGCCTTGAGCTCGTCGTCCACCTTCTCGGGCATCACCACGTTGAGCTTCACCAACTGATCGCCCTTGCCCTTCACGCCCCGCCCTTTGAGCCGCAGCGTCTGTCCGGAATTGGCGCCGGCAGGCACCGTCATGGCGACCTTGCCGCCAATGGTCGGAATCTCCACCTTGCCGCCGAGCACGGCCTCGTCGAGGCTGATCGGCAACTCGACCACGATATCGTTGCCTTCGCGCTTGAAGACGGGGTGCGGCCTCACGCCGACCTCGACCAGCGCGTCACCCGGCGGCCCTTCGCCGAGGCCCGGATGCCCCTTGCCCTTCAGCCGCAGGACCTGGCCCGCATTGACCCCCGGTGGAATGGTGACGTCGAGCGTGCTGCCGTCGGGGAGCGTGATGCGCGTCTTGGTGCCGTTGACCGCGTCGAGAAACGGAATGTCGAGATGGTACTGCGCATCCTGCCCCGGCATGGAGAACCGGGCACCGCCGCGCTGGCTGCGCCCGCCCATCCCGGCGCCGCGCATGCCCCCGCCGAACATGTCGCCGAACAGGTCGCTGAAATCGCCCATGTCCTCGTAGCCTGCCGATGAGTGGTAGCGCGCCCCGCCAGGTCCGCCCGCATATTCGCGGTAGTAGCGCGCCTCGGGCTTCTCCTGCCCGCTCGCGTCGATTTCGCCCCGGTCGTACTTCCCGCGCTGCTCCGCGTCTTTGAGGATCGAATAAGCGTGGGAGATCGCCTTGAACTTCTCCTCGGCGACCTTGTCGCCGGGATTGAGGTCCGGGTGCAGCTTCTTGGCGAGCTTGCGGTATGCCTTGGTGATTTCGTCGGCGCTCGCTGTCTTGGCGACGCCTAATACGGAGTAGAGATCCTCTGCCATCGTTATCTCAGGTCTGAGCCGGTCTTAGGGCTGGGTTGTGCGGAAATGATGCGGTCGGGGCGAGTGAGAAAGCCCGGAACCGGGCATTTTTCCCTTTTCTCATAGTGATTTGGGGTTTGCTCCTGCATTCAGCAACCTTGGCGACTGCGGCCATGCCAGTCCGTCAGCTTGCGACGAGTTGGAACGGCTCGCCCATCCGAATCTCAGGCTCGCAATCCAACAGATTGGCGAGGGTCTTGAAGCGCCGGCTGACGCGTTCGCCTTCGAGATCCGCATAGGGCTCCGGCAAGGTCCAAACAAGCCGGTCACCCTCGTAGGTGAGCGGGGTATGCGGCAGCACGCCGGGCATGGCCGCGGAGACCATGTGCGCGACGCGGAATGCCGCGCCCAAGATTTTGGCGCGCCTCAGTGACTCCTTATCCACCAACTCGACCAGCCCCTGGCTCAACTCGTCGCTCACTACGCCTTCGTTGCGGTAGTACGAGGTCAGTGCCAGGAACGCGCGGCCGGGATGATCGACGCCGATGAGATCGCCATTGGTGATCAGGTTGAGACTCTGAGCGCCGCGGTAATCGGGATGTGCGCGCCAACCGATGTCCGACAGGAGGCACGCGGCATGGCGCAGGCGAGTCTGCTCCGGTGTCTCCACCGGCCCCGGCACACGGAAGAGACCATCGGTCCACGCGAGCAATTCGTTGGCGTTCTCCACCGACCGGGCGCGCTGCTCAGCAAGCACCTGGCAAGCCTCGATGAGCGGATCCTTCGCGCGCTCCTCGGCGCTCAGGAGGCTGTAGAGCAACCCCTCGCGAATGCCGAACACAGACGTCACGATGGACCGCGGCTTCATCTGCTTGATGAGCCGTTCGAGCACGAGCGCACCGTAAGGCAATGTCTCGCGCCGCGCGCTGGAGATGTCGCGCAGTCCGGGCATGTCGTCGTCCAACTGGCCGTAGAGGCTGCTGACGAATTTCAGCGCGTCCTGCCCGTCCATCCGGTAGTTGTGCATGACGCGCAAGGGATAGTCCGTCTGGGCCATATGCAGGCGCGACACGGCCCGCCAGGTCCCGCCGATGGCGTAGAAGTCCCGGCCCCGGCCCTTCTCGAGCCAGGTCACCTTCGAAAACTCCGAATCGATGACCTCGCGCGCCTTTTTTAGATTTCCGCCCGACACATCGATCAGACGGAGTCCCCCGAGCGGCAGCGTGAGCGCATCGGACAACCGTCCACCCCGCACGTCGACCAGCTCCAGGCTGCCGCCGCCGAGATCGCCCACGAACCCATCGGCAGCATAGATTCCCGAGACGACGCCGAGCGCGGCGAGCTCCGCTTCCATCGTGCCGGACAGCACCGTGATCTTGTGCCCCAGGACCTCCTGGGCTTTGGTGATGAAGTCGGGCCCGTTCTTCGCATCGCGCGCCGCGGCGGTGGCGATTACCTCGGTCCGGTGCACGTGAAGCTGGGCGATCAAGGCGCGGAACCGCCGGAGCGCCCGGAGCGCGCGTGCGACCCCGGCCGGCTCGAGGCTCCCGGTGCTCGCGACCGTCCGGCCGAGCCCGCACAGAACCTTCTCGTTGAAGAGGGGCGCGGGCGCATGTGTCGCGCTGTCATAAACGATCAGCCGCACCGAATTGGAGCCGATATCGACGACCGCGACCGGCGCCCGTTTCTTCCTCCCAGCCATGGCGAGAGACTAGAGGTTCTCGTCGACCCGCGTAAAGCGCGGAGGCATGTTTTCCGGTAGAGAAGTTCCCCGCCCCGACAGGCTGGGGTTGGTCATGAAGTAGTTCTGGGCGCTGAAGGGCTCTTCCTCTCCTTCAGGATGGATGCGGACGGAGTTCCCGTCGGGGAGAACACGCCAGCTCTGCAGATTGTCCTTCAGATTTGCCACCATGATCTGATCCAGGATCTGCTCGTGTACCGTCGGGTTCTTGATGGGGGTCATCGCCTCGACGCGGCGGTTTAGGTTGCGGGGCATCATATCGGCGGAGCTGATATAGACGGCCGCCTTCCGGTGCGGCAGGCCGTGCCCTGCCCCGAAGCAATAGATACGGGAATGCTCCAGGAAACGCCCGACGATGCTCTTCACGTGGATGTTCTCCGACAGACCAGGCACGCCGGGCCGCAGGCAGCAGATGCCACGGCAGACGAGATCGATTTCAACGCCCGCCTGGCTTGCCTCGTAGAGCGCATCGATGATTTCGGGATCGACGAGCGAGTTCAGCTTCATCCAGATCGCCGCCGGCCGGCCGGCCTTGGCGTGATACATCTCCTCGCGCACGTGATCGAGGATGCGCGCGCGGATTCCGCCGGGCGAGACCGCCATGGACTCGAGCTCCGCCGGTTCCGCATAGCCTGTCACGTAGTTGAATATGCGGGATAGATCGTTGCCGATCGAGCGGTCAGCGGTGAAATAGGACAAGTCCGTGTAGATCTTCGCCGTGACCTGGTGATAGTTGCCCGTGCCCACGTGGCAATACGTGGCTAGCTCGCCGCGCTCGCGCCGGACGATCAGGCTCAGCTTGGCGTGCGTCTTGAGTTCGATGAAGCCGTAGACCACCTGAACCCCGGCGCTTTCCAGGTCGCGCGCCCATTTGATGTTGGCTTCTTCGTCGAAGCGGGCTTTGAGCTCGACCACCGCCGTCACCGACTTGCCGGCCTCTGCGGCTTCCTTCAACGCCTCGATGATCGGCGAGGTCTTGCTGGTCCGGTACAGCGTCCATTTGATCGCGACAACATCTGGATCGGCCGCGGCCTGCTTCAGGAACTGCAGGACCACATCGAAAGACTCGTAGGGGTGATGCACCACGATGTCCTTCTTGGCGATTGCCGCGAAGCAATCGCCTTGATGCTCGCGGATGCGCTCCGGGAACCGACTGACATAGGGCGCGAATTTCAGGTCCGGGCGGTCCGCGACGATAAGCTGGTCCGTGTCCGTCAGCCCGATCAGGCCTTTCTGCACGAAACTCTCGCGTTCCGTGACCTTCAGCTCCTGCATGACGAAGCGCTGCAGCCGCGACGGCATGGTGGCTTCCATCTCCAGCCGGATGACCGAGCCGCGCTTCCGGCGCTTGAGCGCCGATTCGAACACGCGCACGAGATCTTCGGCCTCTTCCTGGACCTCGATGTCGCTGTCGCGCACGACACGGAACGCGCCTTGGCTCCGTACCCGGTATCCGGGGAACAGCCGTGAGACGAAAATGCCGACCACGGTCTCCAGCCGCACGAAGCGGATCCCCGTCACACCGTCCTTGCCGTCCGGCAGCCGGATAAAGCGGTCGAGCTGGGAAGGGATCGGCAGCAGCGCGTGCATGGTCCGGAACGATCCCTCGCGCACCAGTTCCAGCCCCAGCGTGAATCCGAAATTCGGGATGAACGGGAACGGATGAGCCGGATCGACTGCGATCGGGGTCAACACAGGGAAGATCAAATTGAGGAAGTGATCCTCGAGCCAGCTGCGCTCCGCATCGGTCAGCTGATCGGCGGTGAGAACATGAATGCCCGCTTCGCCGAGAAGAGCTTCCAGCGCGACCCAAGTCTCCTGCTGCAAAGCCGTCAGGTCCGCGACGGAGCGATTGATGCGGTCGAGCTGTTGGGCAGGCGTCAGGCCGTCCTGACTCGGCGTCTCGATCCCGGCCACCATCTGCGCCCGCAGGCCCGCGACGCGGACCATGTAGAACTCATCGAGATTGTTGGCGGAAATCGACAGGAAGCGAAGCCGCTCCAACAGCGGATGGCGCTCGTTCTCGGCCTCTTCCATCACGCGCTTGTTGAAGTTCAACCAGGACAATTCGCGATTGAAGTAGCGGCTCGGGCCATAGGCAGCGATTCGGGCAACCGCGCCTTCCGGCTCTATCGCTTCCGGAACGTTCATCGATATCCTCTTGGAATAAAGGGCATTGTGAGCCCGCCAGCTCCCTCAGGGTAGAGCCGTGATGTTAGGCCAGCAACTGTATCACCAGCGTAACGGTAAACGTCAAATCGGACGCCTTACTCAATCGTCGCAGCACGCTCCAGCGCCTCGGCGACGAGTTGCCGGCTGATCTTCCTGCCAGAGCGCAGGGCCGCCTGATCGACAGCCTCCACCGCCGCGGCAGCCGCTTCCAGCGAGCGGTCGATCCTGACAGCCAGGAACTCGAGCACCTTGGGTTCGATGGTGAGCTGGCGGTCGGAGAAGTGTTTCAGCATCACCGTCCGCAGCAAGACCTCGTCCGGCGCTCCGATCTCGGTCACCGGGACGGCACTGAGCCGCGAAAGCAGGTCCGGCAGACTGAACGGCCAGCGAATGGGGCTGATCCGCGCGGTCAGAAGGACCGAAAAGCGCTTCTCCGCCGCAAGATTCAAAAGGTGGAAGAGTGTCCGCTCGTCGAACCCGGACCGGTCGGCGTCCTCCACGGCAAGGGCCGACCCCGGCGGGCGCGCATCGAGCGACCGCACGTCCAGTGTCGTCGGATCGAGCGCGTCGGCGCTGGACCGCTCTTGCCAAACCCGGACGAGATGGGTCTTCCCACTCGCGGGCGGCCCCACAAGGACCTGCACCGGCCCCGGCCACTCGGGCCAGGCGTCCACCATGCGGACGGCCGCGAGATTGCAGTCGCTGACGAGGAAATCCTCTGCGCCCAGAGCCGCCCGGTGCGGCAAATCGAATGCGAGTTGCCCCGGACTCACGGCGTCCGGACCTCGGGCCGCGAGGCGCCGTTGCCGCTTTTCGCACGCGCCGCTTGGACGCTCGTCGGCCGCGCGGCCCCTTGCAGCCGGTGGAGCGGCTCGGGCTGCTCAGGCTCGTAGCTCATCATGTGGCGCAGCCAGCCGAAGAAATAGACCGAGGCCGACAGAACGGTGAGCCCGCCGGTGACCCAGATGAGCACGCTCACGAGCCAGCTCACGCCGAGGCCGAGCCCGAGTTGTGCCAGGACGAACCCGGCCAGGGCAATCTGGGCGAATGTATTGATCTTGCTGACGATGAGCGGTTTGACCTCGACGGGGCGCCACATCATCCAGGCCAGCAGGACCGCGCCGACGATGAGAATGTCGCGGCTGACAACGATGATCACGAGCCAGACCGGCAGGTGGCCCGAAATCCCCAGCGCCACGTAGATCGCGACCAGAAGCGCTTTGTCGGCGATGGGATCGAGATAGGCGCCAAGCTCCGTGCGCCAGCCATAGCGCTTGGCGAGATAGCCGTCGGCCGCGTCGGAGAGCCCCGCCAGCATGAACACCACAAACGCCGCGTAGAAGTCCTGGTCGATGATCAGCCAGATCAGAAGCGGCACGGACACGATCCGCGCAAATGTCAGCGTATTGGGGATATTCACCGGCGCTTCTCCCAAGCGTCTTTATGTTCTGGGTACTTCGGCCCGGAGATTATCAGACTGGGGCGGCTCCGCAGCCGAATTTCCGCGAGCCGAGACAGCGAGACAGGACCGGTGGGCCGCTCTCTCATGGTCCCATCGCACGTATCACGAGCGTCCCGTCTCGCTCATACAGTCCGATCCCGTTCTGGGCGAGCACGGCCTGCAACTGGTCGGCGGAGCCTTCATAGTCGAACACCACCTCGGCCCCGCGGGCGGACCTCGACACGATTTCGAAGTCCCGGATATCCGCCACACGCTGAAGCCCAAAATGAATCTGCTGCCAATCACTTACGCTGAAGAACTCAATGACCGCACCAACGCGGCCGAGCGCCTCGTCTTGGACTGTGAACGCCTCCTCGGGATACAGCGCACCGCGCCGCAATGGGATATCGGCTGTCTCGTCGAATGTGGGATCCAGCCGCTGCTTCCAGCGCCGCTCGAGGATGTTAAGTCCCAACCGGGCTGCCTGCTCCTCTGTTGCGGTCATGTTGGCCCGATCCACAGCGCTCGTCGCGACGGCATCGACATCGCCCGCTGCGTCCTCGCCCACGAGGTGGATGCGAAACAAACCATCGGCGACCTGCCCTACGGCGACGACGAGACCGCCATAGCCATAGGTACTGCGCAAGGCCGCATAAGCGCTCTCGTCGCCTGCGAGTACGGCCTTGATCGTCCCGGCCTCGAGATCGTCGCGCAGCGTCGCCAGCTCAGCCGGCGCAACTCCGTTGTCGAGATCCAACCGCGCCCAGGCCTGGCGCCAGTCCGTACTCGCGCCCTTCGCGATGAAGTCGTCCTCGAGCATCACCGGCAGGATCGAAATGGGCGACGCCTGGCTCTCGACAAAGGGTATGGAACGGCTGGTCAAGAGTTGGCGCACCGCGCCCGGATAGAAACGCACATCGACGACACCGATATAGCGCCGCGCCGACGTCTTCTCGCTATGGATCGCGATGCCGGCGACGAGTCCTTCGATCTCACGATGGGAGAATGACGGCAGGCGGTGCTGCCAGCTCGGCGGCGCCAGCCGCTCAAGCAGAATCTGCATCGCCAAGGTCTCAGCCTTCGCCATGCCCTTCTCCCGCGCAACCACGGCATCCTTGGCCGTGACGTCGACTCGGACGTTGGCGACATTGAAGAGACTGGCGGCGCGGGCGGGATCCGAACTTACCACACCGATGCCTAGCAGCATGCCGGCGCCCAGCAGAGCAAGGCGACTCAGTTTGGCAGAACGCCCCGCGAAACCCCTGAAAGCATTGGCTGACTGAAGCGTCATCGACTGCTCCGCGATTCGCGCCGGACCCTTGCGTTCCGGCGCCATTCGATGATGATGGACCAGCGGATTATCCCGGCTCCGGCTCTCTCCTGTGGGCACCCTTGCCTCTATCCCTCTTGCCTGCCAAGAGTGTTATGACAGAACTCTGGAACGTGCACCCGCTTGGCTGCGGACCCGAATTCTCAATTGCCACCTAAACACGACGCGCCCCACCAAGCTTGAAGAGTCCATGCCCGAAGACAAGCCGCTGACCTATCGTGAGGCCGGTGTCGATATCGATGCCGGAAACGCTCTCGTGGACGCGATCGGTCCCCTCGCCGCGAAGACGAAGAGACCGGGCGTTCTGGGCAATCTCGGCGGCTTCGGCGGGCTGTTCGATCTCGCGGCTTGCGGCTTCAAGGACCCGGTTCTCGTGGCCGCCACCGACGGGGTCGGAACCAAGCTGAAGCTGGCCATCGACACGGGCCTGCACGAAGGCATCGGCATCGACCTCGTGGCCATGTGCGTCAACGACCTCGTCGTCCAAGGCGCCGAGCCGCTCTTCTTTCTCGACTATTTCGCGACCGGCAGGCTGGAGGTCGGCGTCGCCGCCGAGGTCGTCGCCAGCATCGCCGAGGGATGCGGCCAGGCGGGCTGCGCGCTCATCGGTGGAGAGACCGCCGAGATGCCCGGCATGTATGGCGACGGCGACTACGACCTCGCGGGCTTCGCGGTGGGCGCGGTCGAGCGGGACGCCATCCTGCCGCGGCCCGACGTCAGCGCGGGCGATGTCCTGATCGGCCTGCCTTCGTCGGGCGTCCACGCCAACGGCTTCTCGCTCGTACGCCGCGTGGTGTCGGAAAGCGGCCTTGGCTGGGACGACCCCGCTCCCTTCGCGCCCGATGCCAAGCTCGGGACGAGCCTCCTCGCACCGACCCGCATCTATGTCCGCCAAGTGCTTGATACGATTCGGGCAAACCCAGGCGCCGTCAAAGCCCTTTGCCACATCACCGGCGGCGGCCTGATCGACAATCTACCGCGCATCCTGCCGGAGACCGTCTCGGCGGCGATCGACATCGATGCCATCGACCCGCCGCCCGTCTTCTCTTGGCTGCAGACGGAGGCGCGGCTCGATGCGCATGAGTTGTACCGAACCTTCAATTGCGGTGTCGGCATGGTCATCGCAGTGGCGCCCAGCGATGCCGGACGCGTCGCCGCGAGCCTCGGGCCCGAAGCGTTTACGATCGGGAGACTCACCGAGCGCGGTGACGGACCGGCGGTCGTGCTGGGCACCGGGGGCACCGAGTCATGAGCGCAAAGATGCGCGTCGGCGTCCTGATATCGGGCCGCGGCAGCAATCTGCAGGCGCTCATCGATGCCGCCAAGGATCCCGACTATCCGGCCGAGCTGGTGCTCGTGATCTCCAACGTGCCCGACGTTCAGGGCCTCGATCGCGCCGAAGAAGCGGGCATCCCGACCTGCACCATCGACCACAAGAACTTCCCGTCCCGCGAAGCCTTCGAAGCCGCCCTGAACGATGCGCTGGACGGCGCCAGCGTGGAGCTTCTCTGCAATGCCGGCTTCATGCGCCTTCTGACGGAAAGCTTCGTGTCACGCTGGCTCAACCGCCACCTCAACATTCACCCGTCTCTCCTGCCCGCCTTCAAGGGCCTCGACACCCACGCACGCGTGCTGGATGCGGGCGCGCGCATCAGCGGCTGCACCGTTCATTTCGTTCGCGCGGCGATGGACGATGGTCCGATCGTGGCCCAAGCGGCCGTCCCGGTTTTGCCGGACGATACGGAGGAGGATCTTGCGGCGAGGGTGCTGGCGGCCGAACACCGTCTCTACCCCCACGCCCTGCGGCTGGTGGCATCCGGGCAGGTCTCGGTGGACGGCGAACGGAGTGCCGGCATGCCCCAAGGGCCCGGCGACCCCGCCCTTTTTTCGCCCCCGCTGAGGGGCAATTTTTGAGCGGACGTTCAAAATCCAGGAAAAATACTATGGGTGCCCCCGGCAAACTTGACGCATCGCAAGTCTGTGCGGCGCAAGGGCCCGTAGACAATGCAGACGAGCGGATGCTAGGAACAACATCTATTCAGTCGATCTCCGCAACGATGACCGCGCACGCAATATTCCTGCAAGGCGGAGGTTGCCCGAGACCTAGTGCTGATCTTGCGGTTTGGCCCCAAGCCCTGCGCGGCACACTTGGCCCAACGGGGATAAACGGCCCAACAATAAGAGGGATGGCGTAAATGGCGGACATGACGGTCGCCTACTCTCCGTCGCACGGCCTCGGAGAAGAAGACAGCATTTGGTTCAAGCTATCGGCATTGCTGAACCAAGAGGACCCCATGCAGGTCCTCATGGCCCTGTGCGAAAAATACAAGGGCGTCCTCCCGGTCAATCTGAAAAACCAACGCATTGTCCTGCTGAGCGAGCCGGAGCACGCCGAGCGCGTTCTCGTGACGAACGCGGACAATTACACGAAGTATTTCGACGGGCTTCGCCCCGTTTTCGGCCGCAGCATGATCACCATCGACGGTGCGCTGTGGCAGAAGATCCGCGTGCCGCAGCAGGCCGCGTTCCATCCGAAGATGTTCGAGGAGTACTTCCCCTATTTGATGTCGGCCATCGACTCGAAGATGGACCGCTGGCAGAAACTCGCCGACTCTGGCGAGACCGTCGAGATGGTGGAAGAGACCTGGACGATGGCCGCCGACATGGTGTGCCGCGCGCTGTTCGACCGCGAGATGCCCTTCAACCCGCACTTCGTCTTCAAGCAAGTCAAGACGTACACGGACGTTGTCAACCACAAGAACGTGCGCCTTAAGAACGTGCGCGGCGAGCTCGAAGAGATCACGGCCGAGGATCCCGCCAAGGCCATGGAGATTTGGCATTCGGTTCCCGACACGGTGATCAGCGCGAACGTCATCGATCATCGCGAAAAGACGCTGCTGACGGCGATGCAGGAAGCCGAGGCCGATCCGGACTTCCCGGAGTTCGACCACCGCCAGGTCATCGATGAGATGAAGCAGTATTTGTGGGCGGGTACCGAGACGACGGCGCTGACGCTTGCCTGGTCGCTCTATCTTCTATCCCAGCATCCCGAAGCGATGCAGCGCGTCCGCGAGGAAGCGCACCGGGTTTGCGGCGACGCCGATCCCGATTGGAACCAGGTTCAGCAGCTGAGCTACACCCGCATGGTGATCCAGGAGACCATGCGCCTTTATCCGCCGATCTGGGGCCTGATCCGCATCGCCGCCGGCGACGACGAGATCGCCGGGCACAAGATCAATGCCGGCGACAAGGTTTCCATCCTGACCTATATCGCTCATCACAGCCCCAAATATTGGGAAGAGCCGGAGAAGTTCGATCCGGAACGGTTCGCTCCCGAGCGCGCCAAGAAGCGGCGCAAATACTCTTACCTTCCCTTCGCGGCAGGCAAGCGCGCTTGCATTGGCGGGGCGTTGTCGCAGATCGAGAACACGCTGGCGCTGGTTCAGCTCCTGCGCCGCTTCACACCTGAGTACGTGGGACCGACACCGGCAAAGATCCGCGCCACCGTCACGCTCTGCCCGCAAGGCGGCCTGCCCTTCAAAATCCGCAAACTCAGCTAGTCTCGGCTCGCCAGCGAAGCGACCGCCCTTCAGGCCCTGTCACGAGCGCGGGGGCGCTAGGCCTCGTCGGTCGACAATTCTCCGTCGGCAGTTCCGGCGACGGGTCCACCGTTGAGCACCAGCGCGCTGGCAGGCCAGCGCGCCCCGAGCAGTCGCGACTTCGCAATGCGGGTCGTGCAGACCTTGTCGCTCTGGTTGCCGCCCAGCACATGGAAGGCCTTCGAGTCCTCGGCCTCGTAAAACCCGACGTGACCCTTCCAGCCGTTTCGGCTGCCCCTCCAGAAAACAAGAATAGCGCCGGGCTCGGGCTCGACTTTCTTGCCGAACTTGAGCCATTGGCGCGCACCCAACGGATTGTTCGGCAGTGGCTCCTTCGGCAGCGTCGCGGCGACGCAGTGTCCGACGAACAGCCCGCACCACGCCACGTCGTCGCCGGGATAGTGGATGTCGAGATCGTCCGCCCAGTCCATGATGACCGGGTTGTTTGGGTCTCCGGCGAATTCCTTGGTGTTTCTGAGGCGCTCTGCCTCCTCGAACCACACGAGAGACGCGTCGTTCGACTCCTTTCCAGCGAGGGAAATCAGATGCCGCTCCGTGCGCGGATCGACGAGTCCCGTCAAGGGAAGACCGTGTTCTTCCTGAAACGCCTCGACAGCGTTGGCCGTCCTTCGTCCCCAGATTCCGTCGATGGGTCCAGGTTCGAATCCAAGCTTCTTCAAAGAGCGTTGAATGTTTCGCACGTTCATGACGCATACTCCCCTAAAGATCGCATATGTGCGACATGCTCTCTCTATGGTTGTACTATGTCAAGACACGCAAAAAGGTCTCTGGAGCGGTCAACTCCAGAGGCCTGCTGAGAAATAAGGTTAACTTCTCCTTACGCCGATGCCGGCGCAGGGAGAGGAGTGCCCCTAGCCGACGATCTCGCTCTTCTTGAAGAGAAGATCGATTTCGCGCTTGGCGCTCTCGGGGCTATCGGAACCGTGCACGGAGTTGCGCTGCAGGTTCACGGCGAAGTCCTTGCGGATCGTGCCGGGATCGGCATCGACCGGGTTGGTCGCGCCCATTACGAGACGGTTGCGCTTGATCGCGTCTTCGCCCTCAAGCACCTGTACAACGATGGGACCGGAAATCATGAACTGCACCAGCTCGTCGAAGAAGTCGCGCTTCTTGTGCATCTCGTAGAATTCTTCGGCCTGCTTCTTCTTCCACCAGACCCGCTTCTGCGCGACCACCCGAAGGCCGGCGCCTTCGAGGCGCGCCACGATCAGCCCTGTAATATTGCGCTCGGTCGCGTCGGGCTTGATGATCGAGAGCGTACGTTCGATGGTCATTATTTCAGTCCTTCTAGTCTCTGATTCTTCAGTATTTTCAAATGTTGGCCGGGCTTATAGCCACCGGTCATGACAGCCACAAGGCGCGGGCGCATTATCAATTAGTGTGTGATAAGAAAGCCTCAGATGCGTTGCCCATGTAACGCAGCGAGGATGATGCGATGCTCTATGCCACGATCAAGGTTCTTCTGACGAGCGTCCTTGTGGTCGCAGTCTCCGAGGCGGCCAAACGCAGCGCACTCTTCGGTGCACTGATCGCTTCGGTACCCCTCACCTCGGTCCTGGCCATGATCTGGCTCTACGCCGAAACCGGGGACACGGAGAAGATTGCACGCCTTTCCACCGGCATTTTCTGGTTGGTGCTGCCCTCGCTGGTCTTATTCGTCAGCCTGCCCCTCTTTTTGCGCGCCGGCTTGGGCTTCCCCATCAGCCTGACCGCAGCAGTAGCCCTGACCGTCGGAGCCTATTTCGCCATGCTCTATGTCTTGGGACTCGCAGGTATCGAGATCTAGGCAGCCCAAGCGCTCCGCCCTGTCAGGCCTTCTGCTGCCACCGGCCCCCCTCGTCCTGCTGCCAATAGCTCACGGACAGGCCCTCATCCTTGGCCGCCGCCCAGGCTGCGCGCGCTCTGGCAACGGCATCCGGATCGTGGCCGTCGAAGATATGAACCACGCGCGCATAGCCGCTCGTCGCCTCCAGACTCGCTCCATCCACCAGGAAGCGGACATTCGCGCCATTCGGATTGGAGTCCGAGTCGGTGAGATAGACGGGCTGCGCCGTGGGAGCGCCGTCCGCATCGGTGCCATGGGGCAGGAAGCTGTCCTCCCGAAAGGTCCACAGTAGCGTATTGAGCGCCTCGACCCGCTCGAGGCTCGCGGCCTGAACGGCCGCCCGCCAGCCGCGCTCCAACGACCGCTCCAGCAGTGCCGGCAGCACCTGCTCCAGCGTGCGGCTTTCCAGATGATAGAAGTACACCTCCGTCTCGCCGCTCATCACACATTCGCCATCGGGATCTTGCCGTTACGACTTGGACTTCACGTATGGATTGTTGCCCTTCCGCAAGTTGAACCGGATCGGCACGCCGGGCAAATCGAATGTCTCGCGCAGACCGTTCACGAGATACCGGACATAGGAGTCCGGCAGCGCTTTGGGCTGGGAACAGAAGGCGACGAAGGTGGGCGGCCGCGCATTGGCCTGGGTCATGTAACGGATCTTGAGCCGGCGCCCCGCAACGGCTGGCGGGGTGTGCGCATCGATCATGGCCGCAAGCCACTCGTTGAGAGCTGCCGTCGGCAGACGCTTGTTCCAAACCTCATCGGCGGCGAGCACGGCGTCCATAAGCCGGTCGACGCCCTTGCCGCTCTGCGCCGACAGAGTCACCAAGGACACGCCTTTGACTTGAGGCAGCAGGCGCTGGCACATCTCGCGCAACTCGGCGAGTCGCGCCTGCTTGTCCTCCACGAGATCCCATTTGTTGACGGCGATGACGAGCGCGCGGCCTTCGCGGACAATCAAGTCCGCGATCTGCAGGTCCTGCTTCTCGAAGGGCTGCTCGGCATCGAGCAACAACACGACGACCTCGGCAAACTTGATCGCCCGCAGCGTATCGCCGACCGATAGCACCTCTGCGCGCGCCTCGATGCGAGCCTTGCGCCGGAGACCAGCGGTATCGAACACGCGCAACCGCCGCGACCCCCATTCGATCTCCGAGGCGATGGCATCGCGCGTGATCCCGGCCTCAGGTCCCGTGATCATCCGATCCTCGCCGAGAAGCGCATTGACCAGGGTGGATTTACCCACGTTCGGCCGTCCGGCGATAGCGATCCTTAAAGGGTACACACCCTCTTCGTCCGGCTCACCCTCCTCAGGCGCCCCGTCCTCGCCTGCTTCGGCTTGCGCATTGCGGTAGGCCTCCGCGATCGCCTCCGTCACGTCGCCGACGCCGAGACCGTGCTCGGCGGACATGGCCAGCGGCTCACCGAGCCCCAACGAGTAGGCCTCGTAGAATCCCGGCTCCGCGGCCCGGCCTTCCGACTTGTTGGCCGCGAGCACCACGGCCTTGCCGTGCTTGCGCACCAGATCGCCGAAAATCTCGTCCGCCGCCGTAACGCCCGTGCGCGCATCGATCACAAAGAGAACGAGATCCGCCTGCTCGATGGCCGCTTCGGTCTGAAGCCGCATCCGCGCGGTCAGCCCTTCGTCGCCCGACTCGAGGCCTGCGGTGTCGATGAGCGTCATCGGAAGGCCTTCGATGACGACGTCGGCTTCGCGGCGGTCACGCGTGAGGCCCGGCTGATCGTCGACCAGCGCAAGCTTCTTGCCTACGAGCCGGTTGAACAGCGTGGATTTGCCGACATTCGGCCGTCCGACAATGGCGACAGTAAAAGGCATGGCTGAGCGATCGCGGGATCCGGTGTTTCAGATGAAGGAGCACAAAGGATGCAGCACACGCAAGCAACGACAGCCAGAATGACGGTGTGGCTTGCGCCCCGCCAGAGACGCTAGTTGGTCGTCGCTTCGCTCGCCTCGGCGTCGTCGGACTTGGCATCGCCCGCACCGGCGTCGCCGGACTTGGTGTCGTCCGCCTTCGTGTCCGGGGCCGTCGCCGTCTGGCTGACAATGAGGGCGAGCAAGACGTTGGCGCGGTCGCGCATGTTACGCGGGGTCCCGGCGTCGACCAGCAAGGCGCTGAACTGATCCTCCGCGGCCTTCAGATCTCCGTTCTGATAGGCCGACAGGCCCAGCAGCTCCTTCGCCGAAAAGCGCCAAGCGCTCTTGCCGCTCGCGAGACCATCGAGGCGCTTCTGCATCTCGGCGTAGTCCGCCTGATCGAGCCGGAGCGTCGCGGCCTGTAACGTCGCCAGGCCCTTCAGAATAGCGTCGACGCGGCGATCCTTGGCCAGCGCTTCGTAGGACTCGACCGCCTTGTCCGTCTCGCCGGCCTTGGCCTGGCTCGATGCAAGCTGGAACCGTGACAGAATGGCGTAACCCGACGGGCCATCCTTGACCAACTCTTCGAACGCCTCGGTTGCCTTCTCCTGCTCGTTGGCGTTCTTCAGGGCCACCGCCGCGGTAAAGGCGTCGCCCGCCGTCTCGGCTTCGCTCTCCTGGACGTACTTCCAAATATTGTAGGCCGCCGCACCAACGATGAGCGCCACGGCGAGGCCGATGACATAGACGCCGAACCTGTCCCAAAGCGCCCTGTAGCGCTCCTGCCGAACCGCCTCGTCGACCTCGCGAATGAAACTGTTGTCAGTCATAGGGTTAAGAGCTCTTTCGGCTTTCTTCGTCGGCGCTGGCGCGCGGTTGTGCGGGGCTGCTGCGGAACCGGACGGATCGTCCGGTCTAACCCACGCCGTATAGTGAAGCCCGCTTGCTGGCGCAAGACTGAATGCCGCAGGCCAGTGTGCGCAGCCTCGCTGATCGCCACCGAACCAAAAAGGTTAACTAACTGACATCTTGAACCTTTTCAGGGCCTCGGGAACCTCTTCCAGCGTGGAATAGGTATGCTCCTCGGCTGGGAAGGCCCGCGCGCGCACGTCTCGCGCATAGGCTTTCACCGCCCCTTCCACGGCAGTCCGCAGCTCGGCGTATTCTTTCACGAACTTCGGCACCCTCGGGGAGAGCCCAAGCATGTCTTCCAGCACCAGCACCTGCCCGTCGCACTCAGGCGACGCGCCAATGCCGATTGTCGGGATCGGCACCTCTTGCGTGATACGCGCTGCCAGTCCTTCGGCCACGGCTTCGATCACCATTGCAAATGCACCCGCCTCGGCCACGGCCTGTGCATCCTTTTCGAAGCGGGCCCATTCGGCCTGGCGCCTGCCGCGGGCCGCGAAGCCACCGAGTTGATTGACCGCCTGCGGCGTCATGCCGATATGGGCCATCACCGGAATGCCGCGCGCCGTCAGGAAGGCGATCGTCTCGGCCATCTGCACGCCGCCTTCGAGCTTCACCGCACCGCAGCCCGTCTCCTTCATGACGCGGGCCGCGTTCCGGAAA
The DNA here is from genome assembly GCF_000828475.1 of Methyloceanibacter caenitepidi. Lineage (NCBI taxonomy): Bacteria > Pseudomonadati > Pseudomonadota > Alphaproteobacteria > Hyphomicrobiales > Hyphomicrobiaceae > Methyloceanibacter > Methyloceanibacter caenitepidi. Next base: position 2,490,746 of record NZ_AP014648.1, read on the forward strand.
GCCATGGCGGGGCTCTCTTCATAAGAACCGAAGGGCATATCGACGACAACCAGCGCTCGCTCCGAACCGCGCACGACGGCTTGGGCATGCGCGATCATCAGATCGAGCGGTACCGGCACGGTTGTCTCCAACCCGTGCATGACCATGCCGAGCGAGTCGCCCACCATGAGAATGTCCACATGCGGGTCGACCAGCGCGGCCGACTGCGCATGGTACGACGTCAGCACGACAATAGGCTCGCCGCCCTTGCGCGCGGCGATCTCCGGCGCGGTGATGCGCTTGATGGTGCTCTGATGCGACACGAGCCTTATCCTCGCAAGTTCCAGTGTTTAGAGCGTCTTATTCCATACACATAAGGATTTGTGCAGCGCAATGACAGGCCTTGGTGAAAAGGCCGCCCTTGGCCCAAAGTGCTACATCACGCCCTACATAGGCACTACCACCTTGCCGATCAGCAATGGGTGCAGCCACAGCAGGAAGACAACGTAGAACACGATGCCGAGCACCACGGCGATGATGTCGTTGCGCGGGCTTCCTGGCCCCGGCGTTTCGATCAGCTCAGTCGGCTGGCGGTGCTTGAGCGCGATCCGGTCATAGACCGCATAGGCGAGAAACGATCCGAACAGGATAATGCCGGCCAGATCGCCATTGGCCAGCAGATGCGCCAGCGCCCAGGTCTTAATCGCGGTCAGCATGGGATGCTTCACAACCGCTTTGATGCGCCCCGGCACATAGGCGGCCACCAGCAAAATGAAGGCCGGCAACATCAGCAGCATCGCCAGATGGCGCATCCAGACCGGCGGCGTCCAAATGGGAATGATGGGCGCCGAGGCGAACCCATAGACGAGCAGGATGAAACCCAGGATCGAGGCCACCGAGAAGAAGGCCTTGTAGCCGTTCTCGCCGAGCTTCTCGATCAACCCTTCGCGGACGCCCCTGAACGTGGGCAGCAGATGAATACCCAGAAAGACAACGATGCCGATAATAAGCAGCGCCATGGCAAACCTCCCTCAATCTCGCGGGGACCCTACCACGCAGGTCTAGGTGAGGCGATGAACGGATTACCGCAGTTCACGACCGCGAGCTGACGTGAGTCAGTGCCGCGCGTTGCCATTACCGCCCAACGAGCGGTGCGACGACTTCGATCCGGTCCGTAAACACGCCACCCGAATAGCCCTTGGGCAGCCGGGCAAGGTCGCCCTCGGTATCAATCCCCGTGGACCAACCGCCATGGTAATCGCCCTGGACGAAGACGCGAGAGCCCACACTGTCCATGCGATTGAGAAAGAGGTTCGGCCACCCCCACAGCCAGGGCGCCACGTTGAGCGGGACGGCGACCAATGTGTGCCGGCATGCGTCGGGAACATAGCCCGACCAGCCAAGTGCCATGTAACGCAAGAGACAGGCCTTCGCGGAAGCTTTAGATAAGGCACGAACGCCGGGCACCTTTTCGCGCAAGGAGGCGAGCGCCTCTTCGCTGCCATAAACCATCAGGCGATTCCGCTGTGCGCGTGGCAGCTGAGCAAGCCGATCGCCGAGCATGGCTCCTTCCTGCGCATCCGCGCTCTTAACATTGATGAGGAAGTCGCGGTCAGGAAACCGAGTCAGAACCTCATCGAGGCTCGGCATCATCCCTATACCCTTTCCACGAAAGGGAAACGTCTTTCCGCCGTCGGCCGTGTAGCCGTAGCCGATATCCAGAGCCTTCAATTGCTGCATGCTGTGGTCGCGGGTGACTCCCTGACCGTTCGTGCGGCAATCGAGCGTCCAGTCATGGAACACGGCAAACTTCCCGTCAGTGGTAGGGTGCACGTCGAACTCGACCGCGTCGGCGCCTAGATCGAAGGCTGCCTGCATCGAGGCGATCGTGTTCTCGAGATACGCATGGTCGGTCGGCAGCATGTGCGCCGCCGTGCACGTATCCGCCTTGAGATCCTTGCGATCGAAATTCTGCGCAAGTCCACGATGGGCCAGCAATGTGGGCGTCCCCGGCGGACGGTTGGCGAACGTCGTCGCGTTGTTCACGTAGACGAACACCATGGTCGCGACGAGCGCCAGCAGACTGTAGATGATAATTTTCCGCATCGACTCAAACAGAACTGGACGGGAGCCTGTCTAAAGCCTTGTCACAGCTCAGACAACCCATGCGGCAACAGCTTACCCCGACCTGCAGACGGGCAACGGGCGCGGCGGCGGGCTGGGGTGTGCCTTTCTATACTTGGCGATGATCGGCTCGAGTTTTTCCTTCGGCCAGAACATCGGCGAACCGATCTCACGCAAACATGTGGCGTTCCAATAGAGCCCGGCGCTCGACAGGCTCTTGCCCGCCTTCTTCGCCTCTCGCACGGCTTCGATGTCGCGCGACTCCGGATAGATGTAGACCGTCGTCGGACGATCCTTGATCATGTCCACGATCAGCTCGGAGTCTTCGGGCGTCCAGCTCGTGCAGCCATTGCTGCGGCCGGAGCTGTAATTCAAGAGATTGCCATAGGGGACGTATCCCTTCTCGTTCGCATAGGGGCTGTCGGGGTTCTTGCGCAGGCACATGCCCCGCAACAGCACGGCGGAGTGGCCTCCGATGGCCCGCTCCCGCGCATTGGCCGTGTCCCCCTCCCCTTCAAACTGCACGAAAGCGCGCAGGAGCGGCACCGACTTGCCGCGCGTCCGGTAATAGCCCTTGAACGACGTCCGCGTTTCGGCGGTGACATAGCCGCCCCCCGTCGTCAGCTTGGAACCCTCGGCATTGCTGAAGTTCTTCGCGCAACGCCGCCCGTTCGCGAAGTTCGCGCCCGGCAGCCGGCGGCCGTTGCCGTAGCCCGACGAGATTGCACGGAAGGAAAGGTCGTGCTCGCAGATGATGTAGAACCGCCGCGCCACCCCGCCGCTTCCCGAGACGCTAGGACGGGTCGCGTCCATGGCGAAGTAGCAGGGGTTCTTCGCCGAACCCTCGATGACCTTCTCCATGTAGAGGGCGCGGGCCCGCTGCAGGACGACCTTGGAAATCTGACCGTCGCCGTCCCCGACATGGGCCTGAAGCCACGGCGGGATGTCTTCGAAATGCTCCTCGGCAAGTGCGCGCGGCAAGTGGAGACAAGCCGCCATGGCGGCGGCGGCCAAAATGACCAGCAGACTGACAGCTCTCGGATTGAGAGGAATCAATCGCACCGGATTCAGTCTCCCCGTGTTTCGCACCCCTTCGATTCTGCGCGAAAAAATGCCGTCAATAGGGCATTTCACGGACGCGAATCGGGTGCGCAGAACGACCGGAGCCAATCATAACCGATTACTCCTCCGTGCAAGCCCCATCCCTTATAGAGCCGATCCATCGCAGCCGCGTTGCGATGGATCAGGACGCAAGCACATAGGTGTGCAGAGCGCCGCCGAGCACACCCCGCTCCAGGCAAAGACGCATGTCCGCGTATTTCTTCCTGACCTCGTCGAAGAAGGCAGAAGAGCGCGCGGCCCCGAGCGCCTCCCGGTTCTCGTCCATGCGCGCGAGGAAGCGGCCGTACCAGCCGATATACTCCTGATCGAGATTGACGATGCCGGTGCATGTCCAGCCCTGCAGCTCCGGCGCCTGGCGCATCTCCGCCATCGAATGCACGCTTGGGGGCAGACAGTCCGCCTCGGCAAGCGCGCCGGCGTCATACGCGATGTAGTCGAACACCGCGATTCGTGCCCGCGCATTGGCCCCCTCCCGGAAGGCGGCAAAACAGGCCTCGAGGTCGTCGCAGGCATAGAGCGAATTGAACGCGTAGATCACGTCCACTGCCGGCAGTCCCAGCTCACCCAGCTTGGTGATGTCGCCGGCGACGAACCGCCGGTCCGGGTAACGGCTGTTCGCATATCCCACAGTGTCCGCATCGAGATCGACCCCGACGACGGAAGCGCCCGCCTTCCGGCCGATGGCATCGGCCGTGGCCCCGAGCCCGCAGCCGGCATCGAGCACCGTCTCGCCCGGTGCGGGGCCGACATGCGACAACACGAGATCGATGGCATCTTCCTCGCCGGGATGAGCGAAATCGCCCCCGCGAATGCGCGCGAGGAAGGACTTGTTGTCGAAGCTGTTCATGCCGGTCATTGGGGAGATTTAACTCTCGCGTCAGCAGATGGGGATGCCCCGAACCAAGCGCGAATTGTCACTGGCCCGGCGGGGCCGAGATGGTAGCATTCGACCCATGCCGGACCTGATCAAATTCGTGGCCAAGCAATACGCGATCGGCATCGTGATGGTCGCGCTGTTCGCGGTGACGTTGCTTGTCACCGACGCTTGGGGGCTTGGTACGCTCGTGCGGTCGGACGTGACGCCCCTCACCACCGCGGTCATATTCATCGTGTTCGGCGTGATCTTGCTGTCGCCGCTCGTGGTCGGCACAGCCATCTTCCTGTCGAGAACAATTCCGGACGAGCACCGCTGAGTCTCGTCTACGCGCCGGGCCTAGCGCGCCGAGCCGACGACCGTCTTGCACAGCGGCAAATCCGACAGGGTGCGTGCAGGCGCCGACCGGTTCTTCTTCGCGTATTGGAGGAGCGCGGGCTCCAGCTTCTCCCGCGGCCAGAAATTCGGCTCGCCGATCTCTTTCAGGCACGAGGCGTTCCAATAAGCGCCCACGCGCGACGGTGACTGTCCCGCCCGCACCGCGCGGCCCACCGCGACGATGTCCTTGGCCTCCGGATAGATATAAACCGTGGTCGGACTATCCGCGATTGCCAGGAACTGATCGTCCGCGTCCTTGGGCCAGCTCGTGCAGCCGCTCGAACGGCCGGCGCTGTAGTTTATGAGCTTGCCGTAGGGCACGTAGCCGCTCTTGTCCGCATACTTGCTCGACGGCATTTTCAGCCGGCACTGCCACCGTACGATCGCCGCCGAGTGCCCGCCAATGGCGCGCGACCGCGCATTGGCCGTCTCGCCCTCGCCCGTGTACTGCACGAAGGACCGGACGAGCGGCTGATAACCGCTGCCCTCGCTGTAATAGCCCTTGAAGGAGGTGCGGGTCTCCGCGGTCATGTACCCGCCGCCGGTCGTGAGATGCGAGTTCGCTGCATTCGAGAAATTCTTCGCGCAACGAGCGTTGTTGGAGACATTGGCGACACCTTCGAAATTGCGCCCGGCCCCATGACCCGAGGCCACCGCGCGGAAGGTCTGCTTGTCCTCGCAGATGGCGTAGAAGCGTTTGGCCCCCTCGCCGGGGCGCGTCGCATCGAAGGCGAAGTAGCAGGGATTGTTGACCTTCCCGGCGCGGACCTTCGACTGATGGAAGTCGCGCGCGCGCTTCAACACCGTGGCGGATATCTGTCCCTCACCATCGCCAATATGCGGATTGAGCCAGGCAGGCACGCCGGGAATGACCGGTGCGGCAGGCTCCGGCGCAGGCGCGAGTGCCGGCCGCATCGCCGGTGCGAGCAGTGAAGGCGGCGCGGCCTGATAGGATGGCGCGGCCTGGTAGCTCGGCGCGACCGGCGCATTCGGCACGGGCATCACCGGCGACGGCGCGGCCGCGGCAGGCGCATACTGGCCGGCCGGCATTGTCTGAGGCGCCGGCGCGGCAACGGGCGCGGGCGCAGCTTGCGGCGGCGGCGCCTGGACGTCCGGCACATAACGGGACCCCGGCACGACCCGCGTCTTCGGCACGATGGTGACGGCCTGTGGCGAACCTTGCGCCGGCGCGGCGAGCCAAGGAAGCTGCTCGGCGAAGGCGGAGCCGGTAGCAAGGCAGGAGGCGAGCAGAAGCGCACCCAGGCCAAAGGCCGGGACGCAAAAACCGCTTGTCACCCGATTTGTCCCTCGCACGAGACAGGCTCCCTCAAATCGCGCAGTCCGGACCGCCTGAGATGGGCACGGCCCGGCCAAAAACCGGACGCGGACACACGCAAGGCGGGTTCATCCGCGTAGTATACCTCACTTTGCGACGTTAGAGCGGCGAGGGTTAACCTGCCGTGAACCGCGGCATTGGCCGGATGCGCGGCGCCACGCAGCAAGAAGCGGCGTTTCGGAAGGCTCAGCGGTGCGGACAGCCAGGCCAGCAACAGGGCCGGCGCTTCCCCTCGTTGAGGTTGGACCGGCCCCATTCGATGCGGCGCTCCCGCGTTTCGGCCTTCTTGGCGGACAAGATCCAGCAGATCCACTCGTTGCGGGCGAGCGGCGTGATGTCTTCCCACGTTTCCAAGGCCTTGGCGTCGGCGAGCAGCGCCTTGCGGAAATCCGCCGGCAGGTCGTGAACCACGCCGCCTGAGATGTGTCTGCCAGCCATTCCCGTCGCCTTCGTACCTAGTTGCGTCCGCTTGAGCGAACGCACGCTCGCCCGATGCGTCCAGTTTGCCCAATCCCGCCAGTTGGACAAGTGACGCCGACCTACTCAAAGCGCACCAATCGCCCTAACATGGCGCCGCTGACGCCCGGCAACCGCACCAAGAACGACGCAGAGGACGGACCGATGACCTCACGAACCACGACCGGACAAGGAAAACTCTACGAGAGCATTGTCGACACCATCGGCAATACGCCGTGCATCCGCGTGAAGCGCCTGGCGCCCGACAATGTGCGGCTCTACGTCAAGGCCGAGTTCTTCAACCCGGCGGCGTCCGTGAAGGACCGCCTGGCGATCAGCATCATCGAAGAGGCCGAGAAGCGCGGCGACCTCAAGCCGGGCCAGACCGTGGTCGAGGCCACGAGCGGCAATACCGGTATCGGCCTCGCCATGGTGTGCGCCGCCAAGGGCTATCCGCTGGTGGTCACCATGGCCGAAAGCTTCTCCATCGAGCGGCGCAAGCTCATGCGCTTCCTCGGCGCCAAGGTGGTCCTGACCCCGAAAGAGCTCAAAGGCTTCGGCATGTATCAAAAGGCCGTCGAACTCGCGAAGGAACACGGCTGGTTCCTCGCCCATCAGTTCGAGACGCCTGACAACGCGCTCATCCACGCGAACACGACGGCGCGGGAAATCCTCGCCGACTTCGACGGCGAGCGTCTCGACTATTTCGTCAGCGGCTACGGCACGGGCGGCACGGTGGCCGGCGTCGGCCGCGTGCTGCGGAAAGAACGCCCGGACACGAAGATTATCCTCAGCGAGCCGGCCAACGCGCAGCTTGTCGGCAGCGGCATCCCCCAGGAGCGCGGACCCGACGGCGCGCCGAGCGTCGGCCACTCCGCCTTCGAACCGCACCCCATCCAGGGCTGGACGCCCGACTTCATTCCCCTCGTGCTGCAGGAAGCCGTCGACAAGAAGTATTACGACGAACTCATTCCCGTCGCAGGGCCCACCGCCATCGAATGGTCGCGGAAACTCGCGGCGCAGGAAGGCATCCTGACGGGCATCTCAGGCGGCGGCACCTTCGCCATCGCCCACCAGATCGCCGAGCAGGCGGAGGACGGCGCCGTCATCCTCGCCATGCTGCCCGACACGGGCGAGCGCTATCTCTCGACGCCGCTGTTCGCGGAGATCGAAGAAGTGATGGCCGAGGACGAACGCGCCCTCATGAAGTCCACGCCGGGGTATCAGATGGCTTAGGGGTTGAGGGCGGACACGCCTTCTTCAAGTTAGCCCGCCTCTGCTCCCACTCACTGGTCCCGGGCGGCTTTGAGGTGATGTCGCAAACCACGCGGTTGATCCCGCGCACCGCGTTGCCGTTGCGGGGGCGCGGCTGCTAAACATCCGGCCATGTGTGAGCCCATCCTGATCCTCGTCGATGCCGATGCCTGTCCCGTAAAAGACGAGGTTTTTCGGGTCACCGCGAGATACGCGGTCAAGACCATCGTCGTTTCCAACGCCTATATGATGCTGCCGAAGGACGCGAACATCGAGCGCGTGGTCGTCGATCAGGGCCTCGACGTTGCCGATGATTGGATCGCGGAGCGGGCCCGCCCCGGCGTGATCGTGGTGACAAACGACGTGCCACTCGCCCATCGGGCCGTAACGGCAAGGGCCGAGGCCATCGCGCCGAACGGCAAAGCCTTCACCGACGCATCCATCGGCATGACCCTCGCCATGCGCGATCTGATGACCGATTTGCGCTCGGCGGGCGAGATCACGGGCGGGCCGCGCCCGTTCTCGAAGGCGGACCGCTCGGCCTTCCTGCAGGCGCTCGATGCGGCCATCGTGCGTCTGAAGCGTGAGGGACACCCTACAGAGCAGTCGGGCGCGTAGCACTACCGCCGAAGGCGGTCACTCCCACTCGATGGTGCCGGGCGGCTTTGAGGTGATGTCGTAGACCACGCGGTTGATGCCGCGCACCTCGTTGATGATGCGCGTGGCGGTGCGCCCCAGAAAGTCGTGGGAGAAGTCGAAATAGTCCGCCGTCATCCCGTCCGTCGAGGTGACGGCGCGCAGCGCGCAGACGAAGTCGTAGGTGCGCGCGTCGCCCATGACGCCCACAGTGCGCACGGGCAGCAGCACGGCGAAGGCCTGCCAGATCGTGTCGTAGAGCCCGGCGTTGCGGATCTCTTCCAGATAGATTGCGTCGGCGGCGCGCAGGATCTCCAGCTTCTCTTGGGTGATCTCGCCGGGGATGCGGATGGCGAGGCCCGGCCCCGGAAACGGGTGGCGCCCGACGAAGGTCTCGGGCAGGCCGAGCTCGCGCCCGAGCTCCCGCACCTCGTCCTTGAACAGCATGCGCAAGGGCTCGACGAGCTTCAGCTTCATGGTTTCGGGGAGCCCGCCCACATTGTGGTGCGACTTGATGGTGACGGAAGGCCCGCCCGTCGCCGAGACGCTCTCGATCACGTCCGGATAGAGCGTGCCTTGGGCGAGGAACTGCGCGTCCTCGAGCTTTTCGGATTCCTCCTCGAACACCTCGATAAACAGCCGCCCGATGATCTTGCGCTTGGCTTCGGGGTCGGAGATGCCGTCGAGCGCGCGCAAGAACCGCTCGGACGCATCCACGTGCACGAGCGGAATGTTGTAGTGCCCGCGGAACAGTTCGACGACCTGTTTGGCCTCGTCTTTGCGCAGCAGACCGTGGTCCACGAAGATGCAGGTGAGCTGATCGCCGATGGCCTCGTGGATCAGAAGCGCCGCGACGGACGAATCCACGCCGCCCGACAGCCCGCACACGACCCTTCCCGAACCGACTTGACTGCGGATGCGCTGCACTTCCGCCTCGCGGAACTGGGCCATGCTCCAGTCGCCGTGGCAACCGCCGATCTTCCGCACGAACGTCTCGATGATCGCCGCGCCCTTCGGCGTATGCACCACCTCGGGGTGGAACTGCACGCCGTAGAGCTTGCGGGTATCGTCGGCGATGGCCGCGAACGGCGCGCCGGTGGAGACGCCCACGGCGCGGAAGCCATCCGGCAGCGCGGTGACTCGGTCGCCATGGCTCATCCAGACCTGCGCCCGTTCTCCTTCCGCAAACACGCCGTCGAACAGGGCGGTGTCGGCCACGACCTCGAGCTCCGCCCGGCCGAATTCGCGTTCGTGCCCGGCTTCCACCTGTCCGCCGAGCGCCGCCACCATGGCCTGTTCGCCGTAGCAGATGCCGAGCACGGGCACACCGGCGGCGAAGATGGCATCCGGCGCCCGGGGCGTGCCGGTCTCATGCACGGACGCCGGTCCCCCCGACAGGATGATGGCCTTAGGCGTCGCCGCGGCCAGGACCGCTTCGGCCTTGTCGAAGGGAACGATTTCCGAATAGACGCCCGCTTCGCGCACGCGCCGGGCGATCAGCTGGGTCACCTGGCTGCCGAAATCGACGATCAGCACCCAATCCTCAGTGCCTTCGATGGGGTCTTGGTGTGCGGTGTCTTGATCCATGTGCGCCATTGTCCGTTTCGCCGGTTCGGCCTGATTGGCCGCCGTTATAGCAGGAGTCTCTGGGAGGCCAGGGGTTTCGCACCCGGTTCTTGTGAGTTTTCCGCTCGGAATGCCGCGCCATTGCCCCTATCAAGGGCGCAGGACACCGGCCGGGGAGAACAGCCGCATGGACGAGACGGAGCAGCGCGAGATCGAGGAGCGGCTGAAGGACAGGATAGCCGCCTACCACGAAGCGGCCCTGCTCTTCACCGCGGTCACGGCCGGCCTGCCCGATCTCCTGAAAGCCGAGCCGCGCACCCCCGAGGCCCTCGCCTCCGATCTGGGGCTCGCGGCCGGTCCCATGCGGCGCTTCCTGCGCGGGCTCGTGGCGATGCGGCTGTGCGAGGAGCGGGACGACGGCCGCTTCGCGCTGACGCCCGCCGCCGAATGCCTCACCTACGGCCATCCCTCGAACCTCAGCGAGAAGGCCTTCGTCGTCGTGGGCCAATATTGGATGCCCTGGATGTCGATGATGTACGCGCTGCGCACGGGCGAGCCCTCCCTCCCCTTCGCCCTCAACAAGACGGCGGCCGACTGGCGCGGCGCCAAATCCGACGAAGGCCGGTTCCTGTTCCGCTACGTGGCCAAGGAGGAGCTGGCCAATCCGGGTGGAGTGCAGGAAGCCTTGGGCGACGTCGCCGACAGCGCGGTGATCGCGAGCATTGGTGGCGGCTACGGCGCCTGGCTGGCCGGCGTGCTCGAGCGCGATCCCGCGCTCAAGGGCATCGTCTTCGACGCACCGCCCGTGCTGGACGATGCCATGCGGCTGTTCGATGTCCTGGAGTTCGCTGACCGGATCGAGTTCCTCCCCGGCGATGCCCGCGACGAGGTTCCTCCCGGCGCCGACATCTATGTCCTGAAGAGCGTGCTCCAGCAGCACGGCGATAAGGACGCCGCCGCGATCCTGGAGAACTGTCACCGGGCTATGGCGGCTGGCGCGCGGCTGGTCATCTACGAACGGCTGATGCCCGAAGACCCGAACGAAGACCCAGAAGCGATCATGACCGACCTCCACATGATGGCGATCACGGGCGGCAAAACGCGCACCCTTGCGGAGATGGAAACCTTGATCTCAGACGCCGGCCTCAGGGTCGCCGGACACCGCAACACGGCCAATGGCATGACCGCGCTCGACGTCCGCACCCTCTGAATCAAAGTCGCAAGATTGGGCGCCAACCGATTCAAAGGAATCGGGAATCTCGCAGCGGGCCTCAAGCCTGCCGTTCGAGCGTGGCCACGAAAAAGCCGTCCGTTCCATGGCTGCGCGGGGTCATCAGCAGCGTCTCGTCGGACCCGTCCGCGGAGGCCGGCGCGTCTGCCTGGATCGAGCTCTCCCACACCGCGCGCCAGGGCTTCAGCACGAAGTCCGGATGGCGCTCCAGGAAGCCGTCGACCTGCTCGCGGTTCTCGCCCGGCAGCACCGAACACGTAATGTAGGTGAGCCTGCCGCCGGGCTTCACGAGGCCGGCGCCCGCGTCCAGCACCGCCGCCTGGTCCGCCATGCGCGCCGAAAGCATCTCGGGCGTCAGGCGCCATTTGGCGTCCGGCCGCCGCCGCCAGGTTCCCGAGCCCGTGCACGGCGCGTCGATGACGACCCGGTCCATCCGGCCCTTCAGAGGCGCTAGCCCCGCTTCGACCCCGCCTTCGAGCACTTGCACGTTGCGGGCGCCCGCGCGCCGCAAGCGGTCGAAGATGGGGCGCAGCCGCAGACGGTTCGCATCGTAGGCATAGAGCTGGCCGGTGTTCTCCATCGCCGCCGCCAGCGCCAAGGTCTTCCCGCCCGCGCCGGCGCACAGGTCGATGACCTGCTCGCGGGGTCCCGCGCCGGTCATGGCGGCCGCGATCTGGGAGCCCTCGTCCTGGACCTCGAGCCACCCCTTTCCATGGGCGGCGTCAGCCTCCACATGGGGCGTCCGCGCCGACCCTTGCCGGGGCGCGATGCGCAAGCCCTGCGGCGCATAAGTGGTTGGCTGCGGCGTGAAGCGTGCCAATGCTTTCAACACCTTGTCACGGTTTGCTTTAAGCGTGTTCACCCGCAGATCGACCGGCGCGCGCACAGAGAGCGCCGCGCCTTCGGCCGCCGCGTCCTCACCGAAGACACCTGCGAACGAGCCCTCCAGCCAATCAGGATAGTCACCGCGCACCCAGGCAGGAAGTTCCGGTGACAGCGCGCGCGAAAGCCCGGCCCGCTCCGCATTGGTCAAAGGCTCGGGCGCAAAACGGCTGCCGTCGAAGAGCGCATCCACGCTGTCGGGGCTCATCCCCCAGGCGCTCACAAGGGCCCGCAGGACGAGCGCGCGAGGGCCGTCGTCTTCCATGGCCGCGCCAAGAGACGCGCGCTGCCGCAGGCAATCGAACACGAGGCTGCCGATCGCAGCCCGGTCGCCGGATCCGGCGAAGCGATGGGCGCTCCCCCAATCCTTCAGCGCCTCGGAAGCCGGCCGCTTGCGTGCCTCCAAGTCGGTCAGCACCTCGATGGCGGCGCTTGCTCGTCCCGCCGGTGTCATCAGTTCGTCTGAAACACGAGGATCCGGCCGGCGATGAGGACCCACATCAGCGCCAGCGCGACGGCGCCGAGCAGGAACATGGGCGTCCGATGCGCGAGCCTGTTGCTCGTCACATGGATCGCGGTGTGGCCGATCCGGGAAAGGGTGAACATCCACATGAGCACATAGACCGTCGTGTCGAGGGTCTTGGTCATGAAGCCGAGCAGCACAACGACGTAGAACAGCGTGGGCATCTCCATGGCATTGTGGAAGGCATTGCTGACCTGTTGCACGTAAGGGGGCCAATCGGCCTGGCGCGAGGCCGCCACCTCGGGGTGCACATCGCCCTTACGGATGGCCCGGAGCCGCAAGATGATCATCCAGAACAGCAGGGCAAAGGTTAGCGCGACCTGCAGAAACATGGGCAGTAGTATGGCTGCGAGCGACATGAGCTTTCCTTTTGGGATTCTTTGCGCGTAGCGATCCGCGCAGTTCGCGCGCCTCGCGCTCTTATACTCCGCCAGCGCCACAGTTGTAGATACGCTCTTCTTTCGAGGTATCGCGCCGTCCTCTGACCCTAAGGCATGCCAAAATGTCCGGGAAACATGGAGGGATGTTCAATTGACGGGACGCTTCCGCCCCTTTTAAACGTACATAAAACAGCAAAGCTCAAAGAGTCTCTAAGGAGGATTTCCATGCGCATCCGCGCTTTTCCAATGTTTTCCGTCGGAGCTGCGCTCGCGGCCGGGCTTCTCACCGCTGCGCTTCTCGCGCACCCCGCAGCCGCCGAGGACGGCACGTCCTCGGATCCCTGCTTCGACGGCAAACTGAGCATCAAGGAGGTACTGGACGCCTGCCAAGCCTTCATCGACGAGGGCAGCGACGACAAAACGCTCCTCATACGCGCCCATAGCGTGCGCGCCATGGGGCTCTCGGCCACAGGCAATCTCGATGAGGCCATGGTCGACATTAACGCCGCTGTCGAGATCGATCCGAAGCGCGCCAACAGCTATTTCATGCGCGCGGCCGCCTACGACGCGATGAACGACTACGACAACGCGATCGAGGATCTGGACCAGGCCATCGAGTTGAAGGACGACGACGCGGATTACTATCTGCTGCGCGGCCTCGTCTACAGCCGCAAGAACGATCTCGACGCCGCGCTGATCAACTTGAACAAGAAGGTCGAGTTGGACCCGAAGGCCATCAACGGCTATTCGAGCCGCGGCGAGATCCATCGCAAGCGTAAGGATTACGATGAGTCGATCGCCGACTATACGAAGGTGATCGAGCTCGATCCCGAGACCGCGAAAGGCTATGTCGATCGCGGCTGGGTCTATGTCCTAAGCGACGATCTCGACAAGGCGGGCCCCGACTTCGACACGGCGTTGAAGATTCAGGGGAACAACGCGATGGCTCTGGTCGGCCGGGGCGTCGTGAAAAGCCGGACGGGCAAGCCTACGGACGGCAGCGCAGACCTGAGGATGGCCGAGAAGCTCGAGCCGGGTGTCTTTGATCAGGTGCGCGCGATGGGCGTCAAATAGTGGCGATGAACCAGCAAGCACCAAGATGAGCGCACGGCTGCAAGAGCCGCCGCTCAAATGGCGTTAGCCTAGCTCTCCCGCGGATAGTTCGGCGATTCCCGCGTGATGGTCACATCGTGGACGTGGCTCTCGCGGAAGCTCGCCGTCGAGATGCGGATAAACTTCGTGCGGTCCTGGAAATCTGGAATGGTGCGTGAGCCCGTATAGCCCATGGAGGCCCGCAAGCCGCCCATGAGCTGGTGCAGCACGCTGGCCGCGGGGCCCTTATAGGGCACCTGACCCTCGATGCCCTCGGGCACCAGCTTCAGCGTGTCCTTGATTTCCTGCTGGAAGTAGCGGTCGGCAGAGCCGCGCGCCATGGCGCTGATCGAGCCCATGCCCCGATAGGACTTGTACGACCGCCCCTGGTAGAGAAACACCTCGCCCGGGCTTTCATCCGTACCGGCGAGCAGCGAGCCCAGCATCACGCAGTCCGCGCCCGCGGCGAGCGCCTTGGCCATGTCGCCCGAATAACGGATGCCGCCGTCGGAGATCACGGGCACGCCCGCTTTCTTGGCCTCCTCGACCGACTCCAGCAATGCGCTGAACTGCGGCACGCCCACGCCGGCGACGATACGCGTGGTGCAGATCGACCCCGGGCCGATGCCAACCTTGATCGCATCCGCGCCCGCGTCGATAAGCGCCTTGGTGCCCTCAGCCGTTGCGACGTTGCCCGCCACGACCTGCACCGCATTCGACACCCGCTTGATGCGCCCCACCTGATCCAGAACCAGCCGCGAATGGCCGTGGGCGGTATCCACGACAATGAGATCGACCCCGGCGTCGATGAGCTGCTCGGCGCGCTCGAACCCGCTGTCGCCCACACTCGTGGCGGCAGCCACACGCAAGCGCCCCTGGTCGTCCTTGCACGCGTCCGGATGGGCGCGCGCCTTCTCGATGTCCTTCACCGTGATGAGGCCGATACAGCGATAGTCGTCGTCGACCACGAGCAGTTTCTCGATCCGGTGGTGATGGAGCAGCCGCTTGGCCTCTTCCATATCCACGTTCTCCTTCACCGTGACCAGATCCTTGGTCATCAGCTCGGAGATGGGCTGCTCTTCGTTCGTGGCGAAACGCACATCCCGGTTGGTTACGATGCCCACGAGCCGGCCGGTGTCGGGCTCAACCACGGGGATGCCGGAGATGCTGTAGCGGGACATCAGCCCCAACGCCTCGGCCAGACGCGCACCGGGACTGGTCGTGACAGGATTGACGACCATGCCGGACTCGAACTTCTTCACCTGCGCCACCTCGGCGGCCTGCAGGTCCGCATCCATGTTGCGGTGAATCACGCCGATGCCGCCGGCCTGAGCCATGGCGATCGCAAGGCGCGCCTCGGTGACCGTGTCCATCGCCGATGACAGGATCGGAATATTTACGGAAATCGATTTGGTAACTTTCGAGGCGACTTCAACCTCGTTCGGCAGAACCTCCGACGGCCCAGGGCGGATCAGCACATCGTCGAAGGTGAGCGCCATGGCGCTGTCGGGAAAGCGGGAATTTTCGTGTGAAGACTGCCCGTCAGGCATAGGCCAACCTCTCTTGGATATGAAACGCCCGCGTGGCGGCGGAGCCGAACGCGGGGCCGGTTGACGCGGTTCCATAGCAGCTTGCCCCGCCGTTGGAAAGTCACGGCGGGCCGTTACCCTCAGACTTCAGAGCGCCTTGAGAGCCTTGCGTAACAATGGCGCCGCAATCTCCGAAAACGCCTGGACCTTCGGCTGCGGCAAACGGTCCTCCCGGTGCACGAGGCTGACCGGCAGCGGTTCCGGTTCGAAGTCCTCGAGGATCCGGCGCAACGACCCGTCCTTCAAAGCCGCCTGCGCCTGATAGGACAGAACCCGCACGATACCGAGACCCGACACAGCGGCGTCAATGCCCGTCTCGGCCGTGTTCACGATCAAGCGCGGCTCGACCGGGACGTTTTGGGCCTTCCGCTTCTCCTGACCGCCGCTTCCGGGAAATCCCCAGCGATCGGGCTGGGAGAACGAGGTGAAGGTGATGCAGGAATGGTCGAGCAGTGCTCTCGGCTCGGCGGGCTCGCCGGCGGCCTCCAGATAGGCGGGACTTGCGCAGCAGATCAGCCGAACTGTGCCTAGGGTGGTGGCGCGCATGGCCGAATCCGGGAGACGGCCAATGCGGATCCCGAGATCGAGCCCCTCCTCGACGAGATTGACCACCCGGTTCACCAGAAGCATGCGCGCGGTCATCCGCGGATAGGCGTCAAGATAGGCGCTCACCACAGGACGCACATGCAGGCGGCCGAACAGGCTTGGCGCCGTCAGGGCCAACAGGCCGCGGGGTTCCGTCTTCTCGCCGGCCAAATGTCGTTCGGCCATGTCGAGGTCGCCGAGAACCCGGCGGCAGGTCTCCAAATAGGCTTGACCAGGCTCCGTCAGAGCCAGACGCCGCGTGGTTCGGGTGACAAGACGCGTGTTGAGGTCCTCTTCCAGCGCCTTGAGGTGGCGGCTCACCGTGGTCAGCGGCATGCCGAGCCGTTCGCCGGCCGCCGAAAGAGAGCCTGCGTCGGCAATGGCCACGAACACCCGGATTGCGCCCAGCCGATCCATCTATTCTCCCAATTTTTGGAACAATATATCTTCTATTTCCTCCATACCGCAAAAAACCGGAATAAGCCATATGAGGGACGACACACCGCAGCCACGCCGCTGGAAGGGAACGCTCAATGACCGCTCGCACGCTGTACGACATGGAACTCTCGGGGAATTGCTACAAAGTCCGGCTCTTTTGCGCCCTGCTCGGACTGGACGTCGCGCTGGAACCGGTCGACCTAATGGCGGGAGCGCATAAGCAAAGCCCGTTCATCGACCTCAACCCGTTCGGCCAGGTTCCCGTCCTTCAAGACGGCGACGTCCTCTTGCGCGACTCCCAGGCCATCCTCGTCTACCTCGCCCGCAAATATGGCGGCGAGAACTGGCTGCCCACGGACCCGGTCGGCATGGCGAGCGTGGTGAACTGGCTGATGGTGGCGGAGAACGAAATCGCCCGCGGGCCCGGTGATGCGCGTCTCCGGGACAAGTTCGGCTTCCCCGTCGACGGCCACAAGGCCCGCGAGAACGCAGCACAGATTCTCGGGCTGCTCGAGGCGCGCCTTTCGCAGAATGAATGGCTGGCGCTTGACCGGCCGACCATCGCCGACATCGCGTGCATGCCCTATGTGGCCCTGGGCCATGAAGGCGGCGTCCCGCTCGATAGCTACCCTGCGATCCAAGCCTGGGTCGGCCGCATCAAGGCCCTGCCCGGCTTCGTCTCCATGCCGGCGCTCTAGGCCACCCATGCGCAACTGGATGGACATAACCTTCACACCCTCGGTCAAGGCGGCGCAGACCCGCCGCGGGTCGCGCGACGGCTATGCCCGGATGGAAGCGAAGGGCACGACGCGAACGTTCGTCGACGAGGGCCTAGCAGAGTTCATTGCGAACACTCGCTCCTTCTACCTGGCGACGGCCAGCGGCGACGGCCAGCCCTATATTCAGCACCGGGGCGGCCCGCCGGGCTTCCTCCGCGTCATCGACGAGAACACGCTGGCCTTCGCCGACTTCTCGGGCAACCGGCAATACATCTCGACCGGCAATTTGGACGAGAACGCAAAGGCGATGATCTTCATCATGGATTACCGCATGCGCCGACGCGTGAAGATCTGGGGCACGGCCAAGGTCGTGGAGAACGACGACACGCTGATCGAGCAGCTGATGCCCGACAACTACGTGGCGCGGCCCGAAGCGGCCATGGTCTTCACCGTGAACTCCTGGGACACGAACTGTCCGCAGCACATTCCCCTCATGGTGTTCGCCGAGGACGTCGAACCGCTTGCCGAGCGCGTCGCCGCGCTGGAAGCGGAGAACGCGCGGCTGCGCAAACAAGTGGCCGTCAACCGGCCTTAGAATTGCAAAAATCGAGAGGCACGCTTCGCGCCAGGGTAGGTTCGGAGCGGTTCACAATGACGACGGCGATGGAGGCGGACTGGATCCTCAGGACCATGGCCGCGATGGCGGCGGCCGACAAGCGGCTCGATGCCCGCGAGGTCGACCTCATCCAACGCGTGTTTCAAGAGCTGACCGGACGGCCCGTCGACGTCGGCGGCGTCGTGTCTGCTGTTCAAGTCTATGCCCGACGAGATGTGGCCCAAGACCTGTCGCTTGTGGCCGGCAGCTTCTCATTGGAAGCAAAGACAGCCATCCTGCACGGGGCCTATCGGACGCTCGCCGTCAACGGTCATGTTACCGAGGACGAGCGCGACACACTCGACAGGCTCGCAGGCGCGCTTCGTCTCACGGAAACAGAATTCGAAACGATCCTGGCGGAGGTCGATACACCGAACGCACAGACCTAGCGGTCGTTAGTCACCGATCCGGGTCTGAGCAGCCAGCCCAACAAGAGCACGGCCGTGGCGGCGCCAATAAACTGCGCCACAAGAAATGCCGGGACGTTGACCGGCGCGATCCCCGAAAACGTGTCGCTGATGGCGCGGGCTATCGTCACGGCCGGATTGGCAAAAGAGGTCGAGGACGTGAACCAATAGGCGCTCGTAATGTAGAGGCCGACCGCAGCCGGGATCGCACTCACGTTGAAGCGGACGCACCCCAAGATCGTCGCCACGAGACCGAAGGTGGCGACGAACTCGCCGAGCCACTGCCCAAACCCCGTCCTTGCATGCTGACTGATCTGGATCGCGTCCTGGCCGAACATCAGGTGAGCCGCAACCGCGCCCAAGCAGCCTCCCACGATTTGAACCGCCATGTAGGGAAGCACTTGATCGCGTGGGAGCGAGCCGCGCAAGAGCATGGCAAGACTCACCGCAGGATTGAAATGCGCGCCCGAGACGTCGATGAAAATGGTGATGATGACGAACAGGACCGCGCCCGTCGCGATCGTGTTGCAGAGAAGCGCCAGCGCCACGTTCCCGCCGGCGAGCGTCTCCGCCATGATGCCGGACCCGACCACCGCCATCACGAGAAAGAAGGTGCCCAGCGCCTCGGCCGCGAGCCGCCGCGTGAAATCGAATGTCATAGTTCCCCCGGTGCGCCGCGTTAGCAGCAGCTGACTGATCCGTTCCCCGCTTTGTCCGCTTCGTCGAATGGCGACGGCGTTCCGCAGCCCGGGAAAATACCGAAATGCTTGGAAAAGTCACCGACGAAGTCGAAATAGGGAGCAAAGCGGGTGTCGGCCAGCATGCGCCAGACATTGCCGCACACGGGAAAGATCCGGTCCTTCTCGATCAGGTGATGGTCGTCGAGGATGAACGTCTCCGGCTGTTCGAAAACGCCGCCTCGGTAGATGACCGCCTGCCCGTAGTCCTCGCAGGCCGGTTCCAGGTCGTCGAGCTTGAAGAGCCGGTAGGTCGCTGAGAAGAAGCGCGCATTGCCGAGCTTCGCGCGCATCTCAGGATTGTCGATCTCGATGGGGCGGCTGCTGACGAGGCGCGGATCGAGAAAACCCGCCTGCTTCGCCATCGGTAGGAAGTCGTTCCAGTAGAGCGCCCCGCCGAGACACTCGCCGTAGAGTAGCGGGTCGGAACGCAGCTCGTCCGGCAGCCGCCGGTCGCAATAGACATCCGCAAAGTAGAGCTCGCCGCCCTGCTTCAGGAGATTGTACGCGCCGCGCAGCACCGCCGGCTTGTCCATGCACAGATTGATGACGCAGTTGGACACGATGACATCGAACGAGCCTGGCGAGAGATCGAGCGCATCGAGATTTTCAAGATAGCCCTCCAGAAACCGCACATTGGATTTGGCATAGCCGAACTTCTTCGCGTGCCAGTCTCGATGAGCGTCAGCCGTCGCCAGCTGTTCGGCGGTCATGTCCACGCCGGTGACAGAGCCGCCCTCGCCGACGAGCTGCGAGAGAATATAGACGTCCCGTCCCGTTCCGGAGCCAAGATCGAGCACGTTGCAGTTCTTGAGTGACGTGGGGATACACAGGCCGCATCCGTAGTAGCGGGAGACGACCTCGTCGTGAACATTGGCGATCAGCTCGGTGAGGTGGCGCGGCATCTCCGCCGCGTCACAACAGGCACTGGTTTGAAGATCCCCCGAACCCTTCAGAACCTTGCCGTAATACTCCTTGACCACCTCGATATTCATCGCACCGCTCCGGAATCGCCCGCCAGCCCCAATGCCGTCGGTTCGTGGGGCACCCTATCAAATGTCGGGCGCGTGCAGCAGCACACAGGACAGCACAGTCGCGTGAACTAGAGCTGGGGGGCATCCTCGCCACCCGGTCCACGATAGCCCATGCCCAGCACGTAGACCTCCGAGGAGTCCTGCCGGCTGGCCTTCGGCTTCACGTGGGCGACCTTGGCGAAGTTCTGGCGCAGCCGGGTCAGCAGGTCGCCGCTCGCCCCGCCCTGCAGCACCTTGGCGAGATAAGCGCCACCCGGCTTCAGCACATCCTCAGCGATGTCGAGCGCGGCCTCCGCCAACGCGACGACACGCAGATGATCCGTCTGCCGGTGGCCCGTCGATGACGCAGCCATATCCGACATCACCACGTCGACGCGCGCGCCACCCAGCGTATCGCGGATCGTGTCGCCCGCGCCTGCGTCCGTGACGTCCAGTTGCAGGAAGTCCGCGCCCGGCACCGGCTCGATCTCGTTGATATCCGCGGCGACGACCCGGCCCGGCCCTGAGTCCGCCTTCACGCGGGCGACCGCCACCTGGCTCCACCCGCCGGGCGCCGCGCCGAGGTCGACCACGACCCCGCCCGGCTTGAGCAGATGGTGTTTGTCGTCCATTTCGAGGAGCTTGAAAGCGGCCCGGCTGCGATAGCCCTGACGCTTGGCCTCTTCCACATACGGGTCGTTCAACTGCCGCTGCAGCCAGCGCGTCGAGGCGAGCTTCCGCCCTTTCGCGGTCTTGACGCGCACGGTCAGGTCGCGCCGCCCTGCACCGCCTCTTGGTCCGCTTTTCCCGCCTCTCGCCATGCCGCCTGCTTTTATTACCGCCTGCTACTACCGCCGCCCGTTTCTATGGCCGCTTGCCCGTTACGAGCATCCTGCCGGCCCTATCGCCGCACGCTCTTGACCGATTAGGCAGGGGAGCGCATGTCGTGGCCACCACTCTTGTAACACCTGCCTCATGCCCCGCTACTTCATTACCTTGATCGTCGCGGTCGCACTGTTCATGGAAACCATGGACTCGACCATCATCGCCACGTCGCTGCCCGCGATCGCGGCCGATCTCGGCGAAGATCCGATTGCGCTGAAGCTGGCGCTCACATCCTATCTGCTGTCGCTTGCTGTCTTTATACCAGTCAGCGGCTGGATGGCCGACCGGTTTGGCGCCCGAACGATTTTTCGCGCGGCCATAGTCGTCTTCACGGTGGGATCGGCGGCCTGCGGCTTCGCCACGTCGCTGCTGGACTTCATTCTCTTCCGCATTCTGCAAGGCATGGGCGGTGCCATGATGGTGCCGGTCGGACGGCTGGTGATTCTGCGCTCGGTCCCGAAATCGGAACTGATATCGGCGCTCGCCTGGCTCACCGTGCCCGCGCTCATGGGACCGGTGATCGGCCCACCGCTCGGCGGGTTCATCACCACCGTGTTCTCATGGCGCTGGATCTTCTGGATCAACATTCCAGTCGGGCTGCTCGGCGTTTATCTCGCCACGCGCTTCATCGAAAACTTTCGTGAAGAAGCGGTCCCGCCGCTCGACGTCAAGGGCTTCTTCCTGTCCGGCATAGGCCTCGCCGGACTTGCCTTCGGCTTCACCATTATCGGTCAGCCCCTGTTTCCGCCCTGGGTCGTGCTTGCCCTGCTCACGGTCGGCGCCGTTTCTTGCGTGCTCTATGTGCGCCACGCGCTGAATATTCCGGCGCCGCTGCTCGACTTGCGTCTGCTCAAGATCCCAACATTTTTCGCGAACATTGCCGGCGGTTTCTTGTTCCGGATCGGCGTCGGCGCCACGCCGTTCCTGTTGCCGCTGTACTTCCAGCTCGGCTTCGGCATGACCCCCTTGCAGTCGGGGTTGCTCACGTTCGCGATCGCCGTCGGCGCCGTCGCCATGAAGACAACGGCGGCGCCCATCCTGCGCCGGTTCGGATACAGACCCATTCTCGTGTGGAACGCCCTCGTGGCGGCGTTCTTCATCATGGCGTACGCACTCTTCACGGCGGCGACGCCGCATGCGGTGATCCTCGCCACCCTGCTCGTCGGAGGTTTTTTCCGCTCTCTGGAATTCACCGCGATCAACACGATTGCATACGCGGATATCGACGAGCACGAGATGAGCAAGGCGACGAGTTTCGCCAGCGTGTCGCAGCAACTTTCCATGTCCGCCGGTGTCGCGGTCGGCGCGCTCGTGCTCGAATTCCAACGTGCGGGCCGGGACAGCCACGAGGTCCTGGCCAGCGATTTCACGTTGGCTTTCCTGATCGTCGGCGCGATCTGCGCGAGCTCCGCACTCGTCTTCATGCGCTTGCCCAAAGACGCGGGCGCAAGCCTCTCGCGCAAGGCGCACCAACTCGGCGAACCGGACAAACAGGCCGAGTTGGTGCCGGAAGACTAGTTGTTCCGTGTTGGGGCTTTGCTGTTGGCAAGCTTTGCCCGCCGTCGCCCCTTCCGGCGGCGCCGGCGAGGCGTCTTGCGGTCATGCCCATCCTCGGCCATGAGCGTCGTGAGAATGCCTTCGCGCAATCCCCTGTCGGCCACGCGCAACCGCTGACAGGGCCAGGTGCGAAGCAAGGCTTCGAGAATCGCACAGCCGGCCAAGACAAGATCGGCCCGCTCGTGACCGATACAGGGCTGCGCGATGCGCTCCGCATAGCTCATGGCGATCAGATCGCCCGACACCCGCCGGACATCGGTGGCCTTGAGCCAGCATCCATCAACGCGCGACCGGTCGTAGCGGGGCAGCCCGAGGTGGATGCCGGAGATCGTGGTCACCGTGCCGGACGTGCCGAGGAAATGCGCACGATCGTGCGCGACCCGTTCCCCGAACCGGTACTGGGACTCGAACCCGGCCAGCGCGCTCGCCACGTCTTCCACCATGGCTTCGTAGCTTTCGGCCGTCACATCGTGGCCGCCATGGCGCTCGGCGAGGTTCACGACGCCGAGCGGCAATGAGGTCCAGGCCGCTATCGCGTCTTGGATGGCCGCGCGGCTCTGTACCGATTGCTTCCAATCTTGTCCAAGCTTGCGGAGATCGAGCCAGATGAGCTCCGAACTGCCGCCGCCGATATCGAACACGAGGGCCCAGTCGCATGCGCTGTCAAGTAGGGACGCACATCCCGACACGGCGAGCTTCGCCTCCGTCTCGCGCCCGACGATCTCCAGCGCGAGCCCCGTCTCGTTCTCGACACGGTCGATGAAGGAGGCCCCGTTGGTGGCGATCCGGCAGGCTTCGGTGGCGATCAGCCGCGAGCGTGTGACGCCACGGCGGCGCATCTTGTCTGCACAGATGCGCAAGGCGGCGATGGTGCGTTTTTGCGCGCTCTCCGCGAGTTCGCCCGTGGCCTGAACGCCCTCACCCAAACGGATGATCCGCGAGAACGCATCGACCACCACGAAACCCCGCCGCGACGGCTTCGCGACGAGCAACCGGCAGTTATTCGTTCCGAGATCGAGAGCGCCGTAAACGGTCTGGCAGAGACGTGCGGCGCCGCGCGCGTTGCGCACGCCACCACCCACATCGCTGGCTGCCCCGGCAGGGCTTGCCACTGGACCGCCCGCAGGCGCGGGCGTCCCTGGCGCCGCGGCGCTGACAGCACCGCTCTCGCCGGCATCGCTCCGTATGGCAGCGGCGCAAGGCAGCGCGCCGGCGTCAGGCGAAGCATCGGGATTTCGCGCCAGATCCTCGCGGCGCGGATTCCCGGCAGCCGTGCGGGCAATTCCGCTCGGCCCAGTCACAATTTCAACCTCTCGAGCCTGCCGGAGGGCGCTTCCTCGCCCGTTCCCGGCGGCCACAGTATTGGTCCTATGAGACCAATCTACCAATCTGTTCAGGCAGGTAAAGCCCGCAGCCGGAGTTGGCGGAAACGCGGGCACTTCGGCAGTGTGTGGCTACTTCTGGGAAGACTCGACGACGGTTTTGGAATCGGCCTCCACATGCCAGCGGCCCGGATGAATGGGCTGATCCCACCGCTCCGGCAACTTCGCGAGATAGTCTTCGCGGGGAATGTCCCTGAAACCGGCGCGCTCCGTCGCGGACGTGAGCCACTTGTTGTCCATGAGGACGAATCCCCACTTCGCCAGATGCCAGGCCAGCACCGCGAAGCCGATCTTGGAGGCATTCGATTCCCGGAAGAACTGAGACTCGATCACGAAGACGCGGCCCACGGCCACGCCGTAGCCGCCGCCCGCAAGTTCGCCATCACTGTTCCAAACCTCGAAGGAATGCACATGACCTTCGTCGAACAGCTTGGCATAGGCCGCCATGATACGCGGCGTGATCCAAGTAAGACTGAGCCAGCCGCGACGGGGCTCGGCGCAGGCTGCAATCACACCCTCGAAATCAGTATCGAAAGTGATCCGGTACCGGTTCTTCCGCATGATGCCGCGCAACCTGCTGGAAATATGAAAGTCGCGCGGCCGCACCACGGCCCGCTCCGCCGGGCACATCCATTTCGGCGGCGGCAGGTGCCCATGGGGAAAGAGCCCACGGGCGTAGGCCTCCATCAGCACGTCGGGCGAGAGATCTGTCGCGAGCCCGACGATCTCTGCGTCGTCAGAGAGCGTATCTGTCGCCGGCAAGTTTCGGCTCGGCTGAAACGGGTGATTGAGACTGACGCGGGCAATCGGCACAAGGTTGGCGATCCGCTTCGGCCGCAAAACCCACACGATGCCGAGCACCCAGCGGCGGAGTGCCGCCGTGGGCGTCTCCCGGAACAGCGCGGCACGGCGCGATGCCACGGACGGCTCCACTGAACGCGTCGATCGTTCGTTCAAGTCCATATCCCTCGAGGCCGTCTCAAACGGTTTCGCTCAAACGACCTTAGCAGGGCGTCGCGTCCCAACCTGTCAGTCTGCAGATCAGGCTTAATCTTGGATGCTAGCCCGCCTGCCGCCTGGCCTGACGCCGGCGGTCCCAGAGCTTTTCGCTCAGCGCAGCATGGACGCGCTGCGCCGCCGGTATGTCATCGAGTTCCCGGGTGAATGCGGCATATTCCACGCGCGCTTCTTCCGGACCGCCACCGTGGACGAGCGTGTTGCGAAACTCGAGGAGCCGGCGCCAGCCGCGGGAGTCGCCGCCACGCTCGGGCGCTGGCACGCCCGCTACCAGCAAATGCCGCATGACCGTCTGCGCCGCCCCCTCCTCGCCTTGACCGTCCTTGACCAGGAGGTCGATCACGGCCGCCGATCTGGCAAGCAGGGCATTGCTCGGCGGGGCCTTTCGGCGCCGGTCGCGCTGACGCTCGGCAAGCCTACCCTCGGACGGCGCCGGTGCCGGCGCTGCCGCGGTCGGGGATGCCGCGATGAGCGTTTCGAGGTCCGCCAGCGGCTTGAGATCGTCGGCCGGCACGCCGTCCGCCGCCAGTTCCGCCATCACGGCCTGCAGGCATTTCAGCCCCAGCACGGCCTTGTCGGTGGCGCTGTCGGCATAGACCTGCCGTAGCGCCCGAAGCGCCGCGGAGATACGATTTGCCGATGGTGAGACCTCATTCATGGCCGGGAGGATAGAGTGAGTTTCTGGACAATGTGTTACTGGAACCCCTGTCGGGTCCTCGGGCGTGCACCATCCCAGAACCGGGCAAAAACCCGGTCGATGAGGACTTTGCCGCACAGACGGGCTTGCCAAGCGCCCTCCCCAGCGACTAGAAGAAACGCCCAATTCCGTGCTTCGGATCGCGATCCGGCCCCAAAACGGGCCGGCACCGCCAAGCTTGGTGGGAGATCGTCTAATGGTAGGACAGCGGACTCTGACTCCGTCAATCTAGGTTCGAATCCTAGTCTCCCAGCCACTTCTTCACTCTTCAGCAGCTTTCCAGCCGTTCCACCGCTTTAACCGTGGTTTGACGTGGCGGGTTGCCCCTGCGCGCATTCGCGCGTTGGCCCCCGCGGTCATGTCCGGTATCCAGCACCTGCGTCGCCGTGCCCTGGCGCTTGTCGGGGTCTTTCGCCGACCGCCAATCTTCCTGACCATCGTCTAGCTGCCGCATGCCCCGTCCGAATGGCCGAAGCGACGGCCTTATCTCGGGGTGAGCATGAACGCACTTTACGCCTATCGCGACCAATGGACCGGCAACGTCCGCGGCGACATTCTCGCCGGGCTCGTCGTGGCGCTGGCGCTAATCCCCGAGGCCATCGCCTTCTCGATCATCGCGGGCGTCGACCCGAAAGTCGGCCTTTACGCGTCATTCTCCATCGCCGTCATCGTCGCGATCACGGGCGGCCGGCCGGCCATGATCTCCGCCGCGACGGCGGCGACGGCCGTGGTGATGGTCACGCTGGTGAAGGAGCACGGGCTGCAATATCTGCTGGCCGCGACTGTGCTGGCGGGCATCATTCAGATCGGCGCCGGCTTCGCCAAGCTCGGTCATCTCATGCGCTTCGTCTCGCGGTCGGTGATCACCGGGTTCGTCAACGCGCTGGCGATCCTGATCTTTCTCGCGCAGCTTCCCGAACTCACGAACGTGACCTGGGTGACCTATGCCATGGTCGCGGCAGGGCTCGCGATCATCTACCTGTTCCCCATGCTCACCACAGCGATCCCCTCGCCGCTTGTGACGATCATTGTACTGTCAGCCGTCTCCATGGCGCTGGATCTCGACGTGCGCACGGTTTCCGACATGGGAGCCTTGCCTGACACGCTGCCCGTGTTTCTGATCCCCGACATTCCGCTCACGCTGGAAACCCTGCAGATCATCCTGCCCTACTCGCTTGCCATAGCCGCGGTCGGCCTGCTCGAGAGCCTGATGACCCAGACCATCATCGATGATCTGACCGACACGCCCAGCGACCGCAATCAGGAATGTATCGGCCAGGGCATCGCCAACACCTGCACCGGCTTCATCGGCGGCATGGCGGGCTGCGCTATGATCGGACAGTCGATGATCAACGTGAAGTCCGGCGGCCGGGGACGGCTTTCGACCTTCACCGCTGGCGCGATGCTCCTGTTCCTCATCGTCGTGCTCGGCGACATCGTCGGGCAGATCCCGATGCCGGCCCTGGTCGCCATCATGATCATGGTCTCGATCGGCACCTTCTCATGGTCGTCGATCAAGAACTTACGCGAACATCCCCGCTCGTCGTCGATCGTGATGCTCGCGACCGTGGTGGCGACCGTCTACACGCACAATCTCGCCATTGGCGTCCTGACGGGCGTATTGCTGTCCGGCATTTTCTTCGCGGGCAAGATCGCCCAGCTCTTCCGCGTCACGTCGGAAATCTCGCCCGACGGCAGAGAGCGGACCTATGTTATCGAAGGACAGCTGTTCTTCGCCTCGGCGGAGGAGTTCATGGCCGCATTCGATTTCAAGGAGGCGCTGGAGCGCGTCATCATCGACGTGAGCCGCGCTCATATCTGGGACGTCTCGTCCGTCGCGGCACTCGACATGGCGGTGTTGAAGTTTCGCCGCGAAGGCGCCGAGGTGGAAATCGTCGGTATGAACAAAGCCTCCGAGACGATCGTCGACAGCCTGGCGGTGCACGACAAGCCGGGCGCGATGGACAGGCTGATGGAGCATTAGGGGGAGTTCATGTCCGCAATCCTGATGACGCTGGTCGACGGATCGGCCTATTCCGAGAGCCTGTGCCGCTATGCGGCCTGGATCGCGTCGCGCACGGGCGCGCAGGTGCAGCTCTACCATGTGCTCGACCCGCGCCATGCGCTCGGCAAGCGCGATCTCTCTGGCTCCATCGCGCTCGGCGCCCGTACGGACCTTCTGGAAAAGCTCAGCGCGCTCGACGAACAGCACGGCAAGCTGGCCCAGGCGCAAGGCCGAGCCATCCTCGACGACGCCAAGGCGCTGATCGAGGCGCAAGGAGTCACCGACGTCGTCACGCGCCTGCGCTATGACGACATCGTCGCAACCGTCACGGCCAAGGAAAGAGACGCCGACATGATTTTGATCGGCAAGCGCGGCGAGGCCGCAGGCCTGGACAATCCGCACCTTGGCTCCAACTTCGAGCGGATCGTCCGCGCCTGCGACAAGCCGGTCTTTGTGGCCAACAGATCGTTTCGCGCGGTGAGCCGTATCCTGATTGCCTATGACGGCGGTGCGTCATCGATGAAGGCGGTGGAGTATGTCGCCCGCGACCCGCTCTTTACGGGGCTCGACGTCGTCGTCGCGACTGTCGGCGGAGAGAGCAGCGACGCGCGGCACACCGATCTCGACGAGGCCGGCGCCACGCTGACCGCCTACGGTCACAAGGCTGAGACGCGCGTTCTGCAGGGTCAACCCAGCACGGCGCTGGGCGAATTCGTCGAACGCGACGGAATCGATCTCCTGGTGATGGGCGCCTACGGCCACTCGCGCATCCGGACCCTGGTGATCGGCTCAACCACCACCGAAATGATCCGAACCTGCAAAGTGCCGGTCGTGCTGATGCGCTGAGTGGTGAAGCCCTACAGCAGCGGCACCGTATAGTTCACGATGGTACGGAACTGGGTGAGATCGTCGCTCGGTAAAGCGTCATCGAAGACCGTCCAGTCGATATATTCGACCTCGACGCGCAGGCCCTGTAGGGCCCCACGCGGCGGCTCGTAGACGAAGCGCAGATCGAGTTCCTGCTGGTTGGAAAAGTCGCCATTGGTAACAGGATTCTCGATCCCCCACCCCTTGCCGAAGGCGGCCTTGAATTTGACGCCCTCCAAGCCGAGCCGCGCGAAATCATAGGACAAGGACAGGAGATAGGCGTCGACGCCAGCCTGCCGGAAATTGGTTACCAGCATCGCGGTGTAGGAGGGACTGTAGCCAAAGGGCTTCTGAACATCCGCTTCGTTTCCCACCGTTGACACCGCGCCTTCGAAGACCACGCCCCGGTAGCTTGCGACGAAACGCGCCGAGGCCTCATAGGTCTCGTAAGGCGCCCCGGCGATCATGGAGGCGCCTACCGTGCGCTGATCCAGGATGTTCGCGCCGACGCGCAATTGCGGCCCGCGCCCACCGTTGCCCTCGCCGAACGGCAAGAGATAGTCGATCTCCCCATAGGCCGTGTTGAGCGTATCCTCGATCCAATAGTTGGAGCCGCCGATGTTGAAACCATTCTTGTGATAGCTCGCACCGGTGATGAGCATTCCCTCGTCCTGCGGGACGCCAAGGCCTTCGCTGAACGAGATGAAGCTCGCCTTGTTCCGCGGCTTGTAGTCGGTGAGATAGGAGACGATGTAGTCGACGGTCTGATCCGGGCCCTGGTCGTCCGGCACCCACACGATGCCTTCGAAGGTAATCGGGATCATCCGCGAGTCGTAAGGATTGACGTAAGGCGTGCGCACGAGCTGGCGGCCGACGGTCACCTGCTGGCCGGCAAACCGGATGCGGCCGTTGAGTTGACCCAACGTCGTGATCTGATCCCCATCCCAACTCAGATTGAGTGACTGCCCCGCATCCGCATTCGCGTATAGCGGCTGCGTTGTGTAAAGGACGCTTCGCAGCTGGAAGACGTCGGCGAGGTAGCCGGACTCGAAGGAGATCGACCCGCCCGTCGTGAAGGCCTCCGGTGTGTCGTACCCGAAGTCGTCCTCGTCGAACCAATAGGTCCGGCTGTCGAGCTGCAGAGAGCTGTCGCGGATAAACGTCGGCAGGTCGGGCCACCGTGTCTGCCGCGCCGCTTCGAGACTCAAGGCTCGGGTGTCAACCATCGGCGCAGGCCCCCGCAAATCGTCCCTCGGGTGCAGAGGCACCGTGAAGCCCTCGCGAATGGGGCTCAGGGCCTCGCCTGCAGTTGACGGGATGGGATAGTCGAGTGCCTCTTGCGCCAGGGCGAGCAGCGGCGCCGCGCAAACCAAAACAGCCGATACGACGAAGGCAAGACATCGGATTGCCCGCCCTGGCCCATGCCGCCTCACTGGATTGCCCTCTTTTTGATTCCCCGTCGACCGCCAGGAGTTTACCGCACCCCGCCCGATTCCGGCCCCGATATCACCATCCGGGAAGATCATCCTGGAGAGATGGACTCGCCGTCCGCCTCCCGTTAAGTCCCTGGCTTTGCTAGGATCGCCTTCTCAAGACTCACCAACCGCTCCCAAAAGACAACCTGATGTTGACACACACCCGCCGCCGCGCGCTCGGCCTTCTCCTGGGCACACTCGCCGGCTCCCGCTTGCTTGCACTGCCGCTGCCCGCCGGAGCGCAAGACAAACAGCTGGAAGACGACTCCGATTCCGAACCGGACTGTTTCGATACCAAGACCTTCGGCGGCTGGACGGCGCAGGCGAGCGATGTCAGCGCCGGCGCCATTCAGAATGAGATCGCGGCGGTCGATCCCAAGGCCTGCGGTATTCTGCTGAGCGCCGAGTTCAATTCGGAATTCGTTGGACGCATTTTTCTCGAAGGCAGCGCCAAGGGAACGGCGCTACCGGAAACGCTGCTCCTGGACCCCGACAGCCGGCTTAAGGCCTCGGCGCCCGGCAGCGACGTGCTCGTGGATACGCCGCTATGCGGCAACTGCACCGACATCTATGACAATACGGTCGGCATTGTTCTGCCGCTTGCAACGGCGCCCTTGCTTCGCGACGCCGATCGCATGGACATCGTGCTGCACCTTGCGCGACGCGACGCGGACTGCCACTTCCAGCTCGATTGTAAGGTCTTGCGCCAGGCCCTCGACTGGGCTGCCGCACGGCGCGACGCGTTGGCGACCGAGCGCGACAACAAGCAATGCGCCTCGGCGGAGAATTGTTTCATCACCACGGCCTGCTGCGAGGCTCTGGGACTGGCCGATGATTGTTTCGAGCTCAGGACGCTCCGCCGCTATCGCGACGATGTCCTTGCCGCCCGCGCCGACGGGCCCGCGGAGATCGCACGCTATTATGACCTCGCGCCGCGCCTCCTGAATCGGCTTCGCACGAGCGCGCACGATCCGGACGAGACTCTACGCCGCCTCTATGCCCGCTATGTGCTCCCGGCCGCGCTCGCGGCAAGGTTTGGCCTCGACCGGCTGGCCTACGCGCTCTACCGGCAGATGCTGGCGGCGCTGTGTGGCCGTCATCGCGGGTCGCCCGGAAGGGCCTAGCGACGCGCATCCGAGGGCCGCTCTACAAAATTGCGCCACCCGGCCCGTTGCCGGGAACCGAACTTCCCTTTCGCGCATTGGATCTCAAGAAGCGCCGCCAAACGGCAACGCCGAGGCGGCTTCCTCACGGGCTGTCAGCGGGCCCCGGCGCGGCACCATGAGAGGTCTTGGCTGCCGCGCATTGGCCGCCCTGATGGTCTGGGGAACGGGGGCGTGAGGCACGTACGGACCGGCTTTCGGGAACGGGCACGGCGCGCCAACTGAGGGAACTTCTTCGATGCCTGAATTCAGCCTGCCATTGCCGACGGGACCGTCTCGCAGCCCCGTCACGCATCCTGTCCACCGTGCGACGGCGTTGCTCCAGAAAGCGCTTCACGAGTCCCGGCGCGCCACGTTCACCCAGGAGTTCGGCGAGATTCGCGGCATCCACCGCCTGTCCTCGCCGCCCGCGGCCGAAGTGTTCGTGGACGCCGATACGACCGCCGATTTTGTCTCCCCGCCGGCCAATCTCGATTTCGTCGAGGCCTATCTCGGCCGACAGTCGGGCGTGCCGCAGCAGGACATCCTCGAAAGCCCGCGGGACGACGACCACGATGACGGCGAGACAGCGGTCCCCGGTCAACATCGCGGCATGCAGGCCCGACCGAGCCAAGCGGCCGACCCTCAGCTTCGGGGGCTGATCCGCGATTTCAAGGAGCGGCAGCGCAAAGCCGGACTGATCGTCGCAGGCTCGGTCGTCTCGGCCGCGACGCTGACGGTCTTGACGATCGCGCTCGTGTTTGCGTTGGCGGCGTAACACCGGACACCGCCGTGCCTGCCTACGGCCGGCACGGCATCCGTCCGATGCGGTTCAGGCTAGACGACGTCCCGGCGCCTGAGCTCCTCCAGAACTCGCTCGGCCAAAACCTCCGGCGTCAATTCGCTGGTGTTCAGATCGAGTTCCGGCGACTCGGGCCGCTCGTAGCTCGAGTCGATACC
Organism: Methyloceanibacter caenitepidi; assembly: GCF_000828475.1. NCBI lineage: Bacteria > Pseudomonadati > Pseudomonadota > Alphaproteobacteria > Hyphomicrobiales > Hyphomicrobiaceae > Methyloceanibacter > Methyloceanibacter caenitepidi. The sequence continues at coordinate 2,522,709 of NZ_AP014648.1, forward strand.
GGTGAAATTCTTGATCAGGCCGGCGCGTGCCTTGCGGTAGAGCCCCTTCGGATCGCGGGCCTCGCAGACCTCGAGCGGCGTATCGACATAGATCTCGATGAACTCGCCCTCCCCCACCAGATCGCGCGCCATACGGCGCTCCGAACGGAACGGCGAGATGAACGACACCATTACGATGAGACCGGCATCGACGAAGAGCCGCGCCGCTTCCGCCACGCGCCGGATGTTCTCCACCCGGTCCGCATCCGTGAAGCCGAGATCCTTGTTGAGCCCATGCCGAATGTTGTCGCCGTCGAGCATGTAGGTGTGACGGCCGAGCGCGTGCAGCCGCTTCTCGAGCGCGTTGGCGATGGTCGACTTGCCGGAGCCGGAGAGCCCGGTGAACCACAGCACGCAGGGCTTTTGTCCCTTGAGACCAGCGCGGGATGATTTGTCGACGGACAGTTCCTGCCACTTGACGTTCGTGGCGCGGCGAAGACCGAACTCGACCATGCCGGCCGCGACCGTCGCGTTGGTGAAGCGATCGATCAAAATGAAGCTGCCGGTCTCGGGGTTGTCCCCGTAGGGATCGAACACGAGCGGCTTGGTCATGCTGAGATTGCACAGCCCCACCTCGTTCATCTCCAAGGTCTTGCCGGCGACGTGATCCAAATTGTCGACATTGAGCTTGTACTTGAGCGACGACACCGTGGCCGTGGCGCTCTGGGTGCCGCACCGGATCGTGTAGTTGCGCCCCGGCAGCATGGCTTCTTCGTCGAACCAAATGATCTTGGACGCGAGCTGATCGGCGACGGAGGGCTCGGAGTCGGGCGTCGTGATCACGTCGCCCCGGCTTGCGTCGACCTCCTCCGCGAAGGTCAGCGTCACCGCGTCCCCTTCCTGTGCGACATCCAGATCGCCATCCGCCGTCACGATCCGCGCGACATGCACGCGCTTTCCGGACGGATGAATGACCACCTCGTCACCCGGCGCGATGCGGCCACCGGCCACGGTGCCAGAGACCCCGCGGAAATCCAGATGCGGCCGGTTCACCCACTGCACCGGGAAGCGGAACGGATCCTTGTCCCGGCTGCGGCTGACCTCCACAGTCTCCAAATGTCCGAGCAGCGTCGGGCCGTGATACCAGTGCATGTGAGCGCTGGGCGCCGTGACGTTGTCGCCCTTCAAGGCCGAGACCGGGATCGCCTCGATAGACTCGAAGCCCAATGGTTCGGCGAATGCCGTGAAGTCGTCCACGATCGCCTGAAACCGCTCCTGATCGAAGTCGATCAAATCCATCTTGTTGACGGCCAGCGCGACCTTCTTGATGCCCAGCAGAGACAGGATGCAGGCATGCCGCCGCGTCTGAGTCAGCACGCCTTGACGCGCATCGATCAAAAGCACGCCGAAGTCGCAGTTGGACGCGCCGGTCGCCATGTTCCGCGTGTACTGCACATGCCCGGGCGTATCGGCCACGATGAACTTCCGCCGGGGCGTCGCGAAATAGCGATACGCGACGTCGATGGTGATGCCCTGCTCGCGCTCGGCCTGGAGACCGTCGACAAGGAGAGACAGATCGATCTCCGCACCCATGGTCGAATTGGGCCGCTTCGATTCTTTTTGAACGTTCTTCAGCTGATCTTCGAAGACAAGCTGGGAGTCGTAAAGAAGACGGCCGATCAGCGTGCTCTTGCCGTCGTCCACGCTGCCGCATGTCAGAAACCGCAGGAGGCCGCGATCTTCCTCGGCGACGAGACGGGCAGCGAGCCGGTCGCTTGCACTGTCGTTCGTATCGCCAACAACACTGAGACGTGCCATCAGAAGTAGCCCTCCTGCTTTTTCTTCTCCATCGACCCGACCTGATCGTGATCGATGACGCGTCCCTGCCGTTCCGAATGGCGCGAGGCGACGAGTTCCTCGATGATCTCGGGCAATGTGGTCGCCTCGGACTCGATGGCGCCGGTGAGCGGATAGCAGCCCAGCGTGCGGAAGCGCACTTTGCGCATCTGCGGCGTCTCGCCCTCCTCGAGCGGCAGCCGGTCGTCGTCCACCATGATCAACGTGCCGTCGCGCTCGACTACCGGGCGTTCCTTCGCGAAATACAGCGGCACCACCGGAATGTCTTCCAGGTAGATGTAGGTCCACACGTCGAGCTCGGTCCAATTGGACAAGGGGAATACGCGCATGCTTTCGCCGGGATTCACCTTGGTGTTGGCCAGGTGCCAAAGCTCCGGACGCTGACGTTTGGGGTCCCAGTTGTGCGAGGCGTTCCGGAAGGAATAGATGCGTTCCTTCGCGCGCGACTTCTCTTCGTCGCGGCGCGCACCGCCGAAAGCCGCATCGAAGCCGTATTTGGCGAACGCCTGCTTCAAGGCTTCCGTCTTCATGATATCCGTATGCAGAGCGCTTCCGTGGGTGATCGGCGAGATTCCGTTGCGCACGCCCTCCTCGTTGATGTGGACCATCAGGTCCACTCCGAGGCGCTTCGCTTCCGCATCCCGGAAAGCGATCATCTCCTTGAACTTCCACGTCGTATCGACATGGAGCAGCGGAAAGGGCGGCTTGCCGGGATAGAAGGCCTTCATCGCCAGGTGCAACAGCACCGCCGAGTCCTTGCCGATGGAATACAGCATCACCGGATTGCGAAACTCCGCGGCAACCTCGCGCATGATGTAGATGCTTTCCGCCTCGAGTTGGCGGAGATAGGACGAAAGAACCTGCTTCATAGATCCGTACTCATACGTGGCGTCTCAGGCTCCTCGTCCGAGCCAGTGTCTCGTTCCGTGCCCGCACCGTTCTGTGCCTTGGAAAAAGCTTCCGCTTTCCTTTTTGCGAGCAGGTAGCGGTACGCGCTGACGGGCAGCAACGCAAGATAGACCAAGGAGCCCACAAACAGGGTCTGGGCGGGATAGGTCAAGAGCAAGGCAACAAAAAGAGCCGCCAGAACAAAAAGGGGCGGCACATATTCGCGGTGAATCCGTTGTCCCACCATCTTGATGGAGAACGTCGGCACGTTCGACACCATCAGCAGCGCCACGGCGATGGTGTAGAGAAGCACCAGGGGCGTCAGGCTGGGCCAATGAAGCCCGAGATCCTGGGCGTAGATCGGCAGCAGGACGATGATGGCGCCGGCCGGGGCAGGCACGCCCACGAAGAACGACTTCTTCCAGACAGGCTGATCGGTCTGGCTGAGCGATACGTTGAAACGAGCCAGTCGCAAGGCCGAACAGACCGCGAAGATCAGCACGGCGACCCAGCCTAGGCTGCGCAGGTCCTCCAAGGACCAAACGAAGAGAATGATCGCCGGCGCCACGCCGAAATTGACGAAGTCCGCGAGGCTGTCCAGTTCCGCGCCAAAGCGCGTCGAGGCTTTCAGCAGGCGCGCCACGTGTCCGTCGATCCCGTCTAGAAAGGCCGCGAAGACGAGCGCCGCCACCGCCATGTCCCAGCGATGCTCGATGCCCATGCGGATCGCGGTCAGCCCCGCGCACAGGCCGACCAGCGTGAAGATGTTGGGTATGAGAACACGGATGGGAACCTCGCCGCGTACCAGCAACCGCTGTCGCAGCTTTCGGTCGTCCCGATCCGGATCGAAAGGAGGAAACATCGGCCTTTACGCCCTTCCCTTGACCTCGCCCGGCAAGACGGCAAGCACCGTCTCGGCGGCGATGGCCGTTTGACCGACCTCGCCCAGGACATCGCTGTCCTGGGGCAGATACAGATCCACACGGCTTCCGAAGCGGATCAAGCCGATCCGCTGTCCGGCCTCCAGACTATCACCATCGCCCACAAAGGGGACGATACGGCGTGCCACAAGCCCGGCAATGAGGACGACGCCGATCTTTGTGCCGGACTTGGTCTCGATCACGAAAGCCTGGCGCTCGTTCTCCTCGCTCGCCTTGTCGAGTTCGGCATTGAAGAAGGCCCCATGCACGTACGTGCTGTGGATGATCTTGCCGCCGACCGGCGCGCGGATGATGTGCACATCGAACACGGACAAGAACACGGAGACGCGCGTCAGCTCTGCCGTCCCCAGCGCCAGCTCCCGCGGAGCCATGACATCTTCGACCACGCCCGACACTTTGCCGTCCGCTGCGCTCACCACGAGCCCCGGACGGTCCGGTGTCACACGCTCCGGGTCGCGGAAAAAGTACGCGCAGAACACGGTTAGCAGCGCGCAGAGCCAGCCGAGTGTCGGCGCGAATAAGAAGAAGACCAACGTCGCGATCGCACCAATCGCCACGAACTTGTAGCCATCTGGATGGATGGGCACGAAGGCGTTCGCAATTGTATCAAGCAGGTTGTGCCGGTCGTCCATAACCCCTCCCGTTCCCGTGGCTAGCTCGACGCCAGCATCTCGTCCTCTTCAAGCCGATCGCCGTCAACAGGCTCTTCCGGCGAACCCGCGCCGCTCCGCCCTTCGTGCTGTTCTTCGGCATCTTCGGCCTCGCGTGCATGAGCCAGAATTTCGCGGGCTTCGTCCGCTTCGCGCTGGCGGGCCCACAGGCTCGCATACAGGCCATCCTTTGCGAGAAGATCTGCGTGACGTCCCTGCTCCACGATGCGCCCCTGCTCGAGCACGATGATGTTGTCCGCATGGATCACGGTCGACAGCCGGTGCGCGATGACAAGGCTCGTGCGGTCGCGCGCTACCTGCTCGAGCGCATCCTGGATTTCTTTTTCCGTATGGCTATCGAGCGCGGACGTCGCCTCGTCCAGCATCAGAATGGGCGGCGCCTTCAATATCGTCCGGGCGATCGCCACGCGCTGTTTCTCGCCGCCGGAAAGTTTCAGCCCGCGCTCGCCGACAAGAGAGTCATAGCCTTGGGGCAGCGCCAGAATGAATCCGTCGATCTGCGCCAGCCGCGCGGCCTCGTGAACCTCGGCCTCGGTCGCATCGGGACGCCCGTAGCGGATGTTGTACTCGATCGTATCGTTGAACAGCACCGTGTCCTGCGGAACCATACCGATCGCCGCGCGCAGCGAGCGTTGGGTCACGTCCTGGATGTTCTGTCCGTCGATGGTAACCGCGCCCTGGTTCACCTCGTAGAATCGGAACAGGATGCGCGAGATGGTCGACTTGCCCGCGCCCGACGGCCCCACAATGGCGACCATCTTTCCCGGAGGCACCTCGAAGGAAATGTCCTTCAGGATCGGCCGGCCCGGCTCGTAGGCGAAGGAGACGTTCTTGAAGGCGATTGCACCGTTGTCGACGCGCAGCGGCTGCGCGTCCGGATGGTCCACGATCTCGGCGGGCTCCTTCAGAAGCGCGAACATGGTCTCCATGTCCACCAGCCCCTGCTTGATCTCGCGATAGACCATGCCCATGAAATTCAGCGGCATGAAGAGTTGGATCAGAATGGCGTTGATCATCACGAAGTCGCCGACGGTCAGGATGCCCTGGGAGACGTCGCGCGCGGCGAGCAGCATGCACACGACCATGCCAGTGCTGAAGATGATGGCCTGTCCGGAGTTCAGAAACCCGAGCGTCGTGTAGGTGCGCACGGCAGCCTTCTCGTAGCGCGCCATGGACGCATCGAAGCGCCGAGCCTCGAGATCCTCGTTGCCGAAATATTTGACCGTCTCGAAATTGAGTAGGCTGTCGACGGCCTTGGAGTTGGCCTCAGTATCGCTCTCGTTCATGTCCCGGCGGATGGCGAGCCGCTTTTCCGTGGCGAAGAAGGTGAACCACACATAGGCCACGACCATCACGAACAGCACCGCGACATACACCCAACCGAAATACCAGGCCACGAGGCCTGCGATCATCACAAGTTCCACCGCAGTCGGGATCATGTTCAGGATCGCCATCCGCAAGATCGTGTCGACGCCGTTCACACCGCGCTCGATCACGCGGTTCAGCCCGCCCGTGCGCCGCTCCAGGTGGAACTTGAGGGACAGGCTGTGCAGATGGCGGAAGGTCCGGTTCGCGAGCTGGCGGACCGCGTTCTGGGTCACGACCGTGAAGATGACGTCGCGGAGCTGGGCGAACAGCACCATGAGTACGCGCCCGACGCCGTAGGCCACGATCAGCATCACGGGGACGATCGCGATACCGAGGACGCTCGTGCCCGCCGCGGCGCCCGCGCCCTGCTCGGCCCCGGTGAGGTAGTCGACCGCGTTTTTGTAGGCGATCGGGACCGCCAGCGTGACCACCTTGGCCAGCACAAGCGCGACGAACGCCAGGACCACGCGCGCTTGCAGATCGCGCCGCCCCTGCTGCCAGACATAGGGCAGCAGCTCCTGCAAGACGGACGCCTGGCTGGCCCGGCCCGATAGCAGGGTGTCGCTGGTCGATTGCGGCAGTCGATCTCTCATAAAAACGGCTTTACTTTCAACAGGCTATCGCGCCGCGCGCTCGCTTACCGGTCCGATGCTCAAGGCGCGAGGCCGCGGCCCATAAGCGGGCGGGATCGGTCGCGCATCGGAAAAGGGGCAGCCTTCACGGCCGCCCCCTCCATGCCTATCGATATAGCCCGCGTGCGCCCCAGCGCCAAGCCCGCTGACCGCAAGCCCGCCGGGATACCCGTTACTCAGGACGGGGCGGTGGCGCGGCCAAATCCTCCGGACTTGGCGGGGAGAGCTTCAGCCGGAACATCGCGGTTGCGGCCGGCATTTGGGTTTTCTCGTCGAACTGCTGGACGCGCACCAAATGCACGTTGTCGTCCAGCTGAATCTGATCCTCGATGGTCCACGTGCTCTCGCCTTCGGGCACCTTGACCAATGCGAACGGCCTGCCGTCCACGAAGATATGCAAATCCAGACCTGGAATGGCCTTGCCCGACATCTTCAACGTCCCGGGGCCATCCTCCGCGCGTTTGTAGTCGACGACATCCACCTTGATCGGCGCCTTGTGAGAGGCCGACGATGCGGACCCGACCACGTCGGCGTCCGGCGCGGCGTCCTCCGCGAAGGCCCCGGTGCCCTGGAAGAGACACATCGTGGCGGCCATCGCGGCCACACCTGCGAGTATTCTGAACGCATTCATCTTACTTGTTTCCTCGTTCGCTCAACCGTTTCGGTCTGTTGTTGCGGCGGCGCTGTCGCGGTGATCGCGCCACAAGCCGCCCTGCGGGGCTGAACCCTATCCAATCGTTCATGCCACTGCCATACCGATCGGCAAGAAGCATATGCCATTCGGATTCTTGACGATTCACCCGAGCCGATGCCAGATGCCGGCAAACATCGAACCGCCGGAGAGCGGCATGCCGCAGGAGCTTTCATGACGCGAGATCGCAGCAAAGTTGAGACCGTCTGCGTGTATTGCGGGTCCGGCGCGGGACACAATCCGGCCTTCACGGACGCAGCCCGCGCGCTCGGAGAAGCGCTTGCGGAAGCCGGGACCAACCTCGTTTATGGCGGCGGAGACTTGGGGCTGATGGGCATTGTGGCCCGCTCGGTCATCGACAGCGGTGGCCATGTCACCGGCATCATGCCCGAATTTCTTCACGACCGCGAACGCATGCTCGTCGACGTGCACGAACTGGTCATCGTCGACACCATGCACGAGCGCAAACATCTCATGTACGAGAAGTCCGACGCTTTCGTTGCACTGCCCGGCGGCATCGGCACGCTCGAGGAATTCGTCGAGCAGCTAACCTGGTCCCAGCTCGGACAACACAAGAAGCCGATCGTGCTCGTGAACATTCACGGCTTCTGGGATCCGCTGCTGGAACTGTTCGACCGGATGATGGAGCACAACTTCATCCGCTCCGGCTTCGAGCTTAAGATGTGCGTGGCGGACAGCGCCGAAGACGTGCTGCCCGTCATCCACCGCCTGCTCGCCGAGCTGGAAGAGGAACCGAAGCCAAAATACCGCGTGGTTGAGAAGCTCTAGGAAGGCGCCGGCGCGCCGTCACGGATCAGCTTATAGTTGATCGAGTCGAGCAGCGCCTCGAACGACGCATCGACGATATTCGGGGAAACGCCGACCGTGAACCAGCGGCGCCCCTCACCGTCGCGGCTCTCGACCAGAACGCGCGTCACCGCGTCCGTGCCGCCTGTCAGGATACGGACCTTGTAGTCCACGAGCTTAAGATCGTCGATGTAACTCTGATACGGACCGAGATCCTTCCGAAGCGCATTGTCGAGAGCGTTGATGGGACCGTTGCCCTCGCCGACCGACATCACCGAGTCGCCGTCGATACGCGCCTTCACCGTGGCTTCAGAGATCGTCACGAGCTCGCCGAGTGCATTGTGGCGGCGCTCGACCATGACCCGGAACGAGTCGATATCGAAGAACTGGGGCACGGTCTCCAGCATGCGCCGCGCCAGGAGCTCGAACGACGCTTCCGCCGCTTCGTAGGCGTACCCGACCGCCTCGCGTTCCTTCACCAACTCCACAAGACGGCCAACCCGCGGATCGTCCTTGGACACGGTTAGGCCGATGCTCTCGAGCTCCGCCAGAATATTCGACCTGCCGCCCTGGTTGGACACCAGAAGCTTGCGCACATTGCCGACGCTCTCCGGCGGCACATGCTCATATGTGCGCGGGTCCTTCTTCACGGCCGAGACGTGAATGCCGCCTTTGTGCGCGAACGCCGCCTCGCCCACATAGGGCGCGTGCCGGTCGGGGGCCTGGTTCAGCATCTCGTCCAGGATGCGCGAGGCGTGGGTCAGCGTGGTGAGCTTCTCCGGCGTGATCTTCGTTTCGAAGCGATCCGCATAGCCGCTCTTGAGCAGCAGCGTGGGAATGATCGAAGTCAGGTTCGCGTTGCCGCAACGCTCGCCGATACCGTTCAGCGTGCCCTGAATCTGCCGTGCGCCGGCCCGCACCGCCGCCAGCGAATTGGCAACGCCATTGTCGGTGTCGTTGTGAACGTGAATGCCGACGTGGTCGCCCGGGATATGCGCAACAACCTCCGCCACGATCGCCTCGACCTCTTCCGGCAACGTGCCGCCATTGGTGTCGCAGAGCACGACCCACCGCGCGCCCGCGTCATAGGCGGTCTTCGCGCACGCAAGCGCGTAATCGGGATTGGCCTTGTAGCCGTCGAAGAAATGCTCGCAGTCGAGCAGCGCTTCGCGGCCCGAGGCGACGACCGTCTCGACGGACTCCTTGATGCCCGCGAGATTCTCCTCGAGCGTGATTCCGAGCGCGACGTCCACGTGGAAGTCCCACGTCTTGCCCACGAGACAGATCGCATCCGCCTCGGCCGCAAGAAGCGCCTGGAAGCCGGGATCGTTGGAGATCGACCGGCCTGGCCGCTTCGTCATGCCGAAAGCCGTGACCTTGGCGCCGACCTTGCGGTCCTCGGAAAAGAGTTCCGTATCGATAGGGTTCGCGCCCGGATAACCAGCCTCGACATAGTCGAGACCCAGCTTGTCGAGCTGCTCGGCGATCAGCAGCTTGTCGTCGAGGGAGAAATCGACGCCGTGGGTCTGGGCGCCGTCCCGCAAGGTCGTGTCGTATAGGGAGAGAGTTTCGCGCGCCATGACCTACACCACACCGAAGACGAAGCGCAGGGCGAGCAGCACCGCCAACACCAGCACCGCCAGCTTGATCGCCAGATAAATGCCCTTCGAACCCTTGAACGGGGTGTCTTTCAGGAAGTTGCTCATTGCACTGTCTCCGGCCCCGGCAGGGTCTTCTTCATCGTCGTATTGGACAGCCACTCGTCGCCGCGCCGGACGCTGTTGCGCTGCTGAGCGGCATAGCCGCGCTTGTTGAAGAAATCGAACGCACTGTCGCTGGCGTCCACACTCAACGATTTGGCGCCGCGGCCCGCCGCGATTTTCTCGAGCGCATCGGCCAGCAACGTGCCGACGCCACGCTCCACCGCGGCGGGATGCACATAAAGGAACCCGACCTTGCTGTCCGTCTCGAGCGAGCCGAAGCCCACCGGCGAGCCGCCCATGGTCGCGACGATCGTCGTATGGTCGGCAAGAGTCTTGGCGAAGGCCTCCTCGTTATTCGCGTCCGCGATCCAGGCTTCCTGCTGCTCGACCTCGTATTCGTCCTGAGTCAGCTCCATGATGCTCGCGCGGAAGATCTCGGCGAGCAGCGGCGCTTCGCCGGGCAACATGGGGCGCAACGCGAGTTGCGGATTGGCTTCGGCACTCATCGCGCGACCTCCCAGGTTGTCTCCAACTCACCCGTCTCCGGATTCTTCGCGTCTTTCAGAACAATACCCATGGCCTGCAGCTCGTCGCGAATGCGGTCCGCTTCGGCAAAGTCTTTCGCTTTGCGGGCTTCGAGCCGGCCGGCGATCAACTGGTCCACGGCAGCGCTGTCCACCTGGTCACTGCCGTCCAGGGTCTTACGCTCGATATTGGCACGCTGTCCGGAGAAGCCCAGGAAACCGAGCGCGGCTCGAAGCGCGGCATACTCCTTGGCGCCATGAAGCTTGTGCAGTTCGGCGATGACCTTCGGCGTGTTCAAATCGTCCAACAGCGCATCGACGATCGCCTGCGGAACTTCGGACGCCGGCTCGTGGGCTTCCAGCTCGCCGTACCAATCCCACAGCGTCTTGTGGGACTCGTCGAGACTGACAAACGTCCAGTCGAGTGGCTGGCGATAGTGGGTGCGGAACATGTTGAACCGGAGCGCCTCGCCCGGCCAGGCATAGCCCTGCCACCCGGTCAGCAGCTCATGCACGGTGACGAAGTTGCCGAGGCTCTTCGACATCTTCTCACCTTCCACCTGCAGGAAGCCGTTGTGCATCCAGACCTGCGCCATGACGTCGGTGCCGTGGGCGCAACGCGACTGGGCGATCTCGTTCTCGTGGTGCGGGAAGACGAGGTCGATGCCGCCGCCATGGATGTCGAACACCTCGCCGAGATGGGCGGCGGACATGGCCGAGCACTCGATGTGCCAGCCCGGGCGCCCCGGCGTCTCGATATCTCCCGGCGACGGCCAGGACGGCTCGCCGGGCTTTGACGGCTTCCACAGCACGAAATCCATCGGGTCCTTCTTGAAAGGCGCGACCTCGACCCGCGCGCCCGCCATCATCTCGTCCACGGAACGGCCGGAGAGCTTCCCGTAGTCCGCCATCGACGAAACGCTGAACAGCACGTGGCCCTCGGCCACATAGGCGCTGCCCTTGGCAATCAGGCGATCGATCATGGCGCGCATCTGCTCGATATGCTCGGTGGCGCGCGGCTCGACCGTGGGGTCGAGCGCTCCGAGGGCGTGCATGTCCTCGTGGAACTGCGCCTCGGTCTGCTCGGTGACCTTGCGGATCGCTTCGTTCAGCGGCAGGTCCGGATAGTCGCGGGCCGCGCGCGCGTTGATCTTGTCGTCCACGTCCGTGATGTTGCGGACGTAGGTCACGTGATCGGGGCCGTAGAGGTGCCGCAGCAGGCGAAACAGCAAGTCGAACACGATGACGGGCCGCGCGTTGCCGATATGCGCGTAGTCGTAGACGGTCGGCCCGCAGACATAGAGGCGCACATTGCCCGGATCGAGAGGCGTGAAGACCTCCTTGCTGCGGGTGAGCGTATTGTAGATCGTAAGCGACACTGACTAAGCCCTTCGGCTTGAGGCCCGCCGGATGTTCGTCGGTGATGAATGGAGAAGTAAAAAGAAGGACGACCCGTGCGAGCTATTTTGCTAGCGCGGAATAATGCAGCCAGAAATGCTAAGGTTCGATTGCGGGTACATCATCTTGGTCCCGCTTATGGCGGCAAACCGCCAAATCGTCAAGCAAACCATCTTATTCATGCCGCATTGACCGAAGATTCTTTGCGCGCATAATGTGCAATTGAGGTTTCCCCAAGGATTGGATTGACCGTCGTGAGGGTCCATCGCGGTTTTCGGCGTGTTTTCGCGCCAAGCGCGGCGCATCCGGCGCCTTTCTCAGCGCGGGCCATTGCCGGCCTGGGCGCGCTGGCGCTCGGCTGCCTGACACTGTCCGGCGACGGCTTCGCCCAGTCCGAGCAGGATATCCGCTGCATGCAGCTGCAGCAGGAACTGGATGCGGCCAGCGGCGGTGGCGGCAACAATCCCGAGCTGATCTCGCTCAATCAGGAACTCAACCAAGCCACGCAGGCGCACAGGGCCGTGAAGTCGGAAATGGACCGGGCTGGCTGCTACGAACGCATGCTCATTTTCGGACGGGCTCTGAAGAGGACGCCTCGGTGTCTGAGCCTTAACTCCCGCGTCGAAGATGCGCGGCGCCAGGTCGAGCGCCTGCAGGCGCAGCGCGCCTCGCTAGGCGGCGGCGGCAACCGGCGCCGGCAGCAAGAACTCCAGCGCGCCATGCAGCAGAATGGTTGTAGCGGCGTGCCTCAGTCGAACGGCGGTTTCTTCGACTTCTTCGGCGGCCCCCGCCAGGAGTACCAGACGCCGATCTATCGCAGCATCAATCCCAACGGCCGGTACCGGACCGTGTGTGTGCGCCTCTGCGACGGCTTCTATTTCCCGATCCATTACTCCACCTACGGCAGCCAGGCCGGCCAGGACGCGCAGAGATGCCAGGCGAGCTGCGCCGCGCCGGCCGAGCTCTACGTCTACCGCAATCCCGGCCAGGAGATCGAACAGGCGATCTCGCTGAGCGGCTCGCCCTACATGGATCTGCCCGTGGCGCTCCGCTACCGCAAGGAGTTCGTAAAGGGGTGCTCGTGCAAGAAGTCCGAGTACAACCCGATGGAGATCCAGGAGGCCAACCAGAAGGCGCAAGGGATGCCCGAGGACGGCGCGACCCAAGCGTCCGCGGCACCGCAGGCGCCGGCCGCGCCCGAGGCCCAGCCCGAACCGAGCGGACCGCCCCCGCAGCTCAATCTGGATATCGGGGGCGCATCGCCGTCCGAATTGCAGATCACGCCGCCGCCGCAAGCGGCCCAAAACGGCGCACCGACTTTGCAGGTGCCCGTGCCTCCGGGCTTCCAGCCGCCGCCAGCGGCGCAACCCGCGCCCCAGGCCGCGTCCGAAGCTCCGCCACAGGGCCAGTCTTCGTTCGTCAAGAAATCCGCGCCGACCCCGAACTAGCGAGCGTCTTTACGCAGCCTCCCCGCGCAGGCGCTTTAGCGCCCGCTCCCGGCCGATCAACGGCAGTAACTGCTTCAGTTCCGGCCCGTGAGGCTGTCCGGTCAGCGCAAGTCTTAAGGGCTGGAACAGTGCCTTTCCCTTGGCTCCCGTCTCGGCCTTAACGGCGCCGGTCCACGTTCCCCAGGTTTCTTCGTCCCAAGGCTCAAGCGGCAGCAACTCCACGGCAGCAGCGCAAAAGTCCGGATCGTCAATGACCGGCTCGATCGGGCCCGTGACCACGGTCCACCAGTCCTTCGCGTCTTTGAGCACCTCGAGATTGCCCCGAACCGCGTCCCAAAACGCCTCGCCGCCGGTCACGCCCAGCTCCGCGAGCCGGTCGGCAACGGCGGAGAACGGGAGGGTGTGCAGCAGCTTGGCGTTCAGAAGGCCAAGCTCGTGCGGATCGAACCTGGCCGGCGCCCGCGACAGCTTGCCGAAGTCGAAGGCCTCTGCGAGCACGTCCAGACTGTCGTGGGGCGCGATCGGATCGCTGGTGCCGATCGTCGCCGCGTAGCTGACCACGGCAAGCGGTTCGAGCCCCTCCTCGCGCATGCCCTGGATCGACAGGGACTTGTCGCGCTTCGACAGAGCCTGCCCCTCGGCGCCCACGAGAAGATTGTGATGCCCGAAATCGGGCGCCTTAGCGCTCAGCGCCTCGAAGAGCTGGATCTGCGGCGCCGTGTTGGCCACATGATCCTCGCCGCGAATGACATGGGTAACGCCGAGATCGATGTCGTCGACCACGCTCGGCAGCGTGTAGAGGAAGGTGCCGTCGCCGCGGATCAGGACGGGATCGGACAGGGAGCCCGCATCCACATGCTGCCGGCCCCGCACGAGATCTTCCCAGACCACGTCGCGCGGCTCCAGCTTGAAGCGCCAATGGGGTTTGCGCCCCTCGGCCTCGAGCGCCGCCTTGTCCTCGTCGGTCAGCTCAAGAGCAGCCCGATCGTAGACGGGCGGCTTGCCGCGCGCGAGCTGACGCTTGCGCTTGAGTTCCAGTTCCTCGGGCGTCTCGTAGGCGGGATAAAGACGGCCCATCTCCTTCAGCTTCTCGACGGCCGCATCATACCGGGCGAGCCGATCCGACTGCCTGACCTTCTCTGACCACTCGATGCCCAGCCAGGCGATGTCCTCCTCGATGCCGCGCGCGAACGCTTCCGTCGAGCGTTCCTTGTCCGTGTCGTCGAGGCGCAAGATGAAGGTCCCGCCGGCCTTCCGGGCGAACAGCGCATTGATGATCGCGGTGCGGATATTGCCGGCATGCAGCCGCCCGGTGGGGCTCGGCGCGAAGCGGACGGTGACAGTCATCTAAGTGATCTCGCGGAACTTGTTGGTGATCGGATAGCGCCGGTCCCGGCCGAAATTTCGCTCGGTGATTTTGACGCCGGGCGCGGCCTGGCGGCGCTTGTACTCGGCGAGATAGAGCATGCGCTCGACCTTCTTGACCATTTCGACGTCGTGCCCGCGCTCCACGATCTCCGGTACGGAGAGTTCGCGCTCCACAAGGCAATTGAGGATGTCGTCCAGCACCGGATAGGGCGGCAGGGAATCCACGTCCCGCTGATCGGGCTTCAGTTCCGCCGACGGGTCCTTGGTGAGGACATTCTCCGGGATGATCACGCCGTCGGGCCCGAGGCATCCCTTCGGCCGGTTCTGATTGCGATAGCGCGACAGTGCATAAACCTGGCCCTTATACAGGTCCTTGATGGGATTGAACCCGCCGTTCATATCGCCATACAAAGTCGCGTAACCGACTGAAACCTCAGACTTGTTCCCGGTTGTCAGCACGAGCGGCCCGAGCTTGTTGGACACCGCCATCAAGAGCGTGCCGCGCGTCCGGGACTGCAGATTCTCCGCCGTGAAGCCGTCCGGCGGGCCGCCCAGCACCTCCGAGAGGCACGCGCCCAGGCCGTCGACGCCGTCATGGATCGGCACGATGTCGTAGCGGACGCCCAGCGCTTTCGCGATCTGCTCCGCGTCAGTCAGGCTCTCGCTGCTGGTGTACTCGTACGGCAGCATGATGCAGTGGACTCGGTCGGCGCCCAGCGCGTCCACGGCCATCACCGCGCACAGCGCCGAGTCGATGCCGCCCGACAGGCCCAGCACGACGCCGGGGAAACCGTTCTTGTCGATGTAGTCGCGAAGGCCCGTGACACAGGCCAGATAGTTGGCTGAATCGCCGGCCTCGATGGCCGCGATCTCGCCTTGTGCGCAACGCCAGCCGTCCGCGTCGCGGTGCCAATCAGTGACGAGCGCCGCATCCTGCCAAGCCGGCATTTGCACCACGCATTTTCCATCGGCGTTGAGCACGAAGGAGGCGCCGTCGAACACCAGCTCGTCCTGTCCGCCGAACTGGTTGAGATAGACGAGCGGGCGTTTCGCTTCGGCGACCCGTGCCTCGGCCACGCCGTAGCGGATCGCCTGCTTCCCCATCCAATAGGGCGAGCCATTGGGCACGATCAGGAGATCGGCCCCGGCCTCGGCCAGGGATGCGCAAATGCCCTCCTCCCAAATGTCTTCGCAGATCGGAACGCCCAGCTTGAGCCCCCGGAAGGCGATCGGCTCGGGGATCGGCCCCGGCGCAAAGACCCGCTTCTCGTCGAACACGCCGTAATTGGGCAAGACATGCTTGTACCGCACGGCGGCGATGCGGCCCTCGTCCAGCAACGCGACCGCATTGTAGACATCGTCGCCTTCCGCCCAGGGAACACCCATCAGCACGGCCGGCCCGCCATCTTTGGTGCGCGCCGCCAGGTCCTCGCACGCGGCGCGCGCCGCACGCTGCAAGGCCGGCTTCAACACGAGATCCTCCAGCGGATACCCGGTCAGGAAGAGTTCGGAAAAGACCACCAAATCCGCGCCGGACGCGGCAAAGCCCTCCCGCAATCCCCATGCAGTTTCGAGATTGCCGTCCAAGTCGCCGAGGACAGGGTTGGCCTGCGCGAGCGCGAGCTTGAATGAGTCCTTGGTTTCACTGCCCATGGAATCAACTCAAATGGAAAGGTTGCGGCGGCCGAAGCCCGGCAGCGCCCGGAAGCGGGGCGTGCGCTAGGCCCGCCCCCCGCATCCCGACTACTCGCCTGCCGCGACGGAGACTTGAGGCACGGGCCGGCCTTCCCGCTCGCGGCGCAGACGCGCCGCCACGATGAAGGCCAGCTCGATCGACTGATCGGCATTGAGCCGGGGATCGCAGTGGGTGTGATACCGGTCGGACAGGTCGGTCTCGGTGACCGCCTTCGCGCCGCCGACACATTCGGTGACGTTGTTGCCCGTCATCTCCACATGGATGCCGCCGGCGTGAGTGCCTTCGGCGCGATGCACGTCGAAGAAGGCTTCCGCCTCCTTGACGATCAAGTCGAACGGCCGCGTCTTGTATCCGCTGCCGGCCTTAATCGTGTTGCCGTGCATCGGATCGCAGGTCCACACCACCGTCTTGCCTTCGCGTTCGACCGCGCGGATCAGCGCCGGCAAATGGTCTCCCACCTTGTCTGCGCCGAAACGGCAGATCAGCGTCAAACGTCCCGGCTCGTTCTGCGGGCTTAAGAGATCGATCAGCCGCAGCAGTTCGTCCGAATCGAGGCTCGGCCCGCACTTCACGCCGATGGGATTCTTGACCCCGCGCAGGAATTCGAGATGTGCATGGTCGAGCTGGCGCGTCCGGTCGCCGGCCCACAGAAAATGGCCCGACGTGGCGTACCAATCGCCCGACGTGGAATCGATTCGGGTCAGCGCCTGCTCGTAACCAAGCAGCAGCGCCTCATGGCTCGTGTACAGGCTCGTCGACCGCAGTTGCGGCGTATTCTCGGGCGTCAGCCCGATCGCGCGCATGAAGCGCAGCGTTTGGGCGATATCGTCGGAAAGCTCCTGATAGCGGTGACCCGCTGGGCTGTCTTCGACAAAGCCGAGATTCCACTGATGCACATGCTCGAGATTTGCGTAACCGCCTTGCGAGAACGCGCGAAGCAGATTGAGCGTGGCCGCGGCCTGACGATAGGCCATGTGCATGCGCTGCGGATCGGGATTGCGATCCAGCTCTGAAAATTCGATACCGTTGATGATGTCGCCGCGATAGCTCGGCAAGGAGACCCCATCCGACGTCTCGGTGGACGACGAACGCGGCTTCGCGAACTGGCCAGCGATGCGGCCGACCTTGACCACGGGCGACCCGCCCGCATAGGTGAGCACCACAGCCATCTGCAGAAACACCCGGAAGAAGTCGCGAATCGTGTCCGGTCCGTGCTCCGCGAAGCTCTCCGCGCAGTCGCCGCCTTGCAGCAGGAAGGCCTCCCCTTGCGCGACGCGGCCAAGCTTCGCCTTCAGCTCCCGCGCCTCGCCTGCAAAAACAAGCGGCGGAAACGAGGCAAGCTGCTGCTCGACTTCGGACAGGGCGGAGGGATCCGGGTACTCCGGAACCTGTTCAATCGGCTTTGAACGCCAGCTATCGGGGCTCCAACGCGGTGCCATTCTCATTCTCCAGTTAAGTCCCCGCTATATAAGCACTTGAAATGACTGTGGCTAGCGGGGGATCGCGATCACTTCTCTATCGCGGGGCCTGCCAAATAACCGATAATGACGCGGGAAGGAACCTAAACTCTTGCCTCAGCTTGAACACAGCCACAACCCTCGCGAAATCGCTCGGCGGCTGCATCACGGTCCGCGCGTCAGCTATCTGCGCGATTGGGTCTATGGCGGCATCGACGGCACGGTGACCACGTTCGCCGTCATGGCCGGTGTCGTAGGCGCCAATCTGTCGGCCACCGTGGTCGTCATTCTGGGCCTCGCCAACCTTCTCGCGGACGGGTTCTCCATGGCCGCGAGCAACTTCACAGGCACCAAGGCCGAGCGCGACGAATACGAGCAACTCCGCCGCATGGAAGAGCGCCATATCGACCTCGCCCCCGAAGGCGAGCGCGAGGAGATCCGTCAGATTTTCCGGAGCAAAGGCTTCGAAGGAGAGGCCCTCGAAACGGTCGTCACCGTGCTCAGCCAGCACCGGGAGAGCTGGGTCGAAGCGATGATGACGGAGGAGCACGGCATGGCCGCCGTCCAGCGCTCGCCCGCTCGTGCGGCGCTCTACACGTTCATCGCCTTCGTCGTTTGCGGCAGCGTCCCTCTACTCCCCTATCTCGCCAGGGTGGACCGGCCCGAATGGCCCTCTACGATCATGACCGCCGCGGTCTTCTTCGCTATCGGGTCCATTCGCAGCCGCTGGTCGCCCAAATCTTGGTGGTCCGCCGGATCCGAGACTCTCGTCATCGGCATGCTCGCCGCGAGTGTCGCCTATCTCGTCGGTCATTGGCTGCAAGGGTTGGTCTAGCGGTCTTTGACCTCCCCGAACACGGACGAGTATGCGACACTCACCTGCGAAACCGATTCATCCATCGAGATCGAGCTGAATCCCCATGGCGACCAAAGAACCGACATTCAGCATCGGCATCGAGGAAGAGTATCTTCTCGTCGATAAACAGACTCGCGACCTTGCCCCCGAACCGCCGGCCGAGTTGCTGGCCAAAGCCGAAGAGGCCTCGGGCGGTCAGGTCAGCCCTGAATTTCTTCGGTCCCAGATCGAGGTCGGCACCCATGTCTGCCGTTCGGTGCAAGAAGCCCGCGACCAGCTGGTTGAACTCCGTTCGACTGTGGGAGCGACCGCCGCGGAGTTCGGTCTGGCTCCTATCGCCGCCTCGACGCACCCTTTCGCGCATTGGGATAGTCAGCACCACACAAACAAAGAGCGCTACAACCTGCTCGCTCAGGACCTTCAATACGTGGTCCGCCGGCTGGTGATCTGCGGCATGCATGTCCATGTGGGCATCGACGACGACGACCTTCGGATCGATCTCCTCAGCCAAGCCCCTTACTTCCTGCCGCATCTCCTGGCGCTGTCGACGTCGTCGCCATTTTGGCAGGGTGAGGCAACGGGCCTCAAATCCTACAGGCTGTCAGTGTTCGACGAATTGCCGCGCACGGGCATTCCGCACACCTTTTCCAGCTACAGCGAATACGAGCGCACCATCGAACTCATGGTGAGCGCCGGCTTGATCGAGGACGCCACCAAGATCTGGTGGGACCTGCGCCCTTCGGCACGGTTCCCGACCCTCGAGATGCGGGTCACCGATGTCTGTCCGTTGATCGAGGACGCCGTCGCCATCGCCGCCCTATTCCAGTGCATCCTGCGCCTTCTCTACCGGCTCCGCCGGCAGAACCAGCGCTGGCGCCACTACCCGCCGTTTCTCATCCGCGAAAACCGCTGGCGCGCCCAGCGCTACGGCATCGAGGAAGGTATGGTCGATTTCGGCCGCGGCGCCATGGTGCCCTTCTCGCATCTAATCGAGGAACTGTTCGAACTCGTCGCCGAGGATGCGGCCTATTTTGGCTGCACGCGCGAGGTCGCACATGCCCGCACGATTCTGCAACGCGGCACCAGCGCCGACCGCCAGCTCAAATGCTACGAGAAGGCCAAGGCCGCCGGCGCATCCCAGCATGAAGCCCTGATCGCCGTTGTCGACGAACTCGTGGCGGAGACCGCCGCCGTCCCCGGTGCCGGCACCAAAGCCGTGCTGGAAGGCGAGAACGCCTAAGACAGATCTCTTCCTTCGCGGCCTTCCCTACTGCGTCATCTGCATCCCGCTGGCGACTGTGAGTCTCGCCTAAGATGATCCGTGTACTGTGCATATAGAGTGCGAAAGCTCACAACCACACGTAATCCGAGAAAATGCGTAACGTACCGTAATGTATGGGGAAATTGTCATGGGCCTACTGTCTAAGACCCCGACCTTCGTTTTTACAAATTATTAGTTGCGGCCTTCAACGATGGGATAAATCGCATCAGGGATGAGGCTCGCAGATGGGGCTCCGCTATCAAAATCTTTGCCGGCGCGTTCGCCAATGTATGACGTCGGAGTTGGACATCGAATGGCCCCAAGAGAAATCCCCGCAACCAGTAGCACCTCCCGAAGTGTCTCCGGAGCACGAGTCCTCCCCCCAGCGGGGCGACCTCACAGTCTGCGTGGATGACCTGCGCGAAGCCGCGGCGCACCACAACGACGACTGGCTCGCGCAGCGGCTGATCGAAGAAGCTGTCGCTCTTGATCGCAAACGTCAGAAACGCGGAGACGGGGTCTACTGGCAGTATGTCAACATTGCCTACGCCGCTCAGCAGACTGCGGAGAACGAATTCAACAAGCTATACATCCGGGGCGTATGCCGTTTCGCCATGGAGTCCGGCATCGAGCAGGTTGAAGTCTATCGCGCGAAAACGATCTCGGCCGCGCCGTCCGATCATAACGGATTGCTGGGGAACGCCGCTGACCCGCAAGCGCTACTGTCGGTGCTCAGAGGCGACACGACCGTGGAAGCGCCCCCGTTGAAGGAAGCCTACTTCACCGACACGGGACTGAGCGTCCGTCTACCTGAGAACCATACGTCCGGCGAATCTTGCTAGAGGGTCGTCTGCATCCCGCCATCGACGTTTAGCGCGGCACCCGTGATATAGGCCGCCTCGTCGGACGCCAGGAACAATGCGGCATTGGCGATGTCTTCAGGCGTCCCGAACCGCCGGAGCGGCGTCTGGGTGAGGAGCGCCTTCGCGATGCCGGGATTCTTCAGATAGCGGCCGATCAGCGCCGTCTCCACATAGCCCGGAAGCAGCGTGTTCACCCGGATACCGTAGGGTGCGTATTCGACCGCGAGACTGCGTGACAACGCCGACACCGCGCCTTTGGTGGCAGAGTAGACCGCCATCTGACGCGTATGCTTGGCCGACATCACCGAAGACAGATTGATGATCGAGGCCTTGCCCGACGCGCGCATCAGGTCGAAGGCCTCCCGCGCGCATTTCACGGTCCCGTCGAGATTGACGGACCACACCTTCTCCCAGTCCTCGTCCGTCAGATGGCGGAAGTCCGCGCGCGCGCCGACGCCCGCATTGTTGACGAGCACATCCAGCCGACCATGGGCATCCTTGATAGCCGCCATCAACGCCTGAACTTCCGCCGTGTCCGTGATGTCGACGGTTTGCGCCTCGGCGGCACCGTTCGACTTGACGATTTGATCGGCCGTCTCCTTGGCCGCTTCGCCGTCGATATCCGCAACAATCACATGCGCGCCTTCACGCGCGAAAGTCTCGCTGATGGCGCGGCCGATGCCTGCGCCCCCGCCCGTTACGAGTGCTATTTTTTCCTCAAGCCGCCGCATCTGATCCCTTGATTGGTGTTGGCGGCTCCCATTTCTGCCGCAGGGTTACAAACTCTTCCGCCATGCTGGGATGAAGCGCCATCGTGGCGTCGAAATCGGCCTTGGTCGCGCCGAGCCGCAAGGGGATCGCCGCCATCTGAACGATTTCGGCTGCATCCGGCCCGACCATATGCAGGCCGAGAACTTTGTCGGTCTCCACGTCCACAATCAGCTTCATGAACACCTGCTCACCGCGCCCGCTGATGGTCGCACGCATGGGCCGAAAGCTCGTCTTGTAGACATCGATCGCATGGTTCTCGCGCGCCTCCTCTTCCGTGAGTCCCACAGTCCCGATCTCGGGCTCGGTGAAAACCGCCGTCGGGATGAAGCCGTAGTCCATCGCCTTGGGACGATCTTCGAACACCGTCTCCACAAAAGCCGTCCCCTCACGGATCGCGACCGGCGTGAGATTGGCGCGGTCGGTCACATCGCCAACGGCATAGATACTGTCGACGGCCGTTCTCGAATAGGCGTCCACGATCACCTTGCCGTTGTTGCCGAGTTCGACGCCGACGGCTTCGAGCCCCAGCCCCTTCGTGTTTGGCGTGCGGCCGGTCGCCGCCATGACCTTCGACGCATGAAGACAATCGCCGTCCGTCAGCGCGACACGGTATCCGTCGCCGTCCTTCTCGACCGAGGTAATATTTGTGCACATCCGCAAGTCCACGCCGCGATCGCGCAAGGCCTCTGCGACGGTGTCGCACAAGTCCTTGTCGAAACCGCGCAGGATCTGTTCGCCGCGATGGACAACCGTGACCTCGACGCCCAGCCCTGCGAAGATCGAGGCGAACTCCATGCCGATATAGCCGGCCCCCAGAATGACAATGCTCTGGGGCAGCGCCTCGAACTTGAAGCACTCGTTTGAGCTGATGAAATGTTCCGCTCCCGGTATGGAGGGAAAGGCCGGCGCCGAACCGGTGGCGACCAGGATGTACTCGGCCGACACGGCCTCCTCGCGATCGGCGAGGCGCACGCTATGTGGCCCCTCCACCGTGGCCCGCGTCAGGAAGCGGTCGACCCCGTTATTCTCGAGGGTACGCGTATAGACGCCGTTGAGCCTATCGACCTCGCGCTGCACATTATGGATCAGCGTGGACCAATCGAACGCAAGGTTGTCATAGGACCAGCCGAAAGCCTTGGCATCTTCGATCTCAGCTCCATAGCGGCTGCCATAGACCAAAAGCTTCTTCGGCACGCAGCCGCGAATGACGCAGGTACCGCCGACACGGTATTCCTCGGCGATGCCGACGCGCTTGCCGAGCTGAGCCGCAAGTCTGGCCGCTCGAACGCCGCCGGATCCTGCTCCGATAACAAACAAATCGTAGTCGTGGTCAGACACTTTGGATCGGTACTCCGGGTGGCTTTTTCAGGTGATGATGCGTCGAATGATGACGGGTCGGATGAGAATTTGTCAGATGACAACTTGGCGCTTGTGACCTTATGCGCTCGGATGCTTCAAGACTTGTATGCCATTCGCGCCCGCGACAATTGCCATATCGCAAAGTCCGAGAAAAAGGCCGTGCTCGACCACGCCGGGCACGCGCGTCAGGGCGAAAGCAAGAACCTCGGGCTCGGCAATCTTGGGAAATGCGCAGTCTACGATCAGATTACCCTGATCGGTGACGAACGGGCGGCCGCCCTCACCGGGCCGCAGCCGAATCTCGCCCTCGCACCCGGCTTCCGCCGAAAGAGCCTGGATCAGCTGCACGGTGGCCTTCAGACCGAAGCGCACCACTTCGATGGGCAGCGGATGGGACCCGAGCGTTCGTGACAGCTTCCGGTCGTCGGCGATGACAACCATGCGCTCGGATGCCGTTGCGACAATCTTCTCCCGCAACAAGGCGCCGCCGCCGCCTTTGATCAATCGAAGCTGGTCGTCGATCTCGTCGGCGCCGTCCACGGTCAGATCGAGATGCGGTGTCTCATCCAGCGTCGTCAGCGGTATGCCCAAGGCCTCGGCATGGTTGCGCGTCGCCTCCGATGTCGGCACGCAGATGACGTTGAGCCCGTCGCGCACGCGCGCGCCGACCTCTTCGACAAAAGGTGCCGCCGTAGAGCCCGTGCCGAGCCCAAGCCGCATGCCGGGTTGTACCAAGTCGATCGCCGCCCTCGCCGCGGCGGCCTTGTACCCTTCGATCGTCCGTGCGCTTTCCGACATCAGCCGCCCAGTCTCCCCTTGAGAAGACTCCCCCTCGTGAGGTCTCTCGCTATCGGGGACTCCCGTTATCGAGGCCCCCCATCATGACGTATTTCAGCTCCAGGAATTCTTCGATGCCGTGGTGGGAGCCTTCGCGCCCCTGACCCGACTCCTTCACGCCGCCGAACGGGGCCAATGCCGAAGAGATCATCCCTTCGTTGACGCCGATCATGCCATATTCGAGCGCCTCGGCCACCCGCCAGGCGCGCGAAATATTCTCCGTGAAGAAATAGGCCGCAAGACCGAACGGCGTATCGTTCGCCAGCGCGACCGCCTCCTCCTCATCGCGGAAGCGGAAGAGCGCCGCGACGGGCCCGAAGGTCTCTTCGTTGGCGATCCGCATATCCGGCGTCACGT
Source organism: Methyloceanibacter caenitepidi (assembly GCF_000828475.1). Taxonomy (NCBI): domain Bacteria; kingdom Pseudomonadati; phylum Pseudomonadota; class Alphaproteobacteria; order Hyphomicrobiales; family Hyphomicrobiaceae; genus Methyloceanibacter; species Methyloceanibacter caenitepidi. Next base: position 2,546,441 of record NZ_AP014648.1, read on the forward strand.
CGGTCAACACGGTAGGTGTGAAGAACGTTCGCCCAAGCTCGTGCCGGACGCCGCCTGTCAGAACCTTGGCGCCTTTCGCGACCGCGTCCCGCACATGCAACTCGACCTTGTCGAGCCCGGCCTCGTTGATGAGCGGGCCTTGCGTCACGCCCTGTTCGGTGCCGTCGCCCACCCTCAGGTCGGAAACAGCCTCCGTGAGCCGTTCGGCGAAGCGATCGTAGATACCGCTCTGAACCAGAATACGGTTGGCGCTGACGCAGGTCTGCCCGGAATTCCGGAACTTCGAGGCGATGGCACCGGCGACGGCCGCATCGAGCCCGGCGTCGTCGAATACGATAAACGGGGCATTGCCGCCGAGTTCCAAGGAGAGTTTCTTCACCGTGTCGGCCGACTGGCGCATCAGCAGCTTCCCAACCTCGGTGGATCCGGTGAAGGTGATCATCCGCACGAGCCGGTTGGAGGTCAGTTCGCCACCGATCGCCTCGGCGTTGCCGGTGATGACATTGAGAACGCCCGGCGGGAATCCGGCCTGGCAGGCCAGCTCCGCCAGCGCCAACGCGGTGAGCGGCGTCTCTGGCGCCGGCTTCACGACGACGGTGCAGCCCGCGGCGAGGGCCGGCGAGATCTTGCGCGTGATCATCGCAAACGGGAAATTCCACGGGGTGATGGCCCCGACGACGCCGACCGGCTGCTTCATGACAAGGACGCGACCGCTGTGCTTGGGCGTCGGGATGATCTCCCCTAGCACGCGCCGTGCCTCCTCGGCGTAGAACTCCGTGAAAGAAGACCCGTAATCGATCTCGGCGCGCGCCTCGGCGAGGGGCTTGCCCTGCTCGGCGGTCATGAGACGGGCGAGGTCTTCCGCGTGCTGCTGCTGGAGTTCGTACCAACGGCGCAGGACTTTCGCCCGCTCACCTGCCAGCAAGCCGCTCCAAGCCCGAAAGGCGCGATCCGCGGCCTCAATAGCCACGCGGGTCTCATGCGCGCCGAGATCGGGAACGCGGCCGACGACGGCGCCGGTCGCCGGATTGGTGATGTCGTCCACCGGCGTGCCTGTCCAGGCACCGCCGATCAGGCATTGGTCCTTGATAAGGATCGGTGTCTTGAGTTGCATGGTCCGCTCTCTACGCCGCCGCTTGCGCAACGGCAAGTCACGTGTGAGAGAGGCGCATGTTCGAGGGTGCGACAATTGTTTTCGATCTCGACGGCACGCTGGTCGACACCGCGCCGGACCTTACGAATGCCCTCAATCATGCCCTGCAACTGCATGGACACCGGACCGTGGAGCCGGCGCTCGTCCGCGAGGCGGTGGGACGCGGCGCAGCGGCCATGATTTACGAGGCGCTGGGGATCGAATCCGGCACGGAAGCGATTTTCAAGGACTTCCTCATCTACTACGAGGCCAATATCGCCACGGAGAGCCGCCCCTTCCCTGGTGCCGTGGCGCTGCTGGAGCGCCTCGCGGCCCGCGGCGCGCGCCTCGCCGTCTGCACCAACAAGCGGGCGCGCCTCGCCAATCTCCTCCTGGAAGCGCTGGAGCTCGACCGTCATTTCGGGGCGATCGCGGGCCGCGACACGTTCGAGACGTGCAAGCCGCATCCGGGTCACCTCCTGGGCGCCGTTGCCGCCAGTGCGGGCGATCCGGCCCGTGCCGTGATGGTGGGCGACAGCGCCGTCGACATCGAGGCAGCCCAACGAGCCGGAATTCCGTCGATCTTGGTCACATTCGGCTATTCCCCGCCGTCGCCGGAAGGCCCCCGCCCTAGCGCCGTCATCGACAGCTTCGAGACCCTGGAATACCAAGCCGAAATCCTGCTCAAACGCTTGACAGACCACGACCCGACCCGTTCCTAATAGCGGCCGGGTTGACGCGCTGGAAAATGGCCCCCAATCGCCCCACGGGCTGCAACCAACAGCCACAATTGCGCGCTAGGTACGGGAACTGAGCTTACGGCTCCAAGGAGAACTGGAATGCGCGGACGTATTGTGATGAGCGCTTGCATCGTATTGATGATGAGCGGAACCGCTTTCGCCCAGGATGCAGGGGAAGATTGTGTCAACCAGCTTGCCGAAACCGAAACCCTCGTTGATCAGACGGTCAACGCGAAGGTGCTCGACGAAGGCGACGTTGAAGAGGTGAACATGCTTCTCGACGAGGCGGACGCGGCCTGCACCGACGGGGATTACGGCAAGGCCAAGACCACCATGGCCAAGGTCAAGGGCATGCTGAAGTCCGTACCTGCCCCGGCCCCGGCTGAGGAAGCCACGGCCCAATAGATTTTTCCGGAAATCTGCGCGGTTTCGCGGGACGGGCTGCTTGACTTCGCGAAGGGCCGTTCGCTAAATGCGCGCTTGCCGTCGCGGCCCCTCATCCCTTGAGGCGAGGCCGCGGACGGACCCGGGCGCGAGCGACATCAGCCGCGCCCCGTACGGGCGGTTAGCTCAGCTGGTAGAGCACTGTGTTCACATCGCAGGGGTCACTGGTTCAAGTCCAGTACCGCCCACCAGTGTTTACAAGGACTTAGCGACAGGTTTCTCGATCGGGGCCACACCGGGTCCACGAAAAGGGCCCGCCCCTGGGATAGCAGGAGCGGGCCCGGATCGGAAGCGTGTGGGCGTCCTATGACGTCTTGCGCAGATACGCGCGCACGGCCCCCAGACGCCACGTGAGACTGTTATCCGCCACACCCCTGGTAGGGATCGGGAAGCTAGGATCGCGCTTCATCAGAGAAAGGAGGGTGGTGTAGTCGCAGCCGATCAGCCGGCACAGCTGACCGCTGTTGATGAGCCGCTCGTCCGTTTCAGGATCAGGCTCGAGGGCCCTTTTCAGATAGTCCGTCATCATCTTGTACTCGCTCGCTATTGCTAGGAACGGACAAGCTGGCACACGGGCTGTGGACGGTTATACCCACATAAATAGGCGAATTAGTCCGCCGAAACTTAGGGGGCGCACAGGAGCCCACACAGCGACGTTCTGGCTGAGGGCTCCTCCATAGCTCGCGCAGGCGTTCTGGGCGGTTCTGATGGCGCGCTGGGCGTCAGCCCAGGGGGCAGGAGCGCCCGCCCCCTCGAACATGTTCGTCGGCGCTGTGATCCGTCCATGAGCGGATGTTGCACCGGTCATACACCCGGCACCGGCGGTTCGTGGACGTGGGGGACAAGCGCGTAGCCAACGCTGAAGGCCAGCACGCAATACCGCTGCTTGGCGACTGTCCCATGGAACGTTCTCGGGCACATGGTGTTAGCGCACACCATGCGCAGAGCGATCTATATCAGCCACGTGGTTTCGTGGAGCGCCATGACGGTACGCCGTCTTCTAGTCCATACGCATGTGAACCAGGGTTGGTCTCACTCATGGTTCAGTTTCCCCTATGGGATCCGACCTGAACATGCACATGGTGTCGTGGAGCGCCACGACGATGCGCGGTTCGTGAAGCTCTCCTAACCGCATCGAGCCCATGTGCTCGAACTCCACATACATGCTCAAGGAGTTCGCGGACTACATTTGCGTATGCCCAGATGCAGGATGAACCCGCTGCCACGGGGGGGGAGTGCGGCAGCGGGTCCTTTCTTCTTACGCGTCGGCCTGACTAGGAGCGTGCATCGTCACGACAGCAGGATCAGCCGCGAGGCATCCACGATCGCGACCAGTCCTCCGCCAGGAGTAGGCGACCACTGCACTGTGACCGGGAGTTCCGTGTCAAACGTTGTCTGGCCGCTGAACATGTCGAGGCCCAGGTCGATCCCGAGTTGGATCCGAACGGCATAATCCCGGATCCGGACCTCTGGCGGGAGCACTCCATCGGGGGGCGTCGTGGTCATCACGATGACGCCTCCAACGAGCAGAGGAATGACAAACATCCTCTTACCCTCGAATGTCTCGGGTAGCTCAGACAGCTCAAGACAATAGTGTGGCGCGGCCGACTTATTGATACGGCCGAAAGACCGAGCAGCCACTTGTTTGGTTTCAGTTTGGTTAGACATAATCGTCGTTCCTCTTTTGGATTGAGGAGCGCGGACAACAAAAAAGGCCGCCCGCGCTCTGTTGCGCTTGGCGACCTCGCTTGTCCACGGACGAGATCATGAAGGCATTACCGGCCTCGGGTCTCTTAATATAGCGGTCCCGTGGCAATTCCGCTTGATGTCTATTAGCTCACAATATCGAGACCACGTCTAGCGCCGCGAGAAACATGCCTAACGCGACTGGCCGTCCGTCAGTCCACTGTCGCTCCTACGAAACCTCGACCACATAAGATGAAGGTCGAGGGCTGCTCAAAAAAAGCCCCGGGCCGTGGAGCCCGGGGCGCTGCGCGACACGCGCCTAAGCAGCATCGCCGACTTGGACGTTGCGCGGAACGCTCATCACGAGCAACTCCCCGTCCTTCAGCTCATACTTGATGCCTAAGTCCCGCTTCATGCACGACAGCGTCGTGCGCAGGTTGGCGCGCGTGCTCTTCACTGACTTGGCAACCTGATCCAGGGTCTTCTTGCCGTCAGCGATATTGATAATCTTTGCACGGACGGTTCCGGCACGGACTGTACGCTTCTTTGTCTTACTCATAGCGGAAAGCTTCCTTTCGGGGTTTCGATGTGGGAGCGGATGCCAACGGCCCCGCGTAGGGGGCGCAGGTCTGATCGCCTGCGCTGCGGGACGGGGGGCCTGAGCGGGTAGTCCTTCGCGATCAGAAGGCTGAGGGCGCGGCCAATGCGGCCCGCCCAAGTGCTCCTGGACGCCCTGCGCTGGAGTTCGCAGATATCAGACGCGCTCATTGCAGCGTTTCCGTGCCGCGTGACGTCTTGGGGAACCTGCCCTCGGAGCAGATCATGTCTATGACCTCCTCCATCGTCAGATGCTCCATCTCCAGGAACTGGGCGTCCAACACGTCCTCCCAGTCGTCCAGTGATTTCATGACAAGGTATTTCATAACGTCCTCCTGTGCTGTTGCTGAGCGCTACGCAGCTTCCATCTCGTCCTCGTCGTACCAATGGAGCCCATCTTCATAGCCCTTGGTAATCCGGACGTAGTAGGTGTCGGTCTTTTCATCGTGCCGGACCGCTGTGACCGCGCTAGCGCGTTCGGGCTGATCCATTGGCTGAAGCATCTGACCAAGAGTAGGTATGTCTGTACGCATTTGAAGAACTCCTGTGCTGTTGCGCGGAATGATCCGCACAAGGAAGACCTTGACGGCTAGGAGCCGGACCGACCGCCGAAAGCTGCCGGTATCATCGATAAACCATCGATGGGATGCGTAGGAGTGCCCCCGGGACCTCTAACGAGGGAAAAGAAGGTCCCGGGGGCTTGCCCAGACCGCGTCCGGAGAGGAGGGCCCGCGACTAGAGCCCCACGTAGACGCGGTCCGGATCCCTAGGACGGCTCGATGCGCACCGTCCGTGGGGTCTGGGGCTCCCAGAGAGTGAGAAGGGGGAAGCCCCAGCAGGGCCCCGTCGCCGGACAAGTCCAACGGCGCCAGGGGCCTATTGAAGTCGCCTGCCGCGAGGGGAAGAAGGCCCTCCGCAGGCACTGGCCGACCCGGATGCTAACAGTCACGCCAGCGGCCCCGGCGCTGCCACTGCCAGCAGCGCCGAGGGCGTCAGGCAGCCTTCCGCTTGCGGGACACGACTTCCACGGACATCACTGCCCGAGGATCGGCGTGCACGCGGCGCTCGACGTCGAGACCGCGCTCCAGCGCCTCGCAGACAAACGCCTCCTCGTCCCGCTCCAGCCCGAACAGCTCGGGCTCCAGCTCTGCAAGGCGCGCACTCTTGTCGGCCTCTGACATCGCATCGGGGCCGTCGGTTGCCGTGGCCTCCAGCTCACGGACCAGCGCACCGAGCAGACGCTCCTTATCAAGCCAGGCTTGCGTCCGAAGAAACTGCTCAGTTTGCTGATCGTTCTTGTATTCGGCGCGCAAGACCGGGAACACAGGATGGACGCCCATCATCGTGGGACGGCCTTCCTCTGCGAGCCCGTCAACGTACTGGCGCGCCTGCTCCTTCAGATCCGCGAGCGGCAGCGGAGCGGCGTTGATCTTCCGGCGCTCATTCTTGAGCGCCTTGATCTTCACGCGCATCTCCTCGATGCCTTCCTTCAGGTCGGAGACGTCGTTGTACTTGGCATCGAGGATCGGGATGTCCCGAAGCTCGCTGCCGCGCGGGATGGTGTTCAGGAACCGTTGGCACTGGAGCACCATCTGGCGGTCATTGTTCCTGCGCCGCGCGCGCCGGTCCCGCTTGATCGTGACCTCGTTGATCTCGCGTTCAAGTTCCACGCGCTCCTCGGGCGGTGTCTGCGGATCATGCAGACGGGTGTTCAGGGCGTTGAGCGTCCCTTGCGTGGACGCCATCAGGGCGTCGGCGTCGTTGGCGCTCTGGGTGAGCTCGCGGAGCTTCCGCTCGGCGTTGGACGGGGGAAGTTGCATGGCTACGCCCCCTTCCATGCCGTGGCCAGACGGGCGTCGCGGGCAGCGAGCGCGTCTGTCCTGGCGTCGTTGGTTGCCACAGGCGCGGCCTGGTGCGGGCGGTGTGGGTTCCCGGTCACGATCGGGGACGGCGGACGCACGTGGCTGTCCACCATCATGAGGGGGACGCGGACGCGCTCCCCGTCCTTCACGACGTCGTCTTCCTTATTACGCAACATCTGATTTTCTCTCCTTCACTCTTGCTTCAAACTCTTGGATGGCCTCCTTCACCGCGTCGTCCCAGACCGTGTCGGAGACGACACAGATGAAGACTGCCGGATCCGTGTCCCACATGACGTGGCGGCGGAACCTCTGCTGATCGCGGAGCACCGGATCAGAGACGTATACGGACTGTTCTGTGGCCGGGAACCAGACCGTCCAGAAGTGGCGGTCTGAACTCTGCCCCGCGATGTGGAACTCCGGGAGTTGTCTCGGCTGCTGGAGCCTTAGCTTCGGTCTCATAGCGGTATCCCTTCGAAACGGAGCCGGTTCATGTGGCGCTGCAGGTCACGGAACGAGGATCGAGTTTTGATGGACGCCGGATCCGGCTCGGACGCGGCACGGAGCGCCTTGAACGCGAGCGCCTCGCGCAGCGCCTTGGCCAGGAGCGGATAGCGGTCGCCCCTCGTCTTGAGCCAGTGCTCTACGCCTGCCTGACGGTCGGCCTTGGAGACGCGGCCCTTCAACTGTCCGCCTTCCAGACGGAGACGGCGCTCGTCGCCCTGGGCCAAGGCGTCGAGCAGTCCGGCGATGCGTCTGGCGTTGGCGGTTATCATCCCAAGATCTCCAGCACTGCTTTCATCATGTCCTCGGGGACTTCCTGCTCGTGCTCCGGCACGGGCTCAGGCTCCGGCGTTGGCGGAGGAGGCGCGGGGAACTTGCGCTTGAAGTCCACGGGTGACTTCCACCGGGGAATGTCCTGGTCTCGCGGCCACTCAAAGATGCTCGTCAGCGGCATCTGCGCATTCTCACGGCGCATCTTGTTCATCAGTGTAAGGAGTTCATCGTCCGGTAGCTCGTGCAGCTTCCCGGCGTCGTACGTGGGCTGTGGCTCCGGCGCGGCCGCTGCGGGCTCCGCAGGCGCTGCCTTGTCCTGAATGAGATTGAGATCGTTGAAGAGGCGACGCTGATGTCCTGCGATGCGCGCATACTCTTCGGCGTTGATGTCCTCGCCCCGTGCTGCCTGTAGCTCCAGCTTTTCGAGTTGGATCGTGATGGTTGCAAGGCGGCGGACGAGCGACCGTTGCACCTCGCTCAGGGACGCCCAGCCACCAAGCTCAGTGCCGAACGCCTCCACCAGATCCTTGAAGCGCCTGCTGGCCTTGTTATCGCCGACCTGCTCAGCGTGGAGCGCCGTGCCGTTGGTCAGCTTGGAGCGCACGGTCGCAGGACGCTTGCCGTACTTGTTCGGTTTCAGTTGTGGTCGTGCCAAGTCTCGTCACCTCGCTCCCCCTCCCTGTTTCGCGGATAACGGCAAATGGGCCAGCCCGACCAGCCCCTGATTTGCGGAACGTGATGCGGCCCGGAGCACAGCGGAAAGGGGCGCTCCGTGGCCCGGAGGTTGCCCCCGCAAGGGGTGGAGGACCCGCAACCCGTTGTAAATGCTGCGGAGGAGCACTGTTATGAACGCAGTGTCCCTCGCTCTGGGGCCGGATCCATGGTGCGCAGCGGCCACGGCAGGAAAGCGCGGGTTCCGGGAAGGGGCTTTCGAGAGGCGGCTGGCTGGGGATATGGCCCCTTTGCGCCTGACGCGTATAAACGCCCGTACAGCGCGTTTTGCCCTTTTGGGCTGTCCTGCAGCGCTGGAGGACGTTCCGGCCGGTTCTGAGCCATCTGTGCGCGTCACTCCAGCTGAGCGACGCGTCCGGATCCCGGCGGTGCGGCAGCACTGTGGCGCTGGGGACCAGGGGGAGCGTTGTAGGGGGTGGAGACCCTTTTCGCGTTTATCGCGTAACCGCGTGACGCGTACACAAAGGGAGCTTATCTCCTCGAAAGGGGTTTGTTCTCGTTTTACCCCTTCTTTTTTACCCCTATACGCTATACGCGATCACGCGAAATACGCGATAAGGTCTGTGACCTCCTGGACACACTTACCGGGGTTGCCGAGGTCCGCATCTCCCGTCACAACGAAGGCTCCCACGATCGCTGGCTGCCTTCCTGGGTACAAGAAACCCCCGGTACGTCCTCCCTGGCCGTGTCGGGGGTTTCCATGAGGAACGAGGGTCCTACTCCCCGGGCCGCACGTGCCGCCACAGCTCAGCCGTCCTCCCCTGGGTCTCAGCCTCGCTGCTCCGCGCAAGGCCGTGGGCCACGAGCTGCTTCAACGCCTCGGCCACTTCTTCCTTGCGCTTGTTCCGTCCGAAGAGATTGGAGATCTGGGATCTGGTCAGGCCGTCCGGGTGTCTCCTCAGCGCCGTCAAGATGTCGTCGGCCACCGGATCCCCGAGCCTGTCCCCGAACAGGTAGCGCGTGCTCTGCTCGCAGTAATCCCACAGAGCCAGTGCCGCCTTCAGGTGCTCCTCGCCAATCGTCGTGACGCCGTCTGCCACCGCGTATATGAGCGCCAGCCGGATGACGTGCGCCTCAGACCTCGCGACCAGGAAGCCCAGCAGGCCCGGGCGTCCCTCGCTGAGTTCTTCATACATGCCGCACCACATCTTCTCGGCCTCGGGCGAGAGCCCGACGCGTACGGGCGTGTCGGCATCGCGTCCCGACTGCGTGACCTTTTCAATGACATCGAGGAGTTGGCGTCCCAGATACTCGACGTCGCGTTCTTCGAGACTGCCGCCGAGTGGGAGGAGCTTGCTCCTCCTTGCGAGGACGAGCATCACGCGATTGGCGAAGCCGTTCGCGGTCTCGGTCTTGTTCAACCGGCTGCGCAGCTCGTCCACGGTGATGTGTGCGATCATGGAGACGTGCGGCTCCTCGACCCTATACGGGCTGTTCTTGTTCATGTTGCGCAAGGGTTGGCTGTCCCAGGCCTTGCGCATGTTCTGACTGACGATGGAGCCTTGGCGTTCCATGACGGACAGGATGCTGGCGAACTCGGCCTCCATGACCAGGAGGCGCTTGTCCTCGACGCCTGGGTCGGTCGTGACCTCCTCTCCGTCCTTGTTGGTGCCCTTGACCGCGTCCCTGATCGCGTGGATCAGTCCCTCCCCGGACGACAGCCCGGACAGCTCGCAATTCCTTGTCCACTGGTCGTCCACGTACGACAGGACGGCCTTCACGCGATTGTACGACAGGCCCTTTCGAGCCTTGGCCGTATTACCGACGATGGCGATGAACTCGTTCGCGTGATGCCGGTCTGCCTCGACCAGGTAGTAGACCTTGCGTCCGATGATGCTCCCTACGCCGATCATCAGCTGGAAAAGGAGCGCCGCAGGGTCGGCCTCGGAATGAGGTTCGACCGTCCTGACGATGCTGCCGATCAATCCGTAATAGGCGGCATCGTCGAGGGTCGGCCATTCAGGCGTCGGCGTGTCGCTGGCCTCGTTCTTCTCACGCTGCCGTTGCCAGATGCTGTCCACGACGCCGTTGACCTCGGAAGCAGACAGCGGTGGGGAGCACACGCGTTCGTTCCACGCGCCGACGATGCGCTTGGCCTCTTCGGATCCGAGGCCGTGGCCGAGGAGGTGCCCGGTGAGTGACGTGGCCGTGTTGTTCCTGCCGCCCTCGTTCAAAGGGGCGTCCCACAACGCGGCCCAGTCGTTGCCGCTGGTCGACTGGTCCTTGTTCGAGGCAGCGCCAGGCCAGCCGTTGCGGAGGAACTCGGGGCAAGGGGCGATCTCGATGTCGTCCGGGCTGTGTCCCTTCACCCATTCGTAGCGCCGCCCGCTGACGTGCCGGGATCCGGGCACCAGGATGTAGCGCGTCCCGGATATGATCTGCATGTCCCGGTGTGTCTCCACGAAGTCCAGGCGCTTGCTTGGCTGGCGGTAGAGGATATGTCCTCCTCTGCCGCTCACGGTCATCCACGTAGGGGCGAGCGTCCCGTACCGCTCCTCGAGTTCGCGGATGACCTCGTCGGCCTGCGGTCCGTCCTTGTCGAACGCGAAGATCTCCTCGCACATCACGCCCCAGTTACACGGGCCCAGCTCCTTCCACCATGCCCTGATGGTGTCGGCGTCAAACGACGCCTTCTTCTCCCAGCCTTTCAGTATGGGATGCTTGCCCGGCTTGTGCTTGTCCGCGTCGTTCGGTAGCCCGCACGAGCACGTTCCGTCCTCCCTGATCGTATGGACCGGCACCACCCGATAGCGCATCGAGGCAAGCCTCAATGCCCATCTCAGGGCCTCGTCGTCCTGCGAGGCCTCGTTGTCATTCTTCTTCACTTGTTCTTGTCTCCGTCCCCCGGGGGTTGCTCGATAGTCATCGTCTCCATCGCGTGCGCGAGCTTCTCCCGCCAGTCGGGGCACTTGTCATAATAGACGTGATCATGCTTCTTCCCGACGAGGTTCGTGAAACGCGTGTAGCTGTTCAGGCACCCGAAGCTCGGGACGAGGATCTCGGTGTCGATGCCGACGAGCGTCACGTAGTAGACCGGCTCCGCGTAATTGATCTTCCGCATACGCACGATCTCGGGCACGGATCCGGGACCAGCGAACCTACCAAACTCGATGCGCTCGCCTGGGAGCGCGCCTTCTACCTTTATCTGTTTCATCGCTATTCCCCGATCATGTGTCTGGTATTCTCGTACAGGAACCGGAGCGCGGACACGCTCCCCCTGACCTCGTCGTCGCCACAGAACCGGATGGAGATATTCTCAACGTCGCACTTCTCTTCGCCGTTGATAGTTGCCCGGATGATCGTGCCGCCCTTGTTCTCGAAGCCGATCTCCAGGAAGCCGCCGTGTTTCTCGGGGGTTGTGTCGTTCTTGCCGAGACAGGATGTTTCATACCGGACGCCAAGATGGCAGTGGCACGCCCACTCCCCGGCGCCAGCGTACTTGTGGCAGTCCCCGGGTATGAACGGCTCCGGGCCGCGCTGATCCTCATAATAAAAACTGTCCAAGCGAAGACTGGCGTCGGCATCATCGATGCTTACGATGAACTTCGCGATGAGCGGATGGAGTGACCACGGCGATGCGAGGAAGGTCGTCCCGTCGTCGGACTGCTTCCATGCGATCACGTAGTCATCGTACGACCATGGGAGCGCAGAGACGTAGGGGCCAATGTCTGTGTCCCCGTCCCAGCCGCGATGGAGCAGGGCCTTGCGGGCGGCACCAAGTCTGAGATGGAGGGTGTCGATTTTTTCGTCGGTCAATCTGCCATCGGCCAGACTGTCTTTCATCCACTCGTTCAGCGGCTTCCACGCCGACCAGTCGTCTATCGGGGAGCACTCGTAGATATACAGGTTCGACATCACGCAGCCCTCCGCGACTTGCGGGACGCATTGCCCTTCCGGACCATCTTCGTCGCCTGGGACGTGCGGCGTGCGATTTCCTTCTTCTCGGCGGGGCTGTCCCGCTCCTCGATCTTGGACCGGAGCCACGCGTCGATCTCGTCCTCGACGAATGCGACGCGCTGCTCGCCCAGCCGGATGGGCCGGGGGAACTCGTTCTTGCGGATCAGGCGGTAGATGTGGGTTCGCGAAAAGCGGATGCCCTTCTGACCCAATTCTTCTATGGAAAGGACCCTCATGGGGTTGCTCCTCTTGCAGGGAGCACCAGGCGCAAAAAAAGGGTCACCTGGTGCATGGTTTGCACTGGCAACCCCTTCGCCGTACACGGACGCTCTAGGCACTAAGGCCCCGGGTCAGACGTCCGACCGCTTCTCGTGGGAGTGTCTCCACGGATCGCTGGCTGAGGAGGACACTAGCGGAATAGCGGGACCAGCGCAATCGCCGGTGGTAGTGCGGCCCATGAGGTGGCCGCGCGTTACCCGGCGTTACGCCCTGTGAGGCTCAACACGTTGTCCGGGGGCGGCTCCACGATGTCCCGCAGCCGTCCCGCCCATGCCTCCAGCGCCTCGCGCATCTCATCGAGATATTCGTGCTGGTCGTACGTCTGCTCAAGACCGCGCTTGCCGTGCCCCAGCACCAGCTCAGCGATGTTCCCCGGCACCCGCAGGGAGGCCAGCCGCGTGCGCAGCGTCCGGCGCAGGTCATGCGTGACCCAGTGGGGGATGTCGGGGAGCGCCTTGCGCATGATCCCGTCCAGTCGCGCCTTGGCCTCCGCGATCTTCGAAACGGGCCTCGCGCCCAGCGTCGTCGAGAAGACGTACACACCGGCGTCGGTGCGCGGGACGCCTTCAAGCAGCGACAGCGCGTGCCTGCTCAAGGGGATGAGGTGCGTGCGGTCTGACTTGAAGCGCTCCGGTGGGATGACGAGGAGCGCCTTGCCCGTATCAATCTCGCTCCAGCGCGCCTGCAGGATTTCATTCTTGCGTGCGCCGGTCAGCAGGAGCAGGCGGAACATCGTGCCGTACGGGTATCCCATCTCTTCGGTCGCTGCCCAGAACGCCTTGAGCTCGTCGTCGTTCAGGACGCGGTCGCGCTTCCGGCGCTTCCCGATGAGGCGCTCCAGGTTGACGCGGTCGCACGGGGACGCGTCCAGCTCGTAGACCTCGATTGCCCAGTTGAACAGAGCCCGCGCGACGCCGAATACCGCGCGGGCCTGGGCCGGTGCACGGGGAGCGATGTCGCTGACGATGCCGACGACGTCGGCGCGCGTGATGTCGGCCAGCATCATGTCGCCCCACTCCGGCAACAGCACGCCCTCCACGATGCGGCGCACGTCCTTGGCCCTGCGCTGGTTCGACGTGCGCTCTAGGAAGCGCTCTGCAACGAGGGAGAAGCGGCTGGCCTGCTCGCGACGGGCGGCGTCCTTGACCCTGCGCTGCTCGTCCTTCGGATCCACGCCCTTGCGTATGAGCTCGTGCCAGCGGCGCGCGGTGTCCCGCGCCTCGTCGAGCCCGACCTTGCCGTACTCCCCGATGAGCCTGCGGCCGCCCTGGTTGTTCGGGGGCAGGCGTGCGCTCAGGTAGAACGCCTTGTGGCCCCTGTCCGTCACGCGGACCACGAGCCCGGGGACCAGGGCGTCGTGCACGGTGACGCGCTTGCCCGTTGGTGCGGGCTTCAGCGCGTTGATCGCGCGATCAGTAAGGACCTTCTTGTCTGCCATCTTCCTCCTCCGGGTCCACCCGGGGTCCACGGACGCGTGTGCTCCGTTGTTGCCCCAGGTTACTGGACGTTACCGGATGAACAGGATTAAGGAAACCGCCTCAATGGCTTATGGTTACGGGGGGACACTGGTGCATACCTGGTGAAACGGGTCGAGGTACTACTTCAAGTCCAGTACCGCCCACCATTCGACTACTGAAATCGAGCCATAAGTTCCGCAAATGCTGGCGTGGACGCTTGGCAGCCTCCGGCATGTCGTCCCCATATCGGCACGCTGCGGGAACCCGTCCGAGAGCAGCTCTGCCAGGAAGACAGGGAGGCCGGGCTCGCGTCATCCGGCGCTTTCACAGTCCGAGGCGTCAGATACCGGCGTACCACTCGTAGCCGCGGTCTTCCCAATAGCCGCCCTTGCCACGGCCGATGTCTGCAAAGCTGCTCACCGCCTCGATGGCGCGAAGGTATTTAGGCTGCTTGTAGCCGAGTTGCCGCTCGATCCTGACGCGGATCGGCGCCCCGTTGGACACGGGCAGCACCTGATCGTTCAAGCCATAGGCGAGGATGGTCTGAGGATGCCAGGCGTCTGCGAGATCGCAGCTCTCATAATAATGGGCCGGTCCGCCCCGTCCGCTTCCCATCGTGTCGTAGCAATGGAATACGAGGTAGCGCGCGGCAGGCTTCAGCTTCACCTCGTCCAACACGACCGACAGAGGCGTGCCCGTCCACTTGGCAATGCAACTCCAGCCCTCCACGCAGTCGTGCCGCGTAATCTGCGTGCGCGAAGGCATATTCCGGAGTTCCGACAGCGAATAGGATTTCGGCGTTTCCACGAGGCCGGAGACGGACAGCCGGTAACCGGAGAAATCGGCGGCCTTGAGCGCCAAGTACTCCGGCGTCTGCGGATTGGTCGATCCGTTTGGCCTCTGAGGCTGGCGAATTTCGCTTTCCGGATATTCGCGCGCCAGCGCATCGCCAATCAAGAAACGCTGGACGTAATAGGTTAGGTCGTTGGCCTTTTCGACAAAGTTGCGAACGTTGCTGTTCCGAATTCCAAGAAGGTCGAACTGCTCGCACCCACCCAGGGCCAAGGACGAGGCGCCGAGCGCTCCGAAGCGGATCAGTTGCCGACGCGTGAGTATAGATTTCGTCATTGTGTGGGGTCGTCCTTCGACTCTGGGTCCGTGCGATACCAGCCCGTCACCATGGATCGCAGTTCGTTGATCGGGCCCGCGGCAATAACCATCGCGATGTGAACGAGGAAGAACAGGACGAGCAGCGTCATCGCAATGAAGTGGATGGTGCGCGCGGTTTGACGCCCGCCAAAGATATCGAGCAGCCAGGGCCAGGCCGCGTCCATGCCGGGGCTCATCGTAAGGCCCGTGAGAACGATGACGGGGAACAGCACGAAGAAAACGATGCCGTAGCTTAGTTTCTGCAGCACGTTGTACTGCCCGGTGTGATGAAAGCGAAAGCGCGCGTGGTCGGCGATGTCTTGCGGAAGACGGGCGAGATCGCCTCCTGTCGGCGTGATGTCGCGGCGTAGATGGCCGTTCACAAGGCTGGCGACGAACCAGACGAAGAGTGTCGCGACCAGAAGCCACGCGAAGAAGAAGTGGATGACGCGGCCCGTGGCCAGATCGCGGTAGGATGGTATCGTCAGCGCGGCAGGGAAGCCGCGGATCTGTGGCTTCTCGGCCGTGCCGCTCACGCCGAATACGCCCGTGGTGTCGAACTCACGGCCAAAAATCGTGGTGACGCCGCGCGGCCCGTCGGGTGTCCTGACTGCACTCATGGACAGGATGGAATTATCGAAGGCGAACCCGCTCTGCTGACCGATATAAAGGTCGGGCCGGGCGTTGAAGATCTGCAGGCCGGAGAACAACAGAAAAAACAGACAGATGACCCAGGTCCAATGGGTCGCCCGGGTCCACAGCGACTGGCGGTAGACCAGTTCGCCCTCGGACTTGGACCGGTGGCGCCCTTCGGACGGCGCTATTTCGTCCCCTTGATGCATCCCAAGACTGTAGCAGCAAACCTTTTCGGCATTGAATAACGATCGCGCGACCCGGTCGTGTTCAGGCTTGCTGTTTCCATGCCGACCTTGTGCCAACCCTCGCGCAGAGAGAGCGCAGCCTCATCCCTGTGACACAGGCGGCGAAGGCGCTCCAAAGCGGCAGGCCGCGCAGCGCTCTCGCCATATAGGGGATCCACCCTATCGAGCCGGACTGCGCCACGAACTACCTTCCTCTCATCGACGAACACATGACAGCGACCCCGATCACTGACCCTTTCGATGAGGAGATTCCCGATGACCGTTTTCACCAAGACCGCCGCGTTCGCCGCCCTCGCCGTGCCGCTTCTGTTCACAGGCGCCGCCAATGCCGGAGACTGCGGAGAAGACCCCGTCTGCTCCGAGTACGCGCCGCCTTCACTTGAGCAAGTCCTCGTGCACGAAGCCCGCCGTGGCTTGAAGAAGCTGGACCTCTACCTGGAGCAGCGCTACGGCGACGATACCCCGATCGGCCCATTGCTGCGTGGCAAGCGCCATTAGGCGAAGAACTCTCTCCCTCTCCCCCGATGGCGTCCGCCCCCTCCCCGACGCCGCTCTCCAAGCCCGGTTTGCACCCCCGCTGCAAGCCGGGCTCTTTTTTGCCGTACACCTATTTGTTAAGCCTCGGGCCGCTACCGCCTGGCAGCTGCCGCATTTGTCTGCGAGGTTGCTCCTCAAGTCCGAGGTTCAAGTCAAAGGAGTACACCGTGACAAAATTCATGATGGCCTGCGGCATGGCTTGCGGGTTGGTGATGGGCGTCGTGTCGTTTGCCCCGACCCAAGCCAACGCGGGTGTTTATGTCAGAGCGCCCGGCGTCAGGGTCGGCGTCGGAATCGGCCCCCGCTACTATCGGCCCTATCGCTATGTCCGGCGCCCCTATTACCGTCCCCGCTATTATGGCCCGCGCCCGTATAAGCGCCGCTGGCGCCGCCGCGCGCGCCGCGCCTATTACTGGTAGGCGACGCCGGCGCATGTCTGCGCCGGACAGCTTTCAAGCAGCTGGATTACCAAGGTGAAGGCGCGCTTCGGCGCGCCTTTGCTTTGCCGTGCGCCTTCCGCGGCGCCGCGGCCTGTGTCGCAGCTCGTCGTACTTCTCCAATTATGAACGTCACCTGCACGTCCGGTTCAGGACGGGTTCAAGCCGCCGCGCGCAGTCTGCGTGAGGTCAGGCCCTGAACTGGCGAGCGTAAGCCTCTCCTTGGCAATCGGGCGCGGAGCGTCAGGGCGCTCCACGCTCACCCCCTTCGAAGGCGGGCCAAGGCAGCAGCACGAGGTGGCGACATGAGTTCCTTCAAACTACTTGCGACCAGCGTCGTTCTGGTCGCCGCATGGGCCGGCGCGGTGGGTTTGGCCACCGTGTTTTTCGCGACCATCTGAACCTTGTGCCCCACACGCTGGCACAACGACTCGATAAAGTGACCGACACGGCCGCGTGAACGCGCGCGAGGTTCTGCGCACTTCGTTCTGACTGAGCGTGATTGGTAACGCGTCGAGCCCGTATCTACCTTTTGACCATGACGAGCCCGGCAGCAATTCCGCAGCGGGTCACCCACGAAGGAGATACATCATGAAGGCGATCATGCTCGCACTTACGCTTCTCGCAGCCACCAGCGCGCCTGTTCTGGCGGAAGGCTTCCCGAACCCCTACCAGACGAATTTCCAGCGCTAAGCGATCCGCTCGCGCGCAGAGCCCCCGGTCTTCCCTCCCTGGCCAGGGGCTCTGATTTTTTTTCGAGCGACGAGTGATCCGAGGGCTTCGAGCCCACGTAAACTCGGCAACCGACTGGGTTTCGTCTCGCCCCCCTGACGCATCCCCAATTCGGTGCCTCCATTTGCCCCGGTGCCCCCGCGCCGGGGCTCTCTTTTTTTTTGCCGCTCCGCGATGGCCTCCGAACCAATCCGCGGCGCTTCCAGCAAGCCCCCCGTTCCGCTCACGGATTAGTGCGTTGCCAAACTTCCATTCGGCGCTTGGATGGTCGAACGGCGGCGACGAGACCGCTGCGAGAAGCAGTTGCGCTGGGAGGTGCGTCATGAAGTGGACGAGGATAGCGGCGATCGCTTTGTCGGTTGGTGTAGCGTCGGCGGCGAGTGCCGGAGCGATCGGAGCTGAAAGCGGCCGTTCGGACGACGCGACAGAACCAAACGCGTTTTCCATCGAAGAGACCTGGGCCCACGTGGCGCCTGAAATGGGAAAACACCTTCCCATGTCCGTGGACGACGAGACGATGTGGCTTACCGTGTCGAATGAGGGCCGCGTGCTTGTCTCGACCTTTCGAAAGAACTTGCCGAAAGAGGAGATCGTGGCGTCGAAGGACGAGATGGAGCGCTCCGCCATCGAGAACACTTGCCGCGGCACCGAACGCGGCAAGGAATTGCTGGATGCAGGCGGTATCGTGCGGCAAGTGTTCTACGATCGGAACGATCAACTTGCCGTCACGATCGATGTCGACGGAGAATCGTGCCGGCGAAACTAGGAGGAGGACCCAAGGCCCCCCTTCATGACGCTGTGCAGCGGGCGCTTAATTCTGGGATAGCACGTCCATGACAACTGAATGGGGTCTCTTGGCGGTCGCTGCACTGGTGTTTGCCTACGCGCTCTGCGGCAAGCGTTTGGCCGACAGCATCCTCACCGGCCCCATGTTGTTTCTGTTCGCCGGCTGGGGTTTCCACACTCTCGGCCTGATCGAGCTCGGCCACGGAGCGGAAGGTCTCTACGTTCTCGCCGAGATCAGCCTCATCGTGCTGCTGTTTGCAGACGCTGCCGCGATCGATCCGCGGCTCCTGTGGAAAGGCGCATCCATCCCGGCGCGCATGCTCATCCTCGGACTACCGTTCGCAATTCTCTTCGGCTTCGGCTTTGCTGCCGGACTGCTGCCGGCGTGGCCACTGTGGGAACTGGCGCTGGTCGCGGCGATCCTGGCTCCGACCGACGCGGCGCTCAGCCAGCCGATCATCACGGACCCGCGCGTACCTGAGCGGATCGGCCGATCGCTCTCGGCTGAAAGCGGGTTGAACGACGGCTTCGCCCTGCCCTTCATCCTGTTCTTCGGGTGTTTTGCCGTGGGCGGCGTCCACGATCAGGTTCAGGTGCCTTGGTGGGTCTTCGTCGGCGAGCAGGTCGGACTTGGCGCGCTTATTGGCGGCGCCATCGGCTATGGCGGCGGATGGCTCTTGCGCATCGCCCAGGACCGGGGGCTGACGTCGGACGGCTTTGGCGGGATCGCCGTCCTGGCACTCGCGGGACTGGCTTATCTCGCAGCCCAGGCCGGTCACGGAAACGGATTCCTTGCTGCTTTCGCGGCGGGCCTGGCTTTTGGCGAGGTACTGCGCGGCCGAAGCCGTTTCGTCTTCGAGTTTATCGAGACCGAGGGGCAGATCTTGACCGTGCTGTCCTTCTTCGTGATCGGCGCCGTGCTGCTGCCGGAAGGGCTGCCACACGCGACATGGCCCATGGTGGCTCTTGTGTTGGCAAGCCTGTTCGTATTGCGCCCGGCCGCGATCTGGCTCTCGCTTGTCGGCGCCGGCATCGGCACGAAGGAGAAGCTGTTCTACGGCTGGTTCGGCCCGAGGGGCCTGGCGACAGCGCTCTTTGCGCTGTTGGTGCTCGATGCCTTCGACCTCCTGAAGATGCGCGACGAGATCCTGGCCATCGCCGCAATTGCTGTGCTGCTCAGCTGCGTTCTGCATGGGCTGACCGCCGCACCCGCTGCGCGATTGTTCGAGAAAGACGCTGCTGACGAGGAAGGCGAATCCGGGGACACCCTCACAGACACGTGATCGCCCGGCGGTGATCTAAACTGCTTCACCTCTGCGTAGTCGCTCCCATCGGTAACCCGTTCCCCCCATATGGAGGTACACATGAAAGTACTGCGCGTTTTCTCAACCTTGGTTCTGATGCTCTTCACCGTCTCAGCCGCGAATGCGATGTCCAAGGACATCGTTGATACGGCCGCAGGCGCCGGTCAGTTCAAGACCCTCGTCGCAGCGGTCGAGGCCGCGGGTCTGGTCGATACGCTGAAGGGCGATGGCCCATTCACAGTGTTCGCCCCGACGGACGAGGCCTTCGCCAAGCTCCCTGACGGCACGGTGGAGGACCTGCTGAAGCCTGAGAACAAGGACAAGCTTGTTGCGATCCTCACCTATCACGTCGTTCCCGGAAAGATCATGTCCGGCGACATCTCGGGTAAGTCCTCCGAGGTGAAGACGGTGCAGGGTGACACGCTCAATGTCGACGCGACGGATGGTGTGAAGGTCGACGAAGCGAAAGTCGTGAAGGCTGATATCGACGCCTCGAACGGCGTGATCCACGTGATCGATACCGTGGTGATGCCGAACTAGATTCGTTTCATCGCTACTTGTCAAAGCGGGTCCCGGCTCACTGCCGGGGCCCGTTCCCTTTGATCACGAGCGCGCCAAAGCCAACGCAGGGTTGGTAGGGTGAGCACGGAGCAAAGGCGGAAACGATCAATCTGCGCAACCCCTAGCGGGGCACTTGCGCGGCCCGCGCCTTTTTCCGGGGATGCGTTTTGGACGGGAGGAGAATGCGTGCCGGGGACTTGACGATGGTCGTCACGTTGAGCCGTCCGGCCAAGAGATCATCCGGCAATTTCGTCGTGATCCAGAACGCGTTGTCGAACTGCTCCGCACCGGATCCGGGCGAGACCCTTTTGGCCGCGTTGGTTCCGAGCAGACCAGTCACCGTGACAGCCAGGACGGCCATCGTGATATGCCGACATACGCTCATCGCCGCCGAGTGTGATTCGGCGGCGATGAACGGCGAGTTTAGATATCTGCTTAATAATTGGTTTACGCTACGGTCAGACCGTCAGGATTTCTTCCTCAACATCTCATCGACACTCCAAGGTCCGCCGCCCGCGAAGGCGATGTACAGGAAGATGAAGCAGAACAGGATGGCAGCATCGCCGCCGTTCAACAGCGGATAGACGCTCTTCGGCGCATGGGCCAGCCAATAGGCAAACGCCATCAAGCCGGACAGCACGAAAGCTGTCGGCCGCGTGAACAGCCCCACCACGAGCAGCGCGCCGCCGACAATCTCGAGAATGCCGGCGACCCAAGGCAAGCTAAAAGCCTCGGGCGAGAAACCGCCACTCGGAAATCCGAGCAGCTTGGATGTTCCGTGCTCCATGAAGATCAGCGCGGCGACGATGCGCACGATACTCAAAATGCGCGGCGCCCAGTCGGTCTGCAATCGATCGGCCATTTCAGCGTTCCCTCCCAGTTCAGTCGTGAATCGGGGAGGAGCTTAGCCCGGCGAACGAAAACTGTCTTGTTACGAGACCGAAAGGAAATGGCAGATCGGCCACGAAAAAGGGGAGCCTCGAAGGGCTCCCCTTTGCAGTTTCTGATGCACACTGCCCGCGTTGTTTGCGGGACGAACGTCCTTACGCGGCTGCGCTCGCGGCCGTCGGAACGGAAGCGACCGTCTTCAAGATCTGAGAGGCGATCTGGTAGGGGTCGCCTTGCGAGTTCGGGCGACGGTCTTCCAGGTAGCCCTTGTAGCCGTTCTTGATGAAGCTGTGCGGCACGCGTACCGAGGCGCCACGGTCGGCAACGCCATAGGAGAACTTGTTCCACGGCGCCGTCTCGTGCTTGCCGGTCAGACGCATATGGTTGTCCGGGCCGTAAACCGCGATGTGATCCTCGAGGTTCTCTTCGAACGCCTTCATCAGCGCCTCGAAGTAGTCCTGCCCGCCGACGGTGCGCAGGTACTCAGTCGAGAAGTTGGCGTGCATGCCGGAGCCGTTCCAGTCGGTGTCGCCGAGCGGCTTGCAGTGATACTCGATGTCGACGCCGTATTTCTCGGTCAGGCGCTCCAGGAGATAACGGGCCATCCACATTTCGTCGGCCGCCTTCTTGGAGCCCTTGCCGAAGATCTGGAACTCCCACTGGCCCTTGGCCACTTCGGCGTTGATGCCTTCGTGGTTGATCCCGCACTCGAGACACAGGTCGAGATGCTCTTCGACGATCTGGCGCGCGATCGAACCAACCTGCTTGAAGCCAACGCCGGTGTAGTACTTGCCTTGCGGCTCCGGATAGCCGTGCTCCGGGAAGCCCAGCGGGCGGCCGTCCTTGTAGAAGAAATATTCCTGCTCGAAACCGAACCACGTGCCGTCGTCGTCCAGGATCGTCGCGCGCTTGTTCGATGCGTGCGGCGTGCCGTCTGGGTTCATCACTTCGCAGAGAACCAGGGCGCCGTTCTTGCGGGCCGGGTCAACGAAAACACGGATCGGCTTCAGAACGCAGTCGGAGTTGCTGCCGTCGGCCTGCTGCGTCGAGCTTCCATCGAAGCCCCAGTCAGGAAGATCTTCGAGCGTCGGAAAGCTATCGTACTCTTTGATGAGGGTCTTGCCACGCAGGTTCGGCACGGGCGTGTAACCGTCGAGCCAAATGTACTCGAGCTTAAACTTGGTCATTGTGAGTCCTTCTGGGTTTAAACGACTGTACGGATGAATCCCACCAAGGCCGCGAGAGGCTGGCGGCCAATACCTCCTGAAAGCAGTTTTTGTGCCAGTGCGAAGAAATCGGGCGGGCCGGACGCAGATGCAAAGCCAACCCCTCATACCCCGTGGCCGGTATGTACATTTTTCGGTAACAATTTTAGCGGCTTAGGAAAAAAGACGACGGCGCGCCGTTTATGCGATCAATCTGGGCGCGGTTGGTCAATCCGAAGGCAGTCCGATCTTGCCAAGCAATGCAGCAGAAGTATCGCTGCTCAAATGTACGCCATTCAGCGATTTTTTTGTGCAAGCGGCTGCTGCGTTTCTATATAGGTGACTCCAGGTGCGTTGCCGCGATTCTGCTGTAACGCACACATGACAATGGAGGACTACATGACGGCAAACGCACATGAGGAGACGGCGAAAGTCATTCCGTTTCCGAAAGGCGGCCGCTCGGGACTGAGTGGCGGCCAATACGGCTCGCACGCGGCCGATGATCTCCTGACGTCAATGGGCGTAGCCTACGTCGACTACGGGAGCGGCTCGTACCACGATGCCGCCATTCGCGATGCGCGGCGTTCCCGTGAGCATTGACGGCCAAGAGACTACTCAAGGCACCTAGAGGGCCCGCTTACACAAAGAGCGCGGCCCTCTTTTCATAGGCGCCACGTTTCCGTACACCACCTGCAAAAACTAGAGGCTGACAGAGCGCGGATCGTCCAGCGCTTGAAGCTCCGTATCGGCGAACATCGACAGCATGGGCTCGTCGGTCAGCGTGATTTCTTCGAAGTCGCCGAAACCGTTGAACCGGTTCCCCAGGACGCGGCCGTAAGCGCCGACCTGGCCGATTTCCAGATAGTCGCCCTCCCCGATCGCGTCGGGCAAGATAAACGGACCTGGCAGATAGTCGGCGCTGTCGCACGTGGGGCCATAGAGTACATACGCGGTCTCGCCGCCGCCCAGGTCCTCGCGGCCGGGCGTCACGCAGCGTGCCGGGAAGCGAAAACCGGAAAACGCCGCATCGAACAGCGAACCGAAGGCGCCGTCATTGACGTAGAGAGCATTGCCGCGCCGCGCATCGACGCGCACGATCACTGACTCCGACTCCGCAACCAGCGCCCGGCCCGGCTCGCATAGAAGTTCGCAATTGTGTTTGACCGCCAGCGCATCGGCCGCCCGGACGATTTCTTCCATGTAGAGGTCGAGCCCTGGCGGATCCGAATGCGGGTAGCGTGCCGGGAACCCGCCACCGATGTCGATCGCATCCACCAGCACGCCAGATGACACGATCAGCTGCCCAACCTGGGTCAACGCCTCGCCGAAAGCTGCCGGGACCACCGCCTGCGATCCCACATGGAATGTGATCCCGAGGCGCGTCGCGTGCTGCCGGGCCCGCAAGAGCAGTGCCGGCGCCTCTTCGACGCTTGCGCCATACTTCCCTTCAAGGGGAATAAGGCTGTGCGTGTTGGGGCACGCGATCCGCAGGAACAGCGTCAAATCGTCGGCGTCGTCCGTCTCAGCCAGAACCTTGCCCAGCTCGTCATGGGAGTCGAAGGCGAAGCACCGCACGCCAAAGTCGCGATAGGCCCGCGCAATGGCGCCGCGCGACTTGATCGGATTCATGAAAAAGAGTTCGGCCCCGTCGATGGCCCTGACCCGCTCGATCTCGGCCAGAGAGGCGACGTCGAAGCTGCGAACGCCGGCCCCTGCCAGCATGTCGAGAACGGGCCGCATATCGTTGGCCTTGGTCGCGTAGAGAACGCGGCCCGGGAAGTTCGCCACGAACCATTGCGCCGCACGCGCCACGGCGTGGGGCCGCAGGGCCAGGATAGGCCGCTCCGGCCGATGATGGCGGAGATACTCCGCCGCGTTGGGAAAAACGTTCATCCGAAAACTCTCATCCCATGCGACGCCGGCACGAGACTACCGGCCGGACCCGGCGATCCTCACCGACACGCGCGGAATCGGCTTTGTCGGCCGCCGCGCGAAGCAGCCCTCCGTATGGGGTTCGGCGTGTCTTGTAAAGCTGATTCAGCAGCGTCTTGCGTTGCTCGAGCCTAGCCCTGCTGCGCGTCCTTGGACGAGGCCTTCGGCGCCTTCAACACGGCGGTACCGGCACCCGACAATCGGGGGCTCTGAAGCAAGCCAAAAGTCTTGCGCGCGCCGAGGCGAACCATCGCCGCCGTGTAGGCATAGAGCTCGGCGCTATCCACGTTCCCGTCCCCGTTGCCGACCGGTGCAAGGTCCGCGTCGCCAGCCAGGCCTTCGATCAGATAGCGCGTGAAAAGCCCCACATCGTATTCGGGATCCATCAGTGAGCGCTGGCCCCGGTCGGCGGCCACGAGAACCGTCAGCGGCGCTTTTGCCTTCTCAGGCAGCGCGCTCCGCTTCGTCTCGGGAATGTTGGGCGGCAGGATATAGTTGCCGTGATCGCGGCCGAAGGAGCTCTCGAGCATGACCACGACCTGATCCGCGCCCATCCCTGCAAGGTTGGCGTACAGGGTCGACAGCGGATAGCCGCGCCGCTCCTCCCGATAGGGCTCCGCGTCAACCGGCAGCAGATACGTCTCGTCCTGAGCCGCGTTGACCGCGCCGTGACCTGAGAAATAGACGAAGACCTTGGCGTCGGGCCGCGCTTGGACCAGGCGTTTCAACTCCCCGTCGGACTCCGGCACGGGACCGAAGACCCGCTCCAGGTCCGCCCGCGAGGCGTTGCGCAGATCGATCACCTGGTCCTGCCGAACGCCCATATGCTCGGTCAGGAAAAAGTACATGGCGCCCGCATCGTTCCGGGCCGTCCGGGCCTCTGGCAAATTCTCGTAGGCCGTGTTGCCGATGATCACCGCGATCGCGTTTTCGTCCTCAGGGACCGTCGGTGACGCCCGATACAGCTCGCGGATGCGGCTGAACGACTTCACGACATTCCCGTTCGTGCTGCCGGGCCGTGGCATCTGGCGCGGCGGCGTACTGCAAAGCTCGAGATTGCCCGCGTTCTCGATGCTCCGGACATCCTTGAGCGAAAGATGGCCTTCGATCTGCGTGCAGGACCGGCACCACACCACGCCGTAGCGGCCATAGAGGTCGTCCAACTGCGTCTGATCGAGCCCCGAAGGGGCCGGCAAGCAGCCGGGCGCGCACTCCTTCGCCGTTACGCTGGGTCCGTGCGCGGCGCGCAGTTTTTCGAGCAAGTCCTTCGGCAAGCAGTCGAGATCAAGGCGGCGGCGCTTGGCGGGCGCGGTCTCCGCGGTCTCGGCCTCGGACGGTGCGGCGATGTCCTCGTCCGTTGCCGATGAAGGAGCCGTGGCCTCGCCCGGCGCGCCTTCAGCGGCCGGAACCTTGGGGGACTGGGTTTCGTCGGCCACCTCCGCGACGGTCGTAGCCGCTAAGACGATCGCCGCCTGGCGCATGTTTGGCGTCGCCTGCGCGCCCCCAGGCAGCGAGGCCCCGCCCGCTGCGGCGAAGGCAAACCCCAAAATCAGCCGCAAGCGGCTTTGAAAACTCCCCGCCATTGCAATCCTCAAGACCATCGCGCGTGCTCCACGCTAGAGCGCGGGACCGAAGTCTTCAAGGCGTGTTCAAGGAGACGCCGCCGAATCCGGCCTCGGCGGCAGGGTTTTGAGGAAAGCGGCGATGGCCTCCCGATCGCTCGCAGGCAGCCGCGCCATATTTTCCTGAACGGGCACCATGGACTCGCCGACGACGTCGAAATCCGGCGTCGATCCCGTCTCCAGGAAATAGGCGATGTCTTCCTGGCTCCAGTCGCCGATGCCGTCCGGGCTCGGCGTGATGTTCGGTGCATCGCCGCCGCCTTCCGGGCTCTCGGCCCCCGCGAAAGCCTCA
Source organism: Methyloceanibacter caenitepidi (assembly GCF_000828475.1). NCBI lineage: Bacteria > Pseudomonadati > Pseudomonadota > Alphaproteobacteria > Hyphomicrobiales > Hyphomicrobiaceae > Methyloceanibacter > Methyloceanibacter caenitepidi. Next base: position 2,572,367 of record NZ_AP014648.1, read on the forward strand.
CGCGCGACAATGCCGCCAAGCGCATTCCTCGGACTGTGGCACTCGGTACAGTGCCCCGGGCCCATGACCAGATAACCCCCGCGATTCACGGCATCGCTCGCGTGCGGATCCGGTGCGAATGTTTTCCCGTCTACGTACAGGCGCTGGAACAGGCCCACACCCCGGCGGATGTTATAGGGAAAGCGCAACTCGTTCGCCGGGACTGTGCTGCGCACCGGCGGCAGCGTATCGAGATAGGCCTTGAGATCGATGAGATCCTCGAAACGCATGCGTTGATACGAGGTGTAGGGAAACGCCGGATACAGATGCACGCCGCCGGGTGCGACGCCGCGCTTCATCGCGTTGACGAAATCGAGCGTCGACCAGCCCCCGATACCGGTCTCCGGATCGGGGGAGATGTTGGGCACGTAAAAGGTCCCCACATCCGTCTTGAGGCAGCGGCCGCCGGCAAGACGCGTCTCGTCCTCGATATCCAGATTGGCGCAACGCTTGACCGGAACGGCGTGGCATTCGGCGCAGCCGCCGGCGATGAACATCGTCCTGCCGTTTGCGATGTCCGGCGCATGATCGGGCAGGTCGTCCGCCGAGAACGTCACAGGCATCGTCAAAAGATAGAACGCGAGGCCGGCCGCCGCGACCAACGCGAGACCGACTAGAAAGACCGTACGCATAGCCCCTCGCCTCCCGCGCGCGCTCCGTTACGGCAGCGGCAACTTGCGCCCCGCGCCGACAACATCCCATCCGCGCTGCACGGCCGGACGCGCCGCGATGGCATGGTACCAGTGCTTGATGTTGGGATGGTCGTCGACATCCACAGGCTGAATGGGGTAACGCGCGATCCACGGCCAGATCGCGATGTCCGCGATAGAATAGTCGCCGGCCACATACTCGACCTCGCCGAGGCGGGTATCGAGGACCTTCCAGAGACGGCGCGCCTCTTTCGTGTAGCGCTCCTCGGCGTAGGCGCTCTTGCCGGGATGGTAGGAGACGAAGTGATGGACCTGCCCGAGAAAGGGGCCCGCCCCGCCCATCTGCCACATCAGCCATTCAATGGTTCGCCATTTCGCCTCGAAGTCCTGAGGCAACAGCATGCCCGTCTTGTCTGCGAGATAAAGAAGGATGGCGCCCGACTCCATCAGGCTCAGCCCCGTATCGTGATCGACAATCGCAGGGATCTTGTTGTTGGGGGAGATTTTGAGGAACGCGGGATCGAACTGCGCATCGTTCTCGATGTCGATGCGGTGCACCCGGTAGGGCAGCCCCGTCTCCTCGAGCATGATCGAGGCCTTCTGTCCGTTCGGAGTCATCCATGTGTAGAGGTCGATCACGCGTCGGGTTCCTTCAAGTCGCTGACACTGTCCGAAAATGGAGACGAGATTCACCAAGTCTTCATGGCTTCGCCGCCCTATCGCCCGAAACCGGTCGCGTCAAGGTCACAGCGCAACGGTAGACAAGGACTTGCAACTCAATGAGGGGGAAACCGGCTTGAGGGAGACGGCAATGCTACATTCGGCACGACACGCGGAACACGGGGAAACGAACTTCGGACCGGTCCCGGCCGCGCCGACACATTTTTCGATTTGCTACACGCCGCGCCCCGGCAGTGCGCTCGCGCAGTTCGGCCGGTCGTGGTTTGGCCGTGCGAACGACGGCACAACGCTGCAGACATTCTCAGCGTCCGGTCTCCGCGGCGGCGGGCCGGGCGGCATCACACCGACACCGGGCCGCTACTTCGGACTGCACGCATCGTTCGTCGCCCCCACGCCCCTGCGGGCAGACGCCCGCCTGGATGAAGTCCGCACGCACCTCGCGCAGTTTGCCGCGAACCGCAAGCCGATCGAGACCGGCCCTCTGAAGCTTACGCGCCTATGCCGGTCGCTCGTGCTTCAGCCGGCAGAACAGCGCCCCGAACTCGATTGGCTCGCGCTGCAGTGCTTCAACGCGTTCGACTCGTATGCCGAGAGGACCGACACGGCCGAAAACGAGTATCCGCATCTGAGCCGCTATCAGCGCCTGCTCCTCAAGAGCTTCGGCCAGCCGAACGTGATGAGTGAGTATCGTTTCGCCCTCAGGCTGACCGGACCGCTCGATCAGCGGCAGCTTGAGCTCGTCTCCGTCGCCCTGCGGCCCCTCATTGCGGATCTGTGCGCCGGCGGCATTTGCGTGGATGGTCTTTCTCTGATCGGAAGCACCCCGGAGGAGGCGAACGGCCATATTTCCGGGCAGACTCAAGGGACGCCAGTCCGGCTCCTCGGCCGCTACAGCCTCGCGGGATGACCTCCCGCGAGCCCCCGCGCCCCGGCCCCAGCCTCAGTTTTGACACAGGCGTCCTCCAATTTCAGAAAATTGGGGGCACAGGGGATTCCAATGCCGAATTACGCAGAAATACTGGCTTTTCTTGCCGAAAACCCTCCGCAGCTCGAAGGTGAGTGCGAACTTCATGCCTCGCTCTTGGAACTGCTGGCCCGGTGCCTGCGGAACGAGCAGGTCGCAACCGACGACGATTTCGCGGACTTTGGGGATATCACCGGTATCTCAATAAACTAGCCCGGACGACCGCGCGCTTCCGCCGCTGGTTTTCTACGGGATTTGAGCCGCATCAACGCCGGCAGGCCGCATTCGCCGGAGTTTCCGGAGCGGCATTCAGGGGCCTTGCGAGCATCGACCAACGCCGACCCGAGGGTCACGAAGGAAATTAGCTCATTTGCACGCATGGGCTTTAGGGTGCTAACTGAGCAGCTGGATGGGATCGCCTGGGCGCTGGAAAAACCAGCATTTTATGTCCCAATCTTTAGGAGTTGACCGACACCATGAGGGAAAGCGCAGCCTTGCAGCAGGCGGATGTCGCCGCGAAGAGTTCGGCAGACGACATCATTCGCACCTTCACCGAAAGCGTGGCGAACGGGGATCATGGCGATACTCCGTATCCGCACTGGGTGCTGAAGAAGTGTTTCCCCGACGATACGATCGAGGACATCCTCGGCCTTCCCTTCCCGGCCCCGTCACTGGACGGCGTGTCCGGCAAGCGCGAGCTCCACAACGCCACGCGTAAGTATTTCGACGTTGAGAACCGGGACAAATTCGCTTCCGTGAACGCCGTGTCTACGGCGTTCCAGGACAAGCGCGTCACCGACATGATCGAGAAAACCTTCGGCACCGACCTCAGCGGCACGTACCTGCGTATCGAATTCGCTCAGGACACGGACGGTTTCTGGCTCGAGCCGCACACCGATCTCGGCGTGAAGTCGTTCACCATGCTGCTCTACCTCTCCGACGAGGAAGGACACGAAAATCTCGGGACCGATGTGTACGACGCGGACAAGAGCCATGTGACGCGCTCGCCCTTCGAGCCGAACCTCGCTTTCGTCTTCGTGCCCGGCGACAACACCTATCACGGCTTCGAAAGGCGCCCGATCAAGGGCGTCCGCAAGTCGCTGATCATCAATTACGTCACTGACGAGTGGCGGGCGCGCGAACAGCTCGCGTTTCCGGAGACGCCGATCGACTGACGGATCCGACGCGCGGGGCCGTCGGCCGCGAAGTTTGAAGAATAAGAGAATGGCCGGGTTCGTCCCGGCCATTTCCTTTATGGTGTCCGCGATACTGACGAAGGCAAAAAAGACGGGGGCTTCATGAGCAAAGTCGCGTGGATCGGTCTTGGCGTGATGGGATACCCGATGGCCGGCCATCTCAAGTCCAGCGGACACGATGTGACCGTGTTCAACCGCACGCGCGAAAAGACTGAGAAATGGGTCGCCGAGCACGGCGGATCGTTCGGGACCACACCGGCGGAAGCGGCGGAGGGTGCCGATATCGTCTTCACCTGTGTCGGCAATGACGACGATCTGCGCGCGGTGACGCTGGGCCCCGACGGCTTCTATCAATGCCTGAAACCCGGCGCGGTCCACGTGGATCACACCACCGCGTCCGCGGAGATCGCACGTGCACTCTATGAGGCTGCGAAGAGCCGCGGCGCCGGCGCGCTCGATGCGCCCGTCTCCGGCGGACAGGCCGGCGCCGAGAACGGCAAACTCACCGTGATGGTGGGCGGCGACGAGAGCGACTTCGCCAAGGCGCAAACCGCGATCGCTTCCTTCGCCCACGCCGTCACGCTCATCGGCCCGTCTGGCGCCGGGCAGCTCACCAAGATGGTCAATCAGATCTGCATTGCCGGGCTCATCCAAGGCCTCGCCGAAGCGCTGAACTTCGGCATGCGCGCTGGGCTCGACATGGAGAAGGTCATTGCCACCATCTCCAAGGGCGCCGCGCAGTCCTGGCAGATGGAAAATCGCTGGAAGACCATGATCGCAGGCGAGTTCGAATTCGGGTTTGCCGTCGATTGGGTCCGCAAGGATTTCGGCATCTGTTTCGACGAAGCCCGCCGCAACGGCGCGAGCCTACCTGTCACCGCGCTCGTCGATCAGTTCTATGCCGATGTCCAGGAGATGGGCGGGCGGCGCTGGGACACATCCAGCCTGATCGCACGGCTCAACCGCGACGAGTCGAAGTCGTCCTAGAGCCGCTTAGGTGCGCTTTTCTTCCGCGGCATAGCCGAGCGGCAAGGACGTCGTGAACTTGATCTGCTCCATGGCGAAGGCCGAGCTCACATCGGAAAGTTCGATCTTGGCGATCAGCCGCTTGTAGAACGCGTCGTAGCGTTCGATGTCAGGAACCACGACGCGCAAGAGATAGTCGATCTGACCGCTCATGCGGTAGAACTCGACAACCTCCGGAAAATCCGCAAGCGCCGCATGGAAACGCTCGAGCCATTCCTTGGTGTGGTTGCTCGTCGTGATGGATACGAACACCGTCACGCCCGCATTGACCTTCTTTGGGTCCAGCAGCGCCACACGCCGCTCGATCACACCTTGCTCTTCCAGCTTTTGGATGCGCCGCCAGCACGGGGTCGTGGACAGCCCGATCCGCTTGCCAATCTCGGCGACCGGCAAGGTGCAATCCTCCTGCAAGATTTCCAGGATCTTGCGGTCCATCCGGTCCAGCATCGAATCCGTCCGAGAAAATAAGCGGGATAATCGAGCCAATTAGAAACTCAGTTCTAATTTCCACCCGATTGGGCCTATAGCGTAGATTAATATTCCACAATCCGCAAGCTGGCTCACACGACCTTGCGGACCGCGCGGCGCAGAACCGGAAGCAGCTCCTCCTCGAACCACGGGTTTTTCTTCAGCCAGGCATTGTTCCGCCAGGACGGATGCGGCAGCGGGAAAACGCGCGGGCTTCGAGGCGCCTTGAGATGGGCCCGCCAATTCACCATCGTTTCCTGCAAGGTCTTTCCCCGCGCCGACCCCAAATGAAACGCTTGTGCGTAAGACCCGACCGCCAGGATCAGCTCGACATTCGGCAGCGCCGCAAAGAGATCGCGATGCCAGCGAGCCGCGCACTCCCGCCGCGGCGGCAGGTCCCCGCCCTTGGCATCGAGTCCCGGAAAGCAGAAGCCCATGGGGACGATCGCGACACGCGTCTCGTCATAGAATGTCTCGGGCGCCATGTTCAGCCAGGACCGCAACCGGTCGCCGGAGGGGTCGGTAAACGGCTTGCCGGACTGGTGCACGCGTGTCCCGGGCGCTTGACCGCAAATGGCCAGGCGCGCCGTCGTGCTGGCCCGCAGGACGGGGCGCGGTTCATGCGGCAGTGGCTTGCCCCGCGGCGCCTCCACACAGATACGGCAGCGCCGGATATCACTCAGTATCGCGTTGAAGTCCGACATCGGGCACCAAGAGGCGTTGTGGGCCGACACACGCACGGCCAAGCGAACTCAGTCGCCGAGCGCTGCAGTCATCAAAGATCGATCACCATGCCGTCTTCGGCAAGCTCGTAGCGCGACCGGTCCACCTCGGCGCGTGCATCCAGCATCTCTTGGCCCATATGGGTCAACAACACTCGCTTGGCCGACAGGCGTTCGTAGTTGGCATCGATGGTCTTGTAGTCGAGATGCATCGCCATTTCGAGGTCGTACTGGAAGCACTCCGAAATGAAGAGGTCGGCGCCCCGGGAGACCTCGGGCAAGACGTCGACCCAGCCCGTGTCGCCAGTGAAGGAGACGACCTTGCCATCGATTTCGAACCGCATCGCGTAAGGCGGTGCGCCGGAGGGGTGATGCACCTCGAACGGCGTAACGGAGACGCCGTTCATTTCGAGAGGGACTTGCTCTCGATGCTCGACGAAAACGAGATCGAAGTTGACGCCGCTGGCCAGCGTGCCGGGATACACAGCCTCGGTCAGGGCGATGAAACGCTCTTCAGTCGTCTTGGGGCCGACGATCACCAGGGGACGGGTCCGCAAGCCGATATACTTGGCATGGATCAGGAGCCACGGGAGTCCGCCGATGTGATCGCCGTGCAGATGTGACACATAAACTGTGTCGATATCGTTCGGCGACAAACCCAGCCTGTTCAAGCCGATAAGAGTCGTCGCGCCACAGTCGATCAGAAAGGTCGCTGTTTCCGAGCGGACGAAATAACAGGTTTGCAGCCGGTTTCCGGCGCCAAACGCATCGCCGCACCCGACCACGGTCAGTTGCATCGTGTTCCCATTTTTCCCCCCTCCCCCAGCGCGGGGTATCGGTTTCATGTGGTCTCTCGATTCTCCACTTCAAGACTGGTGCCAGCCCGGTGCGCGGGTAAACGCCTCATTAGGATTTTCGATAGATACTTCTTGTTAAGCCTAATGTCGGGGGACGGGCTGGATGCAGCCGCGCATCCGCGGGGACCCCGTGTGTGTTCTTGTTTGCGGTCGGGGTGCGGGTTCCTGAAGAAATGTTGAGTGGTGCGTCAGCCGAGGCCCCCGTGGCCGGTCCTAGCTCGTTGAGCGGCCAGAAGCGGCGCGCATTCCGCAGCGTCCAAGAGGCCCGCGAAAAGCTCTCCTACAAATCCGCCGGCAAGCCCGAGTTCGACTACGAACTCCTCATGATGTTCGTCAGGAACGAACTGTCGGCCGCCATCACCACGCCCCTGCTCGCCGTCGTCGTCGCCGTGGGCGCGATGTTCTGGTCTTCTCCGCGCCAGTTGCTGCTATGGCTGTGCTGCATCTTCGTCACCAAAGGCATCCTCGTAGGGATCTGCCGGCAATTCTCCAAGGAACCGCGCGAGGGAGTGAACGTCGCTTCGTGGCGCGCAAAGATCACCGCCGCGGAGTTCTTGTATGGAGTCACTTGGGCGTCGGTCGTCTTCGTCAATCCACTGACGGAAGACGTTGCCGGCTACACCTTCATCTTCGCGGCGGTGCTGGTCGTGATTTCGATGCGCATGCTGTTCGCCTCGACCGTGATGCCCATCGTCTACGCGGGCACCTTGCCTATGACGGCAGCGATCGTCATCCGCTTCGCGCTGCTCAACGATCCGTTCTACTGGGCCATGGCCATGATGGCCGTCGCGGTCCATCTCTACTTCATCTGGCTGATGAACGGCTTCAACGCCACCGTGGTCTCCATGCTCGAGTTCCGCGCCGAAAAAGATGCGTTGATCGGCGAGCTCGAGCAATCGAAGTCGATCTCCGACGAGGCACGCTTGCGGGCGGAAGAAGCCAACCTCGCCAAGTCGCGCTTCCTTGCCACCATGAGCCATGAACTGAGAACGCCCCTTAATGCCATTCTCGGCTTCTCCGAGATCATGCGCGACGAGGCTTTCGGCCCGCATACCAATCCAACGTACAAAGAGTATGCGAACGACATCCACGAGAGCGGCCAGCATCTTCTGACTCTGATCGACGAGATCCTCGACATCAGCCGGATCGAAGCGGGGCGCTACGAACTCCACGAAGCGCCCATCTCGCTCACCGACATTGCCGAAGAATGCCACCGCTTGATGCGCGTCCGCGCCGACAACAAGGGACTGACGATTAAGCAGACCTTCGAAGAAGATTTGCCGAACGTCTGGGCGGACGAACGCGCAATGCGGCAGATCTGCCTCAACCTCCTCTCCAATGCGATCAAATTCACGCCCTCGAAGGGGGCGGTCACGCTGAAAGTGGCGCGGACCAGCGCCGGCGGCGTGGCTCTCACGGTCAAGGACACAGGCCCCGGCATCCCCGACGACGAGATACCCCGCGTCCTGCGCAGTTTCGGGCAAGGCTCCCTGGCGCATCAGACCGCGGAAGGCGGAACCGGTCTCGGTCTTCCCATCACGAAGGGGCTGATCGAACTCCACGGCGGCACTTTCGAGATCAAGAGCAAGCTGCGTTATGGGACCGAAGTCACCGTGTCGCTGCCCCCTAGCCGCGTCATGGAAGCATTGCCGAGGCTCGCCGAGCCGGGCGAAGAGGAGCCGGAACAGACGTCCAAGACCCAGGCCCTTTGGGAGAAACGGGCGAGCTAGCGCTCCGAGGTGCGGCGACCTGCGCCGATTGCCCTCCCACACCCCAGCGACTACATAGAAAGCTCGTGCTTCAAAACAGCGAGGGTCGCTTGGAAACGCCTTGCGTCAATATCTGCATGCTCGAGCCGGAATCGGGCCTTTGTATCGGGTGCGGCCGCAGCGGCGACGAGATTGCCGGCTGGGTCGACATGAGCCCCGACGAGCGGCGCGCCATCATGGCGGCGCTGCCCGAGCGACTGCGGAATCTTGAAGAGGAAACCGCGGCCGGCGAGGCTGCGTCGTGACCACCTGGGTCGCCCTGTTCGTGCTCGCGCTGGGCGGCATGCTGCTCGTGGGCAACGACTCGGGGATGATCGCAGGGGTCGATGAGACGACGTTCGGCTACGGCGTCTTCCTATTAGCGCTGCTGATCTATTTGGGCGGCGGGCTGCTCGGCCGCTATGGCGGCGGTGCGGCCACGGTGGCCCGCGACGCGGTCACCTGGCTTGCCCTCGGCCTCGGTCTCGTGACGCTCTATGCATACAAGGATGACTTAACGCCGATCGCTGCGCGCGTTGTGGGCGAACTTCTGCCCGGAACCGCGATGACCGTCGAGACCAGTACGGGCGGTCTGACCGAGGTCAAACTCAGAAAGCGGTTGAACGGGCATTTCACCGCGAATGTGGAGATCAATGGCGAGCCTGTTTCCATGATCGTGGATACCGGCGCCTCTTCGATCGTCCTGACGCCCGAAGATGCGCGCGCCGCAGGCATCGACGTCGAGGAGATGACCTTCCGGGTGCCCGTGTTGACCGCCAATGGCCGCACCATGGCCGCGCGGGTCTGGCTCGACGATGTCTCGGTCGGCCCGCTGGACCGCACCAGAGTCGAGGCGCTCATCGCCCAGCCGGGGGCGCTTTCGCAGAGCCTGCTCGGTATGAGTTTCTTAAGCCGCCTGCGCTCCTATGAATTCTCCGGGGACTATCTGACCTTGCGCGGCTGACAAGGCCATCTGAAGCAGCCCATAAGCGAGCGCCCCGGACAAGAGATCCGAGACGGCGAGGCGCATTGTGCGGTCGGCCAACAAAAACCTGCTACAAGAGGCGGCGCAATGGCTTCTAGCCGGCGCGGCGCTCTTTCTTGGCATCTACTTCTTCGATGACATCAAGACCCTGGTCGTCACGTCCGACGACGAGATGCCCAGTATGTTCGCCTCGCGATCCGACCCCGGCGAGACGGCCGATCGAGGCTTTTCGGGCGTAGTCCGGCTGAAAGCGGACCGGCGCGGGCACTTTGTTTTCCCGGGCAAGGTGGACGGACGCACCGTGACGTTCATGGCCGATACGGGCGCCTCGATCGTCGCCCTGACCTATGAGGATGCGCGGCGGGCCGGTCTCTCGCCAGCGAACCTCGACTTCAGCGCGCGCGTTTCGACGGCCAACGGCGTCGCCAGGGTGGCGCCGGTTACCCTGTCGCGGGTCCGCGTCGGGAGCATCACGCTCCGCAACGTCCCTGCCGCCGTCGCGGAGAAAGGCGCGCTCGACGTCAACCTGCTCGGCATGAGCTTTCTCGGGCGGCTGGAGAGCTTCAACCTGAGCGGCGACGAGCTGGTTCTGAATCAATAACCCTGCTCCCATAGCGTTGCCCCCCACCGCGCACCAGCCCGTCGGGACTGGTGGATGCAGGGGAAACTCTGCTATTGCGTTTCCGACCGGCCCGGTCCTCGAACCGCGGCCCCTACCCACCATTTGCGAGGAGACAGAATGTTCCCGAAGCCACGCCAGGATCTCGTCCCTAATACCGCCGCGTTCGAACGACTCCCCCTCGTCAAGGCCACGGGATTTCGGGAATACGACGCACGCTGGCTCTTTCCGGATGAGATCAATCTCCTCGGCATGGAAGCGGTTGGACTCGGTCTCACGACGCTGATGCGCAAACGCGGCGTGCCCATGCGCATCGTTGTCGGCCACGACTTCAGGTCCTACTCCTCGGCCATCAAGGCGGCGCTGACGACAGGGCTTCTGGCGGGCGGCGCGGAAGTCCACGATATCGGGCTCGCTCTGTCGCCGATGGCCTATTTCGCCCAGTTCGAGCTCGACGTTGAGGGAGTTGCCATGGTCACCGCCAGCCACAACGACAACGGCTGGACAGGCATCAAGATGGGCATCGACCGCCCTCTGACTTTCTCTCCGGACGACATGACCCGGCTCAAAGAAATCGTGATGAATGCCGACTTCGGCTCCTACGAGGGTGGCGGGCGTTACATCTATGTTCCAGATCTGCCGGAACGCTACATGGCCGATCTGCTGAAGCACCCCAAATACACGCGCAAAATGAAGGTGGTCGTCTCGTGCGGTAACGGCACGGCCGCGGCCTTTGCGCCTCAGGTACTCTCCGAGCTCGGCTGCGAAGTGATCCCGCTCAATTGCGAGCTCGATCACAGCTTCCCGGCGCACAATCCCAATCCCGAAGACCTCGCGATGCTGAACGCCACGCGCGACTCGGTCCTGGAGCACAAGGCCGATCTGGCGCTCATCTTCGACGGCGACGGCGACCGCTGCGGCGTGGTCGACAATACGGGCGAGGCGATCTTCGCCGACAAGGTTGGGGTAATGCTCGCGCGGGATATTTCAGCGCTGCACAAGAACGCTCATTTCGTCGTCGACGTGAAGTCAACCGGGCTGTTCAAGACGGACCCGGTGCTCATCGAGAACGGGGCGCACACGGCCTATTGGAAAACCGGGCATTCCTATATCAAGCGCTATAGCCATGAGAACGGAGCCCTGGTCGGCTTCGAAAAATCGGGGCACTTCTTCTTCAACAAGCCGATCGGACGCGGCTACGACGACGGTCTGGTTTCAGCCATCGCGGTGCTCGACATGCTCGAGCGCAACCCCGGCAAGAGCCTTGCCGAATTGAAGGACGCCCTGCCCCGCACGTGGCAGTCTCCCACCATGTCGCCACACTGCGCCGACGAAACCAAATACGGCGTGGTCGACCAGATCGTGAAGCACTTCGAGGATGTGGCGAAGCACGGCGAAACGCTGGCGGGCCAGAAAATCCGTGAGCTGATTACAGTGAACGGAATCCGCATCGTCCTGGAAGACGGCACCTGGGGACTTGTGCGCGCCTCATCGAACAAGCCGGAGCTCGTGGTCGTGGTCGAAAGCCCCACATCGGAGGCCAACATGCGGGCCATCTTCGCCGAGATCGACAAGGAACTCGCCAATCACCCGGAAGTAGGCGAATATAACCAGAAGATCTAGAAAACGACCGCACGACAACGCAACAAAACCGTTAGCTGACTGTCGCAAATCTGCAATCCGAGTCTGGTCTGGTCCGCGCTTGTCATGATCGATTTCAGTTACACACACGCCGTCTTCGTTGTGGGCCTCATCGTCGGCATCACGCTGAATTTCTTGATGCTGCGGACGCTCTTCTTTCCGCCCTTCCGGATTTGGCCGACGCCGGGTCCGGGGACTTGGCAGAGTGTAACCTTCTGGACGTTGTTCCGCGCCGGCATGGTGCTGACCTTCGTCATGGGTATTCTGGATTGGAATAGCGCTGGCCTGGTCGATCTCAGTCGCCTCATCATTGGCCTTCCGCTGTTCCTTGTTGGCTTCGGCATCACGGTTTTCGGCTATTTCAATCTCGGCCTCGGCAACACGTATTGTGGCGAGGACGGATTGATCAGCCATGGGCTCTACCGTTTCAGCCGCAACCCGCAATATGCTTCATCGATCCTCGGCCTGATCGGGACGGTCATCATGGCCGACTCGTGGCTCACCGTTCCACTCGCGTTCTCGGCAAGCTGCGTGTATGTGCTGATGGCGCTGACCGAGGAGCAATGGCTCGAGGATCGCTACGGCGCGACCTATCTCGAATACAAGAACCGCACGGCGCGCTTCTTCGACCTGCCGGGCTTCATTCAGTACCTCGTCGAGAAGACGCAGCCGTCCCGCCGCACCAGCTAAGACAGCTAGGCAGAGAAGACGGCCGTCCGCTTCCGCGAGCGGCCGCCCTCTCATCTCCCTAGACTTGGTCATGATTCCCCGGGAACGAGAACGCCATCCAGGGCGTGGATCATGCCGTTCGACGCAGGGATGTTCTTTCGCACGATGTACGCTTCTCCCACCAGAAACAGGTTCCCGGTCAGACCATCGACCTCCGCATCGTGTCGCGTCTCCTTAACGGATTGACGTTCACTAATTGCCGTTCCAATCGGCTGGAAATTACATGGGAAGACACCGTCGCCGCGGCCAATTGGAAGCAAGCTGCAGGCTCATCGGAGTTCGCAATGGTGCGCCGTCGCGACCGACATAGGTTCTTCCCAATGGTCGGCGGGTGTCCTTGATAGGAATTTGCGACTAAATCGATAGGAATTTCCTATGATTATTGCATAGGAACCGCGGTACCCTACATGACCGTATGGAAGGGGAAGCCGCCATGCCCACACTGAGACAATTGGAATATTTGGTCGCCGTGGCCGACAACCGCCACTTTGGACGGGCCGCCGAGCGCGTCAATGTCACACAACCGACACTTAGTGAGCAGCTGCGCACTCTAGAGCAGCGACTGGGCGTCGAGCTCGTCGAAAGGTCGCGCTCGAATGTGGTCGTCACCCCCCTCGGTTTCGAAGTCGTCGAGATTGCGCGCCGCATGCTTCAGGACGCCCAGCGCATTGTCGACATCACGGGGAATGTGGGCTCAGGCTTCGCCGGCGTCGTACGCCTAGGGCTGCCGCCCACGATCGGTCCCTATCTTCTCCCGCGCGTCGACCCCACCCTTCACGCGACCTACCCCAAGCTCAAGCTCTACGCCCGCGAGGAGCTGCCTCACGCCCTTCCCCGGGAATTGGCCGAGGGCATTCACGACGTGATCATCGCCCCCCTCCCTGTCAACCAAAGCGGCCTGAGGGAGGCTGTCCTTTTTGAGGAGCCGCTGTATCTCACCGTCCCGATCGACCACGAGCTGGCGAGCCGGTCCAGCATCAAGCCGACCGACCTGGAAGGGGCCGACCTCCTGGCCCTTGGGCCGGGACACCAGCTCCGCGAACTGGTGGTGAACCTGGCGGCGGAGTGCGGCGCCAATCTCCGCTACGACTACGAGGGCACGAGCCTGGATACGCTGCGCGAAATGATGGCCACCGGCCTCGGCGTGAGCCTCATGCCGGGACTCTATGTCCGCAGCGTCGTCAGCAAGGACCCCCGTTTCAAGACCTTCGACATCGGCAGTCGCGGGCTGAGCCGTACCATCGGTATGCTCTGGCGCAAATCAAAGAACCCACAACATAATTTCGACAATCTCGCCGTATTGATCCGGAACATCGTAAGAGATGAATTCGGCCCCAACCGTGTTAAGACACGGGCGGAGTCAGTCGCCTAGCGGCGCAATCGCCACGATTTTCCGGAGTTTTTTTTAATGGAGTTCATCGACACCCTGGTCATGGGCAAGCCCGCTTGGATGTGGGCAATCTTCATGACCATCGTGGTCATTCTGCTTGCGGTCGACCTTGGATTGTTTCACCGCAAGGCCCGGGAAATCGGCGTCCGCGAAAGCCTGCTTCTCAGCGCTTTCTACATCACGATCGGCCTCGCCTTTGGCGTATGGGTCTGGATCAACATAGGTCCCACCAGCGGCAAGGAATATCTCACCGGATTCCTCGTGGAGAAGACGTTGTCCATGGACAACATCTTCGTGATGTCGCTGATTTTCACGTACTTCGGAATTCCCCGGATCTATCAGCACCGAGTGCTGTTCTACGGCATTCTCGGCGTGATCCTGCTGCGCGGCATCGTCATTGCGCTAGGCGCCTGGCTCGTCGCGAGCTTCCACTGGGTCCTATACATCTTCGCGCTTCTGCTGATCTTCACCGGCATCAAGATGCTGCTTCCAGGAGACGATGAGCCGGACATCGAAGACAACTTCGCACTGAGAATCATGCGGCGGTTCTTGCGCATCACGCCCAAGCTGCATGGACAGCGCTTCTTCATCCGCCAGCCGGACGACAAGACCGGCAAGATTCTCACATGGGTCACGCCTCTCTTCGTCGCGATGATCCTCATCGAGATCGTCGATGTGATCTTCGCACTCGACAGCATTCCCGCCATCTTCGCGATTACCACGGACACGTTCGTGGTCTACACGTCCAATATCTTCGCGATCCTCGGCTTGCGCGCACTCTATTTCGCGCTCGCAGCCGTCATAGATCGCTTTGCCTACTTGAAGCCCGCCCTGGCCATGATCTTGGTGTTCATCGGCTCGAAGATCTTCGTCGCCGACCTCGCAGGCTGGGAGAAGTTCCCCTCATCGGTATCGCTCAGCGTGACGGTCGCGCTGATTGCCGGCGGCATTCTCTATTCGCTCTGGCGCACACAACGCGATGACGAGCCGCCGAGCACGAACGACAAGGTCCATAACGCAAAACCAGGGGATGTCTAGGAGCGCCGGTTCTCGGCGCGACGAGCAGCTGACGGACGCCTAGGCGGCGGATCTGTTCTCCGCCGTCCGCGTTTCCGGCGCGGCGCCGCTGACGATATCGCGGGCCTGCTCAAGCACCTCTATGCCCGCGCCAGGCAAATGCGCATTCTCGGCGATATGACGCCGGAAGGCGCGCGCCCGCGGCTGCCCATGAAACAGACCGAGGACATGCCGTGTCATCGCGTTCAACCGCACACCGCGGTCGAGCTCACCCCCGACATAGTCGATAAAGCGGTCGAGCACTTCGAGGCGCGTCAGGGGCGCCTCCGCCTCGCCGTAAAGCGTCTGGTCCACGGCGGCCAGGAGATACGGGTCCGCGTAGGCCGCGCGCCCCAGCATCACACCGTCCACGTGAACGAGATGCGGCGCCGCATGCGGCAACGAGCCAAGGCCGCCATTGATGACGATGGCAAGATCGCTGCGCCGGGTTTTCAGGCGATGCACCCGGTCGTAGTCCAAAGGCGGAACGTCACGGTTCTCCTTCGGGCTCAGTCCGTCGAGCCAGGCCTTGCGGGCATGAACGATGAACATCATGCAGCCGGCATCCGCCACCGTATCGACAAACCGGTCGAGGCTTTCTTCCGTGTCTTGATCGTCGATACCGATACGGCATTTGACCGTCACCGGAACCTCGACCGCATCCGCCATCGCTTTGACGCAGTCCGCGACCAGTTTCGGCTCCGCCATGAGACAGGCGCCAAACCGGCCGGACTGCACCCGGTCGGACGGACACCCGATATTGAGATTGATTTCGTCGTAGCCCCATTCGGCGCCGATCCGCGCGGCCTCTGCGAGACGCGCCGGATCGCTGCCGCCGAGCTGCAGCCCGACGGGATGTTCGGCGGCATTGAAACCCAACACGCGAACGCGATCGCCATGGAGCACCGCATCGGCGGTCACCATCTCCGTGTATAGAAAGGCGCGCGCCGAAATCAGCCGCAAAAAGGTGCGGCAGTGGCGATCGGTCCATTCCATCATGGGCGCGACGCAGAAACGGTGAGAATCTGGCTTCAAAGACATTTGCTCAACTTTGGGATTGGACCCTAGTAAGTGGTGGCATAGTACGGCAATCGCAAGGCGGCAATGAGCCACCGCACCGGCATATGTGCAAGCCCCTGCAAAGAACGCGTTAAATACTGCGCTGATTGACCCGTTTTGACAGCTCTTCCGCGCTCTCGACGCGTTCCGAATAGCGATCGACGAGAGGCGCCGCACGGCTGCGCACCATATAGGTGAACTTCACGAGTTCCTCGATCACATCCACGACCCGGTTGTAATAGGCCGATGGCTTCATGCGATCATTGTCATCGAACTCGAGAAAAGCCTTCGCCACGGACGACTGGTTCGGGATCGTCACCATCCGCATCCAGCGCCCGAGCACGCGCATCTGGTTGACCGTATTGAAGCTCTGCGAACCGCCGCAGACTTGCATCACGGCGAGCGTCTTGCCTTGCGTTGGACGCACGGCGCCGAGCGCCAGCGGAATCCAATCGATCTGCGCTTTCATGATGCCGGTCATCGCGCCGTGCCGCTCCGGCGAGACCCAGACCATTCCTTCGGACCACGCCGCAAGCTCCCGCAACTCCTGAACCTTGGGATGATCGATCTCCTCCGCGTCCGGCAAGGGCAATCCACGCGGGTCGAAGATGCGGGTTTCGCACCCGTGCCATTTCAACAGGCGCTCCGCCTCCAGCGCCAAAAGCCTCGAGAAGGAACGCGCCCGCAACGAACCGTAGAGGATGAGAATGCGCGGCTTGTGGCCCGGATCGTCGGGACCGGCATAGTAGGCCGCATCGACAGGCTGCATGCACGCGAAGTCGATGTTTGGCAGGTCAGCGCCATTTCGGTGTTCCGCCAAGGCTTACGCCCTCCCCGTGTCGATCTGCTCGCCGTCTTCCTTCGTGAAGACGCCGAAATGCGGATTCTCGAGGAGATCAAGAACAAGCTCGCTTGGGCGGCACAGGCGGATACCCTTGGGCGTCACGACGATCGGCCGATTGACCAGGATCGGATGCTCGAGCATCGCATCGAGGATCGCGTCGTCGGAAACGGACGGGTCCGTCAGTCCCAGCTCTTCGGCGGGCGATTTGCTGACCCGCAACGCCGTGCGCGGCGTGAGCGATGCACCAGCAAACAGTGCAATCAGCTGCGGCCGCGTCCATCCCGTTTCGAGATACTCGATGACACGAACATCCTCACCGGACGCTTCGATCATCTTGAGGGTGTTGCGGGACGTTCCGCAGTTCGGATTGTGGTGGATAACGGCAGTCACGATACTCTCCCTCCGCACTCGCAGGCGATCTCGTCCAGAACGGTCTTGCACAGCTCGGCATTGCCGCCGCAGCAGTCCTCCATCAGGAACCCGAGCAGACCCCGTATGCCGTCGATATTCGCGTAATACCGGATGGTCCGGCCCTCGCGGACATTGCGGATCAAGCCTGCGCGCACGAGCACACTCAGATTGGCCGACATCGTGTTCTGCCGGACATCCAAGGCGTCGCTGATTTCTCCGGCTTGCATGCCGCGCTCGCCGGCCCGGATCAGAAGCCGAAAGACTTCCAGCCGCGTCTCCTGGCCAAGCGCCGAGAGCGCGATGAGGCTCTGATTAAAATCCATATATCAAGAATAATGGAACTAATCGCGCGTGCAAGGCTCTGACCTGGTGCGCAAGCCGCGACATCCCGCCGCTTTCCTAATACCAGACATGAACAGCCGAGCCGCGCAACGCCTACAGACGCGAAGGCTAGGGCGCACGGGGCGGCGGGGGCGGGGCAGTGAGATCGGGAACGAGTTCCTGCCCTGACACTTCCGCCTCGGCCTCCGGCGGTGCTGGAATGGGGAGTTCTTCGATGATCATCGGCGCGACGGGCTGCCGCGCCGGCGCGACCGGCCGCGGGTGCACGATCATGTAGGCCGCCACGTCCCAGGCGTCCTGGACGCTCAGGACCGGGTTTTCATGGTCCACCCCGATGGGCATGTTCGCGCGAATATACGAGGCGGCGTAGGCGATCTGGCCCATGCCTGCCCCGCCATTGAAGCTGTCCTCGCCCCAAAGCGGCGGGACGTAATAGCCCACCTCGGGTGGCAGCCGCGGCGCGCCCTGCCCATCCTGGCCGTGACAACTCAAACAGTGCTGCGCGTAGACGGTCTCGCCGCGACGGGCGCTCGGCACATCGCGAGGGACGGCGATCGGCATCAAGCCGGATCCCGGCAGGCGCACGCCCTCCGGCGTGTCCTTGCCCACAAATTCCAGATACGCGATCAAAGCCTGCATCTCGCGGCTGTCTTCCGGCAGCGGCTTGCCGTTCAGCCCGAGCGTCATGCACGAATTGATGCGATCGGGCAGGGTAATGACCTTGTTGTCCACAAGCATCGGGAATGTCGCTGCGGTCGATACGAAAGGCGCGGCGAAGGGCTTGAGCCCGCCGTTCAAATGGCAGTTCTGACAGGACAGGTTATTGCCGCCATAGGCCATTCCAGGGTTTTGCGCGCCTTTGCCGATGAAACGCGGCGTGTCTTCGACAAGCTCCTGGCCATATCGGATCAGATCGGTCTTGGGGCCCGGGTCGAGCGCGGCGATCTTCTCGGGCACGCCCGACGGATAAGGAACCGTGGTGCCGCTTTCCGTAAGCAGATACCCTGCGCCGACCCCTGCTACCGCCGCCAGGGCGATGCACAACTCCCATGCAACTGTTTTCAAGCCGAACGGTCCCTTCTCACCCCGAATGACCAGCGTGTCGCATACTCTCTTCGGCGTAGCAGATGCGACGCAGCGCGTGAATGAGTATATGAGCCTAACGCGATCACGATCCTGAAAGCATGACAGACCAAAAGCCCCAGCCTTCCGAAACCGCCGTAGACCCTGTTTGCGGCATGACCGTCGACCTTCAGGCCGGAAAGCCGACCACGGAGCACGACGGCGAACACTATCACTTCTGCTCGAAGGGCTGCCTCAAGAAGTTCACCGCCGATCCCGAGCGCTATCTCGGCGGGGCACCCGAACCGGAGCCCGCACCGCCCGGCACGCTCTACACGTGCCCCATGCACCCAGAGATTGTTCAAGAGGGCCCGGGTGCGTGCCCGATCTGCGGCATGGCATTGGAGCCCATGGGGGTCCCGGCTGAGGACGCGCCCAACGAGGAGCTCATCGATTTCACGCGGCGCCTCTGGGTCGCGGCCCCGCTCGCGTTCATCGTCGCGGCCATCGAGATGAGCGCTCATGCGTTCGGGCTCGACCTACTGCCGTTCTTGGAGCCGCACGCCAAACAATGGCTCCTGTTCGCGCTGGCAACGCCCGTCGTTCTGTGGTGTGGCTGGCCGTTCTTCGTGCGGGGCGTTCAGTCCCTGCGCACCGGCCATCTGAACATGTTCACCCTGATCGGCCTCGGCACGGGCGCGGCCTATCTCTACAGCGTCGTCGGGACGTTCGCGCCGCACTTATTCCCGGAATCCATGCGCGGCGCGCACGGACTGGTCCCGGTCTATTTCGAGGCGGCGGCTGTCATCGTCGCGCTGGTGCTGCTGGGACAAGTCCTCGAACTGCGTGCCCGTGAAAAAACCGGCGGCGCCATCCGCGCCCTGCTCGACCTCGCGCCCAAGACGGCGTTGCGCGTCCTCAAGAGTGGCGACACCGAAACCATCCCGCTTGCCGAGGTACAGGTCGGCGATATCCTGCGCGTTCGTCCGGGCGACCAGGTTCCCATCGACGGCACCGTCATCGATGGGCGCAGCCAAGTCGATGAGTCCATGCTCACCGGCGAACCCGTGCCCGTTGCCAAAGGGCAGAACGACACGGTCACGGGCGGCACGCTCAACGGCACCGGCTCGTTCGACATGCGCGTGGACCGGACGGGCGCTGAGACGACACTGTCCCAGGTCGTGCACATGGTCGCCGAGGCGCAGCGCTCCCGCGCGCCGATCCAGGGGCTTGCCGATGCCGTCGCGGGCTACTTCGTTCCGGGCGTCATTGCCATCGCCGTCATCGCTTTCATCGTTTGGCTGCTCGTCGGCCCGCCACCTCAGCTCGCCTACGCCCTCGTGGCCGCGGTCAGCGTTCTGATCATCGCTTGCCCCTGCGCGCTGGGTCTTGCAACGCCGATCTCGATCATGGTCGCGACTGGCCGCGGCGCACAGGCCGGCGTCCTCATTCGCAATGCAGCCGGGCTGGAGCGCCTGGCCAAGGTCGATACGCTCGTGGTGGACAAGACGGGCACGCTCACCGAGGGCAAACCCGCCCTCACCGACATTGCGGCCGTGAACGGCTACACCGAGTCCAAAGTCCTCAGCATCGCCGCTGCGCTCGAGAGTGGCAGCGAACACCCGCTCGCCGTCGCCATCCTGAAAGGCGCGTCCGACAAAGGCGTGAAGGTCGAGAAGGCACGGGACTTCGAGGCGGTAACCGGACAAGGCGTTATCGGCCGAGTCGGCGGGAACATCGGCGGGCACGCGGCGCGGCTGGGCAACAGCCAGTTGATGGACGAGCATCGGATCAACATTCTCGACGTCAAGGATAGCGTGACGCGGCTCCGCAAGGAGGGCAAGACCGTCGTCTATCTTGCCGTCGACAACCGGCTCGCAGGCATTGTCGCCGTCGCCGATCCCATCCGGGAAAGTGCCAAAGACTCCATCGCCACCCTCCACGGCTTGGGCTTGCGCATCGTGATGGCGACGGGAGACAACATCACGACCGCCCGATCGGTCGCCGAGCAGCTTGGAGTCGACGAGGTTCACGCCGGACTGACGCCGGGCGAAAAGCTGGAACTCGTGGAAGAGTTGCAGAAACAGGGCGCGGTCGTGGCTATGGCCGGCGACGGCATCAACGATGCGCCCGCGCTGGCCAAAGCCGATGTAGGTATCGCCATGGGTACGGGCGCGGACGTCGCCGTCGAGAGCGCGGACATGACTTTGCTCAAGAGCGATCTGCGCGGCGTCGCGCGCGGCGTGAAACTGGCGCGCGCCACAATGCGCAACATCAAGCAGAACCTGTTCTTCGCGTTCTGCTACAACGTGATTGGCGTCCCTATCGCGGCCGGGGTGCTCTACCCTGTGGCCGGGATCGTGCTGTCGCCCATGATTGCGGCCGCGGCCATGAGCCTGTCGTCCGTTTCCGTCGTCGGGAACGCGCTACGCCTGCGCCGTGTTGACTTGTAATCGGAGGCCAAAAAAATGAACGACCAGAGCCGCACCACGAAGTTCCTCAAGGACTATGCGCCGCCGGAATATCTGATCAAGGATGTCGCGCTCGATGTAAGCCTGGCGCCGAAGGGCGCACGCGTCTCCTCGCGGCTCACCATCGAACCCAGCGCGGGAACCGTCGCCGGAACGCCGTTAGTGCTCGACGGCGAGGCGCTGACGCTCGAAAGTATCGCGCTCAACGGCCAAGAACTCGAGGCCGGACGCTACACGCTGTCGCCCGGTAAGCTCACGATCGCCAACCCGCCCGTCGGATCCTTCACCCTCGACATCGTCACGCGGTGCGACCCGGAAGCAAACTTGGAACTGTCGGGGCTATACCTATCCAACGGCACCTATTGCACGCAGTGCGAACCGGAAGGCTTCCGCCGCATCACCTATTTCATCGACCGGCCCGATGTGCTCGCGACGTATACCGTGCGTATCGAGGCCGACCGCAAGACCGTTCCCGTGCTGCTGTCGAACGGCAACCCCGTGGACGCAGGGGAGATCGAAGGCACGGGGCGGCACTACGCCATTTGGCATGATCCCCATCCCAAGCCGTCCTATCTCTTCGCGCTTGTCGGCGGGAACCTCGCCTCGATCCACGACACGTTCACCACCGCCTCGGGCCGCGAGGTCGCGCTCGGCATCTATGTCGAGCCCGGCAAGGAGGATCGCTGCGAATGGGCGATGGAGTCGTTGAAGCGCGCCATGCGCTGGGACGAGGAACGGTTCGGTCTCGAATACGATCTCGACGTGTTCAACATCGTCGCCGTATCCGACTTCAACATGGGCGCGATGGAAAACAAGGGTCTCAACATCTTCAACGACAAGCTCGTTCTCGCCCGGCCCGATACGGCGAGCGACGCGGACTACACCTCGATCGAGAGCGTCATCGCCCACGAATATTTCCACAACTGGACGGGTAACCGGGTCACCTGCCGGGACTGGTTCCAGCTCTGTCTGAAGGAGGGCCTGACGGTCTTCCGCGATCAGGAGTTCACGGACGATGTCCGTATGGGACCGGTGATGCGAATTCTCACCGCGCGTCTGCTCAAGGCTCGTCAGTTCCCGGAGGATGCCGGCCCCCTCGCCCATCCGGTGCGCCCCGCCTCCTATATTGAGATCAATAATTTCTACACGGCGACAGTCTACGAGAAGGGCGCGGAACTCTGCCGCATGCTGCAGACACTCATCGGCAAAGACGCCTTCCGCCAGGGTATCGCGCTGTACTTCGAACGCAACGATGGCACTGCCGCCACCGTGGAGGATTTTGTCTCGGCCATGGCCGATGCCTCCGGCCGCGATCTCACGCAATTCATGCGCTGGTACACCCAGAGTGGAACGCCGGAGATCGCGTGCAGCCTCGACTACGATCCGCACGCCAAGAAGGCGCGGCTGAAAGTGAGCCAGGTCGTCCCGCCGACGCCGGGTCAAACCAGCAAGGAGCCGATGCATATCCCGCTCAAGGTGGGTCTGATCGGCGCCAATGGCGACGAGTTGCCGCTCAAGCTCAACGGTGAAGCGGTCCCCGGCGGCCTGCTGGAAGTCACCGAACGCGAGCAGGTGTTCGAGTTCGAGAACATCCCCGCCCCTCCCACACCCTCGATCTTGCGGGATTTCTCCGCGCCCGTACGTGTGACCTCGAGCCTCAAGCCGGAGCAGATCGAATTCCTGATGATCCACGATGCCGATCCGTTCAACCGCTGGCAGGCCGCCCAGACTTACGCCACGGATCTGATTGCGTCGGCGGCTCGTGACGGGCTCGACCTCGGCCCCGTCAGCGGCCATCAGGCCGGACGGCTTGCGCAGGCGCTGGAACCGACCCTGCGCGACGAGACACTGGCGCCGACGTATCGCGCAGAAACGCTGAAACTTCCGAGCGAGTCGGACATCGCCCGCGAGCTGGGGCGCAATGTCGACACGGACGCGATCCTCGCGGCCCGCGAAACGCTGCGAAAGACACTCAGCGAAGCCATGGCGGCAACGTTGTCTGAAATCTACGAGGCCACCGCGACGGACGAAGACTTCTCACCCGACCCGGACAGCGCCGGACGGCGCGCGCTCCGCAATGCCGCGCTCGATCTGATGACGGCAACGGGCACACAAGAGGCCATAGACCGCGCCATGCGGCACTATCGCAATGCGACCAACATGACCGACTCCATCATGGCGCTGTCGGTCCTGTCGCATATCCCTTCGGACGAGTGCGACGAAGCCCTCGACGACTTCTACACGCGCTGGCAGGACGATCCGCTCGTGCTCGACAAATGGTTTGCGGTACAGGCGCGTGCAGGCAGGCCGGACTCGGTGGCCACCGTGAACCGCCTCCTCGGCCATTCGAAGTTCTCGCTCAAGAATCCGAACCGCGTTCGAGCGCTGATCGGCTCCTTCGCGATGGGCAATCCGTCCGGTTTCAATCGGGCCGATGGCGCCGGCTACAAATTTCTCGCCGAGCAAGCCCTAAAAATCGATGGGTTCAACCCGCATGTCGCCGCGCGTCTACTCGGCGCATTCGAAAGCTGGAAAACGCTCGAGCCCAGGCGTCAAGCCCATGCCAAGAAGGCCCTCGAGGGTCTTGCGAGCGCAGAGCTTTCTACCGACGCCTACGAGATCGTCACCAAGACGTTGGGCGGCGCGTAGAATCGGTCTTCTCCTGTCAACGACTTGTTAACGTAATTTCCACAGGTTTTTACTAGACAGAAGCTTCAGTCAACGATTCCATGGACTGAAGCGATTCGGAGATGCGGCAACTTCTCCGGGACGGTGACAGGAGAAGAAGGGGGACCGAATGGCGCGGGCTCGTCCTGCGCGAGGTGCGGGGATCTATTCCATCGCGGGGCCACGATGGCAGGACATCCGCTCGCTCGTTGACCAATACCTCCCATCGCCGGAGAGGTTGAGGCAGCTTGTCCCGATTTTCCTCGTCGGTTTCGTGATCGTCGCCGCCCTCGGCTTCTACTATCAGATCAGCGCTGGAAAAGAGTCGGACCTGACCTCGGCCCGGCGGCAACTGGCCCTGAACGCCGACGTCGCATCGCTGAAGCTCAGCGCCGACGTGCTGGCCTCCAGCGCGGACTGGCAAGGTGAGCTTGCACGCAGCCTGCCCCTCAGCGCCACGCGCGAGGGTCGCGTCGTGCTGCTGTCCGATGCCGAAGGCGGCATACAGGCCCGCGTGCCCATCGGCAGCGACTACCAAGGAAATCTCCTGACGGTTCTCGGCCCCGGCCAGCCCCTGACCATTATGGGCGCCGACGCCGGCGTCATGCGCGTCACTCTGAACGACGGCACCGATGCATTGGTGACCGTGCGAAACGTGCCGCGGACTGACGCCCAGCTGACACTCATTCAACCTGTCGCCAGCGCGCTCGCCGGCTGGCGCAGCAGCGCCGCGATCGAAGTGGTGCTCCTAATCTGTGGCGGACTGGTCCTCGCGCTGTTCGCGGGCGCGTTCTGGTATCTGACCCCGTTTGGGAAAACGCGGGACAACGACACGCTCACACGCGAGCTGACCCAAGCTCTCCCCGGCTGCGGCGTCTGGCGCTGGAATCTCGCGCGCGGCCACGTGGAATGGTCTCCGCCGATGTACGCGCTCCTGGGGCTGGAGCCCTCTTCCGAGATCGTGTCCTACGGGATGCTCGCCAATCGGCTGCATCGGGAGGACGACCTGCGCGCCGAGCTTGACCGGCACATGCGCGAGGGAATTAACCTGTTCGACCAGTGCTTCCGGCTCCGTCACGCGGACGGTCACTGGGCGACGATCCGCCTGCGCGGCCACATCACCCGCGACACGGTCAACGGCGAGCCGTACCTCACGGGCATGGCCGTGCTGGCCGATCCGAACGCCGTCCCGGGTGCCGCCGATGCGAACGCGCGCCTGCGCGACGCCGTCGAGACTATCTCCGAAGCCTTCGTGCTCTGGGACAACCACAACAAACTGGTCATGTGCAATACGAAGTACCAGCAGTTCCATGGCCTCGCCGACGACATGGTGCAGCCGGGCAGTGCCTACGACGAAGTCATCGCCGCGGCGTCCGAGCCCATCGTCTCCAAACGCTATGCCGTGGCAGGCAGAAACGACCGCCAGTCGCGCACCTACGAAGCTCAGCTCGAAGACGGCCGTTGGCTACGCATCAATGAGCGCCGCACCCGCGATGGGGGCTACGTCTCCGTCGGTACGGACATCACCGACCTCAAGCAAAGCCAGACCAAGAATGCGGAGAGCGAGCAGCAGCTCCGCGCCTCCGTCGCCGAACTGCGCCTGTCGCGGCGTGAACTCGAGCATCAGAAGCAGCAGCTTGTGGACCTGGCCGAGAAATACGCGCTGGAGAAGAACCGCGCCGAAGCCGCGAACCGGGCGAAGTCCGAGTTCCTCGCCAATATCAGCCACGAATTGCGCACGCCGCTGAACGCGATCATCGGCTTCTCGGAGGTCATGCAGCAATCGCTGTTCGGTCCGCTCGGACACGAGAAGTATCAGGAATACGCGCGGGATATCTATTCGAGCGGCGCCTACCTGCTGGAGGTCATCAACGACATCCTCGACATGTCGAAGATCGAGGCAGGCCGGATGACCCTCGACCTCGGCGAGGTGGACGTCGCCGAGATCGTCGACGACAGCATGAAGGTCGTGAGTCAGGCCGCAGCCGAGCGCAACATCGCGCTCGAACGTCACGGGCCGGAGCATTTCCCCCTCCAAGCCGACCGGCGCTACCTGAAACAAGTCTTCCTCAATCTATTATCAAACGCCGTGAAGTTTTCGCGCGACGGCGGCCGCGTCGACGTCAAGCTGGCGCGCAGCAATGGTCAGCTGAGGATCGCCATCAAGGATACGGGGATCGGCATCGCCGAGGCCCACATCACGAAACTCGGGACGCCCTTCGAGCAGGTCGAGAACCAGTTCTCCAAGAGCCATCAGGGCAGCGGCCTTGGCCTTGCCATCTCCCGCGCGTTGGTGGAACTGCACGGCGGTACGCTCGAAATCAAGAGTCGCGAAGGCTACGGCACGACGGTGACATGCTCATTGCCCATTCGCACACCCCGTTCGGCCGATGTTGAGGAACCGCTGGCGCAGAGCGCCTGAGCTGACCTCACGACACGAGCCGATTGAAAGCGCCGTGCACGTGCGCCAGCGTTTCTTTCAACGTCGCTTCCAACGTCGAGAAATCCGGCATATCGGCGGACCGCGCCAACAAATCCCGCAAAGCCTGTGGCGCGTCGCGGGCAACAAAGCCCTCATCAAGACACAGCCGCAGAACCTGCGTGAGCGATTGATACAGACGCGCCGCCGGAATGAGCAGGTCCGCGTCCGCAGGCTGAAGAACCCCAGCGGCCGCGAGCTTGGACAAAGCCCCTTCCGTGTTCTTGTCCAACACGCCGGGATGTTCGGCCGCGTTCACGAGCTGCAGAAACTGCGTGGTGAATTCCAGATCGACGATCCCGCCCCGGACCTGCTTCAGATCCCAGATATCCGTCGTCCCCTTTTCGGCAGCGATTTTCCGGCGCATCTCGTGCACTTCGCCGGCAACGGCGGCGCGGTCGCGCGGTCTCGTCAGCACATCGCGGATCGTTGTGTCGATCGTCTCGCGCATTGTCTCGGGGCCCGACACGACGCGTTCGCGGGTGAGAGCCAAATGCTCCCAAACCCAAGCGGACCGCTCTTGATAGTCGATGAAGCCGGATAGCTTGGTGGCGACCGGCCCCTGACTGCCGGAGGGCCGCAAGCGCATATCGACTTCGTAGAGGGCTCCCTCCGCCGTCTGCGCCGAGAGCGCGGCGATCAGCCGTTGCGTGAACCGCGTATAGTACTGTGGACCGGGAAGGCCACGCGCGCCGTCGGACTTCGCATCCTCGCCCGCATAATCGTAGACGATGATGAGATCGAGGTCCGACGCGGCGGTCATCTCCTTGCCCCCCAGCTTCCCCATTGCCAGTACGGCAACCATGCCACCAGGCAGACGGCCGTGCTGCGCCACGAGTTCCTCACCGACTCGATCCGACAGCGCTTCGATCAGTGTATCGGCAAGAGCGGCATAGGCCTCGCCTGCCTGCTCCGCGGAAATCGTGCCGGAAATCACGCGTACGCCGATGAGAAAGCTCTGTTCCCGGCCCACGATCCGCGCGCGGTCTAGCGCGTCCTCATAGTCGGTCGCGAGCGCCAATGTGCTGCTCACCACATCCTTCAGCTGCGCTGCGGTGGGCACGTCACCGAAGAAGCCGGGATCCAGCACGGCATCCAGGAGCCGGGGGCGCCGTCCCAGAATCTTCGCAAGCCGCGGCGCCGTTCCCATGATATCGGCGACGAGACGCAACAGGCTGGGATTGGCGGCGAGAAGCGAGAACAGCTGCAAGCCCGCCGGCATATTGGCCATCACCTTGTCGAAGGTCGACAAGGCGAGATCGGGCTGAGCCGTACGGCTGAAGGCTTCCAAAAGGTTGGGAAGGAATTCGGTCAACCGCTCGCGCGCCTTGGCGCTGCGCGTGGCCGGATAGCGGCCGGCCTGCCAAGCCTTGATCGCTTCGACGGCAGCGCCGGGATTCTCGAAGCCAAGTTCCTGAAGCGCGGAGACGGATTCCGGCTCGGCCTCGTCTCCAACGAGAAGTCCGGACACCGACGATGGCGGCTCGGGAAGCTTTTCGAACAACGCGCCGTAGTGACCCTCCACGCACTCGAACCGCGCGGTCAGGGCATCGCCGAAGGCATCCGTGTCGGCGAAGCCGCACAGCCGTGCGAGCCGGTCGAGTTCCTGCGGGTCGGCGGGAATGATATGCGTCTGCTGATCGCCTATCATCTGAATACGGTTTTCCACCCGGCGCAGGAACAGATAGGCCTCGGAGAGTTCCCGCGCCGCCTCAGGTTCGATCCATGCGCCCTCGGCGAGCCTGGCAAGCGTCTGCAGCGTCCCCCGGGTCCGCAATTCCGGATGGCGTCCGCCAGCGATCAACTGCTGCGTCTGTGTGAAAAACTCTATGTCCCTGATGCCCCCCCGCCCCAGCTTGATGTCGTGACCGCGTACGGCGATGGCGCCGTGCCCTTTGAAGGCATGCACGCGGCGCTTCATGGCGTGGATGTCGGCCACGGCGGCGAAATCCAGGTACTTCCGCCAAATGAAGGGGGACAGCTGCTCGAGAAAATCCCGGCCGAGCGCTTCATCGCCGGCGGCGACGCGCGCCTTGATCAGGGCCGCCCGTTCCCAGTTCTGGCCGAAGCTCTCGTAGTAGGTTAGCCCTGCGTCGATTGAGAGCGCGATCTGTGTCGCGCCGGGATCGGGCCGGAGCCGCAGATCCGTCCGGTACACGTAGCCATCCTTGGTCTGGTCCTGCAGAAGTCGCACCAGATCGCGCGTCAGCTTCACAAAAAAAGCCGACGGCTCCTCCGTCTCGGACAGCCGAGCCCGCTCGGGATCGTAGAACACGATAAAGTCGACGTCGGACGAGTAGTTCAGCTCCATGGCCCCGAGCTTCCCCATGGCGATGACAAAATATCCGTCCGGCTCGGGCGACGTCAGCTTTCCGGCCTCCTGGGCTTTTCTGAATAAATAGCTGACAGCGGTCTGAACCGAGATGTCGGCGGCATCACTCAAGCCGGTCAGCGTTTCGGCGGTGGTCCAAACGCCGCCGAGATCGGCGAGCGCCGTCAGCAATGCGCTCCGCTTCTTGAAGTCCCGCAGCAGGGCCAACGTATCCGCCTCGGATGCGGCGTCCGCCAGACCGGCTTTGAGCGCCGCACCCGCCCGGGACAGATGGCCATCAGGGTCTTCCGTCAGACATGCCGCAAGGAGACCGGGGTTGCGTTCCGACAGCGCGGCAAGAAAGGGCGAGCCCGAGAATACGGCTTTAAGAAACGCGGCGATGCGTGGCGTGTCCAGAAGCTCAACCGCATGCGCAGCGCTTAGGTCTTCGTCCGAGGCGTTCTCGTTCAAGGCGTTCCGCACGGACGCTAGAACATCGGCACCGCGCTCGGCATCGAAGACTTCAGGGCTTTCGCAAATCCGCTCGGCGAACGCCGTCACGTCGGCCTCAGCTCTCCTCCTGGCGACGGTCTATCGGCCGTCTTCGCTCCCTGCGCGCCGCTTTCCAGCGGAAGGCTGAGAATGACGCGGAGGCCGGGTTCGTTGTCCTCGAGCCTCAAGGTCCCACCATGCAGCCTCGCCACCGCCGCGACAAGGCTCAATCCGAGACCGCTGCCGGGCTCCGAACGGCTGGCCTCGAGGCGCACGAAGCGGCTCAACACGCGCTCCCTTTCGGATTCCGGAACGCCCGGCCCGCGGTCGCACACGGCGATCTCCGCAAAGCCATCATGGCTCGACGTGCGGACGACGACTTCCGAAGCATGGCCGTTGGCTTGGGCGGCGGGCACCCCGCCGTATTTCAACGCGTTGTCGATGAGATTGGCGATGGCTTGTCCCAGAAGCTGCCGGTTTCCGCGCACGGGGACGTGGCGCGCCAGATCCACCTTGAGGGCGATACCCCGCTCCTCCGCGACGGGCTCGTAGAGCTCGGCCGCGTCGCTTACCACCGCGGATAGATCGAGGCTGTCGCGATCGTCGCCCCCGGCGCCGGCTTCGAGCCGCGCAATGGAGAGCAGCGCATTGAACGTCTTCATCAGGCCGTCAGCTTCTTCGATCGTGCGTTCCAACGCGGCGCGATAAGCGGTTTCGTCGGGCGGCTCGCGCAGCGCCTCTTCCACGCGATTGCGCAATCGGTTGAGCGGCGTCTTCAAATCGTGCGCGATGTTGTCGGAAACTTCGCGCATCCCGGCCATGAGCTGCTCGATACGTCCGAGCATCAAGTTGAGACTTTGCGCCAAGCGGTCCAGCTCGTCGCCCGATCCGCTCACGGGCAGCCGCCTGGACAGATCGCCCGCCATGATCGTGCGCGTGGTAGCGGAGAGATTGTCGACACGCGCAAGCAATCGACGGCTCACCCAATAGCCGCCGCCGAGGCCCACCAGCGCCATGACGCCGAGCCCCCACAACATCGTGGAGCGGATCAGCCGTGACAGTTCCCGGCGGTCTTCGATGTCACGGCCCACGATCAGGCGATCACCCCCGGGGAGCCGAAAGACATTCGCAAAGGCGAGCCGCTGTTCCATGCCGCCTGGCGCGGGCCTGCTGTAGAAGAACTCGACAGGCCCGACGCTGTCCCAAAGCTGTGGCGAGACGGCGCTTAAGTTTCCCGCGAGCTGCTTCTCGTTACGGTCGGCGACGAGATAGAGGCTATTGCCCGGTGTCCGGCTGCGCTGTGCGACGATCCTGACGAGCTGATCGCGCCCGCCTGCCCGATACTGCTCGGCAAGGCCCTTGAGTTCCGCGTCGATCGTCTGGTTAAGCTGACGCGACAGCAGGACCGTCGTGTTCCAATACAGATAGACGATGGCGATGATGGCGGCCGCGCTGAACAGCGCGAAGTAGGTCAGCGACAGCCGGAATGTCGTCGTGCGGAAGAGTTTAGTGAGCGCTGTCACGGATCGTGTAACCGGCGCCGCGAACCGTATGGAGAAGCGGCTGTTCGAAGTTCTTATCGATCTTCGACCGGAGCCTCGAAATGTGGACGTCAATGACATTGGTCTGTGGGTCGAAATGATAGTCCCACACGTTCTCAAGCAGCATGGTGCGCGTGACGACCTGCCCTGCGTGCTTCATCAAATATTCCAACAGGCGAAACTCCCGCGGCTGAAGCAGGATTGCCTCGCCCGCGCGGGTCAC
This sequence comes from Methyloceanibacter caenitepidi, assembly GCF_000828475.1. Taxonomy (NCBI): domain Bacteria; kingdom Pseudomonadati; phylum Pseudomonadota; class Alphaproteobacteria; order Hyphomicrobiales; family Hyphomicrobiaceae; genus Methyloceanibacter; species Methyloceanibacter caenitepidi. The sequence goes on from NZ_AP014648.1 coordinate 2,603,040, forward strand.
CTTGTGAGACAAACGGTCGAGCACCAGATCGCCGACCGAAAGCCGCGTCGACCCTTCTTCCGGCGACGTGCGCCGAGCTAGCACTTCGATACGCGCCAGCAACTCGCTGAACGCATAGGGTTTGGTGAGATAGTCGTCGCCGCCGGCCCGCAATCCCTTGACCCGGTCGTCGACCTCTCCCAGCGCCGACAGGATCAGAGCCGGTGTATGGATCTCGTCCGTACGCAGCGCCTTGATGACATCGAGGCCATCCAGTTTCGGCAACATGCGGTCGACGATGAGCACGTCGTAGGCATTGGCTCTGGCGAACTCGAGGCCGGCCTCGCCATCGGCGGCGTGCTCGGCCATATGTCCCGACTCTTTGAGAGCGCGCTTGAGAAACGCTGCCGTTTCTTGGTCGTCCTCAATTACCAGGACCCGCATATCGCCTCAGCTCGTTGTTCGCCGCGGAAAGTCTAGAAAGAGACTACTCAAAAAAAGGCGGGCGGCGCAGTTTGGGGGGGAAAACCGCACCGCCCTCCGACAGAAGAAGGAGAGTTTATCCCTTCTTCTGGGTAAGCGCGACAAAGCGGGACTGATCGCCGGTCTTGACCTGCATCAGGACCTTGACCTTGTCCTTGTCTCCCTTAGCGGACTCGGTCGCCTTGGCGAGACCCTTCGCGACATCGCTCGGCGTCGAGACGTCAACGCCCGCCACCTGAAGAATGATATCGCCCGGCTTCAAGCCCTTGTCCGCGGCGTCGCTGTCGGAGTCGACGTCAACGATGACGACACCCTCCTCACCGGCGCCCGGAATTTTCGCGGCCGGTGCCAGCGACAGGCCGAGCTTCTCCATCTGCTCGCTCTGATCTGCAGGCTCTTCCTTCTGGAGCGACGCCAGCTTCTTGGCGCTCGGGAACGAGCCCAGGGTCATGTCGACTTCACGCTTGTCGCCGTAACGGACGATCGCGAGCTTCACGCTGGTGTCGGGCTCGAGTTCGGCGATCTTGCGGGCAAGGTCGCGCGAGTCCTCGACCTCGTCGCCATTCACTTCGACAATGACGTCGCCGGCCTTGATGTCCTCCTTGGAGGCAGGACCGTCCTCGGTCACCTTGGTAATCATCGCGCCCTTGGGCTCAGACAACCCGACCGAGTCGGCGATATCGTCGTTCACGTTCTGGATAACGACACCGAGCCAGCCGCGATCGACGCTGCCATCGTCCTTCAGATCCTGGACCACCTGCTTCACGAGGGCGGCCGGAACGGCAAACGCAATACCGACATTGCCGCCGGACGGCGAGAAGATCGCCGTGTTCACGCCGATCACATTGCCGTCGAGGTCGAAGCTCGGGCCTCCGGAATTGCCGCGGTTCACGGCGGCATCGATCTGGAGGTAGTCATACGGCCCCGAACCGATGTCGCGGTTGTGCGCCGAGATAATGCCGGCCGTCACGGTGCCGCCGAGGCCAAACGGATTACCGACCGCGAGCACCCAATCGCCAACGCGCGGATCCTTTTCCGACAGATTGACGTACGGGAACTTCTTGTCCGTATCCTCCGTCACCTTGACGAGGGCCAGGTCCGTGCGTGGATCGGTGCCGATCAGCTTCGCATCGAACTTCGCGCCGTCTTCCATGGTGACGGTGATGTCGTCCGCGTCTTCGACAACGTGATTGTTGGTGACGATATAGCCATCGTCGGAGATGAAGAAGCCGGACCCTTGAGCAAGGCTCGGGTTATGCTTCGACGGCGGCTTCGGCATGCCCTTGCGGAACTGATTGAAGAAGTCGTGCAACGGATTGTCTTCCGGCACGTCCGGAAGGCCGGGGATGGGAGACTCGTCGTTCTCCGCGGTGTTGAGCTCGCCCTTCACGTTGATGCTGACAACGGCGGGCTTTACCTTCTGCACGAGATCGGCAAAGGAGAGCGGCGCGCGGCCATAGGGCGTCTCGACCGTCTGCTGCGTCTGAGCGGTTTCTGCGACCGCCAGCGGCACACTCGGGTTGAACGAAAGGCCGATCGCCCCTGCGGCGACCAGCGCGGTTGCGGCGAGGAGCACAGGCCTCCGAGCGAGTTTCCGCGGCCGCTTGCTCTCGTTCGCTGCTGGGTTCGTATCAGGTGTCATTCGTTTCCCCTCTCTTGGGACGGCAAAAATATTCGGGCGATGCTCGGACGAGCCGGAGCAATCATGTGAGAGTCGCAATATAGGGAGCCGCCAATTACGCCGCGGTTTCGACGGCATTAATTTTCCGTAAGGTACGGGCCTGCCGGCAGGCGTTGAAAACCAACGCGGTTACGGCTTGTCGGCGGCTTTCGGTGCGTCCGCATCCAGGAGCCGGTCCAGTTGCTGCTGCTCGCTCTTGGTGAGGGCCGGCGGCGCGACCGACGTGGTCGCCCGGCGGATGTAACCGTAGAGGATACCGAGGATCGCGAGGAGCAACACCAACGGCGTTGCCAGCCACAACAGCCAGGTGTGCGGCGTGAACCGGGGTTTCAGCAGCACGAACTCGCCATAGCGCGAAACCACGAAAGACATGATCTCCTCGTCGCTGTCTCCCGCCTTGAGCCGTTCACGCACAAGCACGCGCAGATCCTTGGCCAGGGGCGCATCGGAATCGTCGATGGACTGATTCTGACAGACTAGGCAGCGCAAGCCCGCGGACAGCGCCCGCGCCCGCGCTTCCAGCGCCGGATCGTCCAGCACTTCGTCCGGCTGCACCGCATGGACGCTCGGCATACCCAGCGCAAAAACGGCGAAAAACGCGGCGAGCAAAGTGGTCGGGAAGCGCATCGTCACTTGCCCGCCGCCACGGCCGGTTCCGTCTTGGGTTTGGCGCGCTTGGGCGCCCCGACCCTCAATCGCCGGTCCGACAGCGAAACGCCGCCGCCGAAGAACATCAGCAAGGCGCCGAGCCAGATCAGCCGGACCATCGGGTTGAAATAGACGCGCACACTGAAGCCGCCATCCTTCAGCTGATCGCCAAGCACCAGGTAGAGGTCCCCGCGCCAGCTATTGTGGATTCCGGCCTCCGTCGTCGCGCTCTTCTCGACCGCATAGGCCCGCTTGGAAGGGATCAGCGTAGTAACGGGCTCGCCGTCCCGCGTCACCTGAAACACGCCGACGAGCTCCGAATAGTTCGGCCCCTGCCGTTCCTTCACGCCCTCGAAAGTGAGCGAATAGCCCGCGATCTCGATCGTGTCGCCGGGCGCCAGCGCCTCGATCCGTTCGCTGCGCCACGCCGTCGTCGCGACAAGCCCAAGCACCATCACGCCAACGCCGGCATGGGCGAGTGCCGTACCGTAGGCGGCGCGCGGCAGATTGCGCATGCGCCGCCAGCTTTCAGACGAGCCCGCCTCGAACAGCTTTGAACGTGTGGCGATCTCGGTCGCGGCGCCAACGATCAGCCAGAGGCCGAGGCCGATCCCGAGCGGCGCGAGCCACGGCCCGCTTTGGTTCATGGCAAGCACGATGATGATCGCTGCCAGGCTGACGATCGCCGCGACCATGAGCCGTTGCGCGGCGGCCAGCAGGTCCCCGCGTTTCCAGGCAAGCAGCGGCCCGAAGGGTACGGCGATGAGCAGCGGCACGATCAGCGGCACGAAGGTCAGGTTGAAGAACGGCGCGCCCACCGAAATCTTCTCGCCTGTGACCGACTCAAGCGCGAGCGGATAGAGGGTGCCGACAAACACCGCCGCGCAAGCCACGGTCAGTAGAAGATTGTTGAGGACCAGGGCCCCCTCGCGGCTGATCGGCGCGAACAATCCGCCTTGCGACAGAAGCGGCGCGCGCCAGGCGAACAGCGCGAAAGAGCCGCCGATGAAGATCGCCATGATGCCAAGGATGAAGACGCCCCGCGCGGGGTCCACCGCGAAGGCATGAACAGACGTCAGCACGCCCGAGCGCACCAGGAACGTCCCCATGAGGCTCAAAGAGAAGGTGATGATGGCCAGCAGGACCGTCCAGACTTTCAGCGCGTCCCGCTTTTCCATCACCAGCGCGGAGTGCAGCAGCGCGGTGCCGGCTAGCCACGGCATGAAGGATGCGTTCTCGACCGGGTCCCAAAACCAGAACCCGCCCCAGCCCAGTTCGTAATAGGCCCACCACGAGCCCATCGCGATCCCGAGCGTCAGGCACATCCAAGCCGCCAGCGTCCACGGACGTACCCAGCGCGCCCAGGCCGCATCGATGCGCCCGTCGATGAGCGCGGCGACGGCAAAGGAGAATGCCATCGAGAAGCCAACATAGCCCGCGTAGAGGAACGGCGGATGGAAGGCCAGCGCGGGATCCTGCAGGACGGGGTTGAGCCCCTGCCCGTCGAACGGCGGGGAATCAACCCGCAAGAACGGGTTCGACGTCGTGACGATGAAAAGCAGGAAGGCGACGGCGATCGAGCCCTGGACCGCGAGCACGTTTGCCTGCAACCGGCGGGGCAGGTTCGAACCGAAGGTGGCGACCGCGGCGCCGAACAGGGCCAGGATCAGGACCCACAGAACCATCGACCCTTCGTGGTTCCCCCATACGCCCGAGATCTTGTAGAGCATCGGCTTGGCCGAATGCGAGTTCTGCCACACGTTGAGGACCGAGAAGTCGGACGTGACATATGCGGCCGTCAACGCCGCGAAGGCGATGCAAACGAGAAGGAACTGGATCTGGGCCGCAGGCACGGACACGGCCGCGAGGCGGGGATCGTTGAAGCGCGTGCCGACGATCGGCAACACCATCTGAACGATGGCGACGCCGAGCGCGAGGATAAGGGCGTAATGTCCGGTCTCCGCGATCATTGTGTCGTGACCTTTCCGCCGGCGGTGCCGGCATCGCCCTCCCGCCAGACACCTTGTTCTTTCAGCTTCGCGGCGACCTCGGGCGGCATGTAGTTTTCGTCATGCTTGGCGAGCACGTTGTCGGCCTTGAAGGTTCCATCCGGCTGAACCGCGCCTTCGGTCACGACACCCTGGCCTTCGCGAAACAGGTCCGGCAGCACGCCCGTATAGGTCACGGGCATGACCTTGGCGCCGTCCGTCACGGAGAAATGGACCGTCGTGCCCTGGTCCCGTTTCACGCTCCCCGTTTCCACGAGACCGCCGAGCCGGATACGCTGGCCCGGTGCGATCTCCATCTTTGCGATGTCGCTCGGGCTGTAGAAGAACACGATCGAGTCCCGCATGGCGTACAGCACGAGCCCCACGGCGACGCCGAGGACCACAAGGCACGTTCCGATCAAAACACCTCTGCGCTGTTTCCGCGTCATGACGTCAATCCTAGATCCGATGCGAGCGCGTCGAGTTTCTCGATCGCTTGCTCATTACCCGCGAATTGTTTCTTGGCCCGGGCCAAGGCTTCCTTCGCGTCATCGCTTCGCCCGAGGACCGTATACGCCCGAACCAGACGGAGCCAGCCGGGCAAATCGTCTCCGTTCTCCTCGAGACGCGCCGCCAGCCGCGTGACCATTTGATCGACCATGGCTTGGCGCTCTTCGGGGCTCATGCTCTGCGCGGCGGCGATATCGGCCGCCGACGGTCCCGCCTGCGGCACAGGCGCGGCCTCGGCGACAGGCGCCTCACCGGACAGTTTGGCTTGGGCGCTCGCGATCCGGTCCTCGATCATGGAGGTCCAGCGCGTGTCGTCTTTTCTGGCCTCGAGAAGCCCCTGCCAGTCGGCAAGCGCGCCTTCGAAATTGCCGTCCTGCTCCTTCGCGATCGCCAGGAGAATGCGCGGCTCCACCAGCGTTCCATCTCGCTTCAGCGCGCCCTCGAGGGCCATGCGCGCCGGCTCGGTGACGAGCCCCCGCTGCTCGAGGACAAGCGCCTGCCCAAGACCCGAAAGACGTTTCGCGGACGGCCCCAGGAGCCGAATGGCCTGACGATAGGCCTCCGCCGCATCCGCGTAGCGCTGGCCGCCCAGATAGATCGGCGCGATCGCGTCCCACCCTGCGCCCTCCTCGGGATGAGCGCGCAGCCGCGCTTCGACGCGGGCGACGAGAACGCCGACATCCTTTTCCTTGGCGGGATCGGTGAGCCGCGCGGCCAAAGGCTGGTCGGGCAGGCGCGGTGATCCATAGAAGAGATAGGCGCCCAGCACGGCCAGAGGGAGGCAGGCAGCGACCACGATAAGCGCGGCGCGCGGCAACGCATTGCGCGACTGCGACCCGGACGCGTCCGCAGCTTTCTCGTCGGCGGCAATCAAGCGCCGAGCAACTTCGAGCCGGGCGGCCTCCGCCTCCGCCTCGCCGATCAACCCGCGCGCGCGATCCGCCTCGATCTCGTCGAGCTGATCCCGGTAGACCGCGGCGTCGAACGCGTCGCGCTCGTCCACGGCCTCGCCGCCGCCAACGAGCGGATACAGCAGGAAGGACAAGACGACGGCGGTGAGAGTCGCCAGGATGACCCAGAGCAGCACGAACAGGTCCCTAACCTTCAGAATTCAAACGGTGGCTAGGCATAGGACAAGGGTGCTTGCCAGAGCAAGGCGAAGGCGCGGCGGAAAGATGAAATCGCGGCAATGTTTGGCCGGCGGGGTCTAGCCCACCTGGTTCCAGCGCCCGTCGGGCTGGCGGCAGGCCGTTCCGTTGGTCGTCTGAGGCGCGCCGTTGATGAACATGGTGTGGGTGAACGGCCGGCAGAAGGACGAGCCCTTCTTGTAGGGCGTACCGGGCACGATCTGCCCGTTGTGCTGGTTTGCAGGATTGCTCCACGACGTCGCTTGGCCGGCCTGTCCGAATTCCAAGGCCTTTTGCTGCGCTTCCGCGGCAAGCTGCTGGTCCTGCTGATCGAGCGCCGGACCGGTATTACCCGTCATCGAGCCCCAAAGGGCATCGGTGCCAAGGTTTCCTCCCGTTCCGCAGGCTGCAAGCCCAAGCGGCAACAAGGCAATTGCAAGAATGGATCTCATCGGTCCTTTCCCAGCTCAGAAGGACCCCACCGTCCCCCTGCGAGAGGCTGATACATAAGTGTAACCTCTCATCGGAGTGTTAAGAATAGAAAATCGGGCCAAATTAGGTTGCCCGTCCGTCCGGCGAAAAACTCAAGCCGCCGGGAGAGTTAGCCTCGCGCTGAGCCCGCCGTCACGCGCATCCTCCAGCACGAAGTGGCCTTTGTAGAGATGGGCCAAGTCCGCGACGATGGACAGGCCAAGGCCCGACCCCGGCTTGCTCTCGTCGAGGCGCTGACCCCGTTTTACGGCCTTCTCGCGCTCGGCGCGCGTCAGACCCGGCCCGTCGTCATCGACCATGACGGAGAGCGTGTCGTCGCCCAGGCGCCTGGCTGTGACCGTCACGGAAGTCTTGGCCCATTTGCAGGCATTGTCGATCAGATTGCCGGCCATTTCCTCGAAATCCTGCTTCTCGCCCTGAAATTTGAGGCCAGGATCGATCGAGACGGTCAGGGATATCCCCTTTTCGCCGTAAATCCGGTCCAGCGCCCGTTTCAAGGCCATCAGCGTCGGCTCGACCTCCGTCACGCCGCCGATGACCCCGGAGCGCGCCGCCACCCGCGCGCGGTCGAGATGGTGCGTGATCTGGGTCCGCATGAGCTCAGCCTGCTCGATCACCTTGCCGGAGAGCGGCCCATCGTGGGAGCGGGCTTCGTTGCTGATGACGCTGAGCGGCGTCTTCAACGCGTGCGCCAGATTGCCCACATGGGTTCTGGCCCGCTCCACCACGTCGCGATTGGATTGAATGAGGGCGTTGAGCTCGGTCTGCAGCGGCTTGATCTCGTCGGGGAGTTCCCCCTCCAGCTTCTCCGCATCGCCCGAGCGGATGGCCGCCAGGTCGTGGCGGATGGCGCGCAGCGGCAGAAGCCCGAACCGGACCTGGAAGAATGTCGCGACGGTGAGGCCAACGCCGAGAATGACCAGCGCCAATACAAGCATCGTCGTGAACTGCGCGAGATCGTCGTCGATCTCCGCCGCATTGCCGCCGACGGCGTAGGAATAGACCGTGTCACCCTCATGACCCGGCCTGATCTCGCGTTCCTCAATGCGCAGGTTCTCGTCGTCCGGACCGGTCACGTAGCTGCGTCGGGTCAGCGTCTCGTCGGCCGGGACATCGTCCTTGCTCGGGAGATCCAGTTGTTGATCGAGCAGGGAGCCGGAGACGAAGAGTGGACGTTCCTCGCCGCCGTCCAAGGCCTTGATCTGCCAGTACCAGCCCGAGAACGGGATATCGAAAATCGGGGCCCCCAGACTGTCGGGCGATTCCGGCGTATCTCCGCCTGCGGCCGTGCTCGCGGCGATCAGGCTCGTCATGTACACGTTGAGCCGCGCATCGAAATTGCGCTCGATACTCTGGCGGTAAAGCGACGTCAGCAAAATCGCGGCGATCGGAATCACCACGAGCACCCACGCGGCGGCGGAGACGAAAAGTCGAAAGGCAAGTGATTTCGGCCCCATCGGGCTAGGCCCCGTCGGGATTATCCGTGAGACGATAGCCGAGGCCGCGCACGGTCTTGATCAGATCCACGGGCAGCTTCTTGCGCAAGCGCCCGATGAAGACTTCGACGGTGTTCGAGTCCCGGTCGAAGTCCTGCTCATACAGGTGCTCGACCAATTCGGTTCGGGACACGACCCGGTCGCGGTGCATCATCAGATAATGCAGCACGCGATATTCGTGCGACGTGAGCTTGATTGCTTGCCCATCGACCGTAACCCGCGCCGCTTTCGTATCGAGAACGAGCGGTCCGCAAATGAGGTCGTTGCTCGCATGTCCCGCCGAGCGGCGCAGGAGAGCCCTCAAGCGCGCGAGCACCTCCTCCATGTGGAAGGGTTTGGCGACGTAGTCGTCGGCGCCGGCATCCATGCCCGCCACCTTGTCGCTCCAGCGCTCGCGGGCGGTCAGGATCAGCACAGGCATCTTGCGGTCGTCGCGCCGCCATTCTTCGAGCACGGACAACCCGTCCTTCTTCGGCAGGCCAATGTCCAGGACGACGGCGTCGTAAGGCTCCGTGTCACCCAGGAAGTGGCCTTCCTCACCATCGAACGCGGTGTCGACCGCGTAGCCCGCTTCGCCGAGCGCGGTCGCGAGCTGCCGGTTTAGATCTGGATCGTCCTCGACGACGAGAAGCCTCAAAGAACTGCCCTCCCTTGGCATCTTCGTTGCAGCAATGTCAGTAACGTGTGCAACCGAGTCGTGGCGATTCTTGGAACGGCTGCATCCCTGCCCTCTGGACGAAGGGCCTACTGCCCCGTCTTGGCATTCACCGAGACGTTCTTGACGTCACCCTTGTTGCTGAGGACGGTGGCCTGATAGACGAAACTGTTGCCGTTCTGGCAAAGCACAATCTTGATCACCTTGCCCCCGCCCTTGGACTGAGCCTTGTTGACCGCGGCTTTGCCTGGAATGAGCCCGTTCTTCGAAATCAGCCCGCCGGCCGAGCCCAACGGCATGCATCCCGCGTGCGCCGGCGCCACCGCCGCCAAGCTGGCGAACGCGGCAATCGCAACGGCCGCGAACATTTTGAACCCACGACAGCTCATGTCAGCCCCACAGTTCTCATCATGGACGCCACCCTACGGCAGCGCCCATGAACGGCGCCTGAACGCTGCCTAGGCCGGCCCGCGCGTTTCGCGATCGTCCGGGTGCGGCGCGCTCTTCGCGGTAGCATCGTCCACCTTGGCACCGAGCGCCGCAAGCCCCAAGCCGCCCAGAATCACCGGAATCTCGCTGAGAAGCTGAGCCAACGTCAAATCTCCGACGGCCCAGAGCCCCACGGCCGAGAGGGCAGCCGTGATCCCCAGAATCTGCGTGCGGTAGCCTTTGGCGAATCCGCCCGTAAGCAGCCAAGCGAAAGTGGTCATGCATAATCTCCTTTGGTCAGGGTTAAGCGTTTGGGTCTGGTGAGATGAGAGGCGCGGGTACAGGGCCCGCGCTCAGAAGGGCCGCGACGGGGCAGAACGCAGAGCCTCCTTGGTGGGACGCTGCTCCAGCTTGGCTTCGATGCGCTGAAGGATACGGCGCACCTCGCGCATCTCGGCCTCGAGGCTGATGACCCGGTCGCCGGCGTCGATGGCCCTGACGGCTTTCGTCTCCAATTCGGAGACGCGGCTGGTCAGCGCGCCGACCCACATGAAGAGCCCCGCGGACTGGAGCACGATGGACAGAATGAGGGCCACCGGGACGCGCCGGTCCAAGGTCCAATGAGCGCTGCTGTCTCCTGCGGCCATGTCCGTCACCGTACCTTTTCGATTTCGGCGCATGACAGGAAGGATGCGTCGACGTCGGATCCTCTCAGGCCAATTGCGGCTGCGAGCGCAGCTATCGGCTGGTCTCGTTCGACAACCGCCATCGTCGCCCAAGTAGAGACCACCACGACCCGCTCGGCTTCTGTTCAATTGGATTTGGCATTACCCGGCCCATGCCTTAGAACCTGCCGCGGCCACTTGAACCCGAAAGGATCGAGCAATGCGGTTGAGCGACCGCTTCAAGTTCGTATTTATCTCCAACCCGCGCTGCGGCAGCACGTCTGCCCGGCAGATGCTCGACCCTTTTGCCGATGTGAGATCGACTACGAATCCGCCACCCGTGCCGTGGCAACACCACCACGCGGACGCTGCGCTGATTGAAGAAGGCATGAGAGAGTCCGGGCGCAACCCCGACGACTACGTGTTTTTCACAACGATCCGTAACCCCTGGGCGCGTGTCTTTTCGGCCTACAAGTTTGGGCTCAAGAGACCTCATTCGACATGGCATGCTCCAGCCGTCTCATCGGGGTCCGTAAATGGCTTCATCCAGCACCCGCATGTCATAGACAAAATGAGCCGACACACGCTCGAATGCAAAACCACAAGTAGAGTCCAAACTTTTCGCATAGAGGACCAAACGGGTGACCTTCTAAGACTGGCATCCTCAATTGTCGGAGAACCCCTTACGCTCCCCCACGTCAACACAACCGAGAGCGCCAGTTACATCGAGGCATTCAGTGACCAGAACGCCATTGACCTTGTGGCCGATATCTTCTCGTCCGACATAGCCGCAATGGGCTATCGCTTTGGTGGCTAGATCGCCTCGGCCAACCTTCCGCGCGGGCAAACATAGCCGACGACATACATTCCGAAAGCATCCACTGACACGTCCGCGTCGGCGGTTATCTGCCCGGTCGTGTTGGTCGTAACCCATATTCTGGCATTGCCCGCCGCAGAGTCCGAGCCCGAGGAAGCGCTTCTGTCACCCAGTGTTCCGTGCCCGGCCACATTGCTGGCGATGCCCGCCGTCGCAGGCGCATCTGGCGGAGTTGATCCTGTCGCATATACCGTGATCGCAAATGCTTGCCCGGAATTTCCGCTCGCAAAATCACCTTCGACCCTGCAGCGAAACCCCTCAGGTACGGGCAGCTTGAAGTTCGTGCCGGAAGTCCCTAGCGGACCTGCATCAAAAGCCTCAACTGCCGGATTGTATTCGAAGCGATCCTGCGTCTGAACAAACGGACGAATGTTCGACGAGGCGTCTAAGGGCGTTGAGCCGATATATTGCTTGTACAGATATCCGCTTGGCAGCGTTGGGCTCAGTCCTGAGGTATCGTGGTCGCTGCATCCAACGTCAACCGTTGCACCCGTCGAAATCAGCCACCAGTGAACGGTTCCATTCGCCGTGAGTGCACCGCTGTCGAGACTCGCGCCGCTCCCATTTCCCGGCGCCCATGCCGTATCTGCTCGCTTGGTTAGTGCCGATGTGAGTCTCATGAGTGCCGGAGTTGTGTCATCCGATGCCGCCTCGCCGACTGCAACGTCTATATCGTGACCAGCGTCCGTCGCGTTGTTGGAAAGGATGAGACCATAGAGATGGCCCCGTGGCGGCACCTCCATTCGGGAAAAGGTAATCGCGGTCGATCCAAGCGTCCCGCCCTGGATTGACGTGCAAAGCCAGCGCGTGTCTGCGTTGACCGCCCCCTCCTGCACCGTCACAAGCGCGCCCGGGTGCTGATCGTAGGCCGACAACCCGAATACCCGCGTGGGCGATGGGCCCACGATATAAATGCCGTTCTGAGCGGGCGCCGCCTGGTCCTTGACCAGGACAAGCTCTCCTGCGACGAGCGTGACGCCATCGATGACGTCGCCGCCGTTGAGCCCGCTCGCGATGGCGATGTCGGCGGTCGTCGCCGTGCGCACGGTGAACGCGGGCCCCGCAGTCTGCGGCAGCCAGGTAATCCCGGCCGACCAATCGGCGCTTCCTGCCGAGAGCTTGAAATAGAGCGTCGGCTGCCCGGCGTTGCCGCTGTCCGAAACGACGAGGACGGAGAAAGCCGTCACCTCGTCGTCATAGGCGGCACGGCCGGCGATGGCATCCACCGCCGCATCCGGCTGATACGCCGGCCCTTGGGGCCCCTGCGGTCCCTCGATCCCCGCGAGCGTCCAATCGGACCCGTCGAAACGATACATCGCGTCTTCGTCGTGGACCCACGCGATCCAGCCCGACCCGGCGCCTTCCCCTGGCAGGTATGAGCGCCACTCGCCGTCGATATAGCGGGCGACGCGCTTTTCCCATCCGATCCAGGCGCCGGTGGCCGGACCGCCGCCTCCCGCCACGATATAGCAATCTCCTTCGGCAGGACTTGCCGGCGGTTCCAACAGGTCCTTGTCGAGTACGCTGAGCTGGACCAACGTGTCGAGCAGCGTCATCGCCTCGTTATGCGTGACATGCTTCTGCGCTTGCGCAGCCGCGATATAGGGAATGCGCAGCTTCGCGCTTTCTTCGGTCATGTTTTCTTTCCGGATTTGACGAGAACCAAGACCACACAGCGCGCTCAAGCAGGCCGCTAGGCCGGTAGCGCAAAGATCAGTGCTGATAGTCCCAGATCAGTTGCTCTGACGCGGGTCCGGGCCCATAGACGGGCGAGACCTGCGCGACGCGCACATGCACGTTCCATTGCGGCGCACCGAAATCGTCCGCCTGCATCGCCGCCGTGTACGAAATGGATGGCGTGTCGCTCTCCACGCTTCGCAAGACGGAGCCGTCCGGCCCGTCGAGAATGTCGAGCCGGTACAGCTCGACGTCCTCGCCGAGCGGCACTTCAAGGCCTTCCCAGCTGTCGCCGCCAAAGCGCGTGCGCCGGATCCACGCGATAGACCAATCGCCGTTTGCCGGATCGCGCTTGCCTTGGACGTGCACAGGCGCATAGGGCCGTAAGCCCAACCCTTGCACGGCGTAAGACGCACTGCCGTAGGTATCGGACTCGAGGCCCTCGCTCACGGGCCCGTATTTGTAGTTCAGCGCGAGGCCGACATCGTCGGGGCGCAGATTGAGCGCGGTCACCGCGCTGTTGATCAGCACGAAGAGTGCGCCCGCCGGCACGGGGTTGCGCATGGCGCCTTCGGTTCCGTTCAGCCCGCGCAACAACATGGACAGATCGTAGGTGCCAGTCTCAATCAGCGTCGCGAGCTGAAACTGGATCAACTCGAACGTGCCGTCCGCGTTCTGGATGGCGGCGAAGTTGGCGCCGTTCAGCAACGCCTCCTCGGTGACGGACTCGAGTTCGCCGTAGTCGAGAGCGACGCGCAGGATATTGCTCTTGTCGTAGCGGTGCAGCGGGCCGGAATAGGTATCGAACACGGTGCGGCCCATGGTGGCGCGCGCCGGCACGATGGCGTTCAACTCATAGCCGCTGGTAGACGGAGAACGGTACACGGCGACACCCCCCGGCCAGGGATCGGCGTTGGCGGCAACATAGCCCGCATACGGCGCTTCATCGCCGCGCAGCAGCGGCAAATCCATGAACACGGCATCGGTCGGTCCGTACACGGTGACGGGATCGAACTCGCGCTCCTTTTCCGGCGCCACGACGGAATCGAGATTGAACGGCTCGACCGACCGCGCGTCGATATCCTTGAACGTCGCATCGCGCGTCTCCGTCAGACGCCAGAGCGTGTCGCGGGCGCCCGAGGACAGTGTGACCACATCGCCGGGCTCGAGCGCGAGCCGGCTCGGCGGCAGCGCGAATGCGCCCCGCTCGCGCGCGGCCCAGGCATCGCGCAGCCATCCTTCGGCGATGGCGAGCGCCTTGCCCTGCCCCATCACGATCGGCAGTTCCGCGGCCGCCGCCCGATCGCTGCGGCTGCCGAGCCGCCGCGCGTCGACCGCGCCTTGGGCATAATCGTGATTGCCGTCGATATAGGTGATCTTCGCCGAGAGCGGCAGCTCCGTCTCCTGGCCGCGCGTCAGCGTATAGAGCGGCGCGTCCGGATCGGTCTCCACAAGCGCATCTGGAGTGACGCTTGCGACCGACCCGAGAAACCCGCGATGGGCGAACTGAATGAGCCCGCCGGATTCCGAGGCATCGAACAGGAACCCGAGACCCAGCGGCTGCAGCGCCTCGCGCACCGACATGATGCGGTCGATGACGAACCCGTCGAGGAAGCCATAGAGCTTCGTCACGTCGTAGCGGAAGAAGCCGTAGTCCTCGAGGATCGCCCGCACGACAGCCGCCAGCGCGCCGCCGCCCACGCGCCCGGTCAGCCAGTGCCCCAGTTCCCAATTGCCGCCATCGGCCCAGACCGACGACGCATAGGGAAAAGCGGGAAACGGCCGCGCGTCCCAGGTGTAGACGAAGATGCGCGAGGCATCGACCATGCGCCCGCCATAGACGCCCGAGACCGGGTTCTGCCCGGACACATAGTCTTCGTGGCTCGGATCGAAAAAGCTCTGGATCGCCTGGATGTAGCGGCGCTGCACGAGATCGTCGCGCACGCCGCGCGAGAAATACGGCGCGAAGGATTCCGAGCTTTTCGGATCGATGAACACGTTCGGCTGGTTCGGCCCCTTGTCCACGGCCGGACACCCGACCTCGGTGAACCAGATGGGTTTGCCTTGCGGCACCCAGCCCGTATGCGCGCCGCTCTCGACGCCGCCCGGCCGGTCGTAGTGGAGGTTCTGCCACCACTCTTTGATGGCTTTGGTCTTGTAGATCCACGGCTTGCCGTAGGCGCCGTCGGTGATGGGCAGCCGCGTTTGGGTAAGACGTTCCGCGCTCGCCTCGTTGCCGGTCGCCCCCGCCGCCGGGTAGTACCAGTCGAAGCCCTCGCCGCCGCGGATATTGCTGCGCAGGTAATCCAGATCGTAGATCGACTCCCAGCCCGCCTGACGGTCGAGATGGGCGTCGCCGTCGCGCCAGTCCGACAGCGGCCAATAGACGTCGATGCCGACCGCATCGATATGGGGCGAGCTCCATAGCGGATCGAGATGGAAATAGACGTCGCCCGTGCCGTCGTCCGGCTGGTGACCGCGATACTCGGTCCAGTCCGCGCCATAGGTGATCGCGGTAGCCCCGCCGAGCACGCCGCTGACATCGGCGGCGAGATCGACTAATGCGTCCACGAAGGGAAAGCTGCCTGCACTCTCCCTTAAAGATGTCGCCCCGCGCATCTCCGAACCGATCAGAAACGCGTCCACGCCGCCCGCCGCTTTGCACAGATGCGCATAGTGCAGAATGAAGCGGCGGAAGGACCATTCGTCCGGCCCCGCATACGTCACGCTCTCGCCGTCAATGGCGAAGTCGGCGGCCTCCGCCGCACCCACGAAGGCCGCGACTTGGCTCCCGCATGCGGCCGTCTTGTCCACCGTACCGCCGAGGCCCGGCGCCGGGTCGCAGGTGATGCGTCCGCGCCAAGGATACGCCGGCTGGCTGGCAGCGTCCGAATACGGGTCCGCCAACGCATTGTCGGTCGGCACATCCATCGAGATGAACGGATAGAACGTCACCTTCAGCCCGCGCGCCTTGAGATCCTTGATGGCCGCGACCACCGCCGCGTCCGCCGGCGTACCGCCATAGGCCGGACGTCCGTCTTCTTCGGAGACCACATGCGCTTGCGTCCGCGATGCTCCGCCGACGGACCACTCATACGGCCAGGACTCCTTGGCCGCGACCTCGACGCCGGGCTTCACCTCGCACACACCGATACGTAAGTCCGTGCCGAACCAGCTCACCACGATCGACACGTCGGCGACGTTTGGCAGCTGTGCCTCGAGCTGATCCAGAGCCACGTCCCAATCCGTGCCGCCAAGGGCCGTATGCAGATTTTCGGCGACGGAGGCGCCGTTCTCGATCCGCATCACGCGGTCGGTGTCGTAGACGAACTCGCCGGCGCTCGGGATCAGATTGACCGCCCGCACCTCCTTCTCGAATGTGTCCACCGCGCGAAACACTTCGAAATTGAGCTGCGGCAGCCGGTTGCCGAAGCGCTCCAGGGGCATGTTCTCGAACACGACGTAAGCAGTGCCGCGATAGGCGGGCACGCGGGTAGCGCCCCCCTGCTTCGAGGCGATCAGCCCGTCACGGCCTTGGCCCTCACCGCCGAGATGGACGCGGATGGTGAAGTCCGACTGGCGCAGCTCCTTGCCGTCGGCCCAGATGCGCCCGATCCGCGTGATCGGCCCTTCGCACACCGCATAGGCCGCGTTGGCGTAATAGCTGTACTCGACCGTCTTCACGGTCTGCTGCGCGCTGGCCTGGCTCCCCTGCCCCGAGCCGCCGCCGCCGAACACGTTCTTGCCGCCGCCCGTCTGCTGCCCGCCGCCCGTCGTCTGGGTGGTGACGGTCACCTGCTCCTTGAAGCGCGTGGCCCAGATGAGATGGCCGGGCAGACGCGCGCGCCCATAGACGCGCGGCAGCGGCGTGCCCTCGCTGGACGCGCCCACGGCCACGTCCGACAGGCGCGGGCCCTCGAGCACTTGCGTCTCGCCGGAGCTCGCGGCGAGCGGCGCCATCAGCGACCGGTCGAGCAGCGCCCCGCCGACAGAGCCCACCGCGCCGCCGATGGTGGCGCCGGTCAAGGCCGTGCCGAGCACGCTGCCGGGAAAGATCGCGCCGCCAATAGCCGATCCCACGGCACCGAGAACCAGTGTCGCCACGTTGCTGCTCCGAATGGATGAGAAGTTTAAGTCAAACTCGACGCGCTCAAGTAGGCCGCTAGGCGATAGGGCGAATGAAAATGCGCTCAAGCAGGCCGCTAGGCCGGTAGCGCAAGAAAGAGAGCCCGATAGCGCAAAAAAGAAGCCGCGCGATCCAGTCTGTGGCTGTCATGCCCGCGAAAGCGGGCATCCAGTAATGAACGCCCTATCGCATCACGAAGACCGGTGGCTACTGGATGCCCCGATCAAGTCGGGGCATGACACCATCACTTGTCGTCCGGAAATCTAAAGGCGGCCACGGCGCGCCGCCGCCACCAAACGCCTAAGGGCACCTCGACGACGCCGAGACCTTCCTGAGCGTGGATCATGTGATCGCCGTCGGCGAGAATCCCCGCATGCTTGGCAACGCCCTTGTCGCGCATGCGGAACACGAGCACGTCGCCCGCCAGCGCGTCGGACACGCTGCCGAGCGGCACCAAATGCCGGCAGGCGGCGGCGATCAGCGTCTCCGAGCCGGTCGCATTGCCCCAGTCGCGGCTATACGGCGGCATGGCCTCGGGCTCCGGCCCGTACAGCGCACGCCACACCCCGCGGATGAGGCCGAGGCAGTCGCAGCCGGCCCCGCGCACGCTCCCCTGATGGTGATAGGGCGTGCCGAGCCAGCCGCGCGCGCACTGAACGATGGCATCGGGTTGGGGCATATGCTTTCTCGAATCCGTGCGCACTCGGCGCTCATCATGCCGCCATCGGCGCGGCTTCATTTCGGCGCAATCCGGGCGGCATGCTCATGATGGACCCCGGCGATCCCCGCCGGGGTTGTCCTTGAGACAGACAGTCATGAACGCGGAAGACCCGAAGAGCAGACTTCCTTACGTCTACACTTGGCTTGGGACGGCGGCCGTCATCGCCGCACTCATCTACCTGTTTCACTTCATATAGAGCCCGCAACGATGACCGAGGCCTCGTGACCTGCGGCGACGCACTCAGGCAGGACCGCGTCCTGCATCGGAACGGCGCCGGAAACCTGTCGGCGGGGCCCCTCACCGCACCCGGCCCCCGTCGTTCTTGTCTGAGCGGCTGACGACGCGGAGCATGAAGTCGTTGCCGGGCACGTGGGGGAAGCCGCGGAAGTTAGCCGTGTTCGAAAACTTGGCGCGGCAGGTGCCGAATTGCTTGTCGCAGCCGGCCTGCACCTTGAAGCCGTCCCCGGCCGCAATCGCTTCCGACGGCCGCTGCCACAGCTCGATCGTGACGCCGCTTGAGGCCTTGGCATGTAGCTTCACTTCGCTCGTGCGCCCGTCGTTGGCGCCCGATTCCCACGTCAGCAGACCGCGCGTGAACCAGTTCGACGCGTGAGCCTCCAAACCGCTCGCCGTGAAACGCCGGGGCGAGGCATCGAGGCTCGCCACCGTGCCGTCCGCCGAAAATGCCGCCTGGTCCAGATCGATCTTGCAGCGCGCATCGCCGAGATCCGCATCACAGCCATATTGGATGATACGGCCCTTCGGCTGCTGCAGCGCGTGGGCGAGCCCGCGCACCTCGCAGCGGAAATGATGCGCCCCGCGCGACACCTCGCCGAGATTGCCGGTGCGCATGAGCACACGATGGTCCGGGTCCGCCCAGTTCACGCGGTAGATCTCGATGGCCGCGTTGTCGAACAGGCCCGCGGCGAGATCCGCCTCGTTCAACCGGTCCGATTTGAGGGCGCCGTCCACGTCGAGCGTGTCCACGTTGAGCCCCACGGCGCTGGCGATCTCCGAGCCGGTGAAGCCGCTCGCGGCTTCATAGAGGGTGCCGCCGAATTCGAGATCGCGGTCGTGGTCCGTGAAGCCGAACGAGACCGCATCGTTGCGCGTGATGCGCCAGCACCAGCACAGCGTCGTGGCGCCGCTGTCGAGATGATCCTGCAGCGCGGACGAGATCGCTCTCATAGGCGCACCTCCATAATGGGAATTTGCGGGATCGAGCCTGCGTCGAAATCGCTGAGATCGATCTCGAGGCGGTCCGTGTCGAAGCGCACGGCCACGTCGAATTCGAAGCCCGCCGTGACGGGCGCGTCTAGGGGCGGCACCGCGCCGGGCAGGAACGTCACGAGCCCGGTATTGGTGCCGAGCGCGTAAGTCTCCGGGTCCTGCACCACGCCATCGACCGCGACGGAGACCGTGCCCGGCACGGGAAGCAGAACCGTGCGCGACCAGGGGGCGTATCCGCTGCCATAGGTCTTGACGAGCTGGAACGCCGCCGTCGCGCCGTCGCCTATGCCGATCGCCTGATCTGTGGCGGCGGGCGTCTCGGACGGCGCGCAGGATTTGTAGTCGCTCCAATCCTTCCAACGGAAAGCATGCAGCCGCCCGCGCCGCTCTTCGAAAAAGGCGAGCACGGCGTGCAGATCGTCGAGGCTCTTGATGCCGTAGCCAGCATCGTAACGCCGCTTGGAGTCGGCCCAGCGGCTGTTGCGTTCCTCGTAGCCGGAGCCGAGCACCACGATCTCGGTGCGCCGTTCCGGCCCGCCCCGGCTGCCGCGTGTCACAGCGGTCGGAAAGCGCACATCGTGAAAGGCCATTGGTCCGTGCTCCGCCTAATGATTGCGCTGCTAAAGGTTTCGTTGCCCGCGCCCGACAGTGCGGGAAAGCATGGCCGCGAGTTGCCCTTCGGACCGGCGGAAGCTCTCCGCGTCCGGCGTAGTCACGTTGAAGGTGACGTTGACCGCGCGCCCTGCTCCGTCCGCCTGCACGCCGAGCCGGCCGTCTTTTGCGCGCGCGAGCGGCAGCACCGCCTCCGGCCCCGCCTCACCCGCGAGCCCGCGCGGAGCCCCCTGCCCGAGCGGAAACGTCATGGGCGAGGAGATCACCCCGCCCTTGGCAAACGGCACGGGCAGCGCGCTGCCGAGGCCCGCACCGGTGACGAGCCCGGACAGCGCATCGCCGAAGGTCTTGCTGATGGGCGCGAGCGCGGCCTCCAGCGTATTCTGCGACAGGTTCAGCGCGAGCTGGCGGACAACGTCCGACAGTTCGCGGCCCTTGAGCGTTGCGTCCGTGAAGGCGTTCGTCAGATTGCCGGCGAAGCTCGCACTCAGCCGGCTCGCGTCCGCGAGCGCGGCGCGCAACGGCGCGATATCGCCGCCAATGACGACGTAAAGCCCGTCGCGATCATCCGGCATGCGTCTCTCCATCGGGGTAGCGTTGCATCAGCGCCGCCAGGTCGTCGCGCGAGGGCGGCGCTTGGGCTATTCGAGAACCGAACGCGCCGCGCAGGGCCGCGTCCAGCTCGCGCGGAGTCATGGCCCAGAAGTCGCGGGGACAGAGGCGAAGGCTCCCGAGCCCTGCTTCCATGGCGGCCGCCCAAGGAAACGGCTCGCGGCTTGTTACGCCGCGTCTATGTCCAAAGGGACGTTCGCCTCGCTGTGCTCGGGCAGGCTGCCGTCCCGCGCGGCGGTGAACGTCGCCGCCAGCAGCCGCGCGACGATATCGACAAAGCCCGCCGCGCCGCCGGGCGCACGCATGGCGCCGACGGCATCGTCAGCAATCTCGTAGCCCGCGCCGCGCAAACCGGCGCCAATCATCTTGATGGCGTCGCCCGCCGCGATACGCCCGGCCTCGAAGCGCTCGGCGACGGCCAGCATGTCGTCCTCGCCGAAGGCGTGCTCAAGCTCCGCCAACGCGCCCAGCGTCAGACACAGCCGGTAGGTCTTGCCGTCCAGAACCGCTTCGATCTCGCCGCGATGCGTGTTGACCATGCCTGCCCCCTACGCGGCGGTGAAGGCGAGAGCGCCGGCGGATTCGAGGCCGAGTTCGAAGCTCAGCTCGCCGTCGTGGCGTCCGCCGTATTCCAGCGTCACGATCTGGAACGGCCCCTCGACCGTGCCGAAATCGGGCACGATCACCTGCCAGTCGCGCACGGTGCCGTCGAAGAAATATTGCCGCAGCGTCTCGTCCGAGGTGGCGTCCTTGAAGATGCCGCTGCCGGAAAGCCGCGCGGTCTTGAGGCCGGCGCCGGCCAGAAGCTCGCGCCAGCGCCCGGCGCTCTCCTGATCGGTCGCGTCCACCGTGGCGGCATTGAAGGCGAGCGATCGCGCCCGCAAGCCGCCCACGGTCACGAATGTGCCGCCGCCGTCCGAGTCCACTTTCAAGAGGAGGTCCTTGCCCTTTTGCGCCGTCATGCTTCTTCCTCGCGTTGAGACAAACAAAAAGAGCGGCCCCGAAGGACCGCTCTCGAAAATCTTCGTGCCGGTGCTAGCGATCTGCGCTAGTTCGCCAAACGCGCCTCGACCATCTTGCGTAGGATCACCCGGTCGCGGGTGGAGACGCCGATGAGTTCGGCCACGCGCCAGACGAGGTTGGATTCGAACTCGTCCACGACGCCGTCGGCCATGACCACTTCCCACAGCATTTCGACAATGCGCTTGCGCCCGTCCTGATCGAGCTCGCGGCACAGCACTTTGGTGAACCGGTAGAGATCGACCGCGTCGCGCTCCTCGGCGCTCGCATCCTGAAACAGGCGCTTCAGCTCATCGGATGAAAGGTCGAACCGGCGCTGCAGCAGCGCCTTCACCTTATGCTTTTCGTTTGGGTCGAAATTGCCGTCGATGCTGCCGGCGTTGATCAGCAGCGCGGCCGAGGCGATGCGCAGTTCCTCCTCGTGGAGGTCCTTGAGTTGCGTCTCCTCGTCGACGCCCTCGACGAAATTCACCAGCTTGGTCCAAAGCGACATACAGATCCCTTCCGGCCAGTTGTCATCCGGCCCCCGTCGGGGCGCAATTCAGTCGGGCACACCCCTATAAAACAACGAAAGCCGGGACAAGCCCGGCGATCTCGGAATTCATGTATTTGACTGGCTTACGCGGCGGCCTGCTGCTGCGGCTCCGTCACCGCGCGATAGCGCACGATGCCGTGCATGGTCTCGCCGTCCGGATCGATCCGCGCCTCGGCGAATTCGTGGCGCAGATTGACCAGATAATGATCGTCGAGGGTGAGCGGCTGGTCGTGGAGCAGCGTCTTCACCGCCTCCATGATCTCGTGAACTTCTTCGGCGCTGTCCGCACGCGTCCACACATGGAGCGTCAAATCGTGCTCGGTGCCGAGCTCGGTGCCGGTGCTCCAGTCGAGCGTTACGGTCTGACCGAGCGTGATGTAGGGCAGCGGTTGACCTTGCGGGGCCTTGCTGTAGATCCGGTCTCCGCCGAGCCGGTCCGTCAGTGCAGGCGCGCTGGAAAGGGTCTGATAAATGCTGCGTTGGAGATCCCAACTCGCGGCGGCCATGCTGTCCTCCACCAATGTCGTTACCAGGCATTTAGGAACGCCGGCGCCGAATGCAATGGAATGCCTCAGTGCTTGGCCCAACGCGCCCGTAAAGTATTTGTGAGTTCTTGCTTAACGCGAGGTAAACGCGCGCGGAAAACCGGCCAAAGAAAAGGCCTTGCGCGCATTTTCCGTGTCCCGAACTCGAGGAACCGCGCAGCCCTGTGCCGCGTCCCGACGGCGAAGACCGGCCTGTCGCGCACGCTTACGTCAATTGTTTCAATCGTTTCGCCAACTTGCCCAGGCGCGCCCAGCGCCGCCTCGGCCCTGATCGCCTCCGCCTGACCGGCCAGGGTCTCGCGAACGTCGCGCTCGAGGCCCCGCGCCGCCAGGCGCCGCTGCAGCGCTTCGAGGCCTTTGACGCTAGCGGTGATCACAGGTCCCGCTCCTCGCACAGACAGCGCAGCCAGCGGCGGCGCTCGCCCACATCCGCGGCGGTCAGGATTTCGAAGACGCGGGTCCCGAACACAAAGCGCATGGCCGGACGCACGCCGTCGCGGTAGCGAAGCACGACCTCATAGGCAAGCTTGCCCGCGAGCCGTCCGGCCTCGACCCCTTCGGACCCACCAGCCGGCGTCAGCTGCGCCCACACCTCGGCCACATCGGTCCAGCTCGTGGTCGCCCCGCCTGCCCCGTCGCTGACGCGCTGCACTTCCTGCAACGTCAGCCGATGGCGAAGTTCGCTTAGGCGCGTCACAGGCGCACCCGGCGAAAAGGCTGCAGCAGCCCCGCCGCGATGGCCGGCACGCCTTGGGGACCCGGACCCAGCTCCACCGGCTCGCGCCGCTCGAACCAATGGGCAACGAGCAAGAGAAGCGCCTGGCGGATCGGCTGCGGCACATCCGTAGGCGCATCGCCGAAACCGGCGACGAACGCCACTTCGAAACCGTTGAACGGCCGCAGGCCCACGGACGGGACCAGTGCGGTCAGCACCAGGCGGGCCGGATCTGACAACACGTCGATGTCGTACCCGCCCGCATCGACGGCGGACGTACCCCCGTCGCCGTCATGCAGCCTCACCGCGCTCACCGACTGCACGGGGCCGAGCGGCAGGGCCACGCACCCTCGCTGCGGCACCGCATCGAGAAAGTGCGACCAGCTCTGCGTGATCAGCGCGAGCCCCCGCGAGCGCTCGATAAGCATCCGCGCGGCCACGATGAGCGATGAGATCAGCGTGTCCTCGTCGTCCGTATCGACGCGCAAATGCGCCTTGGCCTCGGCCAAGCTGATGGGCTCGGCGGCGGGCGCCGCCGTCAACACATGCACCATGACACACCTCTCTAAATTTTGTTGACAGGAAGATTTATAGTTTTATATATTTTATGAAATTTAATTATCTATAGAAGGTACATGGAAGATGGCTAAGAAAAGTAATGGTTTAGGGGATCGCATTCGTAGGATCAGGGAGGCACGCGCTTTTAGCCAGTCTGACCTGGCGAAAATGGCCAACGTTACTCCTACGGCCGTGTGGAATTGGGAGACAAACGGTGTCGTGCCCAGAGCTGAAACGCTTCTGGTTGTTGCCCAACGGCTTGGTGTGACTAAAGAATATCTCCTGACGGGACAATCGGGCGTTCAGGATCCGGCGACAAGCGCTTCGACTGAAGAGCTGTCTCTCGAAGATCTCATCCGAGCGATTGCTGCGAAGGGATTCGAAGTTTCGATACGGCCAAAATCTCCCTCGTAAAATTAGTGGCGGCCGCTCACGCGAGGGAGGGGGTGGGCGCGCGAAGCGGCCGCCGGCCTGGCCAGGCACAACTGGGATCAACGACGACGGCAGGCACGCCGCACGGCGTTCGTTAACGCGGGCCTTCAAAACCACAACATGTCGTAGGGAACAGCGCGCGAAGATTTACGAACCCCTGATTCGTCGCCGCTCTGTTCACGGTGTGGGCTTGCGCGAAGCGCCTAAGGCGCGGCCTCCAACACAAGATGTGGGAGGCCGCGCCAATCGCTGGCGGTGCCTAGGACGTTCCGAACTTCAGAAGCTTGATGGCATCGAAGTCCTGCACGCCGCCGCCCACGCGCTTGGTCGTGTAGAACAGCACGTAGGGCTTGGCCGAGAACGGATCGCGCAGCACGCGGATGCCCGCCCGGTCGACCACGAGATAGCCCCGGCCGAAGTCGCCAAAGGCGATCGCGAACGTGTCGGTGTCGATGTCCGGCATGTCCTCGCTCTCGACGATCGGATAGGTCATCAGCGTAGGCGACAGGTCCGCGCGCTCCGGCGGCTGCCAGAGGTAGTTGCCGTCCGCATCCTTGAACTTGCGGATCGTTGCCTGCGTCGCCCGGTTCATGACCCAGTGCGCGTTGGCGCGATAGTCGGACTTCAGCGTGTAGATGAAGTCGATGAGATCGTCGCTCGGGTGCGATGAATCGAACGCACCGTCATTGCCGGTCGCCACATAGCCGATCTTGTCCCAGGCCCAGGAGCCGTTCTCGACCTTGGTATAGTCGAGAAAGCCGCGCGGCTTGTTGTTGCCGTCGCCGGAAATGAAGGCCGCGCCTTCCTGTTGCGCGAAAGCGACCTGGATTTCCTCCGCCAGCCACTCGTCGATATTGACGGCGGAGTCGTCCAGCAGGCTCTGCGTGGCCGACGGCATGGCGTAGATCTCCATGGTCGGGAAGGTCAGCTCGGCCAGCGTCGGCGAGTTGGTCTCGTCCCGCGTCGTGGTCTCGGCGACCCAACCGGTCGCGGGGCCCGTGACGGAGAAAGGCTTCTTGTAGACGGACGCGCTCACCGTGCGGTTGCCGGCGATGGCGCGGATGGGCGAGATCTCCTTCACGCCGCGCAGCACTGCCGCCTCGACCTCCGGCGGCACCAGATAGCCGCCGTCCGCGCCGTCATTGGTGCTGATCGCCAGCGCCTTCTGCTCCAGCGACAAAAGCCCGGACGTCTCGCCCCGGCGTATATAGCCGTCGAACGCGGCTTTGTGCTGCAGGTGCGCGCCGGAGGCAAAGCGCGCCGAAGAAGACAGGCGCGGCCGCGCGCCCTTGAGGGTCAGGCGGTCCAGATACGCCTTCTGCTCGTCCAGCGCCTGGTTGATGCGGTCGATCTTGTCCGTGGTCACCACGTCGGCGGGCATGCCCCGCTGGAGCGCCCGGATCTTGTCGTCGTTCTCCTGCTTGAAGAGCTCGAAGTTCTGCAGGAATTGCTCGAAGGCGAGCGCCACGTCGTCGCCGGTCCCGCCGGGCGTCGTGGTCACCACGGTGGTGGCCGGCACGCCGGGGTCCATCACATCCATTTTGCCGTAGCGGGCCTTTGTCTCGAGGTCGTCGAGAGCAGTCGTATCGTGCTGTTCGTCCATCGTCAGTCCTCTGTTTTAGGGGCGGGAATGCGCCCCATGCGGCAACGCCGCGGCGCGCGATGCGCACCACGGGCAAAACCGTCAGGGGCTGGTGGAAAAATTCAATCGCGCTTAAGTGGCGCGAAGCGCGAAGGCGCCAGAAAAAAGCCCGGCTCAAGAGCCGGGCACAACTAGGTTGAACTCTTGTCGGCCCCCAACGCTAGGCAGGCTCTTAGGGCGATCAATCCTGCCGAAAGTGCTGCCCGCTGGCGTAGTGCCAGCTTGCAGGATGACTGCACGCCAAAGTTGCGCACGGCACCTTTCACCGCCAGGATGTCATCTAATCAGAATCGGTCCTGCATGAAAGGTGTGACATGGTCCGGATGGAAGTCTTCAAGGAATGGTTTGCCGTCAGGATGAACCACAGCGACGATGAAACCTGGCCCGGCCGACTCTCGTATGATCCGAATGATGGAATCTATCTCAATGCAATCAACTTCGCGGAGTGGGAACTTGGAGGAGAGGGCAATCCCTATTTTGAGGGAGAGACCATTACTGGTTATCTCGACTACCAAACTCCGACGACACTCGTCCGACCGTTCATACAGAACTTCAATCCAGGCAGCATAGGAAGAGATTTCGCGCTCACTCGTGCACGGTACCGAGTCGTTGCCAACGGCATCCTGAAGAAACTGCACCTAGAGACTCTAGGCGATCGATGTTTTGAGGGCTTCAATTGCGAGCTGCCCTCTTTTCATGCCTGGATCGCTCCGCAGCTGGTACAAAGCAGCTATTCTGCCGTTGGAAGCCTACCGTTGCCCAACATCGTGATTGGGGAACCTTCGAAGATTGAACTTTCGCTCTCTTCAGCTACAGCCGAGGTGGTCAAATACACATCTGCAGGCGAAGACGCTCCAATTAGGCAGCACACAGTGCTTTCGCTGGTTCTGAGCGAACCCGCCGACTACGAAGCAGTGATGCGATTGGTGTCGGCAATCGAAATCATGTTCAGCTTTTTGATTGGTGCACGCCTAGAGACGTCGGTCCTCAATCTCCCCACTACGCGCTACAACGAGGACGCTTACAAGATCACAGCGGAATGTTGGATTGTTCCGGCATGGAAACGCGCCGCTGCCGCGCCTCATCCGCAACATCGCCTCTTCACAGAAGGCGTCTCTCCCGTGGATACACAAGCTCTCTTAGATCGATGTCTATCCAATCCGGTCGAGCTGATTTCAATAATGAACGTAGTGCTCTGCGTAGAATCGAATGATGGTCGGATTGATGACAGCTTCGGGGAACTGCTAGGAGCACTAGAAGCCTTTGACAAAAAGCAGTTCGGAAGCGGCGCCGATCCAAACATCAATCACATTCGCAAGCAGTTAAAGGAGCTGGTCGAGAAGCACGGAACTGAAGAGCAGAAGGCAGTCTGCGTTCAAATTGGAGATTCATTTCGTAACGAGTACTCACTGCGAAAGCGACTAAAGCGTCTCTATGACATGTGGAAGGCTGATGGCTTCAAAGGAGACCCCGATCTCGGGAGGATTGTGGACATCCGAAATCTCAAACCTCATGGCAGAGGCCATCGCTTATCGCCTGATGTTGTAGGTGAGATCATAGTGTTCATGCCGTTCCTGTGCGCTCTGGCTCGTTATCATATTCTCAAAGTACTGGGATTTAGTGCGTACGACATTGGTCAGGGCTTCAGACGCATGTCTCGCTATCAGGACTTCGTCTAAGTGAACCCTCCGAGTGGCCCAACAATTCCATTGTGTCTGACTCATATCTTCAGGCCCATGTCCCCCAAGACCTGGCGAACCGCCATCCAAAGTCACAACCGAGCCACGAACATCGCGAGCGGGCAGGTCTCGAAACGGGGATTGCCCCGGCGGTTGGGCATGGCATGCCACGCGTAGACCTCCCCGAGTTGCAAACCATTGGCGTCTTGTGCGGGTCCGTGTTTGACCCGATTGGCCCGTTGCGTTAGCGAAGGCGGCAGCGCCGCCCCCAACCCGTTCAGCCGACATGCCCAAGATGAAGTTCGTAGCCAAGCTCGCGCTCGCGAGCATCGCCGTTGGGCTCCTCGTCCTCGGGCTGAAATGGGCCGCCTACCTTGTGACCGGCAGCGTCGCGCTTTATTCCGACGCGCTGGAAAGCGTGATCAATGTCGCCACGGCGATCGCGGCGTTCCTGGCCGTCCGCCTCAGCGCCGTGCCGCCGGATGCCAACCATCCTTACGGCCACCAAAAGGTCGAGTACCTGTCCGCCGTCGTCGAGGGCGTCCTGATCGTCGTCGCGGCGCTGGCCATCCTGCGGAAGGCCTATTTCGGCCTGATGGACCCGCATCCGTTCACCGCGCCGGTGCCGGGCCTTGCGCTGAACATCGTCGCGAGCCTGATCAACGCCGCCTGGTGCTTCGTGCTCCTGCGCTATGGCCGCCGGCATCGCTCGCCCGCGCTCGTGGCCGACGCCAAGCACCTGCTCTCCGACGTGATCACCTCGGTCGGCGTCGTCGCCGGCGTCGTTCTCGTCGTCCTGACCGGCTGGACCCCGCTCGATTCCATCGTCGCGGCCCTCGTCGCCCTCAACATCCTATGGTGGGGCTGGTCGCTCATGCGCGAGTCCGTCGGCGGCTTGATGGACGAAGCCGTGTCGAACGAGATCCTGTCCGACATTCGCCTCGTGATCTCGCGCGAAGCCGAAGGCGCGATTGAAGCCCACGACCTCCGCACGCGAACCGCGGGCCCCACGGTGTTCATCGACTTCCACCTTGTCGTCCCCGGCGCGATGAGCGTGGAGGAGGCTCACGACATCTGCGACCGCATCGAGGCCGCGCTTAAAGAAGAGATGAGCCACGCAGTCATCACGATCCACGTCGAGCCCGAAGACAAGGCCAAGATGGGCGCGGGCGTGCCGGTCCTTTAGGAATGGCGTTCCGAAGCGCGACCGCCACGCCTGTCTTTGAAATCGGACATTCCGTGCCCGCCCTCCTCAGGTCGGCTTGAAGATGCCTTCTTCCAAGGTCCAAAGCGTCATTCCGGCGTGACCGGCATACGGCTGTAACTTAGAAGCCTCAATGGCCTGAAGCACCCGGAGTGCTTGGTCGGGAGCAAGAGCTAGCGTGTTCTTGGCAGCATTCATTCGAACCCACTGGCTATCGTGGTTATAGAGCGTCGTAAGTACTCGTCGTGCGTCTTGAGGCCGACTCCGGAGTTCCCCCACAACGGCCTGCTCCTTCCGGAACAGTTGGTTGTAGTAGTCCGACGAGTCGCCATAGAGCACCGCATCCTCTTCAGCCAAACTAAGTGCCACGAATCGCTCAACAAGCTCTTCCAGCGTTAGCTTCTTTAGATCGATACGTGTCATGGCTTGAGAACCCCAAATTGAATCAGCACCTTAATCCCAACTCGGTAGCGGGTTTCCCAATCCTCGCTTCGAAGCACGTCCCTCGGCTTCTGGTTCCCAAATTCAAGCTGTTCGTTTTTGAAGTAGTCCGAGATTCGCTGATGCTTGAACTTGGGAATTCGCACAAGATTCTCAGGAGAGTTGATCCGAGCCTTCTCCTCTTCCGTCGCCGAGTTTTGCTCAACAATATGATGGATTTCGTAGCCTGGGGATCTGCCCTCTTGTGCGGCGTCCTGAAGCTCTTCCAATGACTTTGGCGGATCATGATAGCTTACCATTGACGGCAGATGCTCTTCGGAAATCCAGCGAGCTATATTGCTTACGAGGAGCGCGCGACGGACATTGCGGACGACTAGTTCGCGGTGCGCGCGGCGAGCAGCGCCTCGGAGAGCGGCACGCACTGCGGCAATCTCAATCATACGGTAAGTCACGAACTTTATGAGAGCATTCTTCGTTCTCGAGCGGGTTGGCTTCTCAGCTGGAACATCCGACAGCTCCTGAACCCGCTTTGGCAGATAGTACGGCCGTGGCGAGACATCCGTAAGCGTATTCGGGTCGTCGTTCTGCGCGACGCGAACGAGGCGCTCATCGCTTGACCGGCCGCTGGCACTGCCGCCGCCGTCCGTCCACTGCCCGCCGTGCGGGTTGCCGGCCGGGACGCGCGGCTGGTTGGGGTCGTAGCCATACTTCCGTTCGACCGAGTCGCGCAGGTCCAGAAGCGCCTTCTCCACGCGATACGCGCAATAGAACCAATAGGCGCGGCGAAGCGCGTGCAAGGCCTCGCGGCCCGCGACAGATGCAGTCATGCCACGCCCTCAAGAAAACTGTTCGATTGTCGTGCTAGTCGTCTGTGTCCGGACTAAGCGCCGCGCATGATCTGCGCGCCGCGCCGCAAGGCCCGGGCGAAGCCGGGCAGATTGTCGGGCGC
Organism: Methyloceanibacter caenitepidi; assembly: GCF_000828475.1. Lineage (NCBI taxonomy): Bacteria > Pseudomonadati > Pseudomonadota > Alphaproteobacteria > Hyphomicrobiales > Hyphomicrobiaceae > Methyloceanibacter > Methyloceanibacter caenitepidi. Next base: position 2,632,768 of record NZ_AP014648.1, read on the forward strand.
CCGCAAACGCGGACGCGCATCACGCGGCGGCGGCGCTTGCCGCTTCACCGCGCTCACCCGCGCGTCGGGCAGCATGGGAAATGTCACCACGGAGATTTCCCAAAGGTCGATTTTGTCGAGACGGCGCACACCGCTCGCCGGGTCCGTGCGCCCTTGTACGGTGCGGAAGCCGATGGAAAGCCCGTCGAGCGCGCCGGCACGCATCAACGACAGCACCTCGCGGGCGCGGGTCACCTCGGGCATCAAGCGCCCTTTTGCGAAGAGCCCGCGCGCGTCCTCGGCCAGCTCCAGCCACACGCCGATGGGCTCGTTGGGATCATGCTGAAACAGCAGCTTCACGCCGCGGGCCCCGCGCGCGGCGAGGCTCTCCCGAAAAGCCCCGGGCATGACGAGGTCCTGGCCGAGGTCCACCTGGCCGAAGACGCTCGCGTAGCCGGAGAACGTGCCGTCCGCTTCGACGGTCTGCAGATTGACGGGCGCGAACTTGACCTCGCGCTCCGGCGCGAGCTCGCCAAAGCGTTGCAGCATCGTGATGGTCTTTCCCGTTGGGCGCGCCCGCCCAAGGAAGTCACTCCAATGGGGTCACGCTATGTGAAGCGTCAAACGCCCTTCATCGCGACGCCCGCGGTCAGCAGGCCCCAACCGAGCACCGCAGCCCAGAAGGCGAAATGCGAAACGGACGCGAAGCCGCCGTCGATCACACCGAGCACGCCGAGCAGATAGAGCACGACCGCGACGACGATGCAGACGATGGATAGATAGAAGACGTTCTTGGTCGGTGGTGTCAGACGGATTGCCATAGCCCCTCTCCTTGCCGATTCTCTTCATGTGAGTCCCGGCGAAAGGCTAGCATGCGCCCTGGCGTCCGCCCAGCTTAGGGCGGCGGCGCGCCGGACAACGTATCGCCACCGTCGATGGCGCCGTAGCCGACGGCCGCCCGCTTCTCGTTGACGGTCAAAAAGTCAGAGGCTTGCACACGCGCCCACAGGGCCTCGCGCTCGGTGGAGAGCGCTTCCACCGCGTCGAGGTCGGGCTTCAGCTCCAGCGCCGGCGTGTCCGGTCCGTTCCCGAGGTCGAAGCCCGGCGCAAGCCAGGCGGACAGCGCCTTGGCGGTGCGGGCCACGAGCGGCAACACGGTCTGCCGCCAGAAGGAGCGGTTCGCCTCCGCGTAGTTCGCATAGGTATTGTCGCCGGGAATGCCGAGCAGCATGGGCGGGACGCCCAGCGCCAGGGCCACTTCTCTTGCTGCCACGTGCTTCGCCGAGATGAAATCCATATCGCGGGGGCTGAGCCCCATGGCCTTCCAGTCGAGTCCGCCTTCCAGCAGCAGCGGGCGCCCCGCATTCGCCGCGCCGGCGAAGCCGTCCTCGAGTTCGGTCTTCAAGCGCTCGTATTGTTCGGCCGAGAGCTGCCCGTCCTTCGCGGTGTAGACCAGCGCGCCGGAAGGACAGGCGGAGTTGTCGAGCAGCGCCTTGTTCCAGATGCCGGCCGCATTGTGCAGATCCAGCCCCACGGCGGCGGGCTCCAGCGGGCTCAGGCCGTAATGGTCGTTGAGCGGATGGAACAGCGCCATGTGCAGGATGGGCCGCACGCGGGGGCCCTCTTGATCGAACCGCATGGTCTGCCCCGAGACGGCATATTCATACGCCTCCGGCCAGCCGTCCGGTCCCGGCACCACTTTCATGCGGTCGGGACGCAGCGCGTGGAGCTCGCGCACCGTACCGTCCACCGCCACGGCCTCCAGGTAGGCATTCCCCGCCACAATCAGATGGCCGAAGAAGGACTCCAGCAGGTCCGGCCCGCACTCCATCGGATTCGGCCGCTTGAGAAGTGCGAGCAGCGGATGCTCGTCGATCTCCTTGGCGCCGTCGAACAGGTAGAGCGGCACGGAGGCCGCGGCTTCGGCGATCATGCGCACAGAGCGATAGACGATCGGGTTCTTGGTGAAACCTTCGCGCGCCAGGCTGGCGTAGTCGCGCGGGGTCCAAACGGGATGCCCGCCCGTGGCCCAAGCGATCAGCTTCGCCGTCTGGCTCGCCTTGGCTTCGAGGCCGAGCAATCGCCTCAACTGAGTCCGTAAACCCGTTGTCATGAATCACCTTTTACGAGTCGCAGAAGAGCCAAAGAATTCGCGCTCAAGTAGCGCGGAGCGCGGTAGCGCCATAACGAGTTCACACCCGCCACGCCACTCTTGTCATCGCCCGGCTCGACCGGGCGATCCAGTACAGGCCGGACGTCATGATCGCGAGGACCGGTGGTTACTGGATGCCCCGATCAAGTCGGGGCATGACAAAGGAGCGCATTCAAACAAACCGCACTCTCGGCTCCGCACCACCGCGCAAACACAGATCCGTCAGGGCCCAGACCAACGCATCTACGCGGTCGGGGCTGCCCCCGCCGGAGAGGCCATCGAGGCCGAAGTCGCACATCTCGTCTTCGAGTGCCGGTAGCGCGCCCACGTGAGACACGCATGCGCGTTCGTAAAGGGCCGCCACGGGCTCGGCCCGCAGCACCTTGCCCCGCATGGCGCGCACGCTCCGCACCGGCACGGACCCGTCCACCTGCCGCAACACGGTCTCGACCAGCTCGCCGCCTTGGTTCACCTCGGCGACGATGCGGTCCGCCTCGAAGCGGCGGCACGCGGCGATGGCGGCGCGCGCCCAATCGAGAGGCCGCACGCCCTGCACGGTCGCATCCGCCAGCACATAGGCGCGCCCGTCGTCTCCGAGACCGGCGACGACAATCCCGCAGGCATCGGCGCGGGGGCCGGAACTTGCCGGCGGATCCACCGCGACGACGACGCGGACCAGCGGCGGCGGCGCGTCGACTCGGTGCCGCTCGATGATCTCGCGCGGCCACAGCGCGTCCGGCCGGTCTTCCAGCAGTTCCGCCTCGAGCTCTTGCCGCCCGAGCCGCGTGCCGCGATAGCGCCCGACCACCGCCTCCAAAAACGATGGCGCCAGGTTCGCCGCGTTGGCGGCGGTTGCAACACGCGTGACGACGGTGCGCGCATCCACGAGCAGCGCCTTGATCAGCGGGATCGGCCGCGGCGTGGTGGTCACCACCTGCCGGGGCGCTTCTCCGAGCCGCAAACCGAACTGCAGCATGTCCCAGGTCTCCTGCGGCCGCCGCCACTTGGCGAGTTCGTCGCACCAGGCGGCGGTGAATTGCGGCCCGCGCAAACTTTCCGGATCCTCCGCCGAGAACAGTTGCGCCACGGCGCCACTCTCCCAGCGCAATTGCCGCTTCGACGGCTCGAACAAAGGCCGCGCTCCCGGCGGGTGCACCGCCAGCAAACCGGACACGCCTTCGACCATCACGGCACGCACGTCCGACAGCGTTTCGCCGACCAGCGCGATGCGCGCATCGGATGAGTGACGGGCCTCAGCGCGCACCCATTCGGCACCCGCGCGGGTCTTGCCGGCCCCGCGCCCGCCCAGCATCAGCCAGGTGGTCCAGGCCGGCGCCTCGCCGGTTGCTCCGTCGGTAGACGATAGGGGCGGGAGTTGGTCGTCCCGCGCCCAGACCTCGAAATCGTAGTGCAGCGCCGTGAGCTCATCCGGCGAAAGCCTTGAAACGAATCGCTCAATCGTCTCCGGGCTGGAGGCGCGCAAGGCGGCCCGCAAGGTCGCGGCGGAGTCTGTCCGCATCGGCACCGTCCTGTGTCTTCTTCCGGTCTTTGCCGCCGCGCGCGGCCTTGTCGTGGGCTGCTTTGGCCTCGTCCATCTCGACGAGCTTGGCGTAGAGCCGCGCCAGGGAATTGAGGTTGCGGGCATCGCGCTCGGCTTCGGCGGCGCTTTGCGGTCGGCCCTCATTCTCGGCCATGCGCGTCTCGATCTCGCTCATCTTGGCATCCAGCAAGTTGTAGAGGCGTTTTACGATCCGCCTGCGCCGCCTCTCGGTGGGTGTGGGCGGCCGGCCCTCGCTGGGTGGCGGCGGCCGCCGTGTCGGCAGACGCACGAGCGGGGCCACCCGCTCCCAGCCGCCGGCATGCTTGCGCCGCCGTATCGTCTCCTCGGAGGTACCGTGCTTCCAGGCGATGCGCGCCTCCGACATCCCGCTATGGAGATAGTCGTAGTGTACCGCCTCCCAGTCGATCGTAGCGTTCACGCGGTCATCGCGGACCGAGGGCGCGCGCGCCTCTCCCCGTTCAGCGCGCGCGGTCTCGCCGCGCCCGTCCGTGTCGGGTTGCGTCATGGGTACCTTGTTGTTGTCTGGATTTGGAGACCAACAGTCTCCGACTGCGTCATGCCGGGAACCCGCGCTCAAGCAGGCCGCTAGGCCGGTAGCGCATTGAGAAAACTCCCCCTGAAACCAACAACGCCGCCCCATTTCTGGAAGCGGCGTTCTTAACGCGATCAGCGACGCAGGAACTAGGAGGGTACGCCCCCTCAAGGGGCCGTGCCCCTCGCCCAACTGTCGCGTTGTAGGGAAAATCTAGCCCATGAGCGTCACGCTGTCAAGGACTTTTTTCCTAAATTTTCGTCTTTGAGGCTCGACCGTCCTACTCCGTGCAGGTCGGGTGCCCTACTCCGGCTTGGACTTGCAGGGAATGCCGTCGGCGAAGCACTTCGAGTACAGCCCCTGCACGGCGCAGCTGAGATTGGAGTCCTTGGCGAGATCGAAATCCAGTTCCGTGTCGGGAAAGACCTTAGCGGCCTTTTCCATCCAATTCTCGATCGCCACGGTCTCGGCCTCGTCGCGATCGGCCGTGAAGCCCGGACCGCTGCCGGTGATCATCTCGGTGCCGCATTCCAGATCCGCGGCCATATCGGCGTCGGCTCCGGCGTCCGGTTTCGGCACGGACAGATCGAACGCATCGTCTTGAGCGAACGCGAGGCTGCCCAGCGTCAGCAGCCCTATCGCGGCGATCGCCCCAATCGTCTTCACGGCAAAGCTCTGCATGGCCGGCACACTCCCTCCCGGTAACCCATTGTTCTGTTGGATGTCTCTTCTGCGCAGGACTGGCTCGTTTTAGATGGTTCGTTGTCCCTCGAATGAAAGAGGCTTGCGTCGGATTGAAGAGACCCGCAGTCGGCGTCGCCATTCTTTCCGTCCTTTCGGGGAGATTCAAGATCGCGGGACCCATCGCGCACCTCACGCACCTGTGATGGGCGAAGCGGGCAACTGCCCGAACCTGAGGCATTCGGACGCGCATATGTTCTTGATAACGCCTTTCTTTGCCGCGACTGTTGGCGGATAGGGGCCGTTCGGGGGGACTCGCCTCACACCAGATTGCTATGGGCTCAAGCCAAAGGGCGGCTTTCCAGCCGTGCCGGCATTAAGGTTGCGGGCCTTGAGAGACTTGCCGCCCACGGGGTCGTTCGGGCACCTTGGCAAACGAATTTGTAGTTGCGTTAGGCGTGCGGCGTGTGCCGTGCGGAACGCCGAAGAGGGAACGTAGGATCGTGACGAGGCTATGCGGGGCATTGTTGGTCACTGCCGTCGTGGCGCTGGCGCTCGGCGCCTGCAGCCGCAAGGGCCCGGCCCCGGACGTGTCCTTCCTGCCGACCGCCGCGGTCGAGGACGCGGACAAGAAGGCGGCCTTCGAGGCCGCCAAGGCCGTCTGCCTCGAACAGGCGCAGCGCAAGGGGATATCCTCGGTCACCCGCATTCTTCTGTTCAAGGGCAAGGTCTCCGAATCCGACTACGTGGATTGCATGGAGGCAAAGGGCTTCGCGGAGCTCGAATAGACCCGGACACGCCTTGAGGGCCTGACGCCGGGCCTCGCGCAAGCCGCGCGGGATTTTCTGCCGTACATCCCGCCAAACCTCTATAAATGGCCGTATTCGGTGTATACTTAAGAATTCGGGTCGTCTCCCTTGGGACGGCCGGCTTTTGTGTGGGCGGATCGCACTCTCTCAAGAGGTCCAAAGTCGTTGCGGGATATTCAGGGCAATAATCGCGGCAAGCTGATCGATTGGCTAAAGATCGATTCGTGGATCGATTCGGGCCTTTATTCCGCGCTGACCGGCTTCCGCGATTGGTGGGGCGCTTACTCGTCCTTCTTCGGCCGCTTCGAGATCAAAGGATTCTGGCGGGTTTGCAACGAGCTGGTCTGCGATGGCCTCACGCTGAGCGTGGGCGGCCTGCTCGTGGTTCTCGCCTTCGCGCTGCCCTCGTTCGAGATCGCCCAGGGCAAGATCAACCTGTCGGACGAGTTCAGCGTCACCTTCCTCGACCGCTACGGCAACGAGATCGGCAAGCGCGGTCTCCTGCGTGACGACTCCGTGCCGCTCGAGGAAATCCCCGATCACATGATCAAGGCGACCCTCGCCACCGAGGATCGGCGCTTCTTCGATCATTTCGGCATCGACATCATGGGTACGACGCGCGCGCTGGTGCAGAACGCCCGCGCGGACACGGTCGTCCAAGGCGGTAGCTCGCTGACGCAGCAGCTCGCCAAAAACATGTTCCTGTCGCCCGAGCGCGCCATCACGAGAAAGATCAAAGAGGCGTTCATCGCCATCTATCTCGAAAACCACTACACCAAACCGGAACTTCTCAAGCTCTACTTCGACCGGGCTTATCTCGGCGGCGGCTCCTATGGCGTCGAGGCTGCGGCGCAGTACTACTTCAACAAGTCGATCCGCGACGTCACGTTGGCGGAGTCGGCCATGCTGGCGGGCATGTTCAAGGCGCCCACCCGCTATGCACCTCACGTCAATCTCGCCGCTTCGCGCGCGCGCGCCAACGAAGTGCTGAGCAACATGGTCGAAGCCGGCTATCTCAGCGAGGGCCAGGTCTACGGCGCCCGGCTCAACCCGGCGCGCATCGTCGAGCGCGGCGACTCGAACACGCCGGACTACTTCCTCGACTGGGCCTTCGAAGAGGTCCAGCGCATTATGGCCGGACGGCCCAACCGTATCGTCGTGGCCCGTACGACGGTCGACCTGGGGCTGCAGAAAACGGCCGAGACAGCTGTCGAAGATACGATCTCGCAATTCGGCCGCTCCCGGAACTTCAACGCCGGCGCCCTCGTCTCAATAGAGACTAACGGTGCCGTGCGCGCCATGGTCGGCGGCAAGGACTATGGCGTCAGCCAATTCAACCGCGCGGCCCATGCCTATCGGCAGCCGGGCTCGTCGTTCAAACCCTATGTGTATTTGAGCGCGATCGAGCATCTCGGCTACACGCCCGACAGGCGGGTGGTGGACGGTTATGTGAGCTGCGGCCGCTGGTCCCCGAAGAACTATTCGGGCGGTTACCGCGGCGCCATGACCTTGCGAACGGCGCTTGCGAAGTCGATCAACACGGTCGCCGTGAAGCTCTCGCTGGAAGTGGACCGCCAGACAGTGCTGGACGACCTGGAAAAGATGGGCGTCAAGCATTTGAAGAAGACCTGCTCGATGGCGCTCGGCGATAACGGCATGACGCCGCTCGAGCATGTGGGCGCCTGGGGCGTCTTCGCATCCGGCGGCCTGTCCATCCGCCCCTACGGAATCGAGGAAATCAGCACGATCGCCGGTCAGCTGCTTTACAACCATGACCGTGACGAGCCGAAGCCGAAGCAGATCTTCAAGCGTGAGGCAGTCGAAACGCTCAACAACATGCTGCAAACCGTCGTCGACGCGGGAACCGGGCGCCGCGCGCAGCTCGACTACACCAATGCCGCCGGCAAGACAGGGACGAGCTCCAACTATCGCGATGCGTGGTTCATGGGTTTCACCGGCAAATACGTCACCGGCGTTTGGTACGGCAACGACAACTTCTCGCCCATGGGCCGCGTGACGGGCGGCAGCTTCCCGGCACAGACCTGGAAAACCTTCATGGACGCCGCCTATGACGGCGACAACATTCCAACCGCGCCGGGCGTCACGCCGCATCCGCGGCAGATTGCCGAACGGCAGCGGCTCGCAGCGGTCATGTCGCAGAACACCTCCGCCGACTTGCCGGTGCCGCCGCCCGTCGACACATCCAAAGACATGTCCAAGGCGACCCGCCAGGTTCTCGGCAATATCGCGACGCTGTTGCAGAAAGCGCCCGCCGTAACGCCGAACAGCGCCGATCGCCAGAGCCGGGCGACCCCGCCGGCCGGCAACAAGCCCAAATCGAATGTGGCGTCGGCCGAGGGTACAGTCATCCCGCAAGCGGTCTCGAATCGTAATGCGGAGCGGGCGGCGCGCACAGCCAGCACCGACCGTCAGTAAGTCGCCCGCGTTGCGCCTAGATCGAAAGACGATGCTCGCGTGACAGCACTTCCCGACATGCCGCTCTCCGGCGCGCAGACCCATAACAGCCTTTGGCGTGACGAAGGCGGCACGTCCATGCGTGCGCTCGGCTACTTCATTGGCGCTTTTGCCGTCGCGCTGCTCCTGGGGATTGGATCGGCGTGGTACATGATCGAGCGTGGCTCCATGCTCACCACCACCCGCGTCGGACCGTGGACGAGTTGGCTCAGCGAGGGAAATCCCAACGCGGATCCTTATACGCGGGCCCATCTTGCCAGGAGCGGCCGCTTGCCGCTGACGTCGACGGCGGCCCGGTATTTCATGGCCACCACAGACTCCGCTGGCAGCCACTTGAGTCCCCAATGCGAGTACCTCATCGCGGGCGGTCCCTTGAACGCTCGCTGGTGGTCTCTTGCTCTGTACGACTCGCAAGGGTCCATCATTCCTAATCCCTCCAACCGTTACAGCTTCAACAGTGAGGAAGCGATCCGCCGGTCGGACGGGAGCTACGAAATCCATCTTTCGAAGAGCGCGCGGCCCGGCAACTGGCTGCCGAGCGGAACCGATCCATACAGGGACCTCAGACTCTTGCTGCGCGTCTACGGCCCCCGCGAAACTGATGCCGCCGGCATCGGCCAGATCCCCGACGAGAGCCTTCCAACAATCGAGCGTGTGCGATGCGAGTAAGATTGCCGGGACTATACATTGCCCTGGCCGTCGTGCTCGCCGGGCTCATTCACGTGGTCGCCGTGCTGACCTTGCCGGTGCTCGCGCCGCGCGATGCCCACGCCCGGCTTGCTGCCCTCGGTCCCACCAACACGATCATTCAGCTTCCGCCCCTGAAGCCCGGACAACAGGTCATGCCGAACATGGCGCCGGACGTGCGCTACGCCATGTGCCTGTTCGATCTCTCCGAAGGCCCGGTGCATCTGCGTGCGAATATTCCCGATGAACTCTGGCTCATCGCGTTCTACACCCCGATCGGCGAGAATTTTTACACGGTGGTCGGCGCGGACATGAAGCGCGGCAATGTGGACCTTGTCGTCACGACCGGCGATCAGTCCGTGGCGGATGCGACGGGCGATTCTCCCGAAGCCCTCGAGAACCTGCTGGTGGTCAATTCGCCCGCGAACAAGGGCATAGCCTTGATCCGGGCTCCCCTGGCCGGTCCGAGCCGCAGCTTCGAAGCCCAGCGCGCCCTTGAAGCCGCCTATTGCGGACAGCAGCGGGCCACGGTGGCGCCCCCCGCAGCGGCAACGCCCCTACCCGCACCGGCGCCTTCAGGCTTGTGACTTCGTCAGGGCCTCCGCCCTGTGCTCTACATCGGCGCTAGACGATGTCCGTTCCTGAGGGCCATGGCGCTCGATACGCACGCCCGGAAAGATGATGATCTCACCGAGCGCCCCCTCAGACGGCGCTTCCTTTCGGGCGCCGTCGTGCTCCGTCATGCGGAATTCCAATATGGTCGCCATCTCAGGTCTCCACGGATTGCCTCACGCGATGCGCAAACAGATCACCCACACAACGCGTCTTTCCCGAATTAGGACCCCGTTAAGGTTAACGAACCCCTAACGGATCCGCGCAGCTTAGGCTGCGATCAACGCATCGCCGAGAAAGTGCCGCCCCTCTTTGTCCTCGACCGCGATCACCCAGAGGTCGGGGTCGAACTCCTCCTGCCGCGCGAGATATTCGGCCACGGCCTGTGCGTTTGCGGCTTCACCGCCGAAGCAAGCCACCCAGAAGCGTTCGGCCTCGGTCGCGGACAGTCCGGCTGGTGCGGGCGCGTAAAGATTGAGCGTGCCATCCAGCCTGTCGACTTCGATGAAGATCGCGCCCGCGTCCTCGTGGCCGCGCTTGACTACGACCGCGGGAACATTCTCGACGGCGCATCGGCGCAAGTAGGCGCTGACCCAGATCCCGCTCTTCAGACGCATGAGACGGCCTTCTTCATCGGGTCGAGGATACGGTAATCGGCCTAGCGGTTGCTAGCCGCGGTCCTGGTGAGGTCGCGTCCTGTCACGCGCTGCAGCTCGGCAAGAAGTTCCGGCGTGATCGTGCCGGTGACAGCCATGTTGCGGTCTTGCTGAAACGCGCGGACGGCGTCGGCTGTGTTCTCGCCCCATTGACCGTCAATGACCCCGGGGGCGTAACCGAGTTCTGCGAGCACCTGCTGCACGCGCAGGACCGTACCGTCGCCGGCCGCCTGCGCGGCAATGCTGTCGGCCGGCGGAACCGAGCCGGTCGCGTCCGAGTTGGCGATTGTATCGCCGAGCAGAATCTGGCGCAGCACGTCGTCGCTCGGAAGTCCGGTGATGGCGAGCCCTTCGCGCATTTGAAACGCGGAGATGGCTTTGCGCGTCTTGTCCGACAATTGGCCGTCGACGGTTCCCACGTCGTAGCCGCGCAACGAAAGCTCCCGCTGGATAGCCCGGACAACCAGCAGCGATTCCCCATTTCCAGGGGCTTGCGCAGGCAGATCCGTCACGGCCGGCGCCACGGCCCCACCGGACTCCGGCGCCTTTTCATAGGTGCTGGCCGTGCTGCCGTTACGCGCGCCTGCGCGCGGCGGCTCGACACCGATCACACGAGTGGTGCCGTTGCCCGCGGACATTGCATCCGCCATGCCGTGCGGCGCGTGCTCCTGCAGGTAGAGAGCGTTGTAAATGATCGTCGCGGTCATGCCCAAAAAGGCCAAAAACAAAAGCCGCGCTGTGACTACGCCCATTAGTCCCACAAATCGGTTGTTGAGGTCTCGCCCACCCGAATCGAGAGGGACGCCATGCCCCTCCCCCTAACGCATCTTGGCGGCGGAAGCTAAAGAGTTGCTAAACGCCTGTCCGCGCCTAGGCAGCTACTACCGAAGCCGCGTGCTCTTCCTTCGCCGGGGATTCTGCCTCAACTTCAAGCGGCAGAACGATACGCACGGTCGTGCCCTTGCCCAGCGTGCTTTCGAGGCCCAGCGATCCTCCATGAAGCTGCGCGAGCCCCCGTACGACGGACAGGCCGAGGCCCGCGCCCTCGTAGCTGCGGTCATAAGAACTCGCCGCCTGGACGAACGGGTCGCCAAGGCGCGGTAGGTCCTTCTCGGCAATGCCGATGCCGTTGTCGGTCACGGCGAACACCATGTTTTCGCCCTCGACCGAGGCGGCAACTCTCACCCAGCCGCCTTTCTCGGTGAACTTGATGGCGTTCGAGATCACATTAAGCAGCATTTGCTTGCAAGCGCGCTTGTCCGCCGCAAGTTCCGGCAAGCTATCCGCAACCCGGGTCGTAAGAGTCAGCCCCTTCGTCTCGGCCGTATGGCGCAGAACATCGCAGCACGACTTCACCAAGTCGCCCACGCAGAAGGGCTCCCGCACGATGGAGAACTTGCCCGCTTCGATCTTCGACATGTCGAGGATGCCGTTCACGACGCCCAGCAGATGCTCGCCGCTCTCATGGATCAGCCGCGCGTAATCGCGATAGCGCTCCTCGCCAAGCTTGCCGAACAGTTCCCGCTCCAGGATCTCGGAGAAACCGATGATGGCGTTGAGCGGCGTCCGCAGCTCATGGCTCATGCTGGCGAGGAATTGGCTCTTGGCACGGCTGGCGCCTTCGGCCTCGCCGCGGGCGCGCAGGAGATTCGCCTCGTATTCCTTGTGCTGCGAGATGTCGCGCGTGACGGCAACGACGGCGGACTGGTCGAGGCCGTCGGTCTGCGGCATCGGCCGGCAGCGCATTTCGACCCAGGCGTAATAGGCATTGTCGCTGGAACCGCCCCGGCGCAGGCGAAATTCCACCGATATCGGTTCGTTGTTCGCACGGCACCGGTTAAGCGCCGAGAGATAAGCCGGGCGATCGCCGACATGGACATGTTCGAAGAGGCCGTCGCCAAGCACTGCGGGCGCCGTGGCGCCCAGAAGCTGCCGCGCGGCTTGCGAGGCGAACATCACACGTCCGCGGTGATCGTGCAGCGTGATCATGTCGTTCACGTTCTCGGCGAGCAGACGATAACGTTCCTCGCTGGCTTCGATGGCGTATTCGGATTGCCGGTGAACGAGTTGAAGAGTCACCACCAGACCGGCCGCATAGGCGATGGCGCTCAAGGCCACGATAAAGGCAAAGGCTGCGGGCGGGATCGGCAGGGTGAACGGCGTCGGGTCGATGCCTCCGGCGCCCAGCAGGGCGAGCACGACAAGTCCCGTTCCCGCGGCGCCGACGGCCCACGCAACGCTGCGCCGGTCGGTACTCAGGCCCGCCTCGAGCGGCACGGCGACGAGCCACGGCAGCAGCGCCGAGGCAAGCCCGCCGGTCAACCAGGCGCAATAGGTGACGAGGCCGGCAAAGTTCATCGCGGAGATCCGATGCGCGACGGCAAAACGGCCGGTTCGCGACAGATAGATCGCAATCGCGATCGGCGACATCAGCCACAGGAAAGCGAAGGCGCTCAACAAAGATGGCTTGCCCCCGACAACCAAATAGATGGGGAACACGCACAGCGCCAAGGCGCCGCCAAGGAGCCGCGAGGCAATAAAGGTCTGGTGCCGCGCCAAGGTCAGTGCGTCGCCACGCGCCGACTCATGGACAAGCGACCGGAAATAGGCTGACAGGCCGCGGATACTTTCTTGACTCAACACTCGCAACTCGGAGCGGCACGGGACCGCTTCGTCCTAGGAACCTCAGTTAGCGGTCCATTATTCCCGAGCCTCACTTAAAGAAAGCATAAGGCCGCGCGACTTGCCGCCGCCCCGGTGGCGTCCCGCTCCGCTTGGCGAGCCAAACTCCTTGCCGATTTGATTAAAATTTTAGGCAAGTTTATTTCAAATGCATTTACGGACTTAAACATTGCGTTTACTCGGCACCATGGGAAAAACTGATAGAGGAAGTTGAGAGTTCGAGTAAAAATTTACGGGGTTTCGGGAAGGGACGTTATTTTCTTGCGCGTATAGTTCCCTCATCTGCAAAAAAGCAGAGCAAAGAGCGGCGAAAAAAACGGGGCCGCCATCGACAGAGAGGGCAGACAAATGATGTTCCTGATCAGATCGGCCTTTTGGCTGGTAGTGCTCATCCTCCTGATTCCAACGGACGGCGAGCAACAAAAGAAGATTTACGGTATGGCGCAGACGGCTGTGGCCGACATTCGCAGTTTCTGCGTGCGCAACCCCGAAACCTGTGATTCGGGCCAGTTCGCGATCAATGTGCTGGTGCAGAAGGCGCAGTATGGCGCCCACATGGTTCAGAGTCTGGTCAATGATCAGACGGGTACCTTCGCGCCGGCCCGTTATCCTCGTGACAGCCAACAGGCCGCTGCAAATCGGCCGTCGGCCCACCAAGGACCCGTCGATAACTCTGTGATGCCGGTACCGTCGGCGGTGCCCATCGAGCCGACACCCTGGATAAACAGCGGGTCGCAGAACACGCTGAGCCCGGAAGACCTCGAGACGGAGTGGAGCGGCCCGAACGTCTAGCCGTCCGGCCGCTTGCCACGACAAAGAGCACCAAGAACATCCTGAAGCACGGAAGTTTCCCCGGCAGCCCCCCGCCTGCCACCAGACGCGCAAGCGGCCGGTCCCTCCCCTCGGGACCGTCCCTTGCGCGTTCCTTTGCCGCTTCTTGCCCCCAAGCGCTCGCAGTGAGCGGCGAGCAGGCCTATATTCAAGCCATGGACACCGCAACGACCATTGACCGCCCCTCTTTCGAGGAAATCCTCGCCGACTTCGAGCTGCTCGACGATTGGGAGGACCGCTACCGCTACGTCATCGAGCTCGGCAAGAAACTGGAACCGCTGCCGGACGAGCTCCGCAACGCCGACACCAAGGTCCAGGGCTGCGTCAGCCAGGTCTGGCTTTCCACAACGGTCCATCGGAACGGCGTACCGCGCCTCGCATTCATCGGCGACAGCGATGCGCACATCGTCCGTGGGCTCGTCGCGATCCTGTTTGCCATCTACTCCGGCAAAACCGCGGACGAGATTCTCGACATCGACGCCGTCAAGACCTTGGGCGAACTCCACCTCAACGAGCACCTCACCCCGCAGCGCTCCAACGGGCTGATGGCCATGGTGACGCGCATCCGCACCGACGCGGAGAAGGCGCGCACCGGCGCGGCTTAGGGGACGACTCCAACATCAGGACTGGTCGGTCCCGTCCGCGATTCCGTCGATGCGCGGCCGGTAGCCGGGTTGCCCCCATTTCCGGAATTTGCGTTTGCGATCGTCGTCATTGGCGATGAGCCCATAGTGTTTCGCCAGCCGTGTGAGGGCGATCTGGAGCACCACCTTGCCGGCGCGCTGCGGCCAGCCGTTCTCCTTCTCGGCCTCCTCGAGCCCTTTCAGTTCACAACAAATATCGACGAGAACGCCCGAGATCTCGGGCCCCACCGCAGCCAGCGCGCGCATGACTCGGTCCTTTGCCGCCAGGACCTCATCGCGAAGCGCCGCCGGGTCGGTCGGTGCCTCGCGCCGCGACCGGCTCGCCGGCTCGGCCACGGACCAGTTGGCCGTCACGCGCGGGTTCATCTGGGCGAACCAATAATCCGCGCGCAAGCGCTCCCCAGCCTCGAACTGTTCCTGCCCAATGAGCGGCCGTCCCGACCGGTCCTTCCGACTACGAAGCCAGCCAAGCGGACTCTCGCCGTCGTTAAGGAGCACTGACTGCCGGGTGCCGTCGACCTCGCGCATGTCCCGAGACCGGCGCTGATGCTGTGCGCGGAACGGTTCGAAACCTTCGGCGCCGTTTCGGCGAACCCGTGCGTGACCCTCGTCGCTCAGAACCATGCCACGATTGGTACGTTCCAGGAGGTCGGCCGCTATGCACGCCTTCACCAAATCCCGGTCCACGGATTTGACGACGATGCGGCCTGCATCCGAAAGACGGAAGCCGCCCTTGTCGTCTTCGACGAGCACCGCGCCGCCCGCGAGCCGATGCAGGAGCCGCCGATGTGGCGTCGCGGGCGTTGTGTCCAACCGGCGCGCGTGCCGCGCGCTCACTTGCACCTCCCGCGCCAGGAAAGCGCCCCAATCACCGCCGCGACCGCGCATTCCAGCCGTTCCACGCGGCTGTCCAGATCGGGGTCGTCGCGCCGGTCTTCGACTACCTCGCAGGCATGGGCGACAGTGGTCCGGTCGCGCGCAAACAGAGCGCCTACTTCGGTCATGCTCAACCCACAGACAACATGGGTGAGATACATGGCGACCTGGCGGGCGAAGGCAGCCCGGGGAGAGCGTCGCGTGGCCGCGCCGAGCTCCGATGGGTCGACCTCGAACACCAGCGCCACCGCAGGATCGATGATCTGGCGTAGCGTGCCGCGCACGCCATTGCGCGGTTCGATCCCCTCCCGCATGTCCCGATGTCGCTCACTCCCCAACGCACTCATGAACTCGCTCCTCTCAACTCATTATAGGAATAACTTCCTATATACTCTACGAGCGAACGCAATGGGCGGGGATAGAGAAGCGACTCGGGAATCTTCGTAATGCGCGTCTCTTCCCGCGCAAATCTCGGCGTTGGCTAGCGTGCTGCGCTAAAGCACAGTGGCCTATGCGCGGAGGACCTCGGGTCCTCGCTGCCCGGCGCAATACGCCGTGAATTCGGAGATTTGCTCGACATCGGTCTCGGAAGCGCCGGTGTCGTGGCAGAGGATGCGATCGACCCGGATGCCATCGTCCGACAGCGGCAGGCGCAGCCAGTAGAGCACCACATGCTCCCGCCCCTCGGCAGGCCCGTGCGCGATGCCCTGGGCGCACACGGCATCAGTCGCGATCCGCGAGTGAATAGTGTGCCACGGCGTGGCGCGGCGGCCCGAGAACACCTCCGTCAGGGTCAGCCCCGTGATCTCGCGTCCGTAAATCTCCCGCAATCGCGTTCCCGCTAGGCGAAAATGACTGCGTTCGAATCCATCGCGCAGGTCGATGACCGCAAAGTGCGGCAGGAGGTCCGGAAACTTGAGGGGATCGAAATCCGCGCGGGCCGGCATCGCACGCCCGCGAGCGATGCCGCACCAATAGTCGAAAAGCACACGCTGTTCCGGCAGCACCAACTGTGCCCTGAAGGCGCAATCGGACAGCATTTTACCCCCTCGCAAAATCGAATCGGCCCGCACCCCGACTATGGGGGTTTCAAGCCGTCACATTCAAGAGAGGTGCGAAATTTTGCCTGATATCACAATAGGTTGTGTCGATGCGGCAAGGGCACACCGGATATTGCGCTTCAAGCCGAGCAGGGCGGTGTCACCGCCTGATGCCCGCGCTAAGGATGGTGGTGAACATGACGAACAGGCGGCCGACAGGTGATGGCCGTGACCAGGCGCTTGCCAGAGCGCGCTCGCGTTAGCGGCGGCGCTGTCCGAGACCCATCCGCTTCGCGAGATCCGACCGGGCCGCAGCGTAATTCGGCGCAACCATCGGGTAATCGTGCGGCAAGCCCCATTTCTCCCGGTACTCTTCCGGCGACAAATCGTAGTGGGTCCGCAGGTGGCGCTTGAGCGACTTGAACTTTTTGCCGTCTTCCAAGCAGATGATGTATTCCGACGTCACGGACTTCTTGATAGGGACCGCAGGCCGAAGCTCTTCCTTGGCCGGCTGTGCACCCGTACTGGAGGCCTTCTTTAGCGCGTCGAATACGTTGTTGATCAGGGCTGGCAGATCCGTGGCCACAACAGTGTTGTTGCTGACATAGGCCGAAACGATCTCGGCCGTCAGTTCAACAAGCTCGTCCTTTTCCACCACTGCGTCCATGATTTGGCTCCTTTAACCGCGAGCGTTCCTATTCGAACGCTGGAAACGGCGATTCTGCGACTCAATTCGCATTCCACATAATCAAGCGCCCTTGAAAGTCATCAAATTGCGCCGTTTTTGTGGCTTGAAACTATCGAACTTATGAAACTAACAGCCTTTGAGCACGTTTAGTTCCATCTAATTGCTTCGTATAGCATCCTCCGGTGGAATCGCAACGAACTTTAGCTCGCGAAGACTGTGGAAAAAGCCCGCTGGCGCCACGGGCTCTCGTTTTTCTCTACGTTCAGCCCTCGCTGATTTTGTTTGCATTGGCGGAAGTCTCTTGTTTACCGGGGAAGAGCGAGATCACGGGTAATCGTTGCTGGATCAAGCTTGTGTGACACCGCCTAGGGACCTGCGCGGGCCACCCTATATTCTGTACCGGACACCAGGACGACCGATAAGAAGGCAAGTCATGAGCACCACGCATAAGAAGACAGGCGCCCCGATCCCCACCACGAAGGACGATTGGCGCGAGCAGCTCACACCGGAGCAGTTCCATGTGATGCATGAGCATGGGACCGAGCGGGCTTTCAGCCATCCCTACCACCAGGAAAAGCGCGCCGGTATGTATCGCTGTGCCGGTTGCGGCGCGGCCCTGTTCAGTTCGGACACGAAGTTCGATTCCGGCACGGGCTGGCCGAGCTTCACCGATGTTGCCGCCGCCGATACGGTGACGAAACACGAGGACAACAGCTACGGCATGCGGCGCGTCGAGGTCCGCTGTGCCAATTGCGAGGCCCATCTCGGGCATGTTTTTCCGGACGGACCCGGGGACACCGGCCTGCGCTATTGCATCAACGGTTGCGCTCTCGACCTTGACACCGGCGGCGCGGACGGCAACACGTCGGGCTAGCTTCGGAGCGTGGTGTGCGCCTTCTCAGCGAGAACGCACACCATACTCAACCATGGCCCTTTTACGTCTCGATTAGACCTATCCAATGAACAAGCCCGATCTTCCGCCGCGCGGCCCCGTAGCCCCGCGCCGCCCCTCCCAGTCGCACCATCACGGCATCGATCGCGAAGACGACTATGCGTGGCTGCGCGCCGACAATTGGCAGGCCGTCATGCGCGACCCCGCCGTTCTCCCCCCGGATATCCGCGCGCATTTGGAGGCGGAAAACGCCTACACGGCGGCTGCGATGGGGGATACGGAGGCGCTGCAGGAGACGCTGTTCGCCGAAATGAAGGGCCGGATCAAGGAAGACGATTCATCGGTGCCCGCGCCGGACGGTCCCTTCGACTACTACACGCGCTACATCACGGGCGGGCAGCAGCCGCTGTTCTGCCGGCGCCCCCGTGGCGGGGGCGAGGAGACGATCCTGATCGACGGCAACGCGCTGGCCGAAGGCCACGCCTATTTCCGCATTTCGCAGGTCGCTCACAGCCCCGACCACAAGCGCATCGCCTACGCGGTCGACACCAAGGGCTCGGAATATTTCACGGCCAAGGTGATCGATGCCGAGACCGGCGCGGTCGTCGAAGAGGCGGTCACGGATGCTTGCGGCGGCCTCGAATGGGCCATGGACAGCCAAACGCTGCTTTATGTCTGGCTCGATGAGGAGCACCGGCCGCGCAAACTCTTCGCGCACAAGATCGGCGACAAGGCTGAACACCGCTTGATCCACAACCAAACCGACCCCGGCCTCTTCCTCGACATCAGCCTGACCCAGGACGGCAAGTATCTCTTGCTCGGCACCCACGATCACGAGACGACCGAAGTCAGCCTGATCGATGCCGCCGATCCATACGCCAAGCCCCGTCTCGTTGCGCCAAGACAAGCCGAGCACGAATACTCGGTGTGCCACCACGAGGGCCGACTGATCATCCTCACCAACTCGGATAGCGCCGAAGATTTCCGCATCGTCGAAGCGCCCGCCGACGACCCCTCGCCCGCCAACTGGACTGAAATCGAACCGCACCGGCCCGGGCGGCTGATTCTCGACATCATCGCGTTCAAGGATTTTCTCGTGCGGCTCGAACGCGAGAACGGTTTGCCCCGCATCGTCATCCGCCGTTTCGCCGACGGCGAAGAGCACGAAATCGCCTTCGACGAAGAGGCCTACGCGCTCGGCATGAGTGCGGGTTACGAATACGACACCACGACCTTGCGTTTCACCTATTCGTCGATGACGACGCCGTCGCAAGTCTACGACTACGACATGGCGACGCGGGAGCGGACCTTGCGCAAGACGCAAGAGATCCCAAGCGGCCACGACCCGAGCCAATACGTCACGCGCCGCGTCTTCGCCCCGGCGAAGGACGGCGAGACCGTGCCCGTGACCCTGCTCTACCGCAAGGACACGAAGCTCGACGGCACCGCGCCGCTCCTGCTCTACGGTTACGGCTCCTACGGCATCACCATTCCGGCCAGCTTCTCGACGAACGCATTGAGCCTCGTCGACCGCGGCTTCGTCTACGCCATCGCCCATGTGCGCGGCGGCAAGGACAAGGGCTTCGCCTGGTACAAGAACGGCAAGCGCGCCAAGAAGACGAACACCTTCACCGATTTCATCGCCGCGGGCGAATATCTCGCGAAGGAGAAATTCACGTCGCGCGGGCGCATAGTGGCCCAAGGCGGCAGCGCGGGCGGCATGCTCATGGGGGCTATCGCCAACATGGCCCCGGATCTGTTTCTCGGCATCATCGCCGAAGTGCCCTTCGTCGACGTGCTGACGACGATGCTCGATGCGAGCCTGCCCCTCACCCCGCCCGAATGGCCCGAATGGGGCAACCCGATCGAGAGCGCCGAGGACTACAAGACCATCGCGGCCTACTCGCCCTACGACAATGTGAGGGCGCAAGGCTATCCCAACATCCTGGCGCTCGCGGGCCTCACCGATCCGCGCGTGACCTATTGGGAACCCGCGAAATGGATCGCCAGGCTGCGCGAGACCGGCACGGGGAACAATCTCATTCTCCTGAAGACGAACATGGAGGCGGGTCACGCCGGAGCTTCGGGGCGCTTTGACCGGCTGAAGGAAGTCGCGCTGTCGTATGCCTTCGCGCTGAAGCTGGCGGATCGCGCCTGAGCTTACCTATCTGAATCCTTGGATCGTCATGCCCGGACTTGATCCGGGCATCCACGAGGTACCATCTGGATCGGCCCGATGCCTTGACAACAAGGCTTGCGGCCCTCCGCCTCGTGATCCCAAGATGGACGAACTTCAGTCGACGGATCGGCGCTGAACAATGAGCCTTCTCGACATCTTGGCCTTCGCCTGGTTTTGCCTGTGTTACTTCGGCTATGCCTGGGCCGTGCGCTATGGCCCGCTGAAATCGCGCCGCGGGCTCGTTGCCGCCGTCAACGACCGCCGTGTGCAGTGGATGGAAACGGCCCTGAGGCGCGACATCCGCATCATGGACGCCCAACTCCTCACCTCGCTGTCGAGTGGGAACGCCTTCTTTGCGTCCACGTCCGTGCTCGTGCTCGGCGGACTGACCGCGATGCTCGGAGCTGCGGACAATGTGAAGAACCGCCTCGAGCAACTACCCTTCATCGCGGACGCACCAATCGTCATGTGGGAGTTCAAGATCCTGTTCCTCATGTTGCTGATGATCGTGGCCTTCTTCGCCTTCGCCTGGGCGTTCCGGCTGACACACTATGTGGGCACCATGTTCGGAGCCTTGCCGCTGCAATCCGAGGCGAACACGGCCGAGGCGCGCGCCCACGCGCGCAAGACCGCCCAGCTCGTTGGGCTGTCGGGGCGTCATCTCAACGCGGGTCTCAGGACCATCTATTTCGCGATCGCCGGGCTCGCCTGGTTTGTGAGCCCCATCCTCTTTGTGCTTGCCTGCGCCCTGGTGACGTTCATCGTGTACCGCCGCGAATACGCCTCGGAAGCCTTCACCGTCATCGACCGTTAGGCCGCCTGGAACGGGCAAATAGCCGGAGACGGCCCTAGTCGAAGCCGCGCCACCTATGCCAGAGTGCCGCTCATGCTGCTCTCACGCGAAAAATCCCAAGTCCTCATCGTCGACGTCCAGGACAAGCTCCTGAATGCCATCAAAGGCGCGGATCGTGTCATCGACCGCTGCGTGCGCCTCGTCATCGCCGCCCGCAAGCTCGGCATCCCCATCACCATGTCGGAGCAATATCCACAAGGGCTGGGGCCGACCCACGATTCCGTGCGCGACGCCTTCGCCAACGACGGCTTCGTCGCCGACAAGACCGAGTTTTCCTGCATGCGCAACGAGATGTTGCGGGACCGGCTCCACAACCTACGCCGCGAAGGCCGCTCACAGGTCGTGATCGGCGGCATCGAGGCCCATGTCTGCGTGGCGCAGACCGCCATGGACCTCGAAACGCAAGGCTTCGAGGCCTTTGTGGTCGCCGACGCCGTCGGCTCGCGCTCGAAGAGCAGCCTCAAGCTGGCCCTGTCGCGCCTGCAGAAATCCAGCGTCGACATCGTGGACAGCGAGATGGTTCTGTTCGAATGGATGGAACGCGCCGGAACCCCGGAATTCAAGGCGCTGCAGGCCCTCATCAAGTAGGTTCTTGGGGCTTGCCCGACCGTGTCATACCCGCGAACGCGGGTATCCAGTAAACACCGCCCGTCGTGATCCGGAACGGCACTGGTTACTGGATCACCCGGACCATCAAGCTTGTGCTCGGGCCGGCGCAGCCGGACCCGGGTGCCGGGTGATGACAAGGGGGAGACAAATCGCCCTTGCGATGGTCTCCAACCACCCCTCCACATCGCCAAGCGCAGCCACTAAGGCTCCGAATACGTGAACCGACCCTGCAGGATCGGTTCATGTTGGGTTCAGGTGGAAAATCGCACTCTCCAAAGCGTCAGATCCCTGTACTGATTGTAGCGAACCTTCCTCGGCACCGGGCGTGGAGTTCAGGGGCTCCACGCCCACCCCGATTTCTCCGGAACAATTGAGACGCTTGGGGTATTGTCTTCGATACCCCGCATGGCAACCTGGCCCCTTTGACGCGGCCCCGGTTGCTTCGGCATGGCCGACGCTTTAGCTTCGCGCCGTCCGGTATTCTTTTCACTCTAAGTTCGCGGAGACCCAAAGTGGCATTCGAACTCGTACCCCTCCCCTACGCATACGATTCCCTGCAGCCCTATATGTCGGCCGAAACGCTGGAGTATCACCACGACAAGCACCACAAGGCTTACGTGGACAAGCTGAACGACCTGATCAAAGGCACCGACTACGAGGGCAAGGAACTCGAGACCATCATCAAGGAAAGCTTCGGCAAGGACGCCGGCGTGTTCAACAACGCCGCGCAGAACTTCAATCATATTCATTTCTGGCCCTGGATGACCAAGGACGGCGGCGGCAAGAAAGTGCCGGGCGCGGTCCTGGCGCTGATCGACCGGGACCTTGGCGGCTTCGACAAGTTCCGCGAGGACTTCCTGGCCGCCGGTGCGGGCCAGTTCGGATCGGGCTGGGCCTGGCTGACGCTGAAAGACGGCAAGCTGGAAGTAACTAAGACGCCGAACGGCGAGAACCCGCTCGTCCATGGCGGCTGGCCGCTGCTCGGCTGCGATGTGTGGGAGCATTCCTATTACATCGACTACCGCAACGCGCGGCCGAAATACCTGGAAGCGTGGTTCGACAATCTCATCAACTGGGAGCATGTCGAGGAAATGTACGCTCAGGCGCCGTCTTCCTAAGGCGCTTCGCGCCGTACAGCGATAGGCACAGAGTTTTAGAAACGGGCGTCCTTCGGGGCGCCCGTTTTGCTTTGGAGCGTCGGCCTTAGGCGTCGACTTCCGCCATGGCCGTCTCGACCGCTTCGCTCGCTTCCAGCCAGCGGGCTTCGGCTTCCTCGATCTCGCGGGTGAGCTGTCCACGCTGCTTCATGAGCTCGCTCGCTTGCGCCGGCGACGCATCGATCAGCTTGGCATCCACCACCTCGCGCTTCTTGGTCAGCGTCTTCATATCGGCTTCGGCATCGGCAATGGCTTTGCGCAAGGGTTTGGTGCGCTCGCGCGCGTCGGCGGCTGCTTTGCGCTTCTCCTTGCGCTCGGCCTTCGACAACGTGTCCTTCGGCGCTTCGGTTTGGGACATTCCATTGCCGGACTTGCCTTTGCCCGCGCGCGCTGCGCTCAGCACGCTGTCGCGGTAATCCTCGAGCGTGCCGTCGAACTCCTGCGCCCGGCCGCCATCCACCAGCAACAGCCGGTCGGCGATGAGGCCCAAAAGATGCCGATCGTGGCTGACCACGATGACGGCGCCGCCGAAACCGGCGAGCGCCTGCACCAAAGCCTCGCGCGCATCCACGTCGAGATGGTTCGTCGGCTCGTCGAGGATGAGGATGTGGGGGGCATCGCGCGTCACCAGCGCAAGCGACAGCCGCGCCCGCTCCCCGCCGGACAGCGCGCTGACCTTCACGCCGACCTTGTCGCCGGAGAAACCGAACCGGGCGAGATGGGCCCGCACCTCGCCGGGCTTCGCCTCCGGCATCATGCGCTCCATGTGCTGCAGCGGCGTGTCCTCCGACACAAGCTCTTCGATCTGGTGCTGGGCGAAATAGCCGACGGAAAGTTTGCCGCTCGCCTTGATCTGGCCATCCATGGGCGACAGTTGGCCTGCGAGCGCCCGCGCCAAGGTGGTCTTGCCGTTGCCGTTGCGGCCCACGAGGGCAATGCGATCGTCCGGGTCGATGCGCAAGTCGATATGCGACAGCACCGGCTTACCCGGCACATAGCCGACGGCGACATCCTCCAGCATCATCAGCGGCGGCTTCACCTCTTTGGGCGAAGGGAAGTCGAAAACGAGCGAAGCGTCGTCGAAGACTTCAGCCTCAGGCGCCATGCGTTGCAGCGCCTTCAGGCGGCTCTGCGCCTGACGGGCCGTATGCGCCTTGTAGCGCCAGCGGTCCACATAGGCCTGCAGCTTCTGGCGCTTTGCCTCTAGCTTGGCGCGCATCGCCGCGTCCTGCGCCTGGCGCTCATGCCGCTGCCGCTCGAACTGATCGTAATTGCCCACGTAGAGCGTGGTCTTGCCGTGGTCCACATGCACGATGTGGCTGACGACGTTGTTCAGCATGTCGCGCTCGTGGCTCACCACGATCAGGCTGGCGGGATAGGCGCGCAGGAAGGACTCGAGCCACAGCGCCGCCTCGAGATCGAGATGGTTCGAGGGCTCGTCGAGCAGCAGCAGATCGGGCTCGGAGAAGAGCAGCGCTGCGAGCGCCACGCGCATGCGCCAGCCGCCCGAGAACTCCGTCAGCGGGCGGTGCTGGTCGTCCTCGGAGAAGCCGAGCCCCGCGAGGATACGTGCAGCCCGCGACGGCGCCCCATGGGCGTCGATCGCGTTCAGGCGCTCGTGAATTTCAGCGATGCGATGCGCGTCCGTCGCGGTGTCGGCCTCATCCAGAAGCGCGGCCCGCTCCTCGGCCGCCGCGAGCACGGTTTCGAACGGCGTCGCAAGCCCGCCGGGCGCATCCTGCTTGAGATAGCCGATCCTGGTCCCGCTGGGCGCTTCGATGCGCCCCTCGTCGGCCTCGTAGATGCCGGCGATCATCTTGAGCAGCGAGGACTTGCCCGCGCCATTGCGGCCCACGAGCCCCACACGGGCTTTCGGCGGCATGGCGACGGAGGCGCGGTCCAGAATGACGTGACCGCCGAGGCGCAAGGTTATGGAGTCGAGCGTGAACATGGCGCCCGTGTAGCACAGGGTACGCGAATGCCACTAGCGGCCGCGCACGCGTCCCAATGCCACGAGCGCTAACGCCGGCGCTGGCCTCCGAGCGCGTTCCGCCTAATCGCGTCTTCCAGCACGCGCGTCGCCATGGGCACCACCGCGCGCACCACGGACTTGCCGAGCGCCGTCCAGAAGCCGTCGCCGCGCGATCCGCCGGACGATTTCGTGGTGGTCTTGGACTTCTCCTCCGCAGCTTCCGCCTCGGCCGCGGCCTTGGCCCGCTCCTCTGTCCGCTTCTGAAGGATTTCGTGAGCGGATTCCCGGTCGATCGACTCATCGTATTTGCCGGCGACCGGGTCCTTCTCCATGAGCGCTTTACGCTCGTCCTTCGTGATCGGCCCCACTTGCGAGGACGGCGGCTTGACGTAGGTGTGCTGGACGATGCTCGGCTGGCCCTTCTCGTCGAGCGTCGAGACCAGCGCCTCGCCGATGCCCATGGACATGATCATCTGCTCGGTATCGAGATCTGGGTTCGGACGGAAAGTCTCGGCCGCGGACTTCACCGCTTTTTGCTCGGCGGGCGTAAAGGCGCGCAAGGCATGCTGCACGCGATTGCCGAGCTGGCGCGAGACCGTGTCGGGCACGTCGCGCGGGTTCTGCGTCACGAAATAAACGCCGACGCCCTTCGAGCGGATCAGGCGCACCACCTGCTCGACCTTCTCGAGCAGCGCCTTCGGCGCGTCGCGGAACAGCAGATGAGCCTCGTCGAAGAAGAAGACGAGCTTCGGTTTCTCGGGGTCGCCGATTTCGGGGAGTTCCTCGAACAGTTCCGACAGCAGGAACAGCAGGAAGGTCGCGTAGAGCCGCGGGCTCTGCATCAGCTTGTCGGCAGCCAGCACACCGATATAGCCGCGCCCCTCGTCGTCGGTCCGCATCAGATCCTTGCCCACGTCGAGCGCGGGCTCGCCGAAGAAGTGATTGCCGCCCTGCTGTTCCAGCACGAGCAGCTGCCGCTGAATGGCGCCGATCGAGCGCTTGCCCACATTGCCATAGCGCGTGGTGAGCTCGTTCGCCCGCGCCGCGAGGTCCTCCAGGAGCGATTGCAGATCCTTGAGGTCGAGCAGCGGCAGCTTTTCCTCGTCGGCGATGCGGAAGGCGATGTTCAAAACGCCTTCCTGCGCATCGCTGAGATCCATCAGCCGCGACAGCATCAGCGGGCCGAGTTCCGACACGGTCGTGCGCACCGGATGCCCCTGTTCGCCGAACAGATCCCAGAAGATCACGGGATGGGCGGTGAACTTCACGTCGTAGCCGATCATGGCCGCGCGTTCCTTGATCCAGCCCTTCTCCTTGCCCATGGCCGCGACGCCGGACAGATCGCCCTTCACGTCGGCGCAGAACACCGGCACGCCCGCGTCGGAGAAGCTCTCCGCGAGCCCCTGCAGGGTGACGGTCTTACCTGTGCCGGTGGCGCCAGTGATGAGGCCGTGCCGGTTGGCGAGTTTCAGGAGAATGTATTCGGGCTTGGTGCTCTTGCCGATGAACACCCAATCGTCGGGGATCTCGATCGGCTCCACGACGGCAGTCTCGGTCTCCGCCGCCTCTGCCGTCTTGCCGTCCTCGGTCGCTGCGTCCTTCACGGAAGCTTTCGTCCGCCTCGCCATCCCCCGAACTCCTTCAATCGCCCAAATCTGCCGTTGCGGCACTCTAGCCGCCGCGCGCGCCCGACGCCAACAGGAGCGCGCGCCGCCGGACCAAGTTCGCCACCCCCACTGGTTGCTCGTCCGTGGGTTTCTTGCCGCGCTGGCTTCTGCTAGGAGAAAATCCAGAACCAATCTAGGCTTACACGCATGTCAGACCTGTCACTCGTATCCGCCTTTCCGAAGGCCGAAGATTCCGCATGGAAAGAGCTCGTTGAGAAAGCGCTGAAGGGCGCTCCGTTTTCCATTCTGGAATCAAAGACCTACGATGGCTCCGTTATCGAGCCGCTCTATCCGCCTGCCGAAGACGGGGCGGTCGTTCCGGGCCGCGATCCGGGCACGCCCTGGGAAATCACCCAGCGCATCGACATCACGGATCCCGGCACCGCGAACGGCCAGATTCTCGAGGATCTTAACAACGGAGCTTCGGGCATCGCGCTCGTGTTTCAGGGTGCCGTCGGCGAATGCGGCTATGCGCTGCCGGCGGAGGCTGACGCGATCGGCGCCGCGCTCGAAGGCGTGCACCTGGAATGGGGCGTCCCGCTCGAACTTCAGCTCGGCACCAATGCGGCGGCGGTGGCCAACATGGTCGCCGATCTGGTCGACTCCCGCGGCCTGCCCGCGAACCACACCAATATTCGCTTCGGCTTCGATCCCATCGGCGTACTCGCCGCCAAGGGCGCGACGGACGCCACCCCTGAGGATGTCGCCGCTCTCGCCAAAGATTTGTCCGCGCGCGGTTTCAAAGGCCGCTTCGCCGCCGCCGACGGCCGTCCCGTCCATGAGGCCGGCGGCACCGAGGCGCAGGAGCTGGCCTTCGCGCTGGCGTCTGCGATTTGCTACCTGCGCGCCTTCGAGGCGGCGGGCATTCCGTTGGATGAGGCGCGGCGGATGATCTTCTTCCGCCTGGCTGCCGACCAGAACCAGTTCCTGACCACCGCCAAGTTCCGCGCCTTGCGCAAGCTGTGGTCGCGCGTCGAGGAAGCCTGCGGGCTGACGCCCGAGCCCGCTTTCGTCACCGGCGAAACCGCGTGGCGCATGATGACCAAGCGCCACGCGCAAGGAAACATCGTGCGCGGGACCATCGCCACGCTGGCCGCCGCCGTGGGCGGGGCCAACGCCGTGACCGTGCTGCCCTACACCGCAGCCCTCGGCCTGCCGGAGGCCTTCGGCCGCCGCGTGGCCCGCAATACGCAGAGTGTGCTGCTGGAAGAGTCGAACCTCTATCGCGTGGCCGATCCTGCCGCCGGTTCCGGCGCGCTGGAAGCGCTGACGAGCGAGCTGTGTGCCAAGGCCTGGCGCCTGTTCCAGAAGTTCGACGAAGCCGGCGGCGTGCTCGCGGTCCTCGAAAGCGGTCTCTTCCAAGAGGCCGTCGCCGAGACCCGCGACGCCCGCGAGAAGGCCATGGCGCAACGCAAAGACTCGCTGATCGGCACGTCTGAGTTCCCCGATCTCGGCGAGGACGATCTGGCCGTCATGGATGTCGCACCGGCCCCGGCCGAGACCGGCGCGCAAGAAGTGACGCCGCTCAAGCCCATGCGTCTCGGCGAGCCGTTCGAAGCCTTGCGTGACCGCAGCGACGCCGTGCTGGCGAAGACCGGCGCGCGCCCGAAGATCTTCCTGGCCTGTCTTGGGCGTCCGGCCGATTTCAACACGCGCGCGTCCTTCGCCAAGAGCCTGTTCGAAGCAGGCGGCATCGAGGCCATCGCCGCGTCGTCCGAGAAGACGCTTCCCGAGACGATCGAAGGCTTCCGGGAATCGGGCGCCTCGCTCGCCTGCCTGTGCTCCTCGGACAAGGTCTATGCGGAGCACGGCGCCGAAGCCGCGAAGGCGCTGAAAGACGCCGGCGCCGCCCATGTCTATCTCGCCGGGAAGCCCGGCGATATCGAAGCCGCGCTGCGGGACGCAGGCGTCGAAAGCTTCGTCGCGGCAGGCGGCAACGCGCTGGAAACACTGACTGGCGCCTACGAACATTTGGGGGCTTAAGTGACAGGCATTCCGAAGTTTTCCGACATCGAGTATCGCGAGCCGCAAGAGCCCGCGCTTGGCCCTGCCGCCGAGCCTTGGGAAACGCCCGAAGGCATCGCCGTGAAGCCGGTCTACGGCAAGGAAGACCGCGAGGGTCTCGACTTCATCGACGGGCTGCCGGGCCTGCCGCCTTACCTGCGCGGCCCCTACCCCACCATGTACGTGCAGCGCCCCTGGACCGTGCGCCAGTATTCCGGCTTCTCCACGGCCGAGGATTCCAACGCCTTCTACCGGCGCAATCTCGCCGCCGGTCAGCAAGGCGTCTCCATCGCTTTCGATCTCGCCACGCACCGCGGCTACGACTCCGACCACGAGCGCGTGACGGGCGACGTGGGCATGGCGGGCGTCGCCATCGACTCCATCTACGACATGCGCGTGCTGTTCGACGGCATTCCGCTGGATCAGGTCTCCGTGTCCATGACCATGAACGGCGCGGTGCTGCCCGTGCTCGCGCTCTTCATCGTCGCGGGCGAGGAGCAAGGCGTCGGCCACGACCAGCTGTCCGGCACGATCCAGAACGACATCCTCAAAGAGTTCATGGTGCGGAACACCTACATCTATCCGCCCGAACCTTCGATGCGCATCGTCTCCGACATCATCGGCTACACGTCGCGGGAGATGCCGCGCTTCAACTCGATTTCGATCTCCGGCTACCACATGCAGGAAGCCGGCGCGACGGCGGACCTGGAGCTCGGCTACACGCTTGCCGACGGCGTCGAATACGTGCGCGCGGCGATCGCTTCCGGCCTCGATGTGGACTCGTTCGCCCCGCGCCTGTCCTTCTTCTGGGCCATCGGCATGAACTACTACATGGAGATCGCCAAGATGCGCGCGGGCCGCATCCTCTGGGCGAAGCTGATGCAAGAAGAGTTCGCGCCGAAGAACGCCAAGTCGCTGGCCTTGCGCACCCACTGCCAGACCAGCGGCTGGAGCCTGTCGGCGCAGGACGTCTACAACAACGTGATCCGCACCTGCGTCGAGGCCATGGCCGCCACCCAAGGCCATACCCAGTCGCTGCACACGAACGGTCTCGACGAAGCGCTTGCGCTGCCCACGGACTTTTCCGCACGCATCGCGCGCAACACGCAGCTGATGCTGCAGAAGGAAAGCGGCACGACGCGCATCATCGATCCGTGGAGCGGCAGCTACTACGTGGAGCGCCTCACCCACGACCTCGCCGCCAAAGCGATGGAACATATCAAGGAGATCAGTGACTTCGGCGGCATGGCCAAGGCCATCGAGGCGGGCATTCCCAAACGCATGATCGAGCAGGCGGCCACGGCCACGCAGGGGCGCATCGATTCCGGCCGTCAAACGATCGTCGGCGTGAACAAATATCGCTCCGAGACCGATGCGGACATTCGTCTCCTCAAGGTCGACAATCGCTCGGTGCGCGAACAGCAGCTCGCCAAGCTCGAACGCCTCAGAGGCGAGCGCGACGAAGCCGCGGTCACCGAAGCGCTCGCCGCGCTCACGCAGTACGCCGAGAGCGGCAAGGGCAACCTGCTCGAAGGCGCCGTGAACGCCGCGCGCGCGATGGCCACCGTGGGCGAGATTTCCTACGCGCTCGAGAAAGTGTACGGTCGGCACCAAGCCAGCATCACGGCGATCACCGGCGTGTACAAATCCGAGATGAAGAAGGACGGGAACATGGACCGCGTGGCCGACATGATCGACGCCTTCGAGGCCGAGCACGGCCGACGGCCGCGTATCCTCGTGGCCAAGATGGGCCAGGACGGCCACGACCGCGGCCAGAAGGTTATCTCGTCCGCATTTGCCGATCTCGGCTTCGACGTGGATATCGGTCCCCTCTTCCAAACGCCGGAAGAAGCCGCGCGCCAGGCCATCGAAAACGACGTGCACATCCTGGGCGTCTCCTCGCTGACCGCCGGCCACCTGACGCTGGTTCCGGCCTTGCGTCAGGCGCTGGAGGATCAGGGGCGTGGCGACATCATGATCGTCGTGGGCGGCGTGATTCCGCCGCAGGACTATCCCGAGCTCTTCGAGGCGGGCGCGAAGGCCATTTTCGGACCCGGCACGCCCATCGCCAACGCCGCCATCGACATTCTCGGCAAGCTCGGCGTGGCGCCCAAAGCCGCCGCAGAGTAGATGACGGCCAAAGCTTCAAGCAGCCCGGGCGCCGTGACCGCCAAACCCCAGCAAAGCGTTGACGAGATCGCAGATGCTGTCCGCAAAGGCGACAGGGTGGCGCTGGGCCGCGCCATTACGCTGATCGAGAGCACGCGGCCCGAGGATCAGGTCCGCGCGCGGGAACTGCTGAAGACCCTGATGGCCGACACTGGCAGAGCAATCCGTATCGGCATCAGCGGGCCACCCGGCGCAGGAAAGTCCACGCTCATCGATCAGTTCGGCCTCAACCTGATTGCAGCAGGTCATAAGGTGGCCGTGCTCGCGGTCGATCCCACCTCGTCGCGCACAGGCGGCTCCATTCTTGGCGACAAGACCCGCATGGGACGGCTCGCCTCGGAGACGAATGCCTTCATTCGCCCCTCCCCGGCCGGCACCAGCCTCGGCGGCGTGACAAAGACGACCCGCGAGACCATCGCCATCGCCGAGGCGGCCGGCTTCGACGTGGTTCTGGTCGAGACGGTCGGCGTCGGCCAGTCGGAGACCGCGGTGTCCAACATGGTCGACGTGTTCGTGGTCGTGGCCATTCCGGGCGCGGGCGACGAACTGCAAGGCATCAAGCGCGGCCTCCTGGAGCTCGCCGACATCATCGCCGTCAACAAAGCCGACAGCGACAACGTGGAGCGCGCGAACCGCGCGGCCACGGAGTATCGCGCGGCGCTGCACATCCTTGCCTCCGGCAACACCGCCTGGCAGCCGGCCGTGCTCACCATGTCCGCGCGGGACAACACCGGCCTCGATACGCTGTGGGAGAAGATCGGAGAGTGCCGCCGCTCCTTGTCGGAAGCCGGGGTCCTCGACGACCGGCGCGCCGAACAAGCCGCCACCTGGATGCGCGAGATCTTCGAACAGCGCCTCCTCGCCGCCTTCAAGGGCGGACGCCGCGCCGCGCGCGAATATCAGGACATCGAGGACCAGGTGCGCGCGGGCACGATGAGCCCGGCCGACGGGGCCGATGCGCTCGCCAAGCTTGTCGGGCTCAAGGATCCCGAGTAGCCGCAGACGGGCCTTCCGCTCGGGTCAACCACAAGTCCGATAAGCCCTTCCCTCTTTCGCAAAGCGGGGCTAAGCCAGAGCTATGGCAGACGTTTCGTCCGACCCCATGGCACACGATTCGGCCAGACCACGCGTCCTCGTCACGGGCTTTGGCCCGTTTCCCGGCGTCGCCGAAAACCCGTCCGGCTGGATCGCCGAACGGGTCGCCGCAACCGCACCCCCCACCGACTGCATGCTCTATCGCGCGGTTTTGCCGACCGAATGGACGGCCGTCGCCAGCCGCGCCGCTTATTTCCACCAGGCCATCCGGCCGCGCCTCATGATCCATTTCGGCGTCCAGACCGAGGCGACGGAAATTCAGCTGGAGTGCAAGGCCCATAACCAGACCGAGCAGCGCCCGGACGCCGCCGGCGCCCATCCCGGGCGCTCTGACGTGATTACCGGGTGCAGCGACACGCTCGAGACTTGGCTGCCCGTCGATGCGCTCGCCGCGCGGCTGCAAGCCGAGAACTTCCCGGCATCCGTCTCTCAGTCCTGCGGCCGCTATCTCTGCAACGATCTCTATTTCCGGTCGCTCCATTGGGCGGAGCAGAACGGCAGCGACGCGCTCTTCGTGCACATCCCGCAACCCCATGTCCTCAGCCTACACTCCCTGCTGCAGGCAGCGGAGATGATCCTGCAGGAGGCGCTGCAAGCGGTGCAGCTGCAGAGCAAGTTCGAGGCGGGGCCGCTGGGCACGCCACCCCCGACGGACATGCCATGACCAAGTCCGGCAAGCCCGCCGCCCCCGGCGGCGCACCTCAGATCGGACGGCGGGACGCGCTGCTGGCGGGCCTCGGCACGGGTGTTGGCGCCGGACTCGGCATGATGGGCCCGCACACGGCGCTGGCATTCGACGGCACCAGCAGCCGCGGCATCGTCCCGGCGGGCGGCGCGGTCTCGCAAACCGCGACGCTGCAACAAGCCCTCAACGAGGCGGCCGCCAACGGCGAACCGCTGTTCCTGCCCGCGGGCACCTACAAGACCGGCACGTTGACGCTGAAGGCCGGCACCCATGTGCAGGGCGTTCCGGGACGGACGATCCTGAAATCGGACGGCGTGCCGATCTTCGTCGTCGAGGACGCGGACAATGTGCGCCTGTCGGGCCTGGTGCTCGATGGCGGCGGCGCACCGCTCGCCGACGACGGCGCGCTGATGACGGCCACAGGTGCGACCGCGCTCGACGTCTCAGCCTGCCGCTTCCTCAACAGCGGTGCCGGCGGCATGACCCTGCGCAAATCCTCGGGCCGCATCTCGAACTGCACGTTCGGCAACATCACGAGCGCTGCCCTCTTCAGCGAAGACGCGGGCGGTCTCGAGATCAGCAGCAATCACATCCACGATTGCGGCGACAACGGCATCCTGGTCTGGCGCTCGGAAAAGGGCGAGGACGGCACGCTCGTCACCGACAACCGCATCGAACGCATCGCGGCCAAGAGCGGCGGCAGCGGCCAGAACGGCAACGGCGTCAACGTGTTCCGGGCCGGGTCCGTGCTCGTAACGCAGAACCGTATCTCCGATTGCGCCTATTCGGCCATCCGCAGCAATGCGGGATCGAATTGCCAGATGGTCGCCAATTCCTGCTCGCGGCTCGGCGAAGTCGCGCTTTACGCCGAATTCGGATTCGAAGGCGCGCTGATCGCCAACAACATCGTGGATACCGCCGCCACCGGCATCTCCGTGACCAATTTCAACGAGGGCGGCCGGCTCGCCGTGGTCCAAGGCAACATCGTCCGTAATCTGTTCTTCCGGAAGACGGGCGAAGCCCGCGGCAGCGGCATCGCCGTCGAAGCCGACACGACGGTCACCGCGAACGTCGTGGAAGGCGCGCCGGCCTACGGCATCATTGTCGGCTGGGGCGACTACATGCGCGACGTGACCGTGACCGGGAACGTGGTGCGCAAGAGCCATATCGGGATCGGCGTCGCGGCGAGCGCCGGCGCGGGCGCGGCCCTCATCACCGACAACCTCATCGACGGCGCCCAGGACGGCGCCATCCGGGCGATGAAAGGTCCGACGCCGATCGGGCCGGACCTCGCCTTGGAAAGCGGGGTCGCCTACCCGAACCTCGCCGTCTACTCGAATGTCGCGCGCTAATCAGCGTGCCCGTGCCGTTCAGGCTCCGCCGCTTGGGACATCAGCTCGGTCGGAACCCCCGGCGCTTGCTTGGATGTCCGGATCACGAGCGAGGTCTTGACGCTCTCCACGTTGGGCGCCGCCGTGAGCTCGTGAATGATGAAGTCCTGGAACATCGTCAGGTCCGGCGCCACGCAGCGCAGCAGAAAGTCGATTTCGCCCGACAGCATGTGGCAATCGCGGACCACGGGGCTCGCGGCGACCCACTTCTCGAAGGCGATCAGATCCGCCTCGGCCTGGCTGTGAAGCTTGATCATGGCGAAGGCGGAGACGTCGAAACCGAGCGCCCGATCGTTGAGCAGGACCGTGAAGCCCTTGATGATGCCCGCTTCTTCCAGCGCCCGGACACGCCGCAGGCAAGGCGGCGCCGAAATGCCCACTTTGCGCGCCAATTCGATGTTCGTGATCCGGCCATCGGCCTGCAATTCACGCAAGATCAGCCAATCCGTGGAATCGAGGCGGGCGGCACGCATCGGGCCCCATGCTCCCTAGACGATCGCGGGCCCATCGCGGTAGAAGGCGCGATGGCAGGTCACTGACGTTCAGTGGGGAAGTTTTGCATACTTTTATGCCTCCCACACAACGGAATCGAAAAGAATTTGAGCATTTCCCATTCTGGAAATTCTCGTGAGTAGGATTTAAGGAAGCCCATGCCGGAAACCTGGATCGTCACGGACGGCGCGGTGGGCATGGAGGCACAAGGTATTGCCGTGGCTGAAGCGGTGGGCCTGCCCTATGTCCTGAAGCGCGTGAAGCCCACGGGGCCGATGCAGCTGATTCCGACCCGTTTCCAGCACCTTGTGCCCGCGAAGGGCCGGATTTCAGCCTCGCAGTCGAACACCCCGCTCGCCCCGCCCTGGCCGCGCCTGGTCATCTCGATCGGGCGGCGCAGCGTGCCGCTGGCCCTAGCCATCAAAGAGATCGGCGGCGCCTACGGCGTCCACATCCAGAACCCCAAGGTCCCTGCGCACTTTTTCGACCTCATTGCCGCGCCCCTGCATGACGATTTCGAGGGGCCGAACGTGATCACGACGTTCGGGGCCGTTCATCGGGTGACGGCGGACAAGCTGGCCGAGGCCGGCGCGCGCTACGCGCCGCGCATCGCCGATCTGCCTCACCCCCGCATCACCGTTCTTCTGGGCGGCGAGAGCCGCGCCTTCAGCTTTCCGCCGGAAGCCGGTTCGCGATTTGGGCAAGCGTTGGCAGCGGCCGCCCGCGAGACCGGCGGATCGCTGCTGATCACGCCGTCGCGCCGCACGCGCCCCGACACGCTGCGCGCCGTGGCCGAGGCGGTGAAGGACGTGCCGCACGTCGTTTGGGACGGGAGCGGCGAGAATCCGTATCTCGCCTTTCTGTCGCTGGCGGACGCCATCGTCGTCACCGAGGACTCCGTCAACATGGTCACCGAGGCCACGGGCACCGGCAAACCCGTCTACATTCAGCCCCTGTCCGGCCGCTCCACGCGGCTGGCGCGATTCCACGCCTTGATGCGCGAACGCGGCGCCACAAGGCCCTTCGAAGGCCACGTCGATCCGTTCGACTATGCACCGGTGAACGACACGGAGGCGGTCGCCGCCCCGATCCGCGCGGCGCTCGGTCTTGATTCGACGGGACAAAAGAAGTTGTGAAGCAACTTGGGTTGCAGGAGGGCGCGCAACTGCTTACCTCTCGCACCCAACGCGACAAGGAGAGGCAAAGCCCATGGGTTCCCGCCACGAGAAGCTGATCATCATTGGCGCCGGTCCGGCCGGCTACACCGCGGCCATCTATGCGGCCCGCGCCATGCTGAAGCCGCTCCTGATCGAAGGCATCCAGCCCGGCGGGCAGATGACCATCACCACCGATGTGGAGAACTATCCGGGCTTCGCCGATGTGATCCAGGGGCCCTGGCTGATGGAGCAGATGCGGGCGCAAGCCGAGCATGTCGGCACGGAGATTATTTCCGACACCGTCGTCGAGGCGGATATCTCCCAGCGTCCCTTTCGGCTGAAAGGCGACAGCGGCGAGGAGTACACGGCCGACGCGCTGATCATCGCCACAGGTGCGAAAGCGCGCTGGCTCGGCCTCCCCTCCGAGGACAAGTTCCAGGGCTTCGGCGTTTCGGCCTGCGCCACGTGCGACGGCTTCTTCTATCGCGGCAAGAACGTCATCGTCGTCGGCGGCGGCAATACGGCCGTGGAGGAAGCGCTCTATCTCGCCAACTTGGCGGACAAGGTGACGCTCGTGCATCGCCGCGATGAGCTGCGCGCCGAGAAGATCCTGCAGGAGCGCCTGTTCAAGAACCCGAAGATCGAGGTGATCTGGGACCACAATCTCGTCGAGGTGATCGGCGCGGACGATCCGCTTGGCGTCACCCATGCCAAGCTTGCGCACACCAAGACGGGTGATGAGACGACGATGGAGATCGACGGCATCTTCATCGCCATTGGGCACTCGCCCCAAACCGAGCTGTTCAAGGGTCAATTGGAGCTGAAGTCCGGCGGCTATATCCAGACCGCGCCTGGCTCCACAACCACCAGCGTGGACGGTGTGTTCGCAGCCGGCGACGTCACCGACGATGTGTACCGCCAGGCGGTGACGGCGGCCGGGATGGGCTGCATGGCCGCGCTGGATGTGGAGCGGTATCTCGCCAGCGTCGAGGCCCACGCCGAAGCCGCCGAGTGACGGTCCTCGAGCGTCCTTAGAACCACACCGACGCGACGCCGAACAGGCTCTCGCCCGCCACTAGCCCCGCGGCCACGCTCAAGAGGAAGCGCGTGGCCCAGCGGGGCGCGGATTTGTGCGCGATGGCGGCGAGGCCCGCGCCCGCGAACAGCATCAGCGACGTGCTTGCCGGGATCACGAACGCGAGGCCCAGCGCGGCCCCGCTCGGCACGAAGACCAGGCGTTTGGGATCGAGCCGGCGCTCCAGCAGCGCCAGCACCACGCCGAGCACCCCGCCGACGGCCATGGCCCATAGCGCGGACGGCGCGATCCCGCCAAGCCCGTCGCTGAGGGCCTCGGCCACGGCTTTCCAAACGGCGACGGCGGGCGCCGGCCATTCCGGCGTGAAGAGCTGCGTGGCCGGGTCCGGGATCAGCATGAGGTAGACGAGGCTGCTGACGATGCTGCCGACGACGACCCCCGCGCACTGGGCCACGACCTGACGCGTGGGATGCGCGCCGACCTCGTGGCCCGCGCGGAAATCGTTCAGGAGGTCCGCCGACTGCCCCGCCGACCCGCCGGCCACATTG
This sequence comes from Methyloceanibacter caenitepidi, assembly GCF_000828475.1. Taxonomy (NCBI): domain Bacteria; kingdom Pseudomonadati; phylum Pseudomonadota; class Alphaproteobacteria; order Hyphomicrobiales; family Hyphomicrobiaceae; genus Methyloceanibacter; species Methyloceanibacter caenitepidi. Next base: position 2,669,579 of record NZ_AP014648.1, read on the forward strand.
GCGGTCATGAGATTGGTGATGGGCTGACCCGGCGCCATCACCCCGAACGTCAGCTGCGAAACCTTGCCGATCGCCCCGATGGGCGCGACCGACGTCTCCCCGACCACGCGCGCCGCCACCGTGGCCAGCACGAAGGCCACGGGGATGGACGCAAGCGCCATGGTCCAGTGCACATCGAACAGGATGACTTGCAGCACGATGGCAAGCGCCGCCGCGGCGGTAAACCCGGCGATCTGAAGCCGGCCGGTACTGGACCGCTGTCGGCCCGCGCGCCCGTGCCGGCCGTGCTTCGACGCCGCGAACAGCGAGGCGGCGAAGCTGGTGAGACTGGCCGCCACCATCACGGCGACGCCGGGCCACAGGAGCCAGCCGACCAGCGGCTCGAACCAGCTCACTTGGCTTGCCGAAACCTGAACGATGCCGTGATCGATCAAGGCGGGCCCGATCAGCCCCCAAGCGAGGAGCGCGCCGATCAGCAAGCCTAGCCCCGCCCGCAAGCCGATGATGCCGCCGAAGCCCAGCAGCAGCAGCGACGGGTCGAACACGAAGGTCAGCTTGGAGGCGGTCAGGGAGGGCCCCACCCTCGGGATCTGCCACACCAGCTTGTCGAGCACGTTGAACAGGACGGCCCCAACAAGAGACGACATCAGAACCTTGACACGCGACATCGCCTCGTCCGCATGGGCGAACATGTCCCGCATGGTTTGCGCCGCCGCCATGCCGGCGGGAAACACGAGGTCCGACTGCTCGATCATGCGCGGCCGCAGGAACCAGCCGATCCAGACGCCGAGGAAGCTCACTGAGAACACCCAGACGATGAGAGGCAGCCAGGGCAGGTTCTCGCCCGTCATCGCAGCGAGTGCCGGGATGGGCGCGACGAGACCGCTCGAGGTGATGGCGGCGGCGGCCGAGGCCGTGGTTTGATTGATATTGCTTTCGAGCATGCCCCAAGCGGGGCGCCGCAGAAGCCGCGTCACAGGCGCCCAGAACGCGAAGGCGAGCAGCAAGGCGGTGATCGACATGTTGAAAGCCCAGCCGATCTTCAGCCCTGAATAAACGTTGCAGGGGGCCAGCAGGGCGCCGAGGATCAGGCCGGTGGCCAGCGCCCTTGGCGTAAGCTCCCTCGGCGCAAGCTCTCTTGGCGTCATCCCCCGCTGTGAGGGAACGGCATCCGCCTTGGCTGACGAACCCGCCGTCGAGCTGTCGTGAATCCCCGCCATTACTTCAGCTAACTGCCACGATCGGATCGCCGCACCAAGCGAGAACTGGCCCGGAAGGCCCCAAAAGCGCGATTTTCGGGCCTTTGGCTGGATGGCCCGGCAAGCGTTCCTTAAGGCCCGTGCCGTAGCTTTCGTGGCCTAATATGCTGTATTCTATCTCCTGTATCGCGTTGGGCTCAGGGCCCTTTGAAGAAGAGAGCCGAGCTGAAAGGGAACCCATGAATAAGAAGCAAATGTTCGAATTTCCAACAGACATGCGTGACTTGGCCGAGAAGAACGTCGAGCAAGCGCGCGTGGCTTATGGCCAGTTCATGGAGTTCATGAGCCAAGCGATGAACGCCTGGTCCGCCTCCGGCGTGCCAGAGGCGAAGAATTTCAAAACCATCCAGGAACGTGCGATCGGCTTCGCCAAGGAAAACGCCGAGCGCTCGTTTGCGCTGGCGAGCGACATGGCCAAGGCCCACGATCTGCAGGAAGTCATGACGCTGCAGAGCCGCTACGTGCAAACGCAGATGCAGACCTTCGGCATCCAGGCCCAGCAATTGTCGTGGCTCATGGCCGATGCGCTGCAGAACATGCAGTCGGGACGCACGAAGCGTTAGAGCGGCAACCAACGCAGCCGACGGCGCGGATGGGTCACCCACAACCCAAGGGTCCTACGTGCATGGCGCAATGGCCATGCGCGCGCTTTCGTGTGCGCAGGATTACGCGCACGAGACATCAAGCGCCGATTGCCAACCTGCGAATCCTCACGCTACAACGGCTGCCACGGGGAACGGAGCTTTGCTTGATAGGCTCGAGCGAAACGAGAACGCTCTGGCCGGAGGACACTCAAGGACGGTGGCTCGGGACGGCTCTCGCCCGGGGCGTCGTGAACGATGGAAGGCCCTGATGGCGTATACCCGACTGATCGCGCTCGCGAGCGCTCTGCTTGTTCTGGCCACTGCCCCGGCGCTCGCCGCGCGCTGCGGCAACAATGCTTCCGGTTTCGAAAGCTGGAAGCGCTCTTTTGCACAGGAAGCCAAGGCCAACGGCATCGGCCAGCGCGGAATCAATGCGCTGATGGGCACCCAATACGCCTACGGCACCATCAAGGCCGACCGCGGCCAGCACAGCTTCAAGCTCTCGCTGGACCAGTTCATGAAGAAGCGCGGCGCCTCCGCCATCGCCTCGCAAGGCAAGCGCTACAAGGCGTCGAACGCGGCCCTCTTCAATGCGATCGAACGCCAATATGGCGTTCCGCCCGGACCGTTGCTCGCGATCTGGGGCATGGAGACGGGCTTTGGCCGCTATATGGGCCGGCAGAACACGCTCTCGGCCGTCGCCACCCTCGCCTACGACTGCCGGCGTCCCCAGTTTTTCACGCCGCATCTCTACGCCGCCCTGCAGCTTATCGACCGCGGCGCCTTGAGCCCGAGCCAGGTCGGCGCCATGCATGGCGAGGTGGGCCACACCCAGTTCCTGCCGCGCAACGTCCTGCTCTACGGCGTCGACGGCAGCGGTGACGGGCGTGTCGATCTCAACAACAAGGCCGACGCACTGGCCTCGACCGCCAACTTCCTGCGCGGTCACGGTTGGCGCCCCGGTGCCGGTTATCAGCCCGGCCAGCCAAACTATCGAGCCATCCAGGGCTGGAACGCGGCAGGCGTCTATCAGCAAACGATTGCGATTGTCGGCGCCCAGATCGATGGCCGCTAATGGCCCGGAAGACGACCTCCAAATCCCGGAGTAGCACGTCGACTCGCCGGCGCCCAACGCGGATGACGCGGCAAACGCTCATCAACCAGTTGGGGCGGGCCATCGCCCTGCTGCTCGTGCTGGGGCTGGTGCTGCTGCTCAACCGCTATTGCGGGATGGAGACCGAAGAGATCGGTCCGGGCGCGAAGCTCGTTGCCGTCGACGGCGACTCGCTGCGGGCCGGCAGCGGTGAGGAATACCGCATCTTCGCCATCGACGCGCCGGAGCTCCACCAGACCTGCACCGACGCCAACGGCAAGGAGTGGGACTGCGGCCGCGCCGCGAAAACCGAACTCGCCAAACTCATCAAGCGCGGCGACGTGTCGTGCGTCGAGAAGGCGACCGACAAATACGGCCGCAACGTCGCCCAGTGCCGGGCCAAGGGCGTGCCGGATATCGGCGAGACCATGGTGCGGGAAGGCTACGCGATCGATCTCGGCCGGCAGACGGGCTACGCCTACGCCGGCGCCGAAAGCGAGGCCCGCGCGGCCGGCAAAGGCATCTGGGCCGGAACCTTCCAGCGCCCCGGCGAATGGCGCGAGCAAAACCCGCGTTAAGATTGAACGCGCCAGCACGGCGGCAGCACTGCGGCCACCACTGTCATCGATTTCACGACCGAAGTTGCCTTCCGGTCGGCGCGCGACGAGCTTCGTCGCAGCGCAAGAGCGCCAGTGTTCGGTCTTTCGCCACCCGCGTGAAGCCGTAGAACGTGTTCACCGAAGGCAGTCTCCACGCCCTCGCCGTTGCTCAGGGGCGGCGCCAGCCCCGCATAATCGCGCGCTCGAAGAGTGCGCCGCATTACACGCTCGGTAACGCGCCATCGCCGAAATGTGACAGGGTTTGAGGCGAGTCTCGTCTCAAGCGCTGGTAGCGTTCTCGCGCGCACCAGACCAACGAGGTGCGCTAGGAAGAAACCCCAACGAAACCTGGAGTGCAAACATGAAGCTGAATGGAAAATCCGGCGCAGCGATCGCCGGAGCAGCAGCCGTATTGGTGCTTACCGCTACGGCTCCGTTGACGCCTGCCGCTGCCGCCGCCGACGTTCAATGCTTCGGGCTCAATTCCTGTAAGGGCCAGGGCCAATGCAAAACGTCAGCGAATTCGTGCAAAGGCCAGAATAGCTGCAAGGGCAAAGGCTTTATCATGATGGACAAAGCCAGCTGCCTGTCCCAGGGCGGAAGCTTGAGCCTCGGCTAAGCCTTCCGTGAGCCGAGACTTCTCGACCTCAAGGTCTGGAGTCTCGGCTCACTCTATCCTTCAATGTCCTGCGCGGATATCTACGCGGCCTTGGCGTAGCAGGACTTCAGCTGGTTCATGACCTGAGCCTTGTCGAACTCGGCGCCCATGACCGGAATGGCGCCAGCAGAACCCGCGCATCAACTGACCTTTCGTCGCTTGCTCTGATCGAACCTCGGCGCCTAAGGCGTAGCGGGCTTTTGTTCCGTGAACGTCCAATATCGGCCGCTATCGGTCGTCACTGGTGCAAGCCGCGAGCGCTTGTCCGGGCGTTTGCCTTCGAGAATGAGATCGCGCAGATCGCCGAGCACCGTGTCCGAGTCCCCGTAATAGCCGTGCCCCACGAAGTCGGTCCGAATGGCGCTGGCATCGATCGTGTCGACACCCGGCGCAATGATCACGCCATCGGCCGTGTCGCCCGCGCGCGGATAGCCGGCAAAGGTCTTTGAGGCCAGCAGCGCATAGTCGCCTGATGAGGCATACAGCGTCGTCTTGCCCTCCCCTGCCAGGATCTTCGGCGCGATGTCGCGCTTGAACGTGTCCGCGTCGATATCGGGCGCCGCAAGGATGATCTCGTCGAACTTGTCGCGGATACTCGGGTCTTCCAGCACGAGCTCCTTCAGCGCGCCGGTCAGGACACGCGTCCCCATGCTGTGGGCGATGAGATAGATGTGCTCCGCGCCGGACTGCGCGACGAAGTCCTTCAGGAAGTTCTTGAAGTCGAGCCGCGCCCACTCGGCGTTCGTCTCGTCCACCTTGTACGAGGCGTAGCTCGCTTGCGATGGCCAGCTATAGAGCACCGGCGCGCCACCGAAGCCGAGGTCGTAGGTCATCTGCGCCGTGCGCCGCACGGCATCGACAAAGGCCACGTTGTAGCCATGCACGAAGACGAAGGCGGACTTGCGGTCCGAACTCTTCACGCGGGCCACGACGTCTTCGAAGAATTTTTCCTTGTCGACCTCGTCCACCGAAAGCAGGACCACGAACTGTTCCGGGTCGTTGCACCATTCGAGCCGCCAGATCGACGGGGTTTCGACGACGCCGACCTTGTGTTGGGGCGGGATGCTGACCTCCGCGACGCCGAACGTCAGCGGTCCCCTGTCGCCGCCATAGACGGAGGCCGGATCGGTCTTGCCGGTGTTCTTGCGATCTGTGGCGTAGAAGACCTTTACCACCGCGTAAGAGGTCTCCTGGCGCAAATAGGCATAGCGATGCTTCTTCTTGCCTTCGAGCTTGCGGGCGGCGGCAAACGTCTTCTCCGCTTCCTTGGTGCGGCCCGCAGCCATGTAGATCCCAGCCAGCGCCTCCATCGTCGCGATGGACTTTTCGTTGCGTGCGCCGTACGCGGCTTGCCGGATGGACAGCGCGCGCTTCATCGAGCGCACCGCGTCCTTGTAGCGCTTGGCGCTCTGATAGAGATAGGCAAGCTGCTCGGCACTATCGGCCACCTCGACGCTGCGCGGGCCGAACGCGGCGACGCGGATCGCGAGAGCCTTCTTCAGCAGCGCCTCGGCCTTGCCGAAATCGCCCTGCTGCTGGTAGACGAACGCGGCTTCGAGCAGCGCCGGCACCAGTCCCGGCTGATCGGCGCCATATCGTTCCTTGGCCAGCGCCACATAGTGGTCCGCCAGCCGGGCGGCTTTCGCGTCCTTGCCCTTCGCCTGAAGCTCCTGAATTTCGGCCGGCAGCGCCTCGAGCATGCCGCGCCCAACCGCCTTCGCGCGGATGGCCTCCACGCGGACGAGAAGCGGCTCGGCGTCCGCAGCCCGGTCCTGCTGCTGGTAGACGCCGGCGAGATTGTTCAGGCTGGTCGCAACGAGCGGATGGTCTGGCCCGTAGGCCTTCTCGCGGATCGCAAGAGCCTGCTTGAGCAGGGGCTCGGCGTCGGCATAGCGCTGTTGTTGGCTGTAGACCCAGCCGAGCCAGGTGAGCGCCGTGGCGTATTCGGGACTGTCCTTGCCGGTCTCGGCGCCGGCCTCCGCCACATAGCGCTGCGCCAGGGCCTCTGCCGCGTTCATCTTGGCGCGTGCCGCAAGCGCGGGAATTTCGCGGCTGATCTCGGAAAAGTCTTCAGGCTCTTCCGCTTGCGCGCGGATGCCTGGAACGAAGAGGAAGGAAAGCGCGATCAGCGCCACGGCCAAGGGCACGGGCGCTGATCGCAGTGTTCTAACAATCCGGCGGCCTTGCGAAGCCATTCAACTCTCCCGACCGGGAAGAGGATCGCCGGGCTGATCCGTCTTACGCGGCCTTCGCGTAGTAGGACTTCAGCTGGTTCATCACCTGAGCCTTGTCGAACTCGGCGCCCATGGCGAGCATGGCGTCGGCGAAACGGCTGACGATCTCGGTGATCTGCTCAGGCGAAAGCTGGTTGAGGATACCGATACGGACCTGAACCGGCTCGGACAGGGTCGGCCAGATGCCGAAGCCCTGCGCGCGTGCGCCCTGGACCAGCTCCTTCTCGCGGCCGGCCAGCTTGCCTGGCAGGTTCAGCACCACAAGGCTCGGCATGTTCGACGTGACCTCGCAGCCCATGGCCTCGACGGCCTGGCGCAGCGCGGCTTCGTGATACTTGTAGTCCGACGCCTTGCGGGCGCGGCCATAGCCCAGAATGATGCGGAGCGCCTCGTGGAACGCGGCGATCGCATAACCAGAGTGCGTCTGGTGGTAGACCGGCGCATCGACGTCCTTGCCGTCGATGATGCCCCAGTGCCGTGCATCCAGGATCGGATGATGGACATAGGTGCGGCAACCCCGCTTCTTGACCACCTCGATCGCCTTGTCGGTGAAGCTCACCGGCGCGTAGGTCAGCGGCAGGGACAGCACGCCCTTCTGCGGACAGGAGGCCCAGGCCACGACTCCCGGATAGTCGTCGATATTGAAGTCGCCGACGCCAAGGCTCGAGACGGCATCGACCATGCCCATGACACCATGCTTCACGCAGGCATCCGAGAAGCCCTTGAGGTCGTTCACGCGGCCCGAACCCGTTTCCCAGTGCGCCATGAAGGCCCACATCGGCTTGTGCTCGGCGAGGGCCTTGTCGATGGTCTCGGCGGAAATGGACTGGCCGTGCGGCGTGTCGATGATCGTCACGCTGGCCGGCTTCGGATCGAGCGAGTTCTCGGCGAGCTCCTCATCGGTGGCGGCCTTCATGCGAATGGTCAGGCCGTCGATGCTGGAAAAGGTGCCGTTGACGAAGGCCACGACCTTGTCACCGGGAAGGATTAGGCTGTGCATGCAATCGAGACCGTCCCAGCCCGTGCCGGCGACGCCGAAGGTGTAGACATTCTTGGTGCCCCACAGTTCGCGGAGCATCAGCTTCGCCTCCTTCATGCCGCGGAGAACGTCCGCCTGCATGTGGTCGGCGACGCCGGTCTTGGCAAACGCCTCGAGCACGCGCGGATCCGTGTTGCCGGGCCCGGGGCCTGCGGCAAGGGTCTCCGGGATTACGAGCGCTGGAAATACAGTCATGGGATTACCCTCTGGAAGCTAACTGACATCGTACGAAAGTATAAGGCACCATCGTCTACCGGTATGGGAGACGCGGGGCAAGGCCCGGGGCCAAAATTTGGTAGCTCCAACCCTACCAGACGGCCCAGAACGAATCACCCCGCCCACCCTTGATTGAGCGCGATCAGGCGGCCTGATCGCGCCGGTGGGACAGGACCTGATCGGCCGCTTTGCCCACCAATTCGGCCAAATGATCGTGCCGGGCCTGGAACGTCCCCACGCCCGCCGTCGCCGACCGCAATTCCACGATCAGGGTCTGGATTTCGGCTTCGGGGATATGGGCTTGGACCACGTCCCAGCCCGGCCAGCCCGGTCGGGCGTCGAAGCCGAGAATCTGGCCGCGGTGCGAGGAGACGATGGAGTTGACCCGGGGGGTCGCCTCCGACGGCACCGCGATCTCCACGGCCATGATCGGCTCCAACAGCACCGGCTGGCACTGCGGCATCCCTTCGGCCATCGCCAGCCGGCCGGCCTGGCGGAACGCCATGTCCGAGCTGTCGACCGAGTGGTAGGAGCCGTCGACCAGGCACACCGCCACATCCACCACCTGGAAGCCGAGAGGCCCCGTGTTCAGATAGTCGCGCACGCCATGTTCGACGGACGGGATGTAGTTCTTCGGCACCACGCCGCCGGTAATGGTCTCGGAGAAGGTGAACCCGCTCCCGCGCGGTAGCGGCTTGATATCGAGCACCACATCGCCGAACTGGCCGTGGCCGCCCGACTGCTTCTTGTGGCGTCCGCGCACCTGTGTCGGCTTGCGGATCGACTCCTTGTAAGGGACCTCCCGCGGATAGGTGGAAGCCGCGGCCCCGTATTTGCGGATGAGGCGCTCCAGGGCGACGCGCAAGTGCATCTCCCCCTGCCCCCACAGGATCATCTGGCCCATGTCTTGATCGTGGGCGACGGAGATCGACGGATCCTCCTCGACGATCTTGGCAAGACCCGTGGTCAGCTTCACCTCGTCCTTCTTCTCCTTGGCGACCAGCGCCAAGCCGAAAACGGGCTCGGGCATCGCGGCCCGTTCGATCGAGGGGACCGCATTCTTGTCGGTCGACAAGGTGTCACCGGATTGCACGCTCTCGAGCCGCCCGAAGGCGACCGTATCGCCCGGCTTGCCGGGACCGCGCTTGACCGGCTCTTGCCCCAAGACGTCGAAGGTGCCGGCGATACGCTCCTCGGCCTCGCCGCCGAAGACCGCGTCCCCGTCAGCGAACGTGCCGGCGAATATCCGCGCCAGCGACAGCTTGCCCGCATGGGCCGTATGGATGGTCTTCATCACGTACGCGCAGGACGCGGCATCCGCGACGCCCAAACGCGCGGCCGCGACCTCGACGAACGGCGCCTCGTGGCGAAGGGCCTTGAGAAGCCGGGCAATGCCGTTGCCGTTCTCCGCCGAGCCCAGCAGCACGGGACAGATCACGCCTTCACGCAGGTCCTCGGCCAAGTCGTCGAAGATCTTGTCGCGCGGCGGCGGCACGTCCTCGAGAAGCTGCTCCATCAGCTCGTCGTCGTAATCGGCAAGCTGCTCGAGCATCGAGAAGCGCGCCTCCTGCTCCCGGTCGGTGAGAGCGTCGGGGATGTCGACCACCTTGGACGGCGCGTGCTCGCGATAGACGTGGGCGCGCTCCAGGGCGAGATCGATGAAGCCCGTCACGATGCCGCTCTCCCAGATCGGCACCTGCCGCAGCACCAGCGGCACGGTCGACGCGGGCTGCAGCATCGGCACGATGTCGCGCACGCGCGTCTCGGCCTTGTCGATCTTGTTCAAGAACAGGAGGTGCGGGATGCCCCGGTCCTCGAGTTGCTTCAGGATGAGCTGCAAGGCGGGCACCTTCTTCTCGTCCGGCTCGCACACCACGACCGCCGCGTCGCAGGCGCCAAGCACATTGGCGGCATCGGCCTGGAACTCGATCGAGCCCGGACAGTCGAGAAATGTGAATGTGTCACCGAGAAATTCGACCGTGGCGGCGTTGAGCTCGACGCTCATGCCGTGATGTCGGGCTTCCTCCGAGGCGTCTCCGACCGTGTTGCCGGCGGTCGCCGTACCCTGCCTGTTAATGGCGCCGGTCCGCGCCAGAATGGCTTCTAGAAGTGTTGTCTTACCGCTGAGATAGGGGCCAACCAGTGCGATGCAGCGGGCGCTGCGGGCTGGTTGGCCCTGCGCTTGGCCCATATCTTCCTCCCTTGGCAAAACGCGCCAGGTGGGCCGATTTTTTCCGGCCCTTCGTCCTTACGCGAGCCTTTACGACACCATCGTGACAAGGGAAATCGGGTCTGGCAAGAGCCCCGTCTTCAACCCCGGGAAACGGCCCCTCGCCCCTTCTGATCCGCTAGCTGAGACAGTATGGTGTCGCCGAAAGCTGCCGGGAGTTCCTCATGCGTCTTGCCACCGCCTTCGTACTGTTGAGTGTTCTTTGGTTGTCGCCCGTTTCGACCGGCCAGGACCGGGCCGCGGCCTTCTCCGCGCCGTCCCAGCCGGGCACGACGCTTGTCCAACGGGCGAAGATCGTGTGCGGCGACACGCCGGAAGGATATCGCTGCCGCAGCGAAGGCGGCGCCATCCGGCGCGGGAAGATGCCCGATATTCCGGACACCGGCCAACCGAGCGCGCCGAGCGGCGGCTCGTCCGGCGGCTTGTGGGGCGGCGGCGGACTGTGGGGCGGCGGATCGCTCTGGGGCGGCAACAAGAACGAAGCCCCGGCAGCCGCGCCATCCACCGGCGGAGCGGGCAGCGCCGCGGCAGGCGGCTGTCCTCCGAGTTCCGAAATGCTCGGCGGTCACTGCATCCCCTACAAACAAACCTGCAGCCGGGGGCTGGCCGCGAACGCCGCGCCGCAATCCTGCCGCAGCGCGCAGGAGAAGCTTGTCTGCGATTTCCGCGCCGACGGGCTGAAGGACTGCTGCTGCCGCATCTACAGCCAGAACTGACGGACCGCGCTTACTCGGAGGCCGCGTGCGGTCCGAGCGGCTGCCCGTACGAGAACTCGACGATGTAGCCGGTGGGGTCCTTGACCCCGCAAAGATACCCGGTGGGCGGCGCGTACTCGCGCGGCTCCCAGTGCAGACAGCCTTCGTCCCGGGCAAGAGCGGCAATCCGGTCCACCTCTTCTCGCGTCGCGACGCCGAATCCGTAATGGGTCATGTCGCCCTCGTCCTGCTCACGCATGGCGCCGCCGCCGAGGAGAACGAGAACGAACCGGTCGCCCGCGCCCGGGCTCGCCAGCCAGACCACGCGCTTGTCGTCCTCCCCGTGCTCCTTGACGATCTCCATGGCGCAGTAACGCGCATAGAAGTCGATGGACTTTTCGAGGTCGGCCGCCTGAAGGGCGCAATGTGTAAACGCTACCGTCATCGGACCCTCATTGGATCACAGACTGGGGGCATGGCGTAGGCTTCAAACGCCCGTAGTTTAAGACAGCGCGATGTCACAGATCGATGGTGCCGTAGACATCGATATCATTGGAGCCGTCGGGTTGCGTGGGGCCGCTCGCAGTGCGCTTCCGGCGCGGCGGCTTTGTCCGGATCCTGTCGAGGATGCGCTCGAACGAGCCGAACAGCCAGTAGTGTCCCATGCCCTCGATGACCTCGAGCCGGCAATTTGGCAGAACGTCCTCGAGACGATACGCCGCCTCGGGCGGCACGATCGTGTCTTCACTCCCCTGCCAAATCGTAACCGGTGTCTCCAGCTTGTGCAGGTTCAAGCTCCAAGGACGGCAGTAGAGGCGCAGATCCTGGACCGCCCCCTCGACCGAACGGCTCAGACCTTCACGCATGCTAGTGCCCAGGGAGTGGCGGAGACCGTACCGATCCAAAATGGCGCGATCCGTCTCGGTCGCGTACTGGGTCACCAGATATTCGGCGCTGTGCGGGAACCAGGAGACCATCGAACGCACGCCCTCAAAGTAGACGCGCGCCGCTGCCTCGGAATGCCCCAGATAGGAGAAGATGAAGTGCTGCAGGCTGGTCATGGAGACGCGCTCGGCATCGGCAACGAGGCCGACCGGAGAAATCAGGGCGACCTGCTGGATCCGGTCTCGCATCAGGAGCGCCGCCGCCAAGGCATGGGGACCGCCGCCGGAGAAACCGACCAGGAAGAAGCGGTTGATGCCCAGACCGTTCACCAAGGCTTGGATATCGTAGGCCGTATCCTTGAGGGTTGCGTGGTAATGCGGATCCGATAGGCCATAGCCGGCCCGGTCGAGCGCAACAATTCTGAACCCCATTTTGCGCGCAACGGAGTCCGTGCTTTCGAATAGCATCCGCGACCCCGGCGTGCCGTGCAGCACAACGACCGGCAGCCCCTCGGGCGCTCCGTACTCCGCAAATCCGATGCGACGTCCCTTTTCCAGCCGCAGCACACATGCCGTGCGGTCAACAACAGTATGGGGTTCGTCCAAGACGCGCTGGTCCATGACCTTACGGTGTTCGATGTTGACTGGAACTTGGATGCAATGGCTCTGCAGGGTGCGCGGCTCCAAAGGGCCGCAGCCGTCGAAGGCACGGTTGGGCACCCAGCGCTATTCGCAACCGATCATGATGTCGACGGGGTTGACGATCAACGTGACCGCCTTGCCCTCGTAGAGCTTGAGCGTTTCGAGGGACGCGATCGTCACGCTGACTTCAACCAACGTATCGCCGGCAATCTGCACGTAAACGATGGCCGTCACGGCCCCTTTGCGGATCTCCATGATCTTACCCGCGAACTGGTTCGCGGTACTGAGCTTGGAGAACTTCATCCCCGGTTCGTCTGACATCGCCCCCACCTCTTCAGTCGTTATTGGTTTTGTTAGCGTCGCGCGCTCACGAGAGACTAGCGCAGAAGCGCTGAATACGCATGCACGCCTCTTTCAGCGCCTCGATCCCGGTCGCATAGGAAATACGGAAGAAGGGCGACAGACCGAAGGCCTCGCCATGCACGACGGCAACGCCCTCCTCCTGCAGAAGCAGTTCGGCGAAGTCGCCGTCGTTGTTGATCACATCGCCCTTCGGGGTCTTCTTGCCGATCGTGCCTGCGCACGAGGGATAGACATAGAACGCACCCTCGGGCGTCGCACAGGTGATGCCTTCGGCCTCGTTGAGCATGGACACGACGAGATCCCGGCGCTCCTGGAACGCCTTGACCCAATCGGTCAGGAAGTCCTGGGGCCCGCGCAGGGCCTCGACGGCCGCCCACTGGCTGATCGAACACGGGTTCGACGTGGACTGCGACTGCAGCTTACCGATGGCCTTGATGAGCGCGGCCGGGCCGCCGGCGTAGCCGATACGCCAGCCCGTCATCGAGTAGGCCTTGGACACGCCGTTCAGCGTCAAGGTGCGATCCTTGAGCTTGGGCTCGACCTGCGCCGGCGTCGAAAATTCGAAGCCGTCATAGACGAGATGCTCGTAGATGTCGTCGGACAGGATCCAAACACGCTCGTGACGCAGCAGCACATCGGTGAGAGCCTTGACCTCATCGCGCGTGTAGGCCGATCCGGTCGGGTTCGACGGGGAATTGAAGATGAACCACTTGGTCTTGGGCGTGATCGCCTTTTCCAGGGCCTCGGGCGTCAGCTTGAACCCGTCTTCGAGCCTTGTATCGACGACGACAGGCTCGGCGCCGGCCAGCAGCACGATATCGGGATAGCTCACCCAATACGGCGCCGGAATCACGACCTCATCGCCGGGATCGAGCGTGGCCAAAAGCGCATTATAGAGGACGTGCTTGCCGCCGCTGCCGACGGTCACTTCCGCGGGCTGGTATTCCAGGCCGTTCTCGCGCGCGAACTTCTCGCAGATCGCCTGCTTCAGTTCCGGGATGCCGTCGACGGCCGTGTACTTCGTTTCGCCCCGGTTGATGGCCTCGATCGCGGCCGCCTTGATGTTGTCCGGCGTGTCGAAATCGGGCTCGCCGGCGCCGAGGCCGATGACGTCGAAACCGGCGGCCTTCATCTCACGAGCCTTGTTCGTGATGGCCATTGTCGGTGAGGGCTTGACCCGTTCAAGCGTGCGGGAAACCAGTCCCATGAAGTGCTCCTGATGATTTCAGAGGGCTGCAAAAGCGCAGTCGCTGCGGAAAAATCTGGGCAACCCTATGCGTGCGCCTGTTCTGTCGCAAGTGCATTGCACCATAGATTTTCGGAAGCCTCGACTGTGGGGAACAAACGGCCCGGGCAGGGTTTCAGATGAGCGCCGATCGCAAGCAGCAGCGTGCGCAAACCGGCGAATATCGCCCCGGCGGAGCTCACGCTTGCGTGTGGTAAACGGGCGATGCTCGTTCCGCATCAGGCGTATCGCGCGCAGCGGACCCACACAATGTCATTTAAATACAATAACTTAACTGAAGGCAGGCTGCAGCAACCCTCCTGTCACACTTGCATACCGGGCCGTGGGCACCCGGTCCTCACGGCCGTCACGCCCATCAGCCCTCTTTCGGAGGCCCAAGTCTGTGGTAATGTTGCCGACCATGCGGGAATCGGCCCAGCCTGGGGCCGGAGAAAGTGACGGGACCCTTGGGAATGCTAGAAGCCTTGGCACTATGCGTTTTTCTGCTGGCAACGCTGGGCGTTGTTGCGCGGCAATTGCGGCCGCAGCCCGCGCGCGTCAAGGCTGCGCCGCGGCGGAGCCGGAGGAGCCTCTGATGCAGAGACTGACCCTGAAGCCGTCCTCTCCGCCCGCACCGCGCCGGCGCATCGCCGCGAAGACGTGCCTGGCCGCATCCGCCGCCCTGGTGGCGATGTTCGCGGCATCGGGCGTTCGCGACGTCTTTCCCGCCATGAACCAAGACGGTTTCGCACAATCCTTGCGTCAAAGCGCCTGGACCAAGGCCCTGTCCGATGAATCGGCTGCCGAGGCGTGGCCATGGCAGAACGTTTCGCAGAACATGTCGGCGTTGCCGTCGGCGAAAGTGCGCCGGCTGGGACTGAGCGCGGCCTTGCGCGACATGACGGAAACGCCGATCGAGCCTGTCGCGGCCCGCGACTCCAGCCCGTCTCTGACCAGCCAGAAGCCCATCCCTCGCTCTACGCAGGGCGACGTGGCGCTCGGTGATGTCGGTTCCGGCACGGTTGCCATCGGCGACAGCATCACCTTTACGGCGAACGACGGGGCGACCTGCGTCTATCGCGTCACCGGCCGTCCGGTTGTGGATCCGCACCTCGGGTCCCGCCAGGCCGAAGGCGCCAGGGACGAAGCCGGATTGTTCGAGTGCAGCCCGCTCGACACCTTCATCATGCGCGCAACGCAAGGGGCCCAGAAGGCTGCACCTGAGGCGCACCCGCTCGAGCACCAGCGCAAACTTTAGGTCTCTGACGGCAAATAGGCTTTAGCGCGCGCGGCGACGGTAGACTCCGGTCCGCGCGGCATTCAGTGCTGCCCGGCACATTGCTCGGAACCTTAGGGCTGCTGCGTGGGAGCCTCGGCGGCAGGAGCCTCGGCCGCCGGAGCATCGGGAGCCGGCGTCTGTTCCGGCACCACCGATTCACCGCCTTCAGGCGTTCCGGCCGCGGGGGTCTCCACCGGCGCCACCGGCACGACGGGCGCGGTCTGCGGGCTTGCTTGCGCCCTTGTGGACTCGACTGTCTGCTTCAGCTTCTCCAGGCCGTCTTCGTAGACCTCGCCGATATAGCCGTCGAGCATCAAGCCCTTCCAGCGCTTGATTGGGCTGGAGCCGGATTCGAATTCAAACGACCAGGTGACCTTGGATCCGGCGCCATCGGGCACGAGCTCAAAATTGCTCGTCCCCTGCACGCCTTTCACATCCGCAGCCAGCGTCAGGCTGTGGGGCGGGTCCGATTCGACGATCTGCATGCTGCCGTCGCCCACGGCGGCGACATCGCTATCCCACTGCACCTTTGCGCCATTGCCCTCGGGCGGACCCGAATAGGTCATCTTGATATTCTCGTCCTTGACCGCCCACGGCGCCCATTCCTCCTGTCGGCGCAGATTGTTCAAGTAGGGATAGATCACGTATTCGGGTGCGTTGATGACGACCGACCGCGTGGCGGTGACATAAGCCGGGAGTCCGAGCGCGACCGCCGAAAGAATCAGAACAAGTACACCAAGCCCAAGGATGAGCCGCATCATCGGCGCCATACCTACATCTCCTGTATTCCCGGCGATGAACCCTGCAAACGGCCGCCACTGTGGCGCGAGCGCCACGGTTCCGCGCTCGCAAAGTCACAGAAAACGATTACAGTTTCAACGTCAACATGAGGGAGGGTTTGACATGAATCTATCTGCGCCAACGACCATGGTCTTCGTCATCTCGATCGTTTTGGCGATTTTGGCGGTGCTCAGCACATTTATGCCGCTGCCGATTATCGGCGAGTACAAGTTTTGGGTCGCGATTGCGGCCTACGTGATCCTCGCCATCGGCAATATTTTCAGGGGCGTATAGGTTTCGATCCCGCGCGGCTGGGCCTTGCGGCGGGCAAAGACCGGCCGCGCACGTGCCCCCTTGGGATGCCGCAACGGCTTGAGAGCGCACGAAACGCGAGGGCGCACAAAATAAGAAGGGCCAGCATCGCTGCTGGCCCTTCGTGTTTTCATCCACAGCCGCTCTAGTCGTCGTCCCGCGCCCACGAAGGCCGGTAGGGCATCGGCGTGGGCGTTGGCCCCGGCGTGCTTCCAGGCATTGGTGGCCGCGGAGGCTGATAGCCGGGTATTGCGCTTCCGGGGCTCACGTGCCGCGGAGGCGTACCGCCGGCGCCTGGCGACGACGGACGTGCCGGCGACGGCGAGGGCTGAGCCAATGGCGGCCGTTGTGCCGGCTGGGCCACAGGCGGCCTTGGCGCCGGAGACGCGACAGGCTTTGGCGTGGGTGCCACGGTCTTCGGCTCGACCTTCTTCGTCTCGACCTTCTTCGGGGCGGCCTTCTTCGGGGCGGCCTTTTTCGGGGCGGCTTTCTTCGCAGCCGCCTTTTTCGGCGCCGCTTTCTTCGCGACCGTTTTCTTCTTGGCGACGGTCTTCTTGGCCGCCGTCTTCCGGGCCGCTGTCTTTTTCTTCGCAGCCGACTTCTTTACCGCCGGCTTCCTGGCTGCAGTCTTCTTCTTGGCAGCTGTTCTTTTCTTAGCTGGCGCTTTTCGGGCAGACGCCTTTCGCGCCGATTTCTTGGCTGCGGATTTCTTCGCCGCAGACTTCCGAGCCGTGCCCCGCCGGGCCGCGCTCTTCCGAGCCGTCGACTTGCGAGCGGTGGACTTGCGCGCAGCAGACTTGCGGGCCGTGGATTTGCGGGCCGTCGATTTCCGCGCCGCTGTCTTGCGAGCAGCTGTCTTGCGGGCGGGGCTTCTGCGGGCCGCTGTCTTCCGAGCCGCACTCTTACGTGCCGTCGACTTCCGTGCGGTCTTCCGCGCTGCGGTTTTGCGAGCCGCAGTCTTGCGCGCGGGGCTCTTCCGGGCCGCCGTCTTCCGAGCCGCACTCTTACGTGCCGTCGACTTCCGAGCGGTCTTCCGTGCTGCCGTCTTACGAGCAGCGGTCTTGCGCGCCGGGCTTTTCCGAGCCGCCGTCTTCCGGGCCGTGCTCTTCCGCGCCGTCGATTTGCGCGCCGTCTTACGAGCGGCAGTCTTACGCGCGGTCGTCTTGCGGGCAGCCGTCTTCCGGGCTGCCGTCTTGCGCGCGGCCGGCCGACGCGCCGCCGTTCGCCGTGCCGCCGTCCGGCGGGCTGGTGTCTTCTTACTCGCTGTACGTTTCTTCCCAGTTGTTCTCGTAGCCATTGGTTTGCTCCGATGCTGTTTGGTGTCGCTCAGCGACCCGTTCACGAGGACGCGTACTCCAGATTACGCTTCACTAGTGCTCCAGGCTTGCCGCACCACATGGCAAGTGAACTCTTTTTATTTGGTATACGCACATATAATGCGCATTGTGGCAATTCAACAGATCACACCGTTGAACTGCAACACGCGAATCTTTCACAGCGCGCTTCACAATACAGCCGTTCGTGCCTCACGGTCATCAACCGATTCGCCTTGTCCGTAGAAAGCGCCGCGTTCTTATTGCAGTGCGGGACGTCCTCAAAACCCCTGCGCCGACCGGTTGAACCGTACACGGCTTTTCCTGCGCACGCTCCAACCGGCGCACGCCATGGCCTTAGTTCATCTGCAGCAATGCGTCGGCGAACGGCCCTTTTGAAATGTGCGGATCGCCCGTGAACGGAAAGTCGAAGGCGATCCCGAGAAACAGCGTCAACGCCAGCAGCGCCGACAACGACGCAGTCATGAGCACCTGGGCATACAGATTGTACGAGGCAAAAAACGCGGGATAGCCGACCGTGATCATGCCGCCCACGATAAGCACGAACCAGAGCACCCCCGGCACCGAACCGTTCGCGCTGTCCAGCCGTTCGTTGCGGTTGTCCGTGATCAGCGTAAGCAGGTTGATCGCCTGCTGGAACAGCACCTGCTCCTTACGGCTCGAGGGTTCCAGATCGAGTATCGCCTGATTGAGCGCTACGAGGTTGCGGCCAACGACCTCGCTTCGTCCGCCGAGGGCCATGGAATCCCACGAATTGTCGTAGACGCTCTTCGTGTACCGCAGAACGGCCTCACGGACATTGCTGCCCTCGTCCGGCAACGCCAACGCGACGTGATACAGGTCGATGGCGGCTTTGGCCTCGTCCCGGACCGAGTCCTCGGTATGGCTGTAATCCTCCCAGACCGCGATCACGACGAAAGCGAGCAGCACGGCATACAAAACGCCGACCACGGCGTATTTGAAGCCCGCGACCTCGTTGTTCTCCTTCAGGCGGTCCGCACCGTACCGATACCGCGTGAGGAGCATCAGGCCGACCGCATAGCCGACCACGACGACAGTCACGACAACCCCAATCACCCACAGGGGCGTGTCGCGCATCAAGCTGAGAAAGGCGATCGGGGGAGCGTCGTCTACCATGAGGCGGCAATCCTGGCGTCGGCAGTGTTGGGCGCGTCTGGCGATGTCCGCTAGACTTCGGCGGCACGCAAAGCGATTCGGGACACAGAAACCTATGGCCGAAAAAGGTTCAAGCTCAAACGAACCCAAGCCGCAAGAAGGACTGACACGCCGGGAGAGCAAGGAGGCGAAGGAACGCCGCCGCCTTCGCGCCGCCGTGGTGTACGAGATCATACGCCTGGAAGGCGAAGCGGAACTGTCTCGCAGGTTCGCTGCGCTGTGGTGGTCGGCTCTCGCCGCCGGCCTGTCGATCGGCTTTTCCGTGCTGTCCCAAGCGCTGCTTGAAGCGTATCTGCAGCCCTTCCCCAGCGCAGCGATCATCGCCGATTTCGGTTACTGCGTCGGCTTCCTGATCGTGATCCTGGCCCGGCAGCAGCTCTTCACCGAGAACACGCTGACCGCAGTCCTACCCGTCATGGTGCGAAAGGATTGGAGCGCCGTGTGGGACGTTCTTCGCCTGTGGGCCATCGTCCTTGGCGGCAATTTGGTCGGCTGCTTCCTATTCGCCGCCTTCCTTGCCTATTCGGGCGCGTTCTCCGACACGACGCAACACGCGATCACCGAGATCGGACGGCATCTGATGGCCAACAGCCCGACGGAAATGTTCATGAAGGGCATTGTGGCCGGCTGGCTGATCGCCGCGCTCGTGTGGATGCTGCCCTCCGCCGAAGGGACCGAGATATTCATCATCACCCTGATCACCTACATCATCGCGCTCGGCGATTTCACCCACATCATCGCCGGCTCGGTAGAGGCGATCTATATGGTCCTCATCGGCGAGACCAGCGTTTGGCAAGCGTTCGGCGGCTTCTTCATACCAACGCTGCTGGGCAACGTGGCGGGCGGCACCGTCCTCTTCGCCATGATCAGCTACGCGCAGGTCCGTCAGGAGCTGGAGGGCTAGAACTGCGGCCGACTTCCGCCAATTCTCGAACGGGCTCCTGTCGGGATAACGCTGTCCAACGAACGCGTCAGAGTTCGTAGCTGTACGTCGCGCATGGGTCGGATTCGGCCGTCGGCGCGTCTTCGCCCGTGAAGACCCCCAATACCATCTCATCGCCTTTCGGATTGGGGGCGATCATCACATAGGTCACGGGCTGGCCGGGCATGCCGCAGAGCTTGTTGCCATTGAGAAGTTCCGGATCGGCGGGGCTCTCGAGCTTGTAGATTTCCCCATCGCCACCCGAACCGCTAGCGAACACGGCCCAAGGCGCCGGCGCATTGGCCACGGCGGTCATCGTCAGCGCGGTACCGTTGGCGAACGTTAGGCTGTTGGGGAGATACACCACGTCTCCCGTGATGGACTCTGCCGTGTTGCTGGTGGCGTGCCAGGTCACGGGCTCGCCCGGCGCGGGCTGCTCCTTCGCAACAGACGGAGCACACAGGGCCAAAACGGCGACTCCGGCCAACAAGTACGTCCGACGCGTCATCTGAAGCACCTTTCTCATGAGTTCCACGCCCTCACTGTGTGCACATCCTGCCCAAGAAACCATGAAGACAATCATCAGAACTGGCATGGCGACGCACCGCGACGAGCGCGCTTCACGGCGCACCTAGGCCCCGTCCGAAGAGCGACCTCTCGCCCCTAGCCAACGCCCGTCCCGGTCGCCATATTCGCGAGCATGCCTCCTCGCCCACCCAAGACTTTCGGATCCCGCGCTGAGCCTCGTGCCGTCACCGGCGAAGCCGCCGGCATGCCCCTGTCCGGCGACCGGCGCGAGCCCGGTTTCGGCGAAGCGCCCCAGCCCCTGATCCAGGACCATCCGCTCGTGACAGGCGCGGCCATGGCCTTCACGCCTCATCGGCCCGCGCGCCCGAAGAAATCCGAAGGCGGCATCGAGCTCAAACTCCAGACGGAGATGGAGCCGAAAGGCGATCAGCCCCAGGCCATCGCCGAACTGGTGGCCCAGGCCAACGCCCAAGAGCGCGACCAGGTGCTGCTCGGGGTCACCGGCTCTGGCAAGACCTTCACCATGGCCCAGGTCATCGCGCGCACCCAGCGCCCCGCCCTCATTCTGGCGCCCAACAAGACGCTGGCCGCCCAGCTCTACGGCGAGTTCAAGAGCTTCTTCCCGGACAACGCGGTGGAGTATTTCGTCTCCTATTACGACTACTACCAGCCGGAAGCCTATATCCCGCGCACGGACACCTATATCGAGAAGGACTCGTCCATCAACGAGCAGATCGACCGCATGCGCCATGCGGCCACGCGCGCGGTCATGGAGCGGGACGACGTGGTGATCGTCGCCAGCGTGTCCTGCATCTACGGTATCGGCTCGGTCGAGACCTACACGGCCATGACGTTCAGCCTGAAACGCGGCGACCGCATCGAGCAGCGGCAGCTGATGGCCGACCTCGTGGCGCTGCAATACCGGCGCAACGACGTGAACTTCGCGCGCGGGTCGTTCCGCGTGCGCGGCGACACGATCGAGCTGTGGCCGGCCCATCTGGACGACCGGGCGTGGCGTATCTCGCTGTTCGGCGACGAGATCGAGTCCATCGTGGAATTCGATCCCCTGACCGGCGCCAAGACCGACGAATTCGCCATCGTAAAGATCTACGCGAACTCGCACTACGTGACGCCCAAGCCCACGCTGAAACAGGCGGTGCGCGGCATCAAGGAGGAGCTCAAACAGCGCCTGAACGAGTTGAACGGCGCCGGGCGGCTCTTGGAGGCACAGCGCCTGGAGCAGCGCACCCTGTTCGATCTGGAGATGATCGAGGCGACGGGTTCGTGCGCGGGCATCGAGAATTATTCGCGCTACCTCACCGGACGCAAACCCGGCGAGCCACCCCCGACCCTGTTCGAATACCTGCCCGACAACGCGCTCGTCTTCGTGGACGAGAGCCATGTCACCGTGCCTCAGATCGGGGCCATGTTCCGGGGCGACTACAAGCGCAAGTCTACGCTCGCCGAATACGGCTTCCGCCTGCCCTCCTGCATGGACAATCGTCCCTTGCGGTTCGAGGAGTGGGACGCCATGCGTCCGCAGACGATCTATGTCTCGGCCACGCCTGGCGGCTGGGAGCTGGATCAGACCGGCGGCGTATTCGCCGAGCAGGTCATCCGGCCCACGGGACTTGTCGACCCGCCGGTCGAGATCCGCCCCGCCACCACGCAGGTCGACGACCTCATCGACGAGACCCGCAAAGTGGTGGCCGCCGGCTATCGCGTGCTCGTCACCACACTGACGAAACGCATGGCAGAGGACCTGACCGAGTACATGCACGAGCAGGGCCTGCGTGTCCGCTACATGCATTCGGACGTGGAAACGCTGGAGCGCATCGAGATCATCCGCGATCTTCGGCTCGGCGCCTTCGACGTGCTGATCGGCATCAACCTGCTGCGCGAAGGGCTAGACATTCCCGAATGTGCGCTCGTCGCCATTCTGGATGCGGACAAGGAGGGCTTCCTGCGTTCCGAGACGTCGCTCGTGCAGACCATCGGCCGCGCCGCCCGTAACGTGGACGGCAAGGTGATCCTTTACGCGGACGGCATGACCGGTTCCATGGAGCGCGCCATCGCCGAGACCACGCGGCGGCGCGAGAAGCAGGTGGCCTGGAACGAGGCCAACGGCATCACGCCGGAAAGCGTGAAGAAGAACATCGGCGACATCCTGCAAAGCGTGTACGAGCGCGACCACGTACTGGTGGACGCGGGCGCCGGCTTCGCGGAGGACGGCCAGACGCCGATCGGCGGCACGGTCGGCCACAATATCGAAAGCGTCATCGAGGACATGGAGAAGCGCATGCGCGCTGCCGCCGCCGATCTCGAATTCGAAGAGGCCGCGCGCCTCCGCGACGAGGTCAAGCGCTTGCGCCAGATGGAGCTCGCCATTGCCAACGATCCGCTCGCGCGGCAATCGGAATTGGAACGCTCCGCGTCGTCGGTCGACGTCTCCCGCCCGCACAAGCCGAGCCTCGACGAGATGGGACCGCACAATCGCGAGATCCCGCTGCGGAAGCCCAAACCCCGCTCCCGCTCCGGCAAACCGGGCACGCGGACATTCAAAACAAACCGGACTTAGGCGTTTTCTGACAGACGTCGGAACTTCCAGAGGCCTGCACTTGATCCAACGCAAGGCCGGCGCCTGTCCACCGCGCTAGAATTCGTCCTGGGTGGAAAGATCGACCGCGCTTTACGTCTCCTGCCGCATGTCCTGGGAGTTCCGCGAACGCTTCCCGAGGACATGGATCTTTCAACCCCGCTCCTCGTGGCACAAGCGAGGGGCAGCCTATCGACCCGGAAGCCTGGCGTTCGCGCCGGGCTTCTCGGTTATTTGGGACAACGAAAAGCGCGAATACCAGCCGTTCCAAACCGAGCCGCCCTTTAACGCTTTCTCAAGCCTATGAAGCGAAAGTGGTTGCGTACCGATTTGAGTACGCAACGCGTAGAGGGAATCAGTTATGCGCACCATCATCGCACTTGCGGTCATTTCCGCGACACTCGCTCTGGGCGGGTGCTTCCACATGCATCAGTCTGCCGTCGTCACGGAGCTTCCTCCTGCCCCGGTGCCGTACAAGTAGTCCGATGTCGTCATAAGCTTTTCCGGTTTCGCCTCCCCCCGTCCGCGCCCTCCGATGCGGACACGTCCCCGAGACCGGAAAGCGATAGTTTTGCGTCGAAAAGCTCGGCCTTCGCGCCGGGCTTTTTCGCGTGCGTGACCTCGCGAAGCGGTCAAGCGCTTGTGAGGAGATATGAGCCTCACGTGACGACAAGCTCGGCTAGCTTGGCTGCAGATGAAAACCGGCAGCGGGGGAGTCGAAATGTCCGCACTCGTCAGATTATTGGAGACCGGCCGGCGCTTGGCCGAAGGTATTCCGTACAGTCTCGTCGCGCTGGTCGCGCGCCTCTCCGCGGCGTCCGTGTTCTGGCGATCGGGTCTCACCAAGGTAGACGAGACCTTCCAGGTGAGGAGCGCCACGTTCTTCCTCTTCAAAGAGGAATACAGAGTGCCCGTCATTCCGCCGGAAATCTTGGCCTATATCGCCACCTATCAGGAACTCATCGGCGCCGTTCTGCTGGCGATCGGTTTGGCCACACGCCTCACGGCGCTGGCCTTTATCGGCATGGTCGCCGTCATCCAGATCTTCGTTTATCCGCAGGGCTGGCCCGACCACATCCTGTGGTTCGCGCTGCTGTTCCTCCTCGTCGCGCGCGGGCCCGGGGCGATCTCGGTCGATCGCCTCATCTGGCGGCGCGTGACGTAAGGAAGGACTGGACCCGCGCAAACCGCGGGCCCGTATGCCTAACCGCCGGCCTGCATCTTCCGCAGCAGGGCGTGGCTCGGATAGCCGTCCGCGGGCAAGCCGTACTGAAGCTGCATCGCGCGGATCGAATCCCGCGTCGCCGCGCCGATCACGCCGTCCACCTTGCCGACATCATAGCCGCGCTGCACGAGCAGCCGCTGCAGCTGCTTGGTCTCCTCGGCGCTGAAAGGTTCGGGGTTGCCGGTGCGAAGCGGAGGCGCGCCCGCTAACCGCGTGGCGAAGTAGCCGGCGGCCGTCGAGTAGACCAGCGAGTTGTTCCAGTCGAGATAGACATTGATGAAGTTGGGATAGGCGAGAAACGCCGGCCCGTCGCGCCCCATCGGCAGCAGCAGCGCCGCAGGCATGGCGTCCGCGGGCACGGGCTGTCCGTTGCGGTACTTCACCCCGTATTGAGACCAGAACAGGCGCGGCCGCTGAATGGTGACGTCGGCCTGATCCCACGGCAGGTTCTGCGGCACGATCACTTCTTCCAGCCACGGCTGCCCGGCCTGCCAGCCTTTCGAAGCGATGTAGTTCGCCGCCGAGGCGAGCGAGTCCGGCACGCTGCGCACGAGGTCGCGGCGCCCGTCGCCATCGTAGTCGACGGCGAAGTTGTAATAGGTGCTGGGCTGGAACTGGAACTGCCCCACCTCGCCATGGGTGGGTCCCTTCATCTGTGAGCGCTGAAGATCGCCCCGGTCGAGCACCTTCAAAGCGTCCAGGAGCTGCGCGCTGAATTCCTCGGACCGGCGGCAGTCGTAACTCAGCGTCGCCAGCGAACGGATACTGTCCATGTTGCCCATGAACGCGCCGAAGTCGGTCTCGAGCCCCCAATAGGCCACCAGCACCGGGCCGGGTACGCCGTATTGCTGTTCGATCTTCTCAAAGATCGGCGCGTATTTCTGAAGCCGCGCCCGACCCGACGCCAAACGGTTCTTGTTCACCATCCGGTTCTGGAAGGTGAGATAGTCTTGCGCGAACACGCCCTGGGCGCGGTCTTTCGCGACAACCCGCGGATCGTAGGTAACACCGTTCAGAGCGCTGTTCACGGTCTGTGGTGAGACGCCTTCGGCAATGGCCCGCTGTTTGAAGCCTTGCAGCCACTTATTGAATCCCGCAGGGCCGGGGCATTGCACCGCATGCGCGGATGTAGCGGAACCGAACAGCACCGCCGCACACAGGCCAGCAAGCACTGAGAATCGAATGACGCGAGTCGGGGGGTATGTAGACATGCGCGCCACTGAACCCAGTCGGGCGGCATCCGTCAAGTTAAGAGGAATGAGTTCGAACAGATCGGCAAACGCGTGTCATGCCATTGTTGAATGGCCCGGCCGCAATGCAGCCGCGTCTGGAAAAAGCACGGGAGGCGCGTGTGATGCGCGCCGCCGTTTGTAGGCAAGTGCTCCGCAAGAACCGATGCTAGTCGGTGTGCGGCGGCAGCTCCCAAATCCTGATTTTCTCTCGCAGCACGTCGATGCGCCGAGAAGCCTCGCTGCGGCTGAGACCATGCTCAAAGGCCTTCGGATCGTGCATCTGGTCCGCGAGTGTCTTGAGGTAAGTTGCCTGCGTCACAGTCATCGGCTCCAGCCCATTGCCGTCCCCAGCCATATACTGACTTTCCTGACCTTCAGGCACCCTCTTCTCTTGTTCCATCTCTCAAGCGTCCTTGGCTTTCCCCATTGGAATCTGTTTGTACATAAGAGTGTTACAATGAGGACTAAAAAGGGCAAGCTTTAGGTGATGTAAGTCAATGATTTGGGCACGGATTCGGATAGCCTAAACTGACGGCAGATATCGTCGAGACTTGCCGGCTACAAGAACGGCCGTCTCGCCGCGAAACTTGTCGCCTCGCTAGGGTCTTGCGCCGCAATGCTTTCCCCCATCGCGCCGGCACAATCTGGCACAAAAAGATAAGCTTTTGTAATATCTGGCAAAAGCGTGGCCGCGCCGTCAGCAAATGGCCTTCCAAAGACCGCGTGGCCGCCAGCTTTCCGCCGCCTTCTTCCATAAATTCCAGACCCCGCAGATCGAGCACTGCTGGCTCGCGCATAAGCGAGACCTAAAGCTCGAACCCCCTCCCAAGATTGAAGGAGAGAGAAACGCATGTTGAAAATGCGCGTAAGACTGTGGTTGGTGGGACTTCTTTCGGCGGTATTTCTGCTGCCGCTCAACGCCGCGAACGCCGCCCAGGTGGGCAACGCTTCGTGGTACGCCCTCCACTCAATGACGGCGAGCGGCGAGCGCATGAATCCCAACGCTCTCACCGCCGCCCACCGCTCCCTGCCCTTCGGCACCAAGGTGCGCGTGAAGAACCTTCACAACGGCCGCTCCGTGGTCGTGCGGATCAATGACCGCGGCCCCTTTACCGGCGGCCGGATCATCGACGTGTCGAAAGCCGCCGCCGCGCAGCTCGGCATGATCAGCTCGGGCACCGCCAAAGTGAGCCTCACCCGGGTGAATTAGCGGGTCGGCCAGATCTCCCGCCGAAAGGCGGAATCACATGTTGAGAGGGACGCCTGGCGACACCGGGCGTCCCTTTTTTCGTTGGGCGGCCGGGGCGCAAAACGCAGAACAATTCCGACCGTTGCCCGGATGCCACAGGCACGGGCCGAAAAAGCCTGCATAGTCCGATTTCGAAAGCTTTTCGAAGATATTGTCTTCGAACGTGCGTGCAAGTGACGCCCGAACCAAATACTGTGAGGAATCGAACGACGGGCCAAACGGGCCCGGCCCGACCGGAGGCTACCTAAATGCTCACGCTAGCGGCGTTCTTCAGAGCGCTTCCCCTCGCGACCCTTATCGTCGCGACCTCAATTGGCCTTTCCGTCGAGACGGCCGAAGCCCAGAACAACGCCAGCGGCGAACGCTCCGGCGGCATCTTCCAGAAGCCTCATCGTGGACCGGCCATTGGCGGCACCTCCTGGACCTTGAGCGATGTCTGGGGCACACCGGAAATGCCGGAGCCGGCCGTCGAAGCGCCTGGCTTCGATTACGGCGCCGGTGGCTACGAGCTCAACGGACCGCCGAACCAATCGCCGTACCCCAACTAAACGCCTCATTTGTACTGCCTTAGCCTGTCGCAACACCCACTTGGGGTCTTGCGCATGACTAGCAGACACAACTAGAGTGAGGCGCTTTATTGGGCAGACTGCGAACCAGGGTTGAGGCTGGCCGCTCACGCTCCTTGGGAAGTGACGTGGTTTCTTTTCCCGTTTCCTAGACTTGCCTATATTTCCCGCGCGCGCGGGACCTATTGGAGGGGGAAAGGAGCTTCCCATGCGTCAGACCGGTACGGTCAAGTTTTTCAATCACACGCGAGGCTTCGGCTTTATTACGCCGGACGACGGCGGAAAAGATGTGTTCCTGCATATCTCTTCTCTGCAACGGTCCGGACTGCCGGCGCTCGACGAAGGGGCACGGGTCTCGTTCGAGACGGAGCCGGACCGCCGGGGCAAGGGGCCCCAGGCAATCAATGTCCAGCTCGGAGAATAACGTCCCGAATAGTTGAGGTTGTTTGCCCGCCGCGACTCTGGCGTCATTGGACGCTAATGTCGCCGGCGGGTTTTTGTTGGCCGATCGAGCCAAAACGGCCGAAGAGAACAAGACGGCCAGATCGAAGACGAGCGAGTTCATGACGGTGCAGGACAACGGCGTGACGCGACGCGGGGCGGACCTTGCGCCCGACAGCGTTCTCGACACGCTCGAGAAAGATCGGGCTGCTGCGCTCGCCCGGCTCACCGCGTTCCTGGCCATCCCCAGCATTTCGACCGACCCGGCCTATCACGACGCCTGCCTTGAGGCAGCCGGCTGGTGCGCCGAGACGCTGCGCGGCATCGGCTTCGAGGCCGGCGTCGAGCCGACCGACGGCAAGCCCATGGTCGTGGCCCGGTTGCGCGGCGAAACGAACGGCCAACCGCGCCCGCATGTCCTCTTCTACGGTCACTACGACGTGCAGCCGCCGGATCCGTTGGACGCCTGGAACGCGCCGCCCTTCGACGCGCAGATTGTCGACGACCCTACCCACGGCAAGATCATCGTGGCGCGCGGCGCCTCGGACGACAAAGGTCAGGTCATGACCTTCGTCGAAGCCTGCCGTGCGTGGATGGCAGCGACCGGTGCGCTCCCCGTGGATGTCACGATCCTGCTCGAGGGTGAGGAGGAATCCGGAAGTCCCAGCCTCGAACCGTTTCTTCAAGCGCATGGAGAGTCTCTCAAGGCCGACATCGCGCTCGTGTGCGACACGGGCCAATGGGACGCCGAGACGCCGGCGATCACGGCCTTCCTACGCGGCTTGGCGTTTTCCGAAGTCACCTTGCATGGGCCGTCGCGCGATCTGCATTCGGGCATCTACGGCGGCCCCGCTCAAAACCCCATTCGTGTTCTGGCCGAGTTGATCGCAGGGCTGCACGACGAGAACGGCCGCATCACCATCCCCGACTTCTACGACGGCGTGTCGGATCCCTCGCCCGAGCAACGCGATGCCTGGCGCGCGCTCAATTTCGACGGAAAAGCTTTCCTCGGCGAAGTCGGCTTGAGCGTGCCGGCGGGAGAAACGGACCGAAGCGTCGTCGAGCAGCTTTGGAGCCGGCCGACCATCGAGGTAAACGGAATCGTCGGCGGCTACACGGGCCCCGGGACCAAGACGGTCATTCCCGCGGAAGCGTCGGCGAAGTTCTCCTTCCGGCTCGTGCCGGGCCAAGAACCGAGCAAGGTTATCGAAGGCCTCCACCAGTACATCGCGTCACGCCTGCCCGCCGATGTCGACGTCACTTACAAAGGCGAAGGCGGATCCCCGGCCGTCGGCTTCGACACGGGCGCACCGGCCTTTCGTGCGACGGCGCAAGCGCTGGAGGCCGAATGGGGCAAGGCGCCGGTGATCGTCGGCTGCGGCGCCTCCATTCCGATTGTCGAGGCGTTTAGGACGCGGCTCGGCATGGATGCGCTGCTGGTGGGCTTCGCCTTGGAGGACGACGCGATTCATTCGCCGAACGAGAAATACAATCTCTCAAGTTTCGAAAAGGGCGCGCGGAGCTGGGTGCGTATCCTGGCTGCGCTCGGAGCCGCCGATGCCGCCGCGTAGCACAGCGCTCTCCGCGCTCGCGATGTTGCTACTCGGCGTCGCGCCTGGGCTCGCCGACAAGGGCCCCGAGCCGCACGCTTACCGCCACGCCGAACCCGGCGACGTCGATTACTATGCTCTCGTGCTGAGCTGGTCGCCGACCCATTGCCTCACCGAAGGCCACGAGCGCGGCGACGTACAGTGCGACCCGGACCGCCAAGCCGACTTCGTCTTGCACGGGCTCTGGCCGCAATACGATCTCGGATGGCCAGAAGACTGCTACCACGGCGAACGCCCATGGATTTCGTCGGACGTGATCCAGGAGATGCAGGGCATCATGCCCGACAAGGAAGTCGTCATCCACGAGTACAAGACGCATGGCACGTGCACCGGGCTCTCGCCGTCGGCCTACTTCGCGAAAGCACGAAAGGCCTACGAACAGGTCACGATACCGGCCGCGCTCGACGACCCACAGACACAGCTCTTCCTGTCGCCCGAAAAGATCGAAAGCGAATTCCAGGCCGTCAACGACTGGCTGCAGCCGGACATGATCGCGGTGACCTGCCGGCGCGGCAATCTCTTCGACGTGCGGATATGCTTCAGTACGGACCTGGAGCCGCGGGCATGCGGGGCGAACATTGACCAGAAACGGTTATGCCCGCTTCAGCGCATCACGGTGCCGGTCTCTAGAAGCGATAGATGACCGAGCCGCGGAACGAGTTCGAGTCCGGATCGAAGGTCTGCTTGTTGCCACCCTGGAATTTGACGGACTCTTCGCCGAAATCCGTGAACTGATAATCCAAGCGCAGGCTCCAATCTTTCTGAAAGGCGTATTCGGCGCCGCCGCCGGCGCTCCAACCGGTGAACGAGGTTTCGCGAAAGCCGCCGCCCGGCCCGCTCATATAGACATCGGCGCCGGCCCACGCGCCGCCCAAGGTACCGAACAGCAGCAGGTTCGGCGTGATGGTGTAGCCCAAGCGCATGCGCAAATCGGCCAGATTGTCGAAGCCGATCTTGGCCTTGTTGGCTCCGTTGTTGATGCTGCCGCCGCCTTCAATATCGGCGCCCATGTAATCGCCTTCGAGGCCGATCACGAACGGGCCGTGCTGCCAGCTGAAACCGCCGATGACACCGCCGATAAAGCCGTCCGAATCGACCGAACCGGGCGAGGTGCTGTAGCTGACGGTGGAACCGCCGATCGTAGCGCCAAGCCACCACCCCTCGAATGTCGAGTCAGAGCCCATCGCGCTCGAGCCGTAGTACGACGTGCTGTCGTAGAGGCCGTAGTCCTGCGCGCTGGCAGGCACGGAGGCCATTGCAAAAATGCCAAGAGCTGCGGAAAAGGCGATCGCCCGGTAAAATCCCGTACGCATTAGTTACTCCCTCAATGGATCGAGCGCCGGTTTCGTCCAAAATCCCGTCACGAAACCAGGCCTCACCCCCCAAAGATAGAGCCCGCCCCTAAACGTCTCTTAACGATGAAGGTCGGCAAAACTTCGTATGGTTAGTGGCCGGTTAAAGGCTGCAAGGCGGCGGCCGGAACAGCCCAGTCCCCTGTTTCGCCACGGCCGCATGCGGCTTGCCGCCTGAATGCAAAACACGAAGACTCGGCGGGAAAACGGGGCGCGGAGGCGCGCCGCGACGACGTGGCGCGAAGACGGGTCCGCTCGCCTCTTGCAATACCCCTTCGGCGGGACTGGAGGTGCCGCCAAGACGCGGTATGGTGACCGCCTATCGGGCAGATAAATCGAGGCAATACATCGTCGTGGGCAAGAGCGGATCGCGTAAGCTGAGAGACCGCTTCCTGGAATGGCAGTGCCAATTGAGGAAGACGGCAATGCGGGAACAAGGGGGACGGCCGTCGAGCGGCATGTGTCCCCGCGTGCTGAGCGACTCCGGCGAGCAGCGGCTGCTCGCCCTGACCGTCTTGCTGGCGCCCGAAGAACCGAAGGAAAGCACCGCCTTCTTCCGCTTCCAGGTTCAAAAATCGGCGGACCCGCGGGAGACCTACGAGAAGGCGCTGCGCTTTCTACAGTCGGAGTACTACCAAGACGCAGATGAGTTCACCGACCGTCTGCTGGCGGTCCTACCGCCCGACGCGCCGATTACCGATACGCTCATCGAGGCCGGCCGGTGCATCCTCGAGTTTTCCGAAGGACGGCACAGCTTCCGCATCCCCTGCAAGGTCAAGGCTGTGAAGGAAGGCAAAGCCAACTACGAGGCCGCGGTCTGGCATAACCGCATCTTCAATCCCACCCTGCCCGACGGCATGCAGGTGCTCGCCTTCAAGCCCGATTGGAAGTCGGTCGAAACGAACTTCTAACGGGGCCGCAGCGCCGGCGCGGAAACCGGTGCCTGCCCGATTATCTAACGGACATCCTTACCGAAAACGTAGAAGGGCGCCCGCGAACGGCGGGCGCCCCCCTTTGCTGGCGGTCTAAGTGAGGGCTTAGACCGAGTGGTCGTCCAGAGCCTTCTTGAGGGCTTCCTTGCTGCCATACTTGGCCACGTCCTCCTGGAACTCTTCCTTCTCCTCACGGAGTTGGACGATGTGCCAGAGGATCCAGAACACGACACCGGCGATCACCATGATCAGTTCGCTGCCTTGCCAAGGATAGATCGCGCTTACGTTGGCAAGATCGACTGCCCAAGTGCTACCCATGATGGTTTTCCTTTCTCTGTCTTGCCGTCATCGTTACACAAGCGCCTTTTCGGCTTCGCGCACGTCTTCCCGTGCATGCTCTTCGTCTGCCAGGGTCTTGAAGTCCAGACCCATGAGTTCAACTTCGCGCGGCACCCGAAGGAGCCCCATCCCGTTGAGGATCTTGGCAACGATCCAGGCGGGAACGAAGCCGAGAACGAAGAACATGATGACCGCACCGATCGTGTTACCGAGCGGATTGATCGTCGCGTAGCCTTCATAGGGCGACGACGGGTAACCCCAGAGCATGAACCCTGCGATCACGAGACCGACAAAGCCCGCGTAGCCGTGGACGGCCACCGCGCCGACTGCGTCGTCGATCTTGAATGTCCGTTCCACCCAATAGTGCATCTTGTAGGCAATGAACGTGCCGATGCCTGCGATGAACATCGCCTGGATCGGATGGTAGAGATCGTTGCCCGCCGATGCCGTGATGATGCCCGCAAGACCGCCCGAATACGTCCAGAACGGATCGCCTTTCGAGATGATGTAGGCCACCATCAGACCACCTGACAGAGACATCAGGAAGTTGAAGGTGATCGCACCGAGCGTCGTCGGAGTGAGATAGATGGTCGTCGCCGTCCATGTCTCACCGGTGATCAGACCGCCGATACCTTCCGGCGAAATGATCGGCACGTTACAAGCGGCATAGAAGCCCCAGAAGCCGGTGTAGATCAGGAACAGACCGACAGTCACCAGCCAGGGATTATGCGGCACGAAATCCCGCGCCGTGCCGTCCGCCCGGAAGCGGCCGAGTCTTGGCCCGAGCACGACGAGAACGCCGAGCGCCGTGCCGCCGGCAATAGCGTGGATGACGCCGGACGCGTACGCATCGTGATAGCCGAGAAGCTTGACCATCCAGCCATTGGCGCTCCAGCCCCAGGCTGCATCGATGATCCAGGTCACCGAACCGATCATGACGGCAATGATCCAGAACGCACCCGAGCGGATACGCTCAATCACCGAACCGGAAACGATGGAGGCTGCCGTCCAAGAGAACAGGAGAAAAGCCGCCCAGAACACGCCGGTAATACGATCGGAAAGGTCGGTCGCCATCGTCGGAGAGGTCGGCAAATTCGCGGCTGCCGTCTCCGTGTCGAGTCCGCCGGTGATGAACGGCCCGTTCGGGAAGGCCCAATAAATCCACCAGCCGAAGAAGAAGAACGTAATGGTGACCAACGGGATCAGCATCGTGTTCTTCATGAGGGTATGCAGATGATTCCGCCGCCGGCTGACGCCGACCTCGTACATGCAAAACCCAACGTGAATAAGAAACATGAAGACAACCGTTACCCAGTAATAGAACTCGGTAAAGACGGTTGTCAGCGCGTCTAAGTTATTGCCCATATTTGTAACCCCCCTAGGGTTCAGTGGCGGGACTTATGTTTTAGCTTTGTCCCTTTGCCATGTTGATTGGACTTGAGTTCGCGTAATTTGCTCGCTCGCACACCTCCTTCAAAACCCATCGGAACTTTGCCCAAGGTTATACTTGGTCAACACACCGACTAGTCTGACATGCTAAGCGCCACCAAGCGGCACGTCAATCATGTGCAAAATTTTTTACTAGCAGGAAATTTCTGTGCATCCCTGCCATACCCTATGGGGTCACGTGGTCCTGTCTGAAACCACACTTTCCTGCCGTGAAAACGCCGACACAGCACCAAAAAAACGGGCAAGTGCCGGACGAAGCAGCGGGCGCGCAAACCCTGATTAGCCGCCAAAAACACGAATGACCGAGCCCAATAGTCGGGGCCCAGCCATCGCGGCGGAAAGGCGCCGCAACGACGCCTTTCCGCGATGTTCAGGCGCGCGTCACGTCCAAAAGATCACGTAGCCGATCGCGGCCGATAGGACGCCACCCGCCAAGGCGATATAGGGCAATGCACCTGCCTTCGCCTGCGAGATTGTCTTTCCGTCTACTGACAAATCCGACAGCATCTGGGCCGGAAACTGTCCCTTGTCTTGGATGTAGTGCCGGAAAATAAAGACCGGAATGACGATGCCTATGGCGATCGCACCCGCGACCAAAGTCCCCGATCCCCAGACCTCCGCACCCGCGCCCAACAGGAACGCGTTGACGAAAGCCAGCACCACGCCGATGCCCATAAGGAAGGTCGGCGCCTTCCACGGCCGCTTCACATGGGCATTGTCGATCCGGTGGATCCAGCCTGCATTCAGGTTCAAGAAGTTGAACACGATGTAGCAGACATTCGAGACGGCCAGCACGAACAGATAGTCCGACATGAGCAGAAGGATTAGATTGAAGGCGAGATCCGTTGCCATGCCGCTCGTGGGCGCGCCGTTCTTGTTGACGCCGCTGAGATAGCGTGGAAGCCATCCGTCTACGGAGCCTTGGTAGAGCGTCCGCGAGCTGCCGGCCATGGCTGTCGTAATAGCCAGCATCAAAGCCAGCAGCAGCATCACCACAAGCAGGTTCGTGATGAAGGCGCCGCCTCCGACCATGCCGGCCATGGCCTGGGCCACACCCGAACCGTCGACAATCCCCGGCGCGATGACACCGGCAAGACCGAGCGCACCCTGGAACGACAGCGGCACCAGCACATAAACGGCGATGCAAAGCAGCCCCGAATAGAGGATCGCCTTGTAGGTGTCCGTCGCGGGATCTCTGAACTCGCTCGTGTAGCAGATGGCGGTTTCGAATGCATAGGCCGACCAGGCGGCGATGAAGAGTCCGCCGAAGAACAAGGTCCAGCCTGCCTTGTCCCAGGCCGCTGTTGCCGGATCCGTGCCCGGCGCGAACGGCTTGAATGCCTCCATCGCCACGTCGCCGGTGATCAGCGGCACGATACCGATGATCAGAAGCGGGATCAGGACCGACGCGCCCACGATGGTCTGCACCTTCGCGGTCGACAGAATGCCCCGATGCTGAATCGCAAACGAGATCAGCATCAGGATCGCACCGATGAAGAACGTCGCATCGACGCGAAGGCTGAGCCCTTCCTTGAAGAAGGAGAGATCGAGGAACTGGATTTCCCATGCCCGGATCGCCGAGTCTGCCGGGAAGAGCGCCGTCAGAATGTAGCCGGCGGCGATGCCGCAACCTATCGCCAGGACCGGCGTCCACGCCAACCAGTTGCACCAGACCGAAAGCGGCGCAATCAGCCGGCTATACCGAACCCAAGCGGCAGCACCGTAGACCGACGCCCCGCCCGACTTGGTCGGAAAGAGGCCGGCGATCTCGGCGTAGGTGAAAGCCTGAATGAAACCGAACAGGACCGAAAGCGTCCAAACCAGAACTGATGGCGTTCCGACCGTGGCGGCGATGCCGCCGATTGAAAAGAGCACAAGCGCCGGGACGCCACTCGCGACCCAGAAGGCATCCTTCCAACCAATCACGCGATGAAGCGCAGACTCCGTGCTCGGACTTCCGGCGACGGAAGCCGTGGTTACATCTGACATTTAGTTCCTCCCTCAAGGAATCCGCCGCATTTGCGGCTGTTGTATCGCCCTCGCTGGATTGTTCTTTTGCTCAGGCGTTCTGTATTTGCGTTCTTAGTTCGTAACTGCGGACGCACCTCCCCCGTTGACTGACTCCAGTTTTTGAAAAGCGGCGAACCGCAAGTTCGTTAGAACTTGCGGTAGGCCTTATTCAGCTCGTGAAGCGGATGGTTGGGTGAAGTCTGGAATCGGATCAGCAATTCACGGGCGATCATGTCCCGGTCCTGCTGATTGCCAGGCAGCGCCATGGACTTCGGAATCCGGACCCAGCCGTTGATGTTGCGATCGAAGATCGCGGGCTGGCCTTCCTCATAGCCCATGTGGACGTCCTCCAACCAGTTGAGGTCGTCCCACCCCATGAACTCCATATAGTCCTTGAGGAACGGCGTGATCCGGTCGTAGTCGGGCAACAGGTTCACGTCGTAACGGTAGCCGATGTGCTGTCCGATCACCTTCTCGCGCTCGGTGTCGAGCCCGGCGGAGTCCTTCAGATACTTATCGACGTCGCTTTGATCTTTCTTGGCCATCGTCCTTACCCCAGCTTGTGATAGTTCTCGACACCGACGGTCATTTCAGTGCCCGCCAATGGGACTTGCGCCATGGCGGAGGCTTCCATTGTCAGTGCAGCAAGGTCTTCCGGCTCCAAGCTGTGGATGTCGGTCTTGCCGCAAGCGCGGGCCAGAAGCTGCGCTTCCAAGGTCAGCGTGTGCAGGAAGTTGTAGACCCGCTCTGCCGCCTCTTCCGGATCAAGCCGCTTGCGCAGCTCCGGATCCTGCGTCGCCACACCCACCGGGCATCGGCCCGTGTGGCAGTGGTAGCAACGGCCGGCGGGCACGCCCATCTCGGCCTCGAAATCCGATTCCGGAATTTCCTTGTTGCAGTTGAGCGCCATCATGACCGAGTGGCCGATTGCGATCGCGTCCGCACCCAGTGCCAGCGCCTTGGCGACGTCGCCGCCGTTGCGGATACCGCCGGCATAGACAAGGCTCACCTTGCCGCGCATGCCGAGTTCGTCGATCGCCCGGCGTGCCTGACGGATCGCGGCGATACCGGGCACGCCCGTGTCTTCCGTCGCGATGTGTGGACCCGCACCCGTCGAACCTTCCATGCCGTCGATATAGATGGAGTCCGGCCCGCACTTCACGGCCATGCGCACGTCGTCGTAGACACGCGCGGCGCCGAGCTTCAGCTGGATCGGAATCTCCCAATTGGTCGCTTCGCGAATTTCCTCGATCTTCAGCGCCAGATCGTCCGGACCCAGCCAATCAGGATGCCGCGCAGGCGACCGCTGATCGATACCGGCAGGCAGAGAGCGCATCTCGGCGACCTGATCGGTCACCTTCTGGCCCATCAAGTGCCCGCCGAGGCCGACCTTACAGCCCTGACCGATGAAGAACTCGCAACAGTCGGCCAGCCGCAGATGATGCGGATTGAATCCGTAGCGCGACTGAATGCACTGATAGAGCCATTTCGACGAATACCGGCGCTCGTCGGGGATCATACCGCCCTCGCCCGAGCAAGTTGCCGTACCCGCCATGGTCGCGCCGCGTGCCAAGGCGATCTTGGCCTCGTAGGACAACGCGCCGAAGCTCATGCCGGTTACGTAGACCGGAATATCCAGTTCCAGCGGGCGTTTCGCCTGCGGCCCGATCACCGTCTTGGTATCGCACTTCTCACGATACCCTTCGATGACGAAACGCGTCAGCGTACCCGGCAGGAAGGTGAGGTCATCCCAGTGCGGGATTTTCTTGAAGAGCGAGAAGCCGCGCATTCTGTAGCGGCCCAACTCTGCCTTCACGTGGATGTCGTTCATGACCTCCGGCGTGAAGATCTGACTCTTGCCCAGCAGAAACCGGCTTTGTTCGGCGGGCTCTTTCGCGCCGTTCGCCTTCTGCTTCTTATCCTTAGCCATCTCTTGGAAGCTCCCTTTACAGAACCAGTTTCTTCTCGGTCGGCTCCAGATTGTCGTAGTTCCAGAGCTGCTTACCGGCGACGATTTTGCGGAACGATCCGATTCCGCCTTTCGGCATCACGTCGTACTTCGTGAGTTTCCTCTCGAGCCACTCCCGATCGAGATCGGTCATGTCGCTCCAGATCGCGTCAACGCCGAGGCTTCTCGGCTCGCCACCCAGGAAGATGGTTCCGTCGTACATGGAGTCGCCGAGGTTCTTGCCGGCATTGCCGCAGATCACCATGCGGCCTCGCTGCATCATGAAGCCGCTGAACGAACCGGTGTCGCCACCGACGATGATGTTGCCGCCCTTCATGTCGATACCCGTCCGCGAACCGACATCGCCCTTGCAGACGAGGTCGCCGCCGCGGAGAGCGGCACCGAACTGCGAACCGGCATTCTTCTCGATGAGAATGCTTCCGCTCATCATGTTCTCGCCGCAGGACCAGCCGACGCGGCCGTTGATGCGGATATTCGGTCCGTCAATCAGGCCGCAGCCGAAATAGCCGAGCGACCCTTCAATGATGAGATTGAGCCGATTGAGAATGCCAACCGCCAAGGAGTGCTTCGCAGCGGGGTTCTTGAGAACGATCGTCCCGTAGCCCTCTTTCATCATCTCCCGGATGCGGGCATTGACCTGCTTCGCCTCCATATTGGAAGCGTCGATCTCACCGCGCTTGTTGAAGTCCACGTCGAACGTGTCGGGCAGACTGAACCCGTGATGGGCCTCGTTGAGATCGATATCGAAGAAAACCTGTTGCGTACGACCGGTGAGCTGTTCCGTGTGCATGCCCATTTCATGGGACTTGCTTTCCTGCTCAGACGGCGCAGCGCGCGTTAGCGTTGCCATACCCGCACCTCCTCATCATAGGGATCAGACGTATCGATTTCCCGGGGAACGATGGCGCGGATGGCCACTTCCTCCGAGGCGAGCGCAACGATGTCGTCGCTTTCGTAGAGAACCATCGGCTTGGCGGCCATCGTGTCCTTGGCCATGCCGAGCTCTTTGTCCGTCGCGACGATGTAGGTGAAGACGCCGTCGATCTCCTTGATCGACGCCCTCAGGGAGTCCTCGAGCGTTGCGCCCTGCTCCAAATTGTTGGCCGTGTAGACGGCCAGCAGCTCGGAGTCGCAGTTGGACATGAACCGGTGACCAAGCCGCTCCATCTCACGGCGCATGATCCAGTAGTTCGTGATCTGCCCGTTATGGACGACACTGATGTCGTTGTACGGATAGGCCCAGTACGGATGCGCCGAGCGGATATCGACGTCCGATTCCGTGGCCATGCGCGTATGCCCGATGCCGTGCGTGCCCTGGAAATCGGCAAGGCCGTACTGCTTGGACACCACCGTGGCGTCGCCCAGATCCTTGATCAGTTCGAGAGAGTTACCGAAAGACAGCACTTCGCCGCCCTCGATATGCTCCAAGTCCGTGGCCAGTTGCTTCGTATCGCCGGAAAACTTCAGGCGGTAGCGAAACGCATAAGGCGTCGGCTGCTCGACTTCGAGCGTCTGCGCACCGAGTTCGGCCAGACGATTGTCGACCAAGGCCTGACGGTCGCGGATCTTGTCACGGATGTTGTAGTCCGTGTCGAAGTCCTCAGCTTCAGCGAGCTTCAAACGCATGACGTACTCGTCAGGCTTGGTCACGCCGTAAACAGCAAACCCAGTCGAGTCGGGCCCACGATGCTTCAGGCTTTGGAGCATCGCGGTCATCTCTTGACCGACGCCCACCGCATTACCGCGATGAATGACACCAGCAATCCCGCACATTGTTTTTGTTCCTCCGTTTCACCAAGCGCGCCGCGCAAGATGCGCGACGCGTTCAACTCGTTGTTCAACTGCTATGGCAGGCAGTTGAGGTAGGTCTTCACATCCCATTCGGTGACGGTGTGGTTGAAACGCTCCCACTCGTCCCGCTTGTACTCGCTGTAAAGACGGTACATTTCGCCGGGCATGCCACGCTGAACGACCTCGTCGTCCTCCAAAGCCTGCAGCGCCTCGCCGAGATTCATCGGCAGCCGCTTCACGTCCTTGCCGGCCGCGATGGCTTCGTAGATGTTGCGCTCCTCGGGTTTGCCCGGATCGAGGTTGTTGTCGATACCGTCGTCGGCAGCCGCCAGGATCGTCGAACCCATCAGATAGGGGTTCACCATCGAGTCCACGGAGCGGTACTCGAAACGGCCCGGCGCCGAAACGCGCAAGCCAGTGGTGCGATTCTGGAAGCCCCAGTCGGCGAAGATCGGCGCCCAGAAGCCGGTGTCCCAGAGACGGCGGTAAGAGTTCACCGTCGAGGAGCCGACCGCGGTCAAGGCGCGCAGGTGGTGCACGATGCCGCCGATGGCCGCGAGCCCCGCCTTGCCGGGCATTTGCGGATCGTCGCCGTCGGGCATGAACGTGTTGTCGCCGCCCGAAACATACATGTAGTTTTCACGCATGCCCGGAAGGTTGTCCGGGTCGTTGCCGGTCGGACGGAGATGGTCCTCACCGCCGCGCCACAGCGACATGTTGTGGTGACAGCCGCTCGCCGACACACCCATGAAGGGCTTGGTCATGAAGCAGGCGATGATGCCGAACTCGCGCGCTACTTGCGCGCAAATCTGACGGTACGTGGTCAGACGGTCTGCGTTGCGCAGCACGTCGTCGTACATCCAGTTCAACTCGAGCTGACCGGGCGCGTCTTCGTGGTCGCCCTGGATCATGTCGAGCCCCATCTTGCGGGAATATTCCATCACCTTCATGTAGACGGGACGGAGGCTCTCGAACTGATCGATGTGATAGCAGTAGGGCTCGGAATAGCCGCCGGCAGGCTTGCCGTTCTCGTCCTTCTTCAGCCACATCATCTCCGGCTCGGTGCCGACGCGGAGCTGCAGGCCGTTGTGCTTCTTCTGGAAGTCCTGATGGAGACGGCGCAGGTTGCCGCGGCAATCAGCGGTTAGGAAGCCGCCCGGATCCTGTTTTTCCTCACGGTTCCGGAACAGCGTGCAGTACATGCGCGCGACCCGCTTGTCCCACGGCAGCTGCATGAATGTTTCCGGATCGGGGATGCCGACAAGCTCGGCGGCTTCAGGACCATAGCCGAAATATTCGCCATGCCGGTTGAGGAACAGGTTGACCGTCGCGCCGTAAACGAGTTGGAAGCCCTTCTTGGCGACGCTCTCCCAGTGATCTGCCGGGATGCCCTTGCCCATGATGCGGCCCGTGATCGACACGAACTGCAGGTACAGATACTCAATTCCAAGTTCGTCGATCTTCTTACGAACTTCCTTGACCAGCTCTTGGCGTTGCGGGTCATCCACGTAGGTTTCGATATCCATTGACGTCTCCCTAACATCAACTCCACGGAAATGGGCTGTGAGAGACCGGATGCAGTTCACCCTTCGCAAAGCGCCCGAAGCGGAACGGCTCCAGTAGCTTGCTCTTCTCCCCAACCAGCTCTTGCGCGACGAGCTTACCAACCCCGATCATTTTGTAACCGTGGTTGGAGTCGGCAATGACGTAGACATTCTCCCGGAAGGTATCGAAGACCGGGAAGTTGTCCGGCGTGAAGCAACCGAGCCCGCCGGATTTTTCTTTGTGTTTGTATACGGAGATCTTGCCTTCGAACCGCTTCTGGCAGTGAGCCAGCATCGAACACCACATGTGGATGAAGTCGTCGCCCACGATGAAGTCCGGCGAGTCGGGGCCGTAGGGATCGATGGCGACCTT
This sequence comes from Methyloceanibacter caenitepidi, assembly GCF_000828475.1. Lineage (NCBI taxonomy): Bacteria > Pseudomonadati > Pseudomonadota > Alphaproteobacteria > Hyphomicrobiales > Hyphomicrobiaceae > Methyloceanibacter > Methyloceanibacter caenitepidi. The sequence goes on from NZ_AP014648.1 coordinate 2,710,309, forward strand.
GTCGGGATCTTCGTCCACCTTGTAGGGAGAGGCGCCGCCCTGAATGCCGCCGAAGTTGAAGTCGGGCTTGTAGTAGAGGCCCCACAGCTTGTCGGTGATCAGCGATCCATCGACGTCCGAATAGAGCGGCGCATCGGTGTCCACGTGGATGACCGGCGGCATGCTGCCGTCGTTGGTTTTGTGCATCTCGGGATCGACGCCGAGCGTCCCCTCCTCCAGGCACCAGAACTTCCACATCGGCACGTCGTCGTGCATCACGCCGTCCGGCCCCTTGATGGAGATGGCCTTCGGCAGATCCAGCATGTCCCAGAATTTCAGCACCCACGGGCCTGCGCCGACGACCACCGCATCGCAGGCGATCGTGCCGCGGTTCGTCACGACACCCGTGACGGCGCCGGAGTTGTTGCCGTACTCGAAACCAAGAACCTCGACGCCGGTCGCGATGCGCACGCCCTCTGCCTCGGCCTTGCCGGCCAGGCCGTAGAGCGAGGCCGTATTGTTGGCGTAGCCGCCGCGCTTTTCGTGCAGGACCGACGTGATGCCTTGGGCCTGCCAATCGTCGAAGATGCCGAGCATGTATTTCCGGCAGTCGTCGGTCCCCTCAATGAAGGTGGACTCGTAGTCGATGGCCTGCTGCTGTTCATAGATCGTGGCCACGTCCGCATGCATGCATTCGGCGCTGATCTGCATGTACCCGACCGGGTGATAGCTGTAGGCCTTGGGATCGCTTTCCCAAACGCCGACGGAGTGCGCCATCAACTCGCGCATGGCCGGCTGGAAGTAGTTGTTGCGCACGACGCCGCAAGCGATACCCGATGCACCGCCGCCGATTGCCGTCTTGTCGACGACGAGAATATCCTCGCCGGACCCCTTGCCCGTGGCTTTGAGCTGGAGGGCAAGGTGATAGGCCGTGCTCAGGCCGTGAATTCCGGCCCCGATGATGACGTATTTCGAGCTGGATGACTGTTCCATGCGTCCGTCTTCTCGCCTAATCTGCTGATATCGAAACACAAAATCCGTTGTTTCGTGTCAGTCTCGGTTGTTGAACGTGGTTCAACTTACCCATTCACTTCCGTGCAATTCCATACCCATTGGAGGGTAGGTGTCGGAATTGTGTCCGGAAGCCCGCGAAATTCGTCGCACCCAATGCCCCTTATCCTAGGCCCAAATTGCCCCTAAGTTCAACGTTTGCGGGGGTCATGCTGAGGCGGCGATCGTCCGGCTCTTCGCTGAGCACATCGGTCGAGCGCCTGTAGGGCGCCCAAACCGCCTTCCTCCTGAGGATTATCTCTTCGGGTGTAGTTTCATCAGTTGAAAGCTCGGGTATCGTAATTCACATGAGACAAGATCACTTTTGCTCGGTAGCCGACGCCGTCGAGGATTTGCAGCGGGGCCGCATGGTCGTTCTGATCGACGACCCGGACCGGGAGAACGAGGGCGACCTCGTGATGCTCGCCGAGCATGCGACGCCCGAAGCGATCAATTTCATGGCCACGCAAGGACGCGGCCTGATTTGTCTTCCGCTCCAGGAAGACGACTGCGATCGGCTCGGGCTCGAGCTGCAGCCGCGGCGACACAGCAACGCCTACGGCACCGGCTTCACCATTCCCATCGACGCTGCCGATGCGCCGGGGCCCGGCATTAGCGCCCAGGCCCGCGCCCACACGGTCCGTCGCGCCGCCGATCCCGATGCGTCCTCGGCGGATTTCAACCGGCCTGGCCACATCTTTCCCCTACGGGCGAAGAACGGCGGGGTCTTGGTACGCCCGGGTCACACGGAAGCCATCGTTGATTTCGCCAAACTCGCCGAGGCGCGGCCCGCAGGCGTGATCTGCGAGATCATGAACGACAACGGCACCATGGCGCGGACACCCGACCTGCACAGATTTGCGCGGAAGTTCGACCTCAAGGTCTGCACGATCGAAAGCCTTGTCGCCTACCGTCAGCAGACCGAGCGGCTGATCGAGCCTGTTGAGCTCAACATTCCGATGCCCACACGGCATGGGACATTCATGCTCCACCTGTTCCGCAGCATCCTCGATGGTTCCGAGCATCTCGCCCTGACTCGCGGGATCGCCGGCCCCACGAAATTCGGGGCCGCCCGCACGCAGGACCCGGTGCTGGTGCGTCTGCACTCGGAGTGCATGACGGGCGACGTCTTCCACTCGCTGCGCTGCGACTGCGGCGAACAGCGCGATGCCGCCCTCGAACGCATTGCGGCGGCCGATCGCGGCGTCTTGCTCTATATGCGCCAGGAAGGGCGTGGGATCGGGCTCGCCAACAAGTTGGCCGCCTACAGGCTGCAGGACGAAGGGCTCGATACAGTCGAGGCGAATCTTCATCTCGGCTTCCCCGCGGATAAGCGCGACTACACGGTCAGCGCACAAATTCTGAAGTTTCTCGGCATCCAGCGCATCCGTCTCCTGACGAACAATCCGCGCAAGATCCACGCGCTCAAAGCCGATGGGCTGCAGATCGTTGAAAATGTGCCGCTTCATATCGAACCCAATGCCGCCAACCAACGCTATCTGGAAACAAAGCGCGACAAGCTGGGCCATCGGTTGCCGCATCTGGAATCGGTGAGCGGTGAAATGAATGGAACGCCATCGACCCGATAGCGCCTCACCCGCACACGCGACGGGGCCCCTGCGGCTGCCGGATAAGAAGCGCGAAAGTCACTCCAACTCTCTCACTTGAGGACCCCATGGCCATCAAGGACCTACTCATTAGTCTTGATTCCCTCACGGCCCCCGACGCTCAACTGCCCTACGCCGTTCAGGTGACCGAGGCGCTGGGTGCGCACGCGATTGGCGTGGCCCATATACCGGCGGGCGAGACGGAGCCGCGCGAGGAAGTTCAACGAGCGATGGATCGTTTCGCGAGCGCCGGCGACCGGAGCGGCATCAGCCGGGAGACCCGGCTTGCGAAATGCAGCGCGGGCAAATTCGCTGAACAGCTCTCCGTCCAGGCCCGCCATGTGGACCTGACCATCATTGGCCAGCCGTCCTCGGAAGGCGCGAATGGCAAACAACAGACGGCACTCTATGAGGAACTGCTGTTTCACAGCGGCCGCCCCGTCCTTGTCGTGCCGTGGGCAGGTCATCCCAAGCCCAAGCCGCGCACCGCAATCGTCGCCTGGGATGCAAGCAGCACCGCCGCGCGTGCGCTATCCGATGCCATGCCCATTCTGAGCCTCACCGAAAAGGTGATCGTTCTGGTCGCCACGGACGACCGGCAGTCGGACCTCGGCACCGATCCGGGAACCGACATCGCGCATCACCTCGCCCGGCACGATCTCAACGTCGAGGTCCGGCGCATTCCGCTCGATCCCGAGACCCCGACCGCGGATCTCCTCTTGTCGCAGAGCGCCGACCTAGGCGCAGACCTCATGGTCATGGGCGGTTACCACCACAGCCGCATGCGCGAGGTTCTTTTCGGAGGCGTCACCCGGACCGTCATCAAGACCATGACGGTACCGGTTCTCATGTCTCATTGATCGGATTGCCGGACGCATGACCGGCGTAGCGGCGGAAGAGCCGGGGTCCGCGTGCAGGCGCCGACCTAGGCCCCGTCCTTGGGTCCGGGCTCGACGATGAGCGACAGAAACCGTATCGGCAGCTCGATAAGCTCCACCGGCCCGTGCGCGGTCGTTCCCTCGAAGAAAAGAGAATCGCCTGGAGACAGCCGGTAGGGCTTTCCGCCGTGCTCGTAGACCATTTCCCCGCCGAGCATGTGGATGAACTCTACCCCCGGATGTTGAAACAGGGGAAACACCTCCGACGTGTCGTTGAGTTCGATCATATACGGCGACACGGACAGCTCCTTGCCGACGCCGTGTCCCAGCAGCTGATATTGGTGGCCGACCTTGGAACCTCGGCTTTCGATGAAGAGACCGCCGTCCTTCTTGACGTAGCAGCAGCCACGCGTCTCTTGGTGCGTCTCGAAGAAGAAGGTCATCGGGACCCGGAAAACGCGGGACAGCGCGTGCAGCGTCGTTAGCGACGGGAACGCATTGCCGTTCTCGACCTTCGACAGCATTCCCGAAGACAAACCAGTGAGTTGGGCCACTCTCGCCACGGTCATGCCGTGCCGGTTGCGCGCGACGCGCACCTGGACACCAATCGATTGAGCCACATCCCGGCCCAAGCCTTCGTCGTAGTTTTCTTGAGTATCGGCCGTCCGGCCAGGGGCGTCAGTCTTATCGAGGGCCATTGCTTAGTGTCCGTTGGTCGCCGCTGTGCTGCAGCGCAACACGCCATCCGAATGGCAGCATAGCCGATTACTATTAGCCCTGGCCATGAATATTATTCAATGATATTGAACAAAGCTGCTGTGCTTGATCGAAGTCAAATTAGGAGATCAGCCGCGCCGAAGAGACGGAGGCTCTTTTCCTGCGGATCTTCGCACTGAGATGTCGCAATGGGCAAGGTGACACCAGCCACGAAAAATGCCGAGAGGAACGCGGCATGACGGAAGCGCGAGGGACAAAGTTGGCCCCGCGCTCCGCGAGGTTTGCCCCCTGCCTTGTCGGCGGTGAGAGAGAGCAAAGCCCAAGCACGACAATAAATTTGCTCAACAAGATTCTGACTCGGCTGCTCTCCGACCCGGACTCCGTAGAGCCCTTCGAACTCGTTCTTTCTCACATCATGGAAATGACTGATGCCCGGTCCGGCGCGATCTTCGTCAGCACCGAAAGCGGCCGGCAATTGGTTCAGCTCGCGGTCGTTGGAGACGACGATCGCTCCCGCTGGCTCCGCGTCATCCGGCAGAGCCATCTATTTTCGTCACTGGACACGCCCGAGGGTCCCAGGATCGTCAGCGATGCGACAGACCCGGACTCTTCGGTCGTCGTGCAGAGTTTCTCCCAAGGCATTTCGGGAATCGGCCTTCTGCTGTTGCGCGTCGAAAGCAGCGAAATCCCTGTGTCCAGGAAAACGCTGGAATCGTTTACCGAGTACCTCTCAGGCGTCATCGAGAGCGCACGCTGCGCTCGCATGAAACTCCGCAGTGCGCAGAGCGAGGAACGTGCGGCGATCGCACGCGAGCTGCACGACTCGCTCGCGCAGTCCATATCGTATCTCAAGGTGAAGGTAAGCCTGCTGCAGGACACGCTGAGAAAGCGGACCGACAGTATTCCCGATATCGAAAAAACGCTTCAAGAAGTGCGGAGCACCCTCAGTACCGCGGACCTGCAACTGCGCGAACTGATTACGACCTTCCGCCTGACGATGCGCGGGAGGACGTTTTCGCAAGCGCTGGAAGACTCGATCGAAGAGTTCGAACGCCGCAGCTCTATCGCCTTCGACCTGGACAACCGGTTGAAGGCGGGACGGTTGACGGTCTCCGACGAGATGCAGCTGTTGCTTATTCTTCGCGAAGCGCTTTGCAACGTCGTCCGCCACTCCCACGCGAGTCTTTGCTGGGTCAGCGTCCGCGTCCGCGACGACGGAGCCATCCTAATGCGGGTCGAGGACAACGGGATCGGCGTGCAACTCGCCCTGCAAGACGGCGAGCACCATCACGGCCTCATTATCATGCAGGAGCGCGCCCGCGCCCTTGGCGGAACGTTCCGCATCGAGGACCGTATTGGCGGTGGCACGCGGCTCAACGTGTATTGCCCCGGCACGGACGATTCGGGTTTCAATGCGATTGTCGACTGAGAAGGTGTTGGTATGGCTGAGTGCTGCAGAGTCTTGTTGGTGGATGATCATCCTCTGTTCCGCTCCGGAGTCGCACAGCTGATCTCGTCTCAGCCGGACTTCGAGGTCGTTGGCGAAGCCGCCACCTGCGACGACGGCGTGGCACTTGCGGAATCGCTCGGCCCGGATCTCGTCATCATGGATATGCACATGGGCGAAGGAAGCGGGCTAGATGCGCTCCGGCGCATCAAAGAGGCCGAACTCAACACCGAGGTCATCATGCTCACGGTATCGGACGCCGAGACGGATTTTCTTCGCGCCGTGCGGGCCGGAGCCAAGGGCTACCTGCTGAAGGGATCCGAGCCGGAGGAAATCCTGACCAAGCTGCGGCTTGCCGCGCGCGGCGAGTCGGTCTTTACGGAGCCGCTGATGAATCTCCTTCTCGGCGCCATGCGCGACGGCGCACCGAAGCCCGCGCCCGATGCCGATTGCCTCACGACGCGAGAGAAGCAGATCCTGCAATTAATCGCCGCCGGCAAGAGCAACAAGCACATTGCGCGGGATCTCAATATCAGCGACGGCACCGTCAAGGTTCACGTGAAGAATCTTCTGCGAAAGCTGAACTTGCAGTCACGGCTGGAGGCTGCCGTCTGGGCGCTTACGCCGTAGTACGACTCCGTGCCCCAGCGCCCATCCGTCCCCTGCTGAGGCGGCCGCTACCGATCCGGCTTCTTCTAGGAGAGCTTTCTCTCGCAGAAAGATCTCCGCGTGCCGGTCCTGTCCGCGCCGTCCCATTGGACTTAGACAACCGATGATCTCGGCGATGGTTAGCGCGCATGTCCCTCCAACCCGAGAGTTGCGTTTGTGCCGCAAGGAACGCTCGCGCTACAAGGAGACACTCGATCAGTTGATCAGCGCTCCCATCGATACCACCAATGTAGTACCCACTAAGATCATCAACACTTTTGTTTGTTGACTAACCGTTGTGCCGAGCGAGACAATCTTCAGTGCGCCAAGGGTGAGGATCTGAGGATCGGACGCGCCGCAGAGTCCAGAAGAGCTTTTGCGAAATGGGAAATTCCACAATCAAAGACCTGTCGGAGATCCTTGCGCGCGCGGGTTCCTTGTTTGAGACCGGGTCCTCCGGTTTCGTGCCCACGCAACCGCATCTCTTCGAACTGCTTCTCGATGCCGTCGAGACAATCGTGTTCGTCGCGGACACCGATGGCAGGCTCCGCTATACCAATGCAGCCTGGGAGCGCCTCACCGGCTTTAGCCCAACCGATACGCGCGGGCTCCCGAACGCCTACTACCTCCACCCGTCGGATCAGGACCGCTGGGTACGCTTTTTGGACGCGTCCAAGCGCGATCCCGAAGGACATCCCATTCTCGTTCTTCGCTTCCTGACGCGCTCGGGCGAAACGGTCTACTTGGAGGCTAGTGCGCAGGGGCTGATTTCCAACGACAACATCTGCCGCGGCTTCGTAGGCACGCTGTCGGAAGTCGGCAACCGCGTACAGCAGGAGAACATCAGGCAAGCGACCCACCGGACGCTAGATACGCTGATCAACAACCTGCCCGGCCTCGTCTACCGTTGCCGCAACAATCGTCAGTGGACGATGGAATATATGAGTAAGGGCTGCGAGGCCTTGACCGGATATCCGGCGGAAGCGCTCGTCAACAACAAGAAACTGACGTATGCCGACCTCATCCTGCCTCAAGACCGGGAACAGGTCTGGGAACACGTTCAGGCGGCCTTGCGCGAGAACCGTCCGTTCGAGCTGATGTATCGTATCCAGACCGCGACCGGCGACGTGAAGTGGGTCCTCGAGCGCGGACACGGCAACTTCTATACCAGCGGCGAGCTTCTGGGCGTCGAGGGCTTCATCACGGACATTACGCGGGAGAGGCACGAACAGCTGAGACTGAGAAGCGACAGCCTCTACGATTCCGCCAGCGAACTTCCAACGCCGGCGCTCTTCCTCGATCGCATCAAGATGGCGTTGTTGAACGCCACGCCCGGCGAGCACCCGGCGGTTCTGGTCGTTCATCTAAACCAACTGCAGAACTGGCACGAGTCCCTCGCCCCCGAGGACAGAGAGCGAGCCCTGCTCAGCATCGGCCGCCGTATCGAGGGTGCCCTGGAACGGTCGGACTCTCTGTGCCGTTGGACGCGCAATGAGTTTGCCATTTTGCGCACGAGAACGCCGTCGGTCGACGACGCCATCAAGCTCGCCGAGAAGGTCCAGAAGGCCTTGCGCGCGCCCATCGGCGACGGCGATGACGCCTTCTTCCTCACCACGAGCATCGGCCTTGCAACCGGCTTCGAAGCCGCCACAACGGACAGCGCCGAAGACGTCATTGGGATCGCCTCCGGCGCCGCTGCGCGTGCGAGCAATATCGGACTTGGCCGTATCGAGATTGCAAATCTGGACGACGCGCCTGCTGCCTAGCGTGGCGCGGACAGACGCGTCGACGTGTCGTCAGGAGGCCTGGTCGCGCAGTTCCTCCGCGATCTCGAACATGTCTCCAACGATGCCGTATTTCGCAATCGTGAAGATGGATGCCTCGGCATCCTTGTTGACCGCGATGATGTTCGGCACATGCTTCATGCCGGCCATGTGCTGGACGGAGCCGGAGATACCCAGCGCCAAATAGACCTTGCACTTGGCGACGGTCTTGCCGGACTGACCGACTTGGCGGGACTTCGGCAGCCAGCCATTGTCGGCGATCGGCCTGGAACAGCCCAAAGTGAAGCCGAAAGCATCGGCGAGTTCTTTGAACTCCTCGACGTTGTCTTCCTCGCCGACGCCACGCCCGATCGAAAGCATGTACTCCGCTTGCGTGATATCGACGTCGCCGGTCTGTTCCGGCTCGACATAGGTCAGGTGTTCCGTCCGCGCTTCCGCCGATGGCGCCTCGAAGGAGGTCACGGCGGGTGCCCCATCCTCCTCCGAAGGTTTAAAGACATTTGTCCGGACAGTCAGCAGTACGGTTTCCTTGCCCGGGAAGTCGATTTCCATATGCAATTTTTCCGCATAGGCGGCACGGACGGCAACCAGGCCCTCGGCCTCGAAACGCATCTCGAACACATCCGTCGCACACCCGAACTGGCCACGGGCCGCGACTGCCGGCGCATAGCCCCAGGCATCCACCGTGTGCGGACACATGATGACGGCCGGCTTCCGCGCGTCGGCCAGCGCCAAGACGGCAGCCTCGTAGGTGTCGTTCTGAAACGACGCCACCGGCACGGGGACTTTCACGACTTCATCGACACCCGCCTTCGCCACGAGGCCTGCGAAGTCGTCAGGCGATTGCGCGAAAACCGCGACGGTCACCTTGTGTTCAGACTCCTCCTTCAACGCGACAGCCGCGGCGATGATTTCCAACGTCGCCGGGTTGAGTTGCCCCTGACGGTGCTCCGCGATCACAAGGATCTCTCCCATTATGCCGCTCCCTTGAGTTCTTTGATGATTTCCGCAAGACGCGCGGCCTGTTCGGCCGGTGTGCCTTCAATGAGTTCCGCTTGACCGGTCTCCGGCTTGTACATGCGCCGAACCCTAAACGAGGCCTGTTCGGCGAGGCTGTCGCCCGATAAACCGAGATCGTCCAAGGACAATTCCTCGACGGGCTTCTCTTTTGCCTGTTTCAGGCCGCGCAATGACGCGTAGCGCGGGGTGTTGATACCAAGCTGGATCGTCAGGACCGCGGGACACTCCACCGAGAGCTTCTCCACGAGTCCGCCCTCGAGTTCACGAAGAAGCGTGGCCTTGGGATCGCCGGGCGTCCACTCGAGCCCGGTGACGACCGCCACATGCGGCCAGCCCAGAGCCGCCGCAAGGGCGACACCTGTCTGCGCGTAAGACCGGTCGGAGGACAAAGTTCCGGTCAGGATCATGTCCGGCTTTTCGCGCGCTGCGACGCCGGCAAGCACTTGCGCAACGACGGCGGGGTTTGCGTCTTCCAACGCGTCGTCCCACACCCGAATGCCGCGTTCGCCACCCTTGGCGAGGCAACGGCGCAGAACATCCTCCGCATCGTCCGGACCGACGGTCACGGGAACGACTTCGACACCGTCCGACGCTTCCATGATGGTCAGCGCGGCTTCGTACGAATAATCGTCCCACTCATTGGCTTCGAAGTTCAGAAAGTCGGGATCGACGTCCTTGCCATCGTCGCGAAGCTCAAAGTCCTCGTCCACGACGGCGATTTGCTTGACGGGAACTAGGATTTTCATGGTCTTACCCTCACACCAATATTCCTTCCGATGTTGTCCTCAGGTCGAATTCGCTCTGTCGATCAACGCGCTTGCAGCCGAGAAGCGCACTTGTGGCTCGGGATCGCCCAGCATCGCGACGAGGTCGGTCTCCGACAGGTTTCGATGCCTGGCCAGAAAGGCGCGATTGATCGGGTACGGATCCTCGAGCAGCGCGACCAACGCCCCGCGCGGCGCCTGTGCATTCAGGATGACCGACCGGCGGACGTCGGCGTCGGCGCTGCCAGCGATGCGAATGAGAAGATCGAGCGGCGTGCGCGGGTTCCGCCCCAGTGCCGATAGGACATCGGGGTCGTCATCCCGTCCGAGCGCGCCGATCACGTCGTCGGGCACATCGGCGCGAAGCGCGACCCCTGCGCGGACCCAGGCGACCGTATCTTGCGACAACTGTCGCAGCAGGCCGAGCGGGGCCGACCGGTTGCGGCTTACGCTGCGCCGTACATCGGCCTCTTCGTCGACGGCAAGGCGAACGAGGACATCTTCGGGCACCGTCGGATTGCGGGCCAGCCAGCGCCGGACCCAGGCATCCGGATCGTCTGCAAGCCGCCGCGCGACATCTGCGTCCAACCCGTCGCGGCGGGCCTCCGCGCGGCGGACCCTGATGCACGGATCGCCCGCGACGGCATCGGGCAGCGCCTCATCGGGGGCGAAGCTGCGAATGGCCGCCGCCCGAACCGTCCCGTCGGGATCGCCCAACAACGTCGCAAGCGCTGCCGCTCCGGCCGACGGATTGGACGCGAGCTTGCGCCGGACGAGAGCCTCGGAATCCGTCAGAGCTGCATCCAAGACCTCCTTCGGCGCAGAGGGATGCGCCGCGACCTCGGCACGCGTGTAAGCATCGCCGTCTTTCCAAAGAAGGCTGAGAATGTCCGCCGGCGTATACGGATTTCCGGCCAGGGCCTTCTTGTTTGCAGGCTCCGCCACGGGATAGAGGGCGCGCAGCGTCTTCGCCGGCGTGTTCGGATTGCCGCAAAGCGCATGACGGACCGCGAGCGATGGGGACTGCCCGAGTCCCGCCAGCGTGTCGGGACTGACGTTCGCATGCGCAGCCACGGCGACCGCCATCTCCTCGAGACGGTCGCCTTTGACAAGTTTCGCCAAGGCTTGCGGTGAGGCCGCCGGATTTCGCGCCACCCGCAAGCGCACCTTGCCGTCCTCGTCGCTTGCCAGACTGTCCAACAGCGATCGCGGAACATAGGGCGCGGCACCAAACTGACGCCGGGTCTTCGCGGTCTGGAACAGCAGCTCTTCGAGCTTCTGCCGCTGCGGAGGCGGGGCGGCACCGTGAACGGCTGCTGCCAAGTACACGTCTCCGGAGACTAGGGCGCGGTTCACCAGGCTCATGACGGTCCTACTGGACACCTGGGACCGCTGCGTCCGCCGCGCGCTGCTCCTCAGCCGCGACAGCTCCTGAGCCCTCACCGAAGTCCATGCACTCCTCGACGAGCTCTATAAGCTCCATGACACGGAAATTGTCCTCGTTGCCGGTGGATTTGCGCGCGTCTTCGAACATGTTCATGCATTTGGGGCAGTTCACGACGAGAACATCGAGCCCCTCGATCTTGGCCGCTTCGCGGACGCGATTTTCCGACGGCTTCTCCTTGTCCGTGGGATCGGCAATCCAAATGCGCCCGCCGCCCGCGCCGCAGCAGAAGGAGTTGTCCCGCGATCGTTCCATCTCGATCAGTTCCGCACCGAGCATCCGGATGGACTCCCGCGGCGGCTCGAACCCCTTGTTGAGACGCCCGAGATGACATGGGTCGTGATAGGTCACGCGCGCATCGAAGGTCTTTGACGGCTTGAGCTGCCCCGATGCGAGCATCTGCTGAATCATGGCGCTGGCATGCTCGATCTCGAACACACCGTCGAAGTCCGGGTACTCGTTGCGGATCGTGTTGTAGGAATGCGGATCGGTCGTCACGATGCGGTTGAAGTCGCAAGCCTCCAGCGTCTCAATGTTCTGCTCGGCGACATGCTGAAACAATCCCTCTTCACCGACACGGCGGACATCGTTGCCTGCGTTCATCTCGGCTTCGTACAAAATGCCGAAATCGACGCCGGCATGATGCAGAAGGCGCGCGAAGGCTTGTGAGACCCGCTGGTAGCGCGGATCGAACGACGCGAAGTCGCCAACAAACCAAAGAACGTCGACGGGTTCTTTCCGCGCGTCCTTGATCTCGAAGTCCAATTTCTTGGTCCAGCCGGGGCGCTTGCGCTTGTTCTCGCCGAGCGAGTTGCCCTTGTTGTGGATGTTCTGCAGCGCTTTCTGAAGCGTAGGCTCCATCTCGCTGGCATCCACCAGCGCACGGCGCATCTCGACGATGATCGGGACATGCTCGACGCCCACCGGACAGATCTCGACACAGGCCGCGCAAGTCCGGCACGACCACAACGTCTCCGGCCGCACCTGATTGACGCCGTCACCGATCGCCGCCAGGGCGTCCTGCGGCGGCAGCCTGAACCCTTCGAGGGTCGCGTTCGACAATTCGCGCAGCGTCAAGACGAGGTCACGGGGTGACAGCGGAAAGCCCGTTGCGTTGGCAGGACACGCCTCGTGACAACGGCCGCACTTCGTACAGGCATCGAGATTGAGAAGCTGCTTCCAGGTGAAGTCCGTGATGGACTCCGCGCCGACTTTCTTCGCGGTCAGGTCTGATTCGGGAAGATGCGCGGCCGGCTTCGCATCGCGCACCGCGAGCGAGGCCATGGCCGTGAAGATGTGCTTCGCCTTGGTATAGGGAATGGCCGCGATGAAGGTGAGAGCCAGAAGGCCGTGGAACCACCATAGCCCGATGCGCAGCTCCCCTGCCCCCATCGGCGTCAGCCCGAGCGCTTTGTAGCCGTATGCCACGATCGCGCCCACCGGCGACCACCAGCGGTAGTCCCAGACCGTCGGGTCGGCCTGCAGCCAGACGAGGCGCGCGGCCTCGAGCATGAAGCCGGTGATGCCGAGCAGCACCAGGGCCCAAAGAAACAGCCAGTCCTCCATCCGGTACCAGTCGCGGCCGTAGTCGGGATCGGACGGGACACGATCGGGGCGGCGGTAATCGAGCTTCGGAAGCGCCAGCCACTTCCGGCGATACATCATGTACAGGAGGCCGATCACGAACCCCGCGCCCGCGATGTCGAGCACCAGCGAGAACCAGAGATAAAAGGAACCGTACCAGAACTTGATACCCGCGATCGGCTCGAGAATGTCGTACTCGAGCGTGATCGTCGCCGTACCGATGAAGAGCAAGGCGAAGCCGAAAAAGATCAGCGCATGATTGCGGCCGGCGGCTGAATCGCGGCGGCGGATCGTGCGATGTGTCAGCATCGCCTCGATCATGTCTTTGATGCCGCCCCAGAGCCCCTTCTCGGACACGGAACGGCCGCGGGCGTATTTCCGCACCTGCGCGTAGCAGCCGTAAACAAACACGGCGATCGCAAGGACCGCGACGACGTAGAATGACACCAGCATCCACGTCGGAAAATCTTGGAACAGAATTCGGGTGACCTGCTCCGGGTTCTGCCCCGCTTCGATCAACGTCGTCTCCTGACGGGTTGAGGGCGTTTCTTGGAACCCGCGCTCCCTGATCGAGACTCGCGTCAATCAGGTCGGATCGTTCGGGTTCGTTTGCGCCAAAGCCCTAAAGTTCGTTGTTGAAAGATCGTCCCGGGCGGGGGGAGAGAACCGCCCGGGACGAAGTCGTTCTACTCTTGGTACTGAATTTCGACGGCGCCGCCCGGCATATGGGGCTCACCCCAGACAGCCACTTCGCGGCGATACGGCTTCGGATGCTGCGGATCGTTTTCTTCGATCTCGCGGGCGATCCGGTGTCCATCGAAGGTCGCATCGGCAATGAGCTTGGGCGCCCAAGCATCGCCGATGACGTACACACCCTTGATGCCCTTCTCTGCCCACTCGCTCTTCCGCGCCTTCAGGCCACGATAGATCTCGTCGTCCGAGGAACGGCCGGTCACGAGCACCAGCGTGTCGAAGTCGACCCAGCGCTGGGTCTTGTTCTCATCGCGCGGCAGCTGGCCGGGCCCCTTGTACTGTCGCTTCCAGCCGTCGCCGTAGATGTCGTAGATCTCGATACGGCCTTCTTCTGCGCGAGAGGCCCAGACGCCGTCGATCATCTCGACATGGTTGTTGTGCAACCAGCGGTGAAGGTTGGGAAGTTCGAGCGTGAACTCCATGTACCGGCCCATCTGCACGCCATTGATTATGGTGACGTCGTGGCCGGCTTCCTTGAGCCGCTGCGCAAGGCTTGGGCCCATGTAGTACCAATCGCAATTGAGCACCACGACCTTCTTGCCGATCTTCTTCTTGCCTTCGAAGATCTGTTCGGGCGTCACGCACCAGTCCTGGGTCGTTGCGTCGATGCCGGGGATCGGCTCATGGGTCAGACCGCTCGTACCGTCCGTGTTCCAATGGGAACCGGTCGCCACGATGATCTTGTCGGCGCCGTAGTCGAGACAGTCGTCGACCGTCATGGGCTTCACGCCGAGCGCGACCTGGGAGTCCTTGTTCTTTTTGAGAAGCTTGTTGATCTGGGTCTCACGGTAGTCGCGGTGATAGCTCCACTCGCCGAGGCCAGGCAACGTCGCGATCGTGTTGACGCAGCCGCCGACCTTGTCGGCCTTGTCCACCAGGTGAACGGTGTAGCCCCGCTCCATGAGGACGCGCGCGGCTTCCGAACCGGACGGGCCGGCGCCGAGCACGAGGATCGAGTCGTCCGACTCGGCCTTGGGGAACTTCTCGGGATGCCAGCCGCGGCGGTACTCTTCACCCGCCGTCGCATTCTGCGTGCAGATGAAGGGAGGACCGCCGATTTCCCACCGCGAGATGCAAACGTTACAGCCGATGCAGGTGCGGATGTCGTCGAAGCGGCCTTCCTCGATCTTCTGAGGCAGGAACGGATCCGAGATGCTCGGCCGCGCTGCGCCGATGATGTCGAGCTCGCCGGCACGGATGACCTGAGCCATCTTTTCGGCATCGGTGAAACGGCCCACGCCAAGCACCGGCTTCTTGGAAACCGCCTTGATGTGCTTCTGCCACGGGATCTGATGGCCCATGCGGTACCAGCGGGACGGACCAGCGTCCTCGCCCCATTCGGCGATGTCGCCCACATTGACGTCCCAGACGTCGACCAGCGGATCGGCCAGCTCGACGAACTTGATGCCGTCTTCCTCGACCTCGACGCCGGCGTCGCCGTAAAGCGTGTCGACCGCGAAGCGGGTCGCAATCGCGCAATCCTTACCGACTGCGTTGCGCACCTTTTCCAGCGTCTCGAGCCAGAACCGCGCGCGATTCTCAAGCGAGCCGCCGTATTTGTCGGTGCGCCGGTTGTAGTAAGGCGACAGGAACTGAAGCGGCAGATAGGAGTGCGCGCCATAGACATAGACAATGTCGAAGCCCGCATCGCGCGCGCGAATGCCGGCGTCCACGTAGTATTGCTGCAGCCGGTTGATGTCGTCCTGATCGGCTTCGTGGCAATAGGTCAGGTTCTCGTATTCCGAGTTGAACTGGCTCGGTCCATAGGACGTACAGCGTGTCTCCATGCAGGGCGCATGCGCCGCGCCGTACCACATCTCCACACCGGCCAGCGCGCCATGGGCGTGAATGTGATCGGTCATCGCACGCAAGTTACGGATATCGCCGTCGTCCCAGATTCGGGCGGATACGCGATGGCAATCGTCCGATTCCGGATGAATCGAGCAGTACTCCGTGTTGATGCCAGCCCAACCGCCTTCAGCCTTCAGAGAGCGGTGCGCCGCCTGGAAACCCGGTTTGTCCGATCCGGCGCCGATGCAATGGGGCACCTGATAGAAGCGGTTGCGGAGGGTTTTGGGCCCGATCTTGATGGGCTCGAAAAGGATGTCGTATTTCGAGTCACTCGCCATGGAGTGCATCTCCCTTTATCTGGCGGTGGGGAGATCAGCTCCGCTCAACCGCTATTCTCGACCAGCCAGAGCCCGGAAAAGTCTAGTCCGGCTTATTGTTATGTGCCGGAGCGGCCGCCCAACCCGAGACATCTTGGCAGTGCAAGTCTCGGCCAATTCGGCCCAATTCCAATTCCCTTGGATGGATACCCACTTGGGGTTAGCCGCCGTCCGGCGCATGGCAGGAGCCGCGCGCTTATTCAGAATGGCCTACCTCCACGAGAGTAATTGTCATTCGGCGTGTTCACTTCGACACTGCGGATAGCCGCCACGACGCGGTTTTGATCGAAATCACGCACACGGTTGGGGCGACATGAGCACGCGAAATTCCGCACTGAACAGTCGACACGAAGCTCTGGGATCGAAACTCGACGGCGAGACATGGTGCGACATGCGCGTGCCGTGGAGCTATGCGACCGATCCGAACGACGAAGTCGTGGCGGTACGGACCTGCGCCGGACTCTACGACGTCTCCGCGCTGAACATCGTGCGGGTGACTGGGCCGGACGCCGTCGCCACGCTCAATGGTCTCGTGGCCATCGACGTTTCCACGATCGCCCCGGGCCAGGCTCGGCTGGGCGCCGAAGTGAACGAAAACGGCGCCCTCGTCGACGACATCATGATTATTTGCGATGGGCCGGACGAATACCGCGTCACCCACGGCAGCGGCGCCACGCCCGAGCAGCTCAAGAAGGTGTCGGAAGGCAAGAACGTCTCCGTCGAGTGGGACCGGGATACCCATGTCCTTTCCCTGCAAGGTCCGGCGTCTCTGAAGACGCTGAACCCGCATACGCCCATGGCGCTGGAAACGCTCCCCTTCTTCAATCACGCGAAGACGACCCTGTTCGGCAAGGACGTCATTATCGGCCGCTGCGGATATTCCGGGGAGCGTGGCTACGAGGTCTATTGCTCTTCGGCGGATGCCGGCGAGGTATGGGACAGCATTCTGGCCGCCGGCAAAGAGTTCGGCGTCGTGCCCGCCTCTTGGACATCGCTCGATCTCATCCGCGTCGAGTCCACGCTTCTGTTCTTCCCCTACGATATGCCTGAAGGCGACACGACTCCGTGGGAAGTCAACATGGGCTGGGGTATCGACGAGGACAAGCAAGCGGACTACATCGGCAAGCAGGCGGTCCTCTTCCTTCGCGGCCGAGAGCGCATCAAACAGGCCGGCATCGTATGTGACACCGACGACGCGGTCGAACCCGGCACGCGCATCTTCAAGAACGGCAAAGACGTCGGTGTCGTCACCAGCTCGAGTTTTAGCCGGTACCTCATGAAGTCCCTAGCTATGGTTCATCTCCTCCCGGACTGCACCGGACTTGGCACGCAGGTGACATTGGGCGGCGAACCGGGCATTTGCACCGGCACGGTGGTGCAAACCCCGTTCTACGACCCGATGCGACTGCGTGTTGAGGACTAGCAGCCCCGAGTGCCGCCTGCACTACTGGCCGCGGGTGGTACCGAGAGCCGGTTGCGTGCACGTCACGCGGCCGGCTCTTTCCCTTTGTGCCTTCGGCAGAAACCGTGCTCGGCAGCGATCAACTCGATGCCCAGAAATGGCAGGCTAGCGTGACGGCCGCCGCGCCGGCGAGTGCCAGATAGGGCAGCAGACCCCCACGTGTCGCCACCCCCGCCTCGGGTCCGAGATGCATGTCCTCGGCCATGTTTTCCGGATAGATGCCTTTGTCCTGGACATAGTGCCGGTAGATGAAGAACGGCACGGCGAGGAACGCGATGATGAACCCGGTCAGCAAGGTGCCCTGCCCCCATATGTTCGCACCGAGCCCGGCCACCGCCATGTTGACGAACGACATCAGAATGCCGGCGATCAGCAGGACCTTTGGGACCCGATAAGGCCGCACCCAGTGGGGACGGTCGAGCCGGTGTATCCAGCCAGCGTTCACGTAGAGAAACGTGAAGACCATGTAGGAGACATTGGTCGCGGCCAGGACGAAGATGTAGTCCGACATCAGGAGTAGGCCCAGATTGAGAACCAGATCCGTCCACATCGCGTTTGTCGGCGCGCCTGCCTTGTTCACGTGGGAGAGGTAACGCGGCAGCCATCCCTCGACCGACCCCTGATAGGACGTCCGCGCTGCACCCGACATCGCCGTCATGACGCAGAGCAGGATTGCGAGGATCAGCAGCACCGCGACGATGGTTTCCAGAACTACGCCGCCACCGAGGATGTCGGCCAGAACGTGGCCCACATCCATGCCGCTGCGGATGCCCGGCGCGATCATCCCTTCGATCCCGAGCGAGCCTTGAAAGGCCAGCGGCACGAGCGTAAAGACGCCGACGCACAACAGCCCCGACGACATCAGCGCCAGAAACGTATCGCGGGCCGGGTCCTTGAATTCGCGCGTATAGCAGGCGGCCGTCTCGAACCCGTTGGCGGACCACAAGGCAACGAACAAGGCGCCGCTGACGGCGATCCAACCCGCTTTGTCCCAGGTGCCGTCAACCGCTCGACCGGCCGCGTCGTAGGCCAGCGGGGCCAGCGGCAAGAAATTCTCGCGCGGCATGTCGCCGGTGAACAGCGGAACGATGCCGATCAGAATGAGCGGCACGAGAGCAGCAATCCCAAGCAGCATCGTCACACGCGCAGACTGAAGGATGCCGCCGCGCTGGATCGCGAAACAGCCGAGCAGCAGCGTGGCCGCCACGATGAATGTCGCGTTGATGCGTAAGGTGAGCCCCTCCTTCAGCCATCCGAGATCGGCCAGCACGATTTGCCAGCTTGTGATGGCGGCGTCCGGGGCGAAAAACAGGTTGAGGACGTAGCCGGCACCAAGACCGGCGCCGATCGACAGCACCACGGACCACGCGGACCAATTGCACCACACCGCAATCGGGGCGAACAGCTTGCCGTATCGCGACCAGGCGATCGCGCTATGGATGGCTGCTCCGCCGGACTTGCCTGGGAACAGGCCCGCGATTTCCGCGTAGGTAAAGGCTTGGATGAAGGCCACGGTGATGGCTGCGACCCAAACGAGCCAAGAGGCCTTGCCCGAAGTGGCGGCGACGCCGCCCATGGTGAAGAGAACCAGGGCCGGGACGCCACTGGCGACCCAGAAGGCATCCCGCCAACCAATCTGCCTCTGCAGCGAATGCGGGCTTTCGCCGGCGTATTGTCCTACGTCTTCTACGGCCACCGGCTCTCGATCGTCCCTGCCACGGACGGGTTCTATGGCCCGTCTTATTCGCGTCATTGAAGCTATGTTGTCCGCACGAAGCGTCCCGCATCAGCCAAGAGCGAGCAATGCTCTGATCGAAGTAACTCCTAAGAGGTACGATCTTGTAAGAATGCAGCGCTCTGTGAAGCTGTGCTAAATCTCGACAAGACTTGATTTTCCGGGGACAACGCACACGCCGATGATGCAGACACAAACGCCTATTATCGAGGTACGCGATCTTGGCCGCATCTTCGGCGGCATCGTTGCCATCAACGATCTGAGCTTGACCGTTCGCGAGGGCACGATCCACGGGTTGATCGGTCCGAACGGCGCCGGCAAGACGACGACCTTCAACGTCATCAGCGGCTTCTACCCGCCGTCTCGGGGAAAGATCCTCTATTGCGGCGAGGACGTTTCCGGCCGGCCGACCAGCGCGCTTGCCGAGCGTGGTCTCATCCGCACATTCCAAGGCACCACGCTGTTCCACGAATTCACCGTGATCGAGAACGTTCTGCTGGGATGCCACCGCAGCGCGAAGGCCGGCGTGGTCAGCCGGATCCTTGGGACGGACCGCAACATCGAGGCGGCCGCGAGGGCCAAGGCGTACGAGATACTCGAGTTCCTCAACCTCGCCCACCTAGCGGACGAGCTGACGGCGAACCTGTCGCACGGTCACCAGCGCGCCCTCGGACTGGCGGTCGCGCTTGCCGCTGAACCGCGGCTGCTGCTGCTGGACGAGCCCTTTACCGGGATGAACCCCGAAGAGACACGGCAGATGATCCAACTGGTCCGGCGCATCCGCGAGGAGCAGCGCGTCACGATCATGCTGATCGAACACGACATGCAGGCGGTGATGGGCCTCTGCGACATCATCACGGTACTGAACTTCGGGACGCTCTTGACCGAAGGCACGCCGGAAGAAGTGCGCACCAACCCCGCCGTTATTGAAGCCTACTTGGGAACCGCGATCGATGCTGCTTGAGATCAAGAACATCAAAGTCCACTACAACAAGGTGGCGGCCCTGAAGGGTGTCAGCATGGCTGTTCCCGACAAGGGCATCGTCACGATCGTCGGCGCAAACGGCGCCGGCAAGAGTACGACCTTGCGCGCCATCTCCGGCCTCGTACGGATCAGCGATGGCGAGATCATTTTCGACGGCCAGCGCATCGATCGGCTGGCGCCGGAGAAGATTGTTGCGCTCGGGATCGCACATGTGCCCGAAGGGCGGCGGGTCTTCCCCGACCTGACGGTTGAAGAAAACCTTAGAACCGGTGCTTTTCTGCGGTCGGACAAGGACGGGATTGAAGCGGACCTGCGCGACGTGTTCAAGCGCTTCCCGCGCATGGAAGAGCGCCGGGGTCAGTGGGCTCGGTCGCTCTCCGGCGGCGAGCAGCAAATGCTGGCGATCGGCCGCGCCCTGATGTCCAGGCCGCGAATGCTGATCCTCGACGAGCCCTCCATGGGGCTGTCGCCGGTCATGGTTCAGGAGATGGCACGCGCCATTCGCGACATCGTGGATCGCGGCGTTCCCGTCGTCCTCGTCGAACAGAACGCCGAGCTCGCTCTCAAACTTGCGAACTTCGCCTATGTCCTCGAGACGGGAACAATCGCGCTGGAAGGACCCGCACGGGAGCTGCACGACAATGACCATGTTCGAAAAGCCTACCTCGGCGCCTGAAATCTGGAGTCTGCAGGAGCTCGTCAACGCCGGCTGGAGCCAGGACGATCTGTCCTGGGAAGCCACCAGCGAGGAAGCGGTCGCGGCCGCATGTGCAGGAGACTTCGAGCAGGCGAAGGACAAGGCGGGCAGCGCCTTGCGGCTGGCACGCGAGACCTTTGAACCAATCGACCCGCGGCTCGGCACGAGCCTTGCCAACTTCGGGATATGTCTTGCGCTGACTGGCGACAAGAACGACCTCGCCGCTCTGGCCGCAAAGGCTCTTGAGACCTGGCGTGGGGCCCATCCCTGGATCGCCCGCATGCAGGCGCCCAGAGTCGCCCGCAGCTCGATGTTCCACCTCCGCATGGAGGCTCTTCACCGCGACACCTACCGCGCACTGTGGCAGAAGCGGTGGAACGCTATCGCCAAGGACGCGGCAACGCGCCTGGAGGCTTTGAGGGACAATCCAGACACGCTCATCGCACCCGACGCGGCCGTGTTCACGGCCTGGCGGCGCGAACGGCCGGCCATGTTGAATGATACCCGCAAACTGCTGGCAGCCGGTCAGCTCTTGCTTGCGCCGGCGGCCGAACCGCGCAGCTAGCGCGGCTCTTCCCAACTGATCGAGAACTGGGCTTCCCGTCCGCCCGTTGCGCGGCGCGCTATTGCTCTTGCGCCGCGGGCCCGGCTAACGCGCCAGCCCCGCCGATCCTCACTCTGCGATCTGGGGCGACGCGAGAGATCCGTTGCTCTCTTTGTCCCGTTTGCCGAACAGCCGCTTGATCTTCGGAACCAGGCTCTCTAGGCCGTCGGGCAGGAACAGAATCGCGATGATCAGGAGAGCGCCGTAGAACATCGGCCGCATCTCCTCGACACCGAGAGACCGCAGCACGATCTCGTTGACAATGGTGAGTACCACGACGCCGATGATGGGACCGTAGAAGGTCGCCGTGCCGCCGACGATCGCCCAAATCAGAATGTAGACCATCTCCTCGACGCTGAACCTGTTGGGCGCGATTGCGCCCACATAGTGCGCATAGAGCGCGCCGGCGAGACCGGCGAAAAATGCCGAAAAGACGAAGGCGAGCGTCCGGTAGCGGAACGTGTTGACGCCGACAGACTCGGCCAGCTTGTCCTGCCAGTGAATGGCGTGAAAGGTGAGCCCGATGCGCGACTTCTCAACGCGATACAGAATCAGAAGTGAGATCGTTACGACGATCAGGCAGAGATAGTAGTAGTTCACCGGCTCGTAGAAATCGATCGAGAGAAAGTCCGGAAAGGAGGGGATACGCTTGATGCCCTTCGGACCGCCGAACAGAAACGTGAGGTCGCTCCACTTCCACGAGAGGCGAATGACCTCGCCGGCCGCGAACGATGCAATGAGGAAATAGAACCCCTTCATCCGGAACAACGGAAAGCTGAGGAGAAACGCCAGGAATCCTGCCATCGAGGCGCCGGCCAGCATTGCGAGCGGGACCGGAACCGAAAGCTTCTTTGCCACCAGGGCCGATGTATAGGCCCCTACCCCCATAATGACGGCGTGGGCCAGAGACCATTCGCCTGTCAGCGTCAGCAGCCGGTAGCTGCAGACGAGCAGCACGTTGATCACGAGCAGGACCAGAACCTCCTGCTGCGAGAACGACAGGAGATGCGGAAGCACGACGAGGACGCCTGCCAGAAGTACGAACCCAAACGCAGCAGCGAGGTTCACGGAGTGACTGTCAGGCTTATGCACGTTCTTTCGCTCCAAATAGTCCTGTCGGCCGCACGATGAGGACCCCGAGCATCAGGAGGAGACCGACTATATTCGCCAGGGTGCCGTCGTAGAGCGTCGTCACGAAGGTATGGACGAACGCGTAGAGGATCGAGACCAACACGGCCCCTTCCAAGGAACCGAGGCCGCCGACGATGATGATGATGAAGGCGGAAACGACGACGGGATGCCCCATATAGGGTGTCGGAGAAACCAACGGCGCCGTCAGGGCACCGGCAACGCCGGCAAGCGCCGCGCCAATGAACATCGCCAAGCGTGCCGTGTTGTTGATCGACATTCCTTGAAGCACGGCCGCTTCCCGATCTTGGGCACAGGCTCGCAATGCCCAGCCGAACTTGCTCTTACGCAGAAATATCCAAAGCGCACTTAGCAGGGCGACAGCAGCTACGATGACATAGAGTCTCTGGTAGGTCAGAACGACACCGTCCATGAAGACAAGCTTGTCCTGGGTCGACGGAGGCACGTTCTTCATCCGCACGCCGAATCCGAGAACCGCAATCGTCTGCAGGATGAGAAGAAAGCCGATCGAGGCGATCAGGCCGCCCAGTGGATTGTCGCGCAAGGGTCGGAACAGAGCGAGCTCCATGAGAAGCCCGAGCACCCCGACAAAGGCCAGCCCCGCCGCGACCGAGAGAAAGAAGGGAAATCCTTGGTCGGCATAGAGGGCGACGACGGTATACGCCCCTGCCATATAGAGTTCGCCGTGCGCGAAATTGACCACGCCCATCACGCCGAAGATGAGGACGAATCCAACCGCGATGAGTGCCATGTAGCTCGCGGCATAGGTCGCATTGACGACGGTCTGAAAGAAAAGTTCTGCTGTCATCTCATATCGCTCCGCCTCGCGCCCGGCCCAATATGGGGCCGGGCGCTGGCAGTCGTGTGCACAGAAAGTATGGCTCTGGATGATCCGCACCGCTCACGGAACGCCTTGGCGATGGTCAAGCGCGCGCCGCGCTGGCGAACCAGCCTGCGCCCAGTCTGTTTAGCCGCGCTGATAGTACATCTGATTGAGCGCCTTCATGTGCTTGATCATCAGGTCGCTATGCTTGTCCCACCAGGCGGGGATGGACTTGAAGTCTTGGATCTTCGCCTTGCCGTCCTTGATAGCCACGACGGGCCACTCGCCAACGAGCGCGTTGTCGATGCCGAACAGCTCCTTGCCCCACCACTTGGCTTCGCCAAACGCCTGGCGCCCGGTGCCGCCGACCTTCATGGCCTCGAGCACCTTGACCGGCTCGGTCGTTCCGGCGCGTCCCGCAGCGTCAGCCCAAAGATCCATGATCGAGGCGTACTCCCACGACACCGCGCTCCACTCGCCCTTGCCGTAGCGCTTCACATACTCATTGTAGAAGTCGTTCGGCTTGTTGAAGTTGACGTGCTCGGCATTCATGGCCGGGTCGTCAAAGTCTGGGAACTGGAAGATGAAGCCTTCCATGAACTCCTTGGACGTCTTCTCAACCAGCTTCTCATAGAAGTCCGCCGTGCACGAGATCATCTGCCCCTTGAAGCCTTGCTGGAACGCCTGCTCCACCAGCGGATGCACATAGTCCGCATAGCACGTATCCAGGCAAATGATGTCCGGCTTCAGCGCCAGCATCTTGGACATGAGGGGCGCGAAGTCGGTCGTCGCCGGGTCGAAGAAGATGGGCTCGTCGAGGACCTCGATGCCGGCGGCCTCAAAGGCGGCGAGGTAGGTCGCCACGGAAGGCTTGCCGAGGGAATCGTCCTGTGCGCAGACGACGGCCGTCTTGAGCTCCGGCTTGTTCTCGGCAAGCCACTCAACGCCCGTCACGTTGTAGATCGGATGCACCTCGCACGGCGCAACCAAGAGCTCCGTCTCGGGGCTCAGATCGCTGGGCAGCAGGGTCGAGAACAACATTTCCTCTTTGTCCGCGATCGGAGCGGCGCCCGGCCACGGATCGCCGCCCAGCATCATGACGAACTTGACGTCGTCCTCTTTGATCAGCTTCACCGCGCCGGTCCGTGCCTTGCTAGGATCGTATTCGTCGTCATAGGCGACGAACTCGACCTTGTAGGCCTCGTCGCCGATCTTGACGCCGCCGTCCGCGTTGACCCAGTCCGCCCAAATCTTGCAGCCGTCCAGGCCGGGCTTGCCCCAGGCGGAGACTTCACCGGTCAAGGGCGCGAGAAATCCGATCTTGACCACCTTGTCCGCGCCGAAGGCGAACTTCGGCATCGAGACACCGGCCATGGCCGTTACCGCCGCCGTGGTTGCGAGAAAGTCGCGGCGACTAATCGTGAATTTGCTTGTCATTTAGTCCCTCCACGTCAAGTGACGGCGCGACCGCAAGAGCGAACGGTCTGCCTGCTAAACGCATTGCTGATGGGTGAAGAATGGGCGGCGCGGCGCGGTAGGCTGTATGAAGCTCAGTTCGCTTATTCATGATGCCCAAGCTTCCAACCGCGAGTTGCGCCACCAGTTTTCCGGCCTCGAAATCGGGCCGATATCGTTCTGATGCTCGGTAGTTTCGGTGTTGGAACGACGGCGGGGCAATCCTCTTGAGTGAGTAACTCCTAGGGGGTACGGGAATATATTAGACTTCCAAATCACCACTTGGCAGGATCGGGCGATGAAACCTTGAGCAAGTCCTTCGAGGATTCATCGTGCCAAGTGAAACGGTCATCAAAACGACATGCGCGCGCGACTGCTATGACGCGTGCGGAATAGCCGTGCATACGCGAGACGGGTCCATCACCAAGGTTATCGGGGATCCGGACCATCCGGTTTCGCGCGGCAAACTCTGTGGCAAATGCGCTATTGCCTACAATGGCGCCTGGCGCGACCCAGCGCTCCGCCTTTCCTCTCCACTGCGGCGTGCGGGACCGAAAGGTGAGGGAAAGTTCGTTCCGATCTCCTGGGACGAAGCACTCGCGGAAATCTCCGAGCGCTTCACGGAGCTTGTCGATCAAGGCAATGCACACACTATTCTGCATACGCACTATACGGGCACGGTCGGGCTGATAAATATTGCGTTTCCACTGCGCTTCTTTCACCGCTTAGGTGCGACCGAGGTCGACCCCGACACTGTGTGCAACAAGGCGGGCCATGCGGCTTTGGACCTCACATTCGGCACATCGGTTGTCGGCTTTGATCCACGCACGGCGCGGGATTCGCGATGCATCCTCGTCTGGGGCGCAAATCCGTCCCACTCTGCCCCACATCAGGACCAACGCTTCCTGACTGAAGCCGCCGCTGCCGGAACGACGATAATCGTCGTGGACCCGATCGAGCACGCGACGGCTACGGCATCGGACCTGTTTCTCAAGCTTCGCCCGGGCACGGACGCCGCCTTGGGATTTGCATTTCTCAATGTGATGAAGTCGAGCGGCTTGATCGACTGGGAGTTCGTCGACGCGCATGTGCTTGGCGCCAAGGCGCTCATGGAGACGATCGACAGCACGACCCCGGCCGTGGCGGAGAAGCTTTGTGGCGTACCGGCAGATTTGATCGATAAGGCGGCTCGCGCCTACGCCGAGGGCCCCTCGTTGCTTTGGCTTGGACAGGGCGTGCAGCGTCAGACATATGGCGGGAACGTCTTCCGCGTCCTCTCCGCCCTTGTGGCCTTCAGCGGAAATGTCGGAAAGCCCGGCGCGGGCTTCCTCTACTTGAACGGTCCCGATTGCCGCGGCATCGACATGGACATGGTCGCGATGCCCGAACTCGCGCGCGGCGCGACCCCGTCCATCAGCCATATGGACCTCGCAGCGACTCTCGAACAGTCCGAGTTGTCGAACGCGCTGGTGACATGGAACAGCAATCCGGCGGCGTCCTCGCCGGAACAGCGGCGTCTGCGCAAAGCCTTGTTGCGCGACGACCTCTTCCATGTTGCCGTTGAACTCTTCCATACGGACACGACGTCTTATGCGGATGTCGTTCTTCCGGCCGCGAGTTTTCTCGAGTGTAACGATCTCGTCCTGTCGTATTTCGATTTGACGCTGTCGGCTCAGGTGAAGACCGTCGACCCTCCCGGGGACGCGCTGCCGAACCATGAGATATTCCGGCGATTGGCGGGCGCGATGGGTTATGAGGAACCCGCTCTCTTCGAGAATGAAGCCGATCTCATCGAGAGACTGCTCGAGCAAACGCCTTACCCCGGCAGCTTCTCGGACCTGGCTGCGGCCGGGACGGTCACGCTTTTCGACGAGCCCCAAACCCAGTTCCCGGACCTATCGTTTCCGACGGAGTCGAAACGCATACAGCTCGCCAACGACGCTGCGGTCGAGCTGGGACTTCCACGCGCGCCGACCGCCCATGCGGACGAGCGGGCTCAGCCCGGCTTTCTGCGGATCGTTTCGCCCGCATCGGCCTGGCTCATGAACTCGAGCTACGGCAACGATCCGGTTATCCAGAAGAAGCTGGGCACGCCATCGATCGTTCTTCATCCGGATGACGCGGCCGAGTACGACGTCGTGGACGGAGATCCGATCGTTCTGGTGAACGACATCGGACGGTTGGCGCTGACCGTGGCAGTCTCGGACATCGCACAGCCCGGCATGGGCATTGTCTACAAGGGCCGGTGGCCCGGCACGACAGATACCGACGCCAATATCAACGCGCTCGTCTCCGGCCGCAAAAGCGACCTTGCCGAAAACACGACCGTTCATAGCACCGAGGTCCGGCTCGAGAGGGTCTGACCCCACACATTCAAAGACACGTTCAAGGAAGTAAGAGGACAATCTATGGGACCGAGTTGGTGGCAAATCGCAGTCGTTATCGCCTTGTTTGTGCTTCTCTTCGGCCGCGGCAAGATATCAGACGTCATGGGAGACGTGGCCAAGGGTATTAAGAGCTTCAAGGCAGGACTTGCCGACGAGGAGGTCGACAAGGCCGATCGCCACACCGGCTAGGTCTCCGGACCGCTCGAATCCAGTTAAGTACGCTGGGCGGCGTCCGCATCGACACGCGGTCGCTTCAAAAGCGGCGACGGGGCCCCTAGCACGCAACGAACAACGCGACCAGGCCGCGCTGTTCGACGTCTACATGCGCAAAGCGGCGTTTCAGACCTTCGGTCAAGGCGGCCAGGCTGTCCTCGCTGTTATTGAAGACGCCCCGCTCGTTATAGATCTTGAACAGTGCTCGGGCGGGCCCGTTGGGCCGCACCCCATCACCCAGAATCGTGGCGCCGAACAGACGTGCGTCTTGTGCCATGAGCGGCTTGAGGTGATCGAGCACCACGAGCTTTTCCGCCATGGACCCCGGCAGACAGTGCAGCACGTAGGTCAGCGCCACCGATGAGAACGGCGCCAGATCCGAAGACAAGGGCTCCAGAAGGTTCGCCTGCCGGCACTTCGGGTCGAACCGCCGCAGCCGCCGCGCCGACACGCTCAAACAGTGCGGATTGATGTCGAGCAAGACCAGGCGGTCGAATGCTGTGCCGGCACGGTCGAGAAAAAGACCGGTACCGACCGCGGCCTCCAGGTGGTTTGCCGACAGATGCCGCCGGTAAAGGCCGACGATGTTCGACGTCGGACAACGCCATGCAATCCGATTGGAGAGGCCGTGAACCGCAAGATCGTAAAACGACAACGAGGCGGGCGTGTAGATCGCGTGCGCCTTGGCGACGGCGTCCATCTTGGCGACGGCATCTGCTCCGGCAGGGGCAACGCCACCCTGCCCTGAGTCTGAACCGGGAATCTCAGCCCCCTTTTCCGATTTCGTCATCGCTCGAACTTAAGGGTTGGCTGAAAACGCGCACGAAAAAAGAAAAAGGGGCGCCGAAACGGCGCCCCTTTGGAAGGTAGTGTTTGGGTAAGTCTTAGAACGATGCGCTGATCGTACCGACGACGCGACCGTCGCAGTTGTCGCCGCGACCCGGTGCGCCACCGCAACCGATATCGCTCAGGTCGGTATCCCAGTAGCGGACATCAGCTGCCCAGTTGTCCAGGAAGCCGAGGGTCAGACCCACGTTCCAGTAGGTGTAATCCGTACCGGCATCGGCCCACTGGAAGCCGACCAAACCGCTGACGCTCGGATCGAAGAAGTTGAACCACTTGTTGCCGAAGACGTACTCGCCGCCGACCTCAAGAACGTCGTAGTCGGAGTCAGTACCCCAGTAGTTCGTCACGCCGAGGGTGAAGGCATCACCGAAGGTGTACGAACCGCCCGTCTTAATTTCGACGATGTCGGTCCCGCTGGCGCCCGGATAGGTGTACCACAGCACGCCGATATCGAGGTCGAAGCCGCCGATCGTCGGAGCGATACCACCGTAGTAGTCGATCTCGATGCTGTCAGCGAAGTCGATGTTGGAGCCCCACATGCCGAGGTAGAACATGCCGTAGGACGCATCGAGCGAACCCTGAACGGCCGGGTTCTGATTGGTCTGAGAGATACCACGGAACACATAGTCCGTGGTGAAAGCCGTGGTGGCGCTAAGCTCGAGCTGATTGCCCGAACCACCGCCGAAGGGGCCGAATGCCTGGTCCCCAGGATCTTGCGCCTGTGCCGCAAGGGCGGAACCCGCAACGAGTGCCGCTCCCAAAACCGTAGATTTGAAGATCCCCGCAATTTCACGCCGAGCCATTATCCAGTCTCCTGCTTTTCGCCTGTCCCTGACGACTTGATTTCGTTGTTTAGGATGCTGCTGACACGCTGTGTTCGCGGTGCAACGTCCCCCGTGGCTTTGACAATAGTCAGGGCTTTTGGTGAAGCAACGAAAAAGCAAGGTTCTTTCGAATTCTACAAACCCAGTGTGTCCTATCTGCAATAATTTACTGTTTTTGATACCGCATTGGGCTTAGGAGCCGCTCCGGTCAGCCTACCCATTCAGCCAGTTGCACAGTTGTTGGGCGTTTTGGCTTCGTTCCTTTGAGATACCCTCGGCGCTACACGGGTAAGCCGGGCCGACTCAGTGCGGACTCGGGGCTCCGCGCCATGTCTTGTTCGGCAGATTTCGCTCCCATAGAGTGCCGATCCCACGTGGTTGGGGCCCGCTTGGCGGGTTTTTTCCGATATTTCCGGCAGCAGCCTACGACTCGAAGGACACGATGGCCGCCAACTCCTTGGAAGCCTGTGCATTGGTGACCGGCGCCGCCCGCCGCTTGGGGCGCGCCATCGCGGAAGACCTCGCGCGCGCCGGGTGGCGGGTCGCGGTCCACTACCAGAGGTCCGAGGCGGACGCGCGCGGCCTTGTGGCGGAAATCGAGGCTTTCGGCGGACGCGCGGCAGCCGTTCAGGCCGATCTGTCGGAACTCCAGGCCTTGCCGGGCTTGATCGAGGACAGCGCCAAGGCCCTGGGGCCCGTGGCCTGCCTCGTCAACAACGCCGCCTGCTTCTCCTGGGACTGGCCGGACGATTTCGACGAGACCGGCTGGACCCAGCATCATGAAGTCAATCTTCGCGCGCCGGTTTTCCTGACAAAGGCCTTCGCCAATGCCCTGCCGGCCGGCGTCGAGGGCAATGTCATAAATCTGATCGATCAGAAGGTTCATGCGCTGAACCCCCATTACTTTACCTACACAATCGCCAAATCGGCCCTCTGGACCGCGACTCGCACCCTCGCCCAGGCCCTGGCGCCCCAAATCCGGGTCAACGCCATCGCCCCCGGCCCGGTGCTGCCCTTCGAGGGCCAGTCGGACGAAGACTTCGCGCGCGAATGCCATGACACTTTGCTGAAACGCCCTGTCCCCATGAGTGACATCACGGCGACGGTCCGCTTTCTTCTAGAGACGGGATCGATCACGGGCCAGATGATCGCGCTGGACGGCGGGCGGCACCTCAATTGGCGTCCCGACGCGGGCTGAAGCGAAAACTTGTTAGACAAGGCTCTTGCGTGGACGCCCTTGAAGGGGGCCGGAGCCACCCCCTAGTGTGAACGACAGGTCCGCACTGCCGCGAGGCAGTTGCCAACACGATACGATTTCATGACACCGGAAAGCTCTGACAGCGAAAGCGCAAATCCGCTTCTCAAGCGGGATTCGGACGCGAGTCCCGAGACGGGAGCCGCCGTCATCGCGCGCCATGCGAAGCTCGCGCCGGCTGGCCCCGGCGTCTATCGCATGTTCGATTCCGAAGGCCAGGTGCTCTACGTGGGCAAGGCGCGGCACCTCAAGAAACGCGTCCAGAGCTACGCGCGCGGCGCCGGCCACAACAACCGCATCGCCCGCATGATCGCCGACACGGCGGCCATGGAGTTCGTGACCACCAACACCGAGATGGAGGCGCTTCTCCTCGAGGCGAACCTCATCAAGCGGCTCAAGCCCCGCTACAACGTGGTTCTGCGGGACGACAAGTCGTTCCCCTTCATCTTGATCGCCCGCGACCATCCGGTGCCGCAGATCCTGAAGCATCGCGGGGCCCGCAACCGCAAAGGCGATTATTTCGGGCCTTTCGCGTCCGCCGGTGCCGTGGGCCGGACCATCAATACTTTGCAGCGCGCCTTTCTATTGCGCTCGTGCTCCGACGGTTACTACGAAGCCCGCACGCGCCCCTGCCTGCTCTATCAAATCAAGCGATGCAGCGCGCCCTGCACCGGCGCGATCTCCGAGGAAGCCTATGGTGAGCTCCTCGACGAGGCCCTGGGGTTCCTGCGCGGAGAGAGCGATGAGGTGAAGCATCGCCTGCGCGCGCTGATGGAAGAGGCCAGCGAAGCCCAGGACTACGAGCGCGCGGCGAGTTTCCGCGACCGGCTGACGGCGCTGAGCCATATCCAGTCCCACCAGGGCATCAACCCGCACACGGTGAAGGACGCCGACGTGTTCGCCGCCCACCAGGAGGCCGGGCAGACCTGCATCCAGGTCTTCTTCTTCCGCGCGGGCAACAATTGGGGAAACCGGGCCTATTTCCCGCGCGCGGACAAGGCCCTCCCCGTGGAAGAGGTTCTCGAAGCCTTCATCGCGCAGTTCTACGACGACAAGCCCCCGCCGCGGCACATCCTGCTGAGCCACGAGATCGCGGGGCAAAGCCTGCTCGCCGCCGCCCTGGAACTGAAGGCCGGGCACAAGGTCGAGGTGCTGACGCCCCAGCGCGGCGAGAAGCGCGACCTCGTCGAACATGTGCGGACGAACGCGCAGGAAGCCCTAGGAAGACGCCTCGCCGAACACGCCTCACAGCGCGACATATATAGAAGACTGGCGGACGCCCTCGATCTGGAGGAACCGCCCGAGCGCGTCGAGGTCTACGACAACAGCCATATCTCGGGCACGAACCCCGTGGGCGCCATGATCGTGGCGGGCCCCGAAGGCTTCCAAAAGGCCCAGTACCGCAAGTTCAACATGAAGGGCGAGGACCTCACCCCCGGCGACGACTACGCCATGATGCGGCAAATGCTGACCCGCCGCTTCAGCCGGCTTCTCAAGGAGCGCGAGAACGACGAGGAGGACAAATGGTCCATGCCGGACCTCGTGCTGATCGACGGCGGCCCCGGCCAGCTCTCCGCGGCCCACGAGGTTCTGGAGGAGCTCGGCCTGACCGACATCAACCTCGCCGCGGTCGCCAAAGGCCCGGACCGCAACGCCGGGCGCGAGCGCATCTACCGCAAAGGCAAGGAGCCCCTGATGCTCGAGCCGCGCGATCCGGTGCTCTATTGCATCCAGACCCTGCGGGACGAGGCCCACCGTTTCGCCATCGGCGCCCACCGAACCAGGCGGAAAAAAGGCATCACCGCCTCGCCGCTCGACGAAGTGCCCGGTATCGGCCCCACCCGCAAGCGGGCGCTGCTCCAGCATTTCGGCTCCGCCAAGGCCGTCAGTCGGGCCGGAATCGCCGATTTGGAAAGCGTTGGCGGCATCAGCGAGCACATGGCCAAAACGATCTACGATTTTTTCCATGAACGCGGTTAGCAGCGCCGCCCATTGCGTTATGTTGGGGACACCAACTGAACTGAGTGATTACGACATGTCGGAACAAGGATTGGCGGGACGGGGCGTGCCAGGGTCGCATGATGCAAACCGTGGGCGCAACGCGGATCGGCGGCATTACAGCAGCCTGCCGAATATGCTGACCTATGGCCGCATCGTCGCCGTTCCGGCCATGGTCGCCTGCTTCTTCATCGAGGCCGATTGGGGCCGCTGGCTCGCCATGTGGATCTTCATCGCCGCGGGCGTCAGCGATTTCCTGGACGGCTATCTCGCCCGCGCCTGGCAGCAGCAAAGCAAGCTCGGTCAGATGCTGGACCCCATCGCCGACAAGCTGATCGTCGCGGCCGCGCTCCTGATGCTGGCCGCGAACGGGACGATCGCCGGCTGGTCGCTCTGGGCCGGCGTCATCATCCTCTCCCGCGAGATCCTGGTCTCGGGCCTGCGCGAATTCCTCGGCGGCCTCAGCGTCAGCGTGCCCGTCACCAATCTCGCCAAGTGGAAGACCGTGGTGCAGATGGTCGCGATCGGCTTCCTGCTGGCCGGCCCCGCCGGCGACAAGGTCTGGTCCTTCACGACCAATTTCGGCCTGACGCTCCTGTGGATCGCTGCGATCCTCACGCTCTACACGGGCTACGATTACTTGCGCGCCACGCTGCGCCATCTCATGCCCGACGAGAAATAGGCACGACCCGACAATGACACGCCTCCTCTACTTCGCCTGGGTGAAGGAAAAGACCGGCATCGCGTCCGAAGACGTCGATCTGCCGGAGAGCGCCGGCACGGTCGCCGACGTCATCGCCTGGCTGAAGACGCGCGGCCCCGAATTCGAAAATGCGTTTGCGCAAAGCGAGACGATCCGCGCCGCCGTCGACCAGACCCATGCGCGCGCCGACGCTTCCATCGCGGGCGCACGCGAGATCGCCTTCTTCCCGCCCGTCACGGGCGGCTAGTTACTTCTGGCTAGTTACTAAAGGAGACGCGCCGTGATCCGCGTCCAAGAGGGCGACTTCAATATCGGCGAAGAGATCGAGGCGCTGCGCAAAGACTGTTCGGGCAAAGTCCGCACCGACATCGGCGCCATCGTCACCTTCACCGGCACCGTACGCGACGCGCTTCGCGCGTCCGATGGTGAAGGCGCCGGCGAAATCTCCACCCTGACCCTCGAGCACTATCCCGGCATGACCGAGAAGGAGCTCGCGCGCATCGAGGAAGAGGCCCATGCGCGCTGGCCGCTGCAGGCCTCGCTGATCGTCCACCGCGTGGGCACACTTCTCCCCGGCGACAATATCGTGCTCGTCATCACCGCCTCGGCCCATCGCGAGGCCGCCTTCGAGGCGGCGCGCTTCCTCATGGACTACCTCAAGACCTCCGCCCCGTTCTGGAAACGCGAGACGGGCCCGCAAGGCGAGCACTGGGTGGAAGCAAAAGAGACCGACGACCAAGCCGCCGCGCGGTGGCGGGAGGAGTAGCCCCTCGCGCGTAACGCGCCCGATGCTCGGTCCTCCTGTCATTCGCTCAGTCTAAGACCATAGGCGCGCGCTGCCCGGCAGCGCCCCTATCCCCCGCCAATCACCACGCCCCTTGATAGGATTATATTCCTTTGACAGTTCAACTGGACCTAGGAGCGGCGGGCCGTGGCCGAACACGGGGAAACTCCACTGGACGACAATCAATGGGGCACGCCGGAGCGTCCCTGCGACCCTAGCCACACTGCAGCGATTGGCACGGACGCTGCCTGGGACCGGGCTCGCCTGCAGCGGGACGTCGCTTTCCTGCAACTCAAGACGGCCTGGGGCTACGCCAAGCTCGACCAGAAACTCGAGACCTTCAAACAGGCCTTCTACGTCTACTACGCCGAGGTCTTTGGCGAGCCCTACGTCCCTCGTTCTTACGTCCCCAAAGCCTTCGACCCCAACCAGCCCCGCGTGCCCGCGGGCAACCCCGATGGCGGCCAGTGGACCAGGATCGGTGGGGGCAGCGCCTCATCTAGCAACGCCGATGAGGCGCCCGTTGGCACCCGACTCGCCCAGACGCGTCGGCGCAATAGGGCGACCGATGCAGAGGGCACACTCGCCCAGGTAACACGACGGGATGTCACCGAGGCACTCGCGCGCAACGCGATTCAGCGTGTCCAAAGACTTGACCCAGGCTGGCGCCCCAGTCCGAGCATAGAACGACGAAACTCGATAGTAGGCCAGATCCGACGCGCCGAGGAGAACCTAAGGGAGGCCCAGGCGCGACTCCGCGAACTTGAACAGCAGCGAGCTCCTGAAGCGATCCAAACCCTGAGGGACAGCTACGGCACTGACCTCTTAGGCAGACCACTGTTGGGCGACAGCGACACGGTGGCGCATGGCATTGTAGACGGTGAAACCTTCATGGGCGTCAATTCGGGGGCGATTGTAGAGTACTCTCAGCGAGACCTGAATGATGCGAAACGCGCGCTCATCCCATTGGTTCGAAAACGCCCCGACATCATGAGTACCCACAACATTGGTCAACGTCCGAACGATGCATTGTTTCATGCGGAGAGCACCGTGCTGCTGAGAGCAGCCCGTGCCAACGATGGTACACTTTCAGGCAAGGTGATCGATATCACTGTGGATCGGCCAATTTGCTCTAGCTGCAAAAAGGTGCTGCCGTTGATCGGACAGGAACTAGGGAATCCCATCGTCCGATTTACCGAACCCTCCGGACGTGTGCGCACGATGCACAATGGCGAATGGAAAGACCAGGACTAGGCAATGCTCAAGCGAACAGACTTTGGCGAATACGAGCACAAGGGCTGGCCTGCTCCCAAAACCTTGAGCCGCTTCTTCTTGGCACCGCCGGGACAGGAGTGGTTCAACTACTGGGGAAACGATACAGCCGCCCTCTCCATAGAAGGTCTCTACGGCACCGAAAATGAAGATCATCTCGCCGGAAAGCGGGTCGACCTCGATCTATACCTGTACGGCATGCCTGGCCTTGGTGTTCTGCTCATCTACCATAAACACGGCGGTGGCTATCAGGAGGAATATACGTCTGTCGGCGACTTGAGCCGGCTGAACGAATGGGTCGAAAACCTCCACCGCACAAAGCTGCCCATCGGTCTCTTTATCCCCTTCCCTCGCGCCTATGATGCGGTAAAGGAATTCATCGAGACGGACGGAGAGCTTCCCAAATGCATCGAATGGGTGGCCAATAAGGACTTGCCCTACGGCACCTTCCCGGATCCGGCGGTGGAACTAGAAGAACGCTTCGGCAAGGGATAACACTCCGAGGAAGTCGCCGCGCCGCCGCCCCCTTGGTTCAGCCCCGCTTCCGCCAACAGCCATTTGCGAAACGTTGCGACGCGCGGATCGTCCAGTGCGCGCGGCGGGCAAACCAGCCAATAGCGAATCCCGACTTCATGGGTGATGTCGAACGGCGCGACGAGACTGCCGGCCTTGAGCTCCGCCTCGACCAGATGCTGCCGCGCGACGGCGACGCCGAGGCCTTCGGACGCGGCGCGCAGCAGCAGCTCCGAATAGCCGAAGCGCGGCCCGCGATTGAGATCGATGCCCTTGAGCCGCGCGGCCTTCAGCCAGAGCGGCCAGTCCTCCGGGTGCGCATCGTTGCGCAGCAAAACGTGATGGGCGAGATCGGCCGGCTCTTTGAGCGGGCGCGCCCCCTCCAACAGCGCGGGGCTGCAAACCGGGATCAGCCTCTCCGCGATCAGCGGTTCGCAATGAAGCCCCGGCCAATTCCCCTGCCCGTAGCGAATGGCCACATCCACGTCGGAGCCCGTGAAGCTCGCGACCTCCATGCTGGCGTCGAGCCGCACCTCGATCTCGGGGTGCTTGCGCTTGAGATCGGCGACGCGCGGCACCATCCAGCGCACCGCGAAAGTCGGCAGCATACTGATCGTCAGCGGCGCGTTGGGCTTGCGCTCGTGCAGGTCGGCGATGGCGAGGGAAAGCCGGTCCATCGCCGCCTGAACCTCGGGCAGGAACCGCTGCCCGGCGCTGGTGACGGTCACGCCGTGGGACCCGCGTTCGAAGAGCTGGGTGCTCAACGCCTCTTCCAGGGCGCGGACCTGGTGGCTCACCGCCGAGGTGGTCACCGACAGCTCCTCCGCCGCGCGGCGGAAGCTCTTGAGCCGCGCCACGGCCTCGAAGGCCCGGAGCCCCGCCAGAGGCGGTATCGGAACATGCGCAACCATGATGAGTTCTTCTCAACACCCGATGAAAACATATCGCTTTTCAGCCGCTTTTTCGACTGTAAGTTCATGAGAAGATTTCACCAACTGCCAAGGCGCGCCCCATGAAGCCCATCCGCATTTTCCGCCACGAAGACTGGATTCATCCCGGCCGTCTCACCCAGTTCCTCAACGCCGAATCCGTCCCGTGGGAATTGGTGCGGATCGACCAGGGCGATCCCGTCCCGCAGACCATCGACGATGTCGCGGGCCTCGTCTTTCTCGGCGGCACCATGAGCGTCAACGACGATTTCCCATGGCTGCTCGACGAGATGGCGCTGATTCGCAAGGCCGCGGCCCAGGACGTACCCATGCTGGGCCATTGCCTGGGCAGCCAGCTCATCGCCAAGGCGCTGGGGGGCGTTGTCGCGCCCATGCCGGACAAGGAAATCGGTTGGTGGCAGGTGACGAAGTGCGACAACCCGGTGGCGCGGGAGTGGCTCGCCGATACGCCCGATCCGGTCGAGATTCTCATCTGGCACCACGAGGCCTTCACCCTGCCGCCGGGCGCCGCGCCGCTCTATTCAAGCCCGTTCTGCGCGGAGCAGGCCTATGTGCGCGGCAACGCGGTCGCGACGGTCGCCCATCCGGAGGTCACACCCGAACTGCTCGGGAGCTGGCTCGACCTCTATGGCTACGACATCGAGCCGACGGTCCCGAGCGTGCAATCCATCGAGCAGATTCGCGAAGATTTGCCCAAGCGTTGCGTGGCGATGCATGCGGCCCTCACGGATCGGCTCTATGAGAAGTGGCTGGCGCGGATCGTGGCCTACGCACAGACCCGAGAACACTCCGCCGCGTAGCCTAGCGCCGCAGGATCACCTCGTCGGTCGCGTGCCGGTGTTCCCAGCCCGCGCGCTGCAGCGTCGGCGTGTCGTCTTCGACTTGCGGATAGCCGACGCAGAGATAGCCGATGAAGATCCACTCTTCCGGCACGTCCAGCGCCGTCGTGACGCCGGCCGGGTCGATGATCGACACCCAGCCCACCCCGATGCCTTCGGCGCGCGCGGCCAGCCAGAACGTGTGCACCGCCGTCACCACCGAATAGTCGATGGTCTCGGGCATGGTCATGCGGCCGAGCCCGTAGCCCTGCACCGTCTCGCGGTCCGCATAGACGGCGATCTGCACCGGCGCCTCGTCCATGCCTTGCAGCTTCAGCCTCGCGTAGAGCGCCGCCCTGTCCGGCGACTGCATGGAGAGCGCCTCGGCGTTGCAAGCCTCGAAATTCGCGCGGATCGCGGCGCGGCGCGCGGGGTCTTCCACCAACACGAAGCGCCACGGTTCGCTGAGCCCCACCGATGGCGCGAGACACGCCAACCCCAACAGCCGGTCGATCATGCCCTCGGGGAGCGGATCGCGCTTGAAGCGCCGCACGTCCCGCCGCCAGCGCAAAAGATCATAGAGCTTCGCGCGGAACGCCCCGTTGAAATCGGGCACGGATTCGCGGGCCTCAGGCTCGCGCTTTTCGGGCTCACGCGTCTCGGGTTCGCGCACGTTGCGCTGCTGGAATTGTTCGCCAAACGCTTTCATCGCCGCAAATCCTAGCATGCTTGCCCGCAAGGCAAGCCGGTTCTTTCCTGCCGCCCTTACTGTCCTGGCCGCACGGTCGCTCTTTTCGGTTCTTGAACAAGATGCATCTATTACCCTGAAAACAACTCACTTCATGCAAGGATAGGAAGCCGCTAGAACCTACCCATGACGTTTGGCCGCCCAGCCCGAACGTCAGAAGCGTCCTTGCCCGAGCCTGGGCGCTTCCTCATCTCAGCCTTGCGGCGGTCTCCCGGTTTCGGCCGGAGATCGCCGCATTCTTTTTATGGGCTGACGATGTCTTGTGCGCTGACGGTGTCGCAGCCGGCGCGTGAAGCTGGCCGGCGAAGCAGGGTTTGCCGACAAGACAAGCTTGATCGTTATGCGTGGAGCCTTCGCGCGGCAGCGCTAGCCCGCGGCGGCAATGCTCTTCGCGGGATGCACCAGCGCGGCGTAATCGGCCATGAGCGTGCGCGTGATCTCGCCGGGCGTGAAGCTGTATTCGCCGATGGAGCCGACCGGCATGACCTCGGCGGCCGTCCCCGTCACGAAGCATTCGGTGAAGTCCGCAAGGTCTTCGGGAAGGATGCGCTTCTCGACCACGTCCCAGCCGCGCTGCTTGGCGAGGCTCATGACCGTGCGCCGGGTGATGCCGTTGAGGAAGCAATCGGCGATGGGCGTGTAGATCACGCCGTCCTTGACGAAGAAGATGTTGGCGCCCGTGCACTCGGCCACGTAGCCGCGCCAGTCGAGCATGACCGCGTCGGCGAAGCCTTCGCGCTCGGCGCGGTGCTTCTCGATGGTGCAGATCATGTAGAGACCCGCCGCCTTGCTGTGGACCGGCGCTGTCGCCGGGTCGGGCCGGCGGTATTTGGCGAATTTGAGCTTCATGCCCTTCTCGATCGCGGCGGGATCGAAATAGGCGCCCCATTCCCATGCGGCGATGGCCACGTTGATGCGCGTCTTTTGCGCCGACACGCCCATCTGCTCGCTGCCGCGCCAGGCCAGCGGACGCACATAGGCGTCGGAGAGTTTGTTGGCGGCAATGACTTCGCGCGCGGCCTTGTCGAGCTCGGCGACGGAATACGGCACTTCGAAATCGAGGATCTCGGCGGATTCGCGCAGGCGCTGATTGTGCTCGGTCAGCTTGAAGATCTCGCCGTCATAGGCGCGCATGCCTTCGAACACGGCGCTGCCGTAATGCAGGGCGTGGGTCAGCAGATGCACCCGCGCATCGTCCCACGGGATCATCTCGCCATTGAACCAAATCAAGCCGTCACGCTGGTCAAAGCCCGGCATGGGTCTCCTCCAAGAATAGGGGCGCGCCGGTTTTTCCGGATGCGTCTGACCCCTGGGTAATTTTCCCCCCAATCCCAATACACGATAGCGTGTCAGAGCAATTGCGCACACGTGCGGCGGGGCGTATCAAGGGGTATTAAGTCAACATGGCTGACATAATCCAAGCCCAAATATATGTCAACATGACTGACCTAAATACACCCCTCTCCCGTAGCCGCAAAACTGCGGGGAACAAGCGCGCGGGCGCCCGCGCCGACGGAGCGGTTGTGGCCAGCAGCGACACCATGAGCGAAAGCTCCAAGACCTTGTCCAGGGCCCCTGTCGAGGATGTGCCGGCAAGCCCCTCGGAAGGGCTGACCGAGGACAATCTCCATTCCTTCGCAGAGCTCCTGTTCTTTGCCTATCGCGACTTCACGGGCGATCCGGACGCGATACTCAAGGATTTCGGTTTCGGCCGGGCCCATCACCGGGTCTTGCACTTCGTGAGGCGCAACTCGGGCCTGCGCGTCGCCGACCTCTTGGATATCCTGAACATCACGAAGCAAAGCCTGTCGCGCGTGCTGAAACAGCTGATCGACCAGGGCTACATCACCCAGAAGGCCGGCGCGTCGGACCGCCGGGAACGGCTGCTCTACCCGACGGAGCGCGGCAGGGCCCTGGCGGCGCGCTTGGCCGCGCCGCAAATGGTGCGGCTTCGCACGGCCCTCGAGGCCGCGGGTCCCGAGGCGGAGCCGGCAATTCGCCGTTTTCTGGAAGCTATGATCAATGCCGAAGATCGGCCCAAAGTTTCCGCCATAACGAATCCGAACCCGACGCACGCCGACCCGACGCCGGCGGGCGGCAAGGACGAAGGCAAACCGATTTGACCCACGCGATGAGCACCAAACTTCAACAAGGGGCCGGTCCCGACGACAACGCCCAGCACATCCTCATCGTGGATGACGACAGCCGGATTCGCGATCTGCTCGGCCGCTATCTCCAAGACCGCGGCTTCCGGGTGACGATGGCCGTCGATGCGGAGAGCGCCCGCGCCCAGATGCGCAGCCTCGCCTTCGATCTGATCGTGCTCGACGTGATGATGCCGAAGGAGTCGGGCATCGACTTCGCAAAATCGCTGCGGGCGGACAACCAGGTACCCATCCTCATGCTGACGGCGCGCGCCGAGCCCGAGGATCGCATCGAAGGGCTGGAAACGGGCGTCGACGACTATCTCGCAAAACCCTTCGATCCGCGCGAACTGCTCTTGCGCATCGGCAACATCCTGAAGCGCGGCGCGCAGGCCGCCCCGTCCGGCGAGATCCGCATGGGCAATTTCGTCTTCCATATCAGCCGCGGCGAGCTGCAGCGCGATGGGGAAACCGTGCGCCTGACCGAGCGCGAACGCGAACTGCTTCGCTATTTCGCGCAGCGGCCTGGAACGCCCGTGTCCCGACACGAACTCGCCAAGGGGTCCGACAAGGACGCCGACATCGGCGGCGAACGCGCCGTGGACGTGCAGATCAACCGGTTAAGACGCAAGATCGAAAACGACCCGGCCAACCCGGTCTATCTTCAGACCGTGCGCGGCAAGGGCTACATACTCTATTCCGAGTGATGAGCGCCGTCTCCGATACCGCCCGCCCGCTTCCCGAGGAGCACGCCAAAGCCGAACGGCAAGGCCCGCTCAAATGGTTGCTGGCGCGCTTCGGCGAGCAAATGCCGAAGGGCCTCTATGCGCGCGCCCTCATCATCATCATTGCTCCGATGGTGCTGCTTCAGTCGGTCCTGACCTTCGTGTTCCTCGAACGGCATTGGCAAACCGTTACCCATCGCCTGTCGACCGGCACGGTGCAGAACATCGCCATGCTGATCGACATGTACGAGGAGCTTCCGAAGCAGCATAACGTCGCGATGCTGACGGGACTGGCGGCCAAGAATCTCGGCTTGCGCGTGCGGTTCGCCCCCGGCGAGGATCTGCCGCAAGTGCGCTCCAAGCCTTTCTTCGACCTGCTGGACACGACCCTCTCCGACGAGCTGGAGCGGCGGATAGGCCGCCCCTTCTGGATCGACACGGTCGGCCGGTCGGACTTCGTCGACATCCGCATCAAGCTCGAGGACGCGGTCATGCATGTGCTGGCGCGGCGCAGCCAAACCTACGCGTCCAACTCGCACATCTTCATTGTCTGGATGCTGGGCACGTCAGTCGTTCTGCTCACGGTCGCCATTCTGTTCTTGCGCAATCAGATCCGGCCGATCCTGCGCTTGGCCTATGCGGCTGAGAGTTTCGGCAAGGGCCGTCCCATGCCGGAGGACTTCAAACCGCGCGGCGCGCGCGAGGTTCGCCAGGCCGCGCACGCCTTTGTGGAGATGCGCGACCGCATCGAACGTCACGTGGAGCAACGCACACTCATGCTGGCCGGGGTGAGTCACGACCTCAGGACCATCCTGACCCGCTTCCGGCTGCAACTGGCCATGATGGAGGAAGGGTCGGAGCTCGAGGCCATGCGGGCGGATATCGACGAGATGCAGGCCATGCTCGAAGACTACATGGCCTTTGCCAAGGGCGATTCGGGAGAGGCCATCGGCTATGTGGACATCGGCGAGATCTTGAACGAGGTCAGCTCTCAAGCTCATGGCGGCAAGGCCGATCTCGAAGGCAAGACCGTGGACGTCCGGATGGAGAACAAGCCGCTCGTCGTGCGCGCCCGCCGCCACGCGTTCAAGCGCGCGATCTCCAATCTCGTCAACAATGCCGCGCGCTTCGCGGATACGGTACGCATCACGGCGGCGAAGAGCGACGGCATTTTGACGATCGAGGTCGAGGACGACGGTCCCGGCATCCCCGAGGACGAACGCGAGCTGGTGTTCCGGCCCTTCTACCGGGTCGACCGTGCGCGCAACCAGGACTCGGGGTCGACAGGGCTCGGGCTCGCCATCGCGCGCGACATCACCCGCATACACGGCGGCGACATCACACTCGATCAATCTTCTCTCGGCGGACTGAAAGCCGTGCTAAAAGTCCCGGTGTAATTTCTCATTTGGAGGTGCTTCTATGAAACGTGCGTCTATCGGGCTTGCCGCCATTGCAGCCCTGGCGTTGACAGCCCCGGCCTTTGCCCAGGACGAGGCAGAGCCGGATGGTTTCCAGCAAAACGAGATGCCGGGCTCGGAGTTTCAGCTCGACGTGGATTCCGACGGCAAGGTCGAATTCGGCCGCGAGAGCACGCTCGAGAAAGAGGCTGCCGACGAAGCCGCCCCCGAGGGTCTGAGGGACGGACTGGAACTGGGTCCTGATACGCTCGGCGATGGGCTCGACGATCCCGACGCCCCGGTCGACCCGGATCCGATCGATGACGAACTCCCCGGCGAGGGTCCCGAGAGCCTGTCCGGTCCTGACGATGAGGATCCGCTGCCTTACTAGAAGCGCATTTCCATTTGGAGGGCGGGGCAGAATGGCGCGCCCCGCTCTGATCGGCCGTAGACGCCCTTAGGCGGAGGACGGAACCGGTCCGGAATCGGGTGAGGCGCTGCCGTCAGGCTTGTCCTTGCCTCCGAAGTTCCGTTTGAGGCCGCGCACGAGCCCGCACACGGTCTCGCAAACCTTCTCCAGGCTCTGCATGCCGCGCTCGCCGTTCGTGAGACCGCGATCGAGCGTCGCCATGGTCTTATCCAGCGATGGCGAGTCATCGTCGAGCCAAACGCTGAACGCCTTGCCGTAGACGGCGGACAGACCGGCGATGCGCACCAAGGCCGTCGGACCGTCGAGCTTCGCGCCCGCATTCGCGAGCGTCCAATATTGCGTGACCATCCGCGAGCACACGAACATCGAGGCCTCGCCCGGACGGCAGCGCAGATAGGCCGCGATGCGCTTCAGCGCTTCCTTGTGCGGCGCCATCACCTCGAAGCGGGTCATCAAAGCCTCGAACACCTGATCGCGGACGCTGTCGTCCGGTCCGGCGGGTTTGGTGCGCGCCAGAACCTGTGCATCGACCTCGGTTTGGAACGCGCGCAGAAGGTCGTTCTTGCAGACAAATTCCCGGCGCAGGTCCGCCAGCGACAGATTCGCTTCCTTGGCGATGTCGTTGAGACCGACGTCGCCCCAGTCGCGCGTCGCAGCGAGCGTAAGCGCCGCCATCACCGCCCGATTCCGTCTGGAGAATTCCTCGAACATAGCCGTACTCCTCTGTGGGACACTCGTTTCGGCATCTTGCTGTCAGATACGATAGGCCGATTTCGTGGCCATCGAAAGACGCGAGAACCGGCGCTGCACGACGCGCGGGAGACGCCTCAGGACGACAACTCCCGCGACCGTTTCGCAGCCTGCGCCACGGCGCGCGCCAGCAACCTCTTGAGCGCATCCTCTTTCATGAGTACTTCGAGCGCGGCCGCTGTCGTGCCGTTGGGCGACGTCACGTTGGTCCGCAGCGTCGTCGCGTCCTGTTCGGAGTGCTTCAGCAGCGCGCCGGCGCCCGCCACGGTCCCACGTGCCAAACGCGCGGCAAGCTCAGCCGGCAGGCCGGCTTCGATCCCCGCCTGCTCCAAGGACTCGACAAGATGGAAGACGTAAGCCGGACCGCTGCCGGAGACAGCCGTCACCGCATCCATCAGAGCTTCCTCGTCGACCCAAACCACCTCGCCGACGGCCGCCAGCAGCGTCTCGCAAGCCTGCCTTTGCGGCTCGCTCACATGGGCATTGGCGACACAGACCGTGATCCCCTCCCCCACGGATGCCGGCGTGTTGGGCATCGCGCGCACCACGGCGCACGTTTCCGGCAGCGGCTCGGAGAGACTTTCGAGTGTCCGCCCCGCCGCAATCGACAGGACAACGGTCCCAGCGCCGACCGATGGCGCGATGACACTCAGGACCTCACCCGCGAGGGCCGGTTTCACGGCGAGGACGATGACGGCGGGCGGTTGAGGCAGACGCGGCGCCGCGCCTGCAACGATGCCATGC
Source organism: Methyloceanibacter caenitepidi (assembly GCF_000828475.1). Taxonomy (NCBI): domain Bacteria; kingdom Pseudomonadati; phylum Pseudomonadota; class Alphaproteobacteria; order Hyphomicrobiales; family Hyphomicrobiaceae; genus Methyloceanibacter; species Methyloceanibacter caenitepidi. Next base: position 2,754,563 of record NZ_AP014648.1, read on the forward strand.
GCGGCCACCAGTTCGCCGATCCCCTCCGGCAGCGCCGGGTCTTGGATAAAGACGCTCCTCGGGTCGAGGCCGCGAGCCAACCAGCCCTCGAGCAACGCCCCGCCCATCTTGCCCGCGCCCACCAGGAGCAACGGGCCGTTCAAGGCAATCGTCATGCTTGGTCCTGCCTCATCGGAAGACGTGTCGTTCCGGCCATCTAAGCAGCAGCCCGGTGCCTGGTCACGCCCAAAGCCGATTCTCGCGGGCCGTTCCTAGCTACGCGGTTCCGGGCTAAGCGGTTCCTTGCGTCTCCAGCATCGTGGCCGCGAGCGCCTCTTCGGCGCTCTTCCCAGCCCACAGCACGAACTGGAAACTCTGATAATAGCGCTCGCAGGCTTCGAGCGCCGCCGTCAGCAGCCCCTCGCATTGTCCGGCGTGGGTCTTGGCACCCGCCAGCAGCAGCCCGTTGCGGTACAGCAGCATGCCGTCCTGCCGCCACAGATCGAAGTGCCCCAGCCAGAGCTGCTCATTGATATTGGCCATCAGCCGGTAGACCTCCGGGAGCCGCGCCTGCGTCGCCCGGAAGTCGAAGGCGCATGCAAGATGCAGCGCTTCCAGATCTTCTCGCCAATTCAACGAGACATGGTAGTCGCACCAGGACCCGGCGACTGTCAGCGACAGCTCGTCAGGGGTGCTGCGTTCAAAACTCCAGTCACGGATGGTGGCGATCTGCTCCACCATGTCCACGGGATTTGTGAAGTGGTCGTAAGTCGCTTCGATCGAAGCCATGCGTATCCTCTCGGGCCGCGTTGAGGGGTCCGCGCACAAGAAACAGCAACCGCGAATCAGTAGATGAATCAGTTATATACTGGCGAGTCCGCGCACAAAACGGCGCCTGAGTCGCCAAGCGCCGAATTGCTGTGGATGACCCGAGAAATCTGTGGATGAATCGGAGACTCGACTCGACTCTGCGCCAAGCGTTATCCCGGGTTATCCACAGCTAGCTTGGACTCAAGCACGGCGATACGGGCCTTGAGCGTCTCGTTTTCTTCGCGGGCCTTCTGCGCCATCGCTTTGACGGCCTCGAACTCCTCACGCTGCACCACATCGAGTTCATTCAAGATTCGTTCGGCCTGGCCGCGCATCATACCTTCGACTTCCTGCCGCACGCCGTCGGCGGCGCCGACCGCGTCGGTCAAAAGCTTACCCAACTCGTCAAAGAAACGTCCGCTGGTCTGCGTCATGTCACGCAACCTCCGAAAATGTGATGCAAGACCCGCATTTGCCCGGATCCTCGCTTAGCGAAACTGTCATTTGCGCGGACTATTGCGTAGCGCGCTAACAGAGGCAAGCGGACGAGAGCGCTCCGCCGGCGGCAATTCGTCGGGGCGAAGGGCGCGCTTGACAGGGGTGGGCCTGAAGCCGAGGGTCGCCACGACTAATCTACCCGAGGCACCATGCAGCTTTTCGTCATCCCCTTCCCCGTCGTCGATCCCGTGGCCTTCTCGATCGGACCCGTTTCGGTCCGATGGTACGGCCTGGCCTATCTCGCAGGCATCCTCGCGGGCTGGCTCTACGGACGCCGGATCGTGTCTCGCGCCGATCTGTGGAACGGCAATCCGCCCATGACGGTCCGCCAGGCGGATGACTTTCTGCTCTGGATCACACTCGGCATCGTGGTCGGCGGGCGCCTTGGCTTCGTCTTGTTCTATGAGCCCAGCTTCTTCTGGCAGAACCCGTCGCAAATTCCGGCCATCTGGAACGGCGGCATGTCCTTCCATGGCGGGCTGCTCGGCGTCGTGACCGCCGTCTATCTCTTCGCCAGGGCCCAAGGGATCAACCCGCTCTCGCTCGGCGATATCGCCTCGGCTGCGACGCCCTTCGGCCTGTTCTTCGGGCGCATCGCGAACTTCATCAACTCCGAGGTCTACGGACGCCCGACCGACGTGCCCTGGGCCATGGTCTTTCCCGGCGTGGACGATCTGCCCCGGCACCCGAGCCAGCTCTACGAGGCCGCGCTCGAGGGCGTTGTCCTGTTCATCATCCTCCGGGTCGCTACACACTATTATAAAGAGCTGAACCGGCCCGGCACCGTGTTTGGCCTGTTTCTCATCTTTTATGGGATATTCCGCTCCGTTATCGAGGAGGTCGCGCGCGAACCGCATCCGGGGCATCCGCTCGACATTGGAATTCTCACACCGGGCATGGCCTATTCGATTCCGATGTTTCTCATCGGCGTTTGGCTCATCTGGCGCGCCCGGCGAAAGGCGGCCCTCGCGGCCTGACGGACGGCACGATGGCGCCGACGCGGACACCGACCAGCATGGAGAGCACGCTGCTCAGCGTGCGCCTGAAAGCGCAGATCGCGCGGATCGGCCCCATCACCGTGGAGCGGTACATGGATGTGTGCCTCGCCGACACGACCGCCGGCTACTATCCCTCAAAGCAACCGATCGGGGCCGCCGGCGACTTCGTCACCGCGCCCGAAGTCAGCCAGATGTTCGGCGAACTGCTGGGGCTGTGGGCCTACGCCGTCTGGCAATCGATGGGCTCGCCTCACCCGGTGATCCTCGCCGAACTCGGACCGGGACGGGGCACGCTGATGGCCGACGCGCTTCGCGCCTTGCGGCGCCTTCCCGGCTTCATGGACAGCGTGCATGTCGCCCTCGTCGAGACAAGCCCGCCGCTCCGCCGCGCCCAGGAGGAAGCCCTCGCCGGCTCCGGCGCCGAGATTTCGTGGCACGACACCATCGAGAACGTGCCGGCGGGCCCGCTGATCGTCCTCGCCAACGAATTCATCGACGCCCTGCCCATCCGGCAGCTCATCTGGCGGGACGGCGCGTGGCGGGAACGCTGTGTGCGGATCGCCTACAGTGGAGGCTTCGAGTTTTGCGATGGCCCTGCGCTCCCCGTCGAGAGCTTGCGCCGCAACGCCGAGCTGCGGCAGCTACCGGATGGGTCGATCCTCGAGGTGAGGCCTGCGGCCAACGCTGTCGTCGCCGCGCTTGCCGCCAAGGCCAAGGATGCCCCGCTTGCCGCGCTCATCGTCGACTACGGCCACGAGGCGACCGAATGCGGCGATACGCTCCAGGCCATCTCCCGGCACAAATTCGTCGATCCTCTTCAGGCCCCGGGCAGCGTGGACCTCACGGCGCATGTGGATTTCGGCGCATTGAAGGATGCTGTGCGCGCCGCGGGTCTGGCCGCCTATGGTCCAAAGCGGCAACGCGCACTGCTTCTGGAACTCGGCCTCGAAGCGCGGCTCGAACGCCTGTGCCAGGACGCAACCCCGGAGCAGCGTGATGCGCTCGTGGCCGGCGCGGATCGGCTGATCGATCCTGCGGCCATGGGCGTGCTTTTCAAAGCGCTCGCGATTACGAGTAATGATCTCCCGGCGCCCCCTGCTTTCGAAAACAGTGCATGAGACGTTGAACACACGCCAATGATCACCGACGACAAACTCAGAATTCAGGCCCGCAATCTTGCCGAGATCGACGGCATCGACCACGGGTTCTTCACGCGGCTGGGTGGGGTCTCGAAAGGCCTCTATGAGTCCCTCAATTGCGGCGTGGGCTCGAGCGACGCACCGGACGCCGTCACGGAGAACCGGACGCGCGCCGCACGGCTGCTCGGCGCGCCGCTCGACAAACTCGCGACCGTCCACCAGAAGCACTCGAATATCGCCGCCGTGGCCGACGAGACCTGGACACCCAATACCCGCCCCGAAGCCGACGCGGTCGTCACCGCCACGCCGGGCATCGTCGTCGGTATCGTCACAGCCGACTGCGCCCCCGTGCTGCTATGCGACCCTAAAGCGCGCGTCGTCGGCGCGGCCCATGCAGGCTGGCGCGGCGCCTTCGATGGGATCGTCGAAGCCACGGTCGAGGCCATGACAGGGCTCGGCGCCGACCCGACACGGATCGTCGCGGCGATCGGCCCCGCCATCAGCCAGGGAGCCTACGAGGTGGGCGAGGACTACAAGGCGCGATTCCTCGATACCGAGCCTGACGCCGGGACATTCTTCGCCAATGACGAGGGCACCGGCGAGCCGCATTTCGACCTACCCGCCTATGTCGCCGACCGGCTCGACCGGGCCGGTGTGAGAGACATCTACGATCTTGGGATTTGCACGTATTACGAGGAAACGCGGCTCTATAGCTATCGCCGGTCGCAGCATCACGGCGAGCCGGATTATGGGCGCCAAATTTCCGCCATCGTGCTTACCTGATTAGGATTCACCATAGACTGATCTGCGGGCCCCGGGACGGGCGGGGCGTCTGGACGCCCTCGGGGCCTGCCAAGTATGGTTGGCCGGAACTATCAACCTGGCCGGCTTCAAAAGTCTGGCCCCGCCAAAAGAACACTGGTTGGAAACGACGTTGGAAGCGCACGCGCGCTGCGCGCAAAACCGTGTGTAGCCAACGAGGGAGCGAGCGGTTGGCCGCTAAGCGATACAGAACGACACACGTCCTGAGCTTCGCCGTGACGGCCGTCGCGCTGCTGGCGGCCGCCTTTTCCCTGACGGGCTGCGGCGGCGGAGCGGGCATGGGCAACATCATGCAGGGTGCTGGCGGCTTGTTCGCCGGCTCGCCCAAGATCGCCATGGGCCCCGTTGTCGGACCGCCGAAGAACGTGACGAGCCAGTTGACCCAGGCCCTTCAGACCGCCGGCGCCGAGCGCAATCTCACCATCCTCCCCAGCGGTTCGGAAGAGGCGGAATACACGCTTCGGGGCTATCTCCTGAGCGCCGCCGAGGGCAGCCGCTCCAGGATCTCCTATGTGTGGGACGTGGACGACGCGGCGGGCAAGCGCGTGACGCGGGTCTCGGGCGAGGAGGTCGTGGCCGGCGCGTCCAGCTCCAATCCATGGCGCGGGCTGAACTCCACCGCCATGACCAACATCGCCAACAGCACCGCCTCGCAATTGGCCGCGAACCTGCCGGGCGGGCGCGGCGGCGGCCTTGCGAAACCCACCGCCAGTTCCTCGTCTTCGTCGTCTTCGTCCTTCACTGGCCGCACCGCAGCGGCGACGGGGGCAGCAGGGGCCGCAGCCGCGACTGGGGCTGCCGCCTCCTCAAGCTCCCGCTCGGCCTCGGCGCCGAAACCTTCCGGCGTCAAAGTCGGGTCCGTTTCTGGCGCACCAGGCGACGGAAGCAGCAGCTTGGCGTCCGCCCTCAAGACGAAGCTCCGCAGTTCCGGCGTCAAGGTGGTGAGCGGGGGGTCGAACGTGTACACGGTCAACGGCACCGTGAAGCTGACCTCCGCGGGGCTTTCCAAGGAGAAAATCCACATCGATTGGCGCGTTCTGGAGCCCAGCGGCAAGGTTAAAGGGACCGTTTCTCAGGAGAACGTGATCCCCAAGGGATCGCTGAACGGCTCTTGGGGCGCGACCGCCAACGCCGCGGCCAACGCCGCCGTGCCCGGCATCAAGAGGCTGGTTCAGTGAGGCTGGTTCAGTGAGGCACCTGGGTCCGCAGCGCCCCCGCGAACCCGCCCGCGACCAAATCACTTGGGCATCAGGAACTTCGAACGTTTACACAGGTGCCACACGCTTGTTAAAAGCGGCCCGGGTGTGCCGCAGGCCTTGGCCGACGTCACATTGGCTGGGTTTCGGGGAACAAGAGCATGAAACTGGTTGCAGGTAACAGCAACCGCCCTCTCGCTGAGGCAATCTCCAACTATCTCGATACGCCACTTGCGCGCTGCGTTGTCCGCCGTTTTGCGGATAAAGAGATATTCGTCGAAGTTCAGGAGAACGTCCGCGGCGAGGATGTTTTCATCATCCAGTCGACCTCGGCGCCCGCCAACGATCACCTCATGGAACTCCTAATCCTGTGCGATGCGCTGAAGCGCGCGTCCGCGCGGCGTATCACGGCGGTCATTCCCTATTTCGGCTACGCGCGGCAGGACCGGAAGCCCGGCCCCCGCACGCCAATCTCCGCGAAGCTCGTGGCGAACATGATCGTTCGAGCCGGCGCCGACCGGGTTCTGACGCTCGATCTTCACGCGGGCCAGATCCAGGGTTTCTTCGATATCCCGACCGACAACCTGTTCGCCGCGCCCGTGCTCGTGGGCGACATCAAGGAAGTCATGCGGGACGACGACATCATGGTGGTCTCGCCCGACGTCGGCGGCGTGGTTCGCGCCCGGGGTCTTGCGAAACGCATCGATGCGCCGCTTGCCATTGTCGACAAGCGCCGCGAGCGGCCCGGCGAGTCCGAAGTGATGAACGTCATCGGCGACGTGTCCGGACGCAGCTGCATCCTGATGGACGACATCGTCGATTCGGGCGGCACGCTGGTGAACGCGGCCGAGGCGCTCCTGAAACAGGGCGCCAAGCAAGTCACCGGCTACATCACCCATGGTGTCCTGTCCGGCGGCGCCATCGCCCGCGTTATGGCCTCGCAGCTGAAAGAACTGGTGATCACCGATTCGATCATGCCGAGCGACGCCGTTTTGAACGCACACAACATCCGCGTCTTGTCGATCGCCCCGCTGCTCGGCGAAGCCATCGCGCGCACGGCCGAAGAGAAGTCGGTATCCAGCCTCTTCTACTAGGCTCACCTCTCTAAAGTTCACCAGCTACGCCCGCAAATGGGCCGGCGCGAACATGCGTCATCGCGACGGCATGGTCTTGTGGTCTGCTCGTGGGACCCCAACTAATAGGGCACCGTTTCATAAGCGGTTTAGACATCGTACGGAGGAGATGAGGAATGCACGTCAATCTAGAGAATGCCGAACAAGTTATCGAAGCAGCCCGCAAGAAGGCCGTCGAACTCGACACGCAGATGTGCATCGCCGTGGTCGACTCCGGCGCCAATCTGAAGGCTTTCATGCGCATGGACGACGCCTGGGTCGGCTCCATCGACATCGCCATCAAGAAGGCGACGACGGCCTGCTTCTTCGGCATGGCGACCGGCGCGCTGGGGCAGCTCTCCCAACCCGGTAAACCGCTGTACGGGATCGAGCACTCCAACGACGGCTTGATTACGTTTCCGGGCGGCCTCCCAATCGTCGACGAGGATGGCGTGCTCGTAGGCGCCATTGGCGTGAGCGGCAGCACGGTCGACAACGATCACGAAGTTGCGGCCGCCGGCGTCGCCGTTCTCGGCGTCTCCGAGTTGCCGGCGCATCCCTGGCGCACCTAGGACTTCAAAGACCGAAAACCAGATTCTCGGGCAAGGCGTTGACGTCGGCCGTTCCGGTCAGCGTCATCGCTTCGTCGAGCTCCTGCGCAACCAGCTGCAGCGCGGCCGCGACGCCGCGCTCGCCAAAGGGCGCGAGACCGTAGATATAGGCCCGCCCCAAGAGACAGCCGTCCGCACCGCGCCCGAGCGCCTTCAGTACGTCGAAGCCGGAACGGACGCCGCTGTCGAGAACCAGCTCAACCGAATCGCCCACAGCGTCGCGTATCCGCGGCAGCATTTCTATCGAACTGGCGGCGCTATCGAGTTGCCGCCCGCCATGGTTCGACACCACCACGCCGTCGACGCCGAGATCGGCGGCGATCTTCGCATCCGCGGGATCGAGCACGCCTTTGACGATCAGCTTGCCGGACCAGTTGTTCCGGAGCCATTCGAGATCGTCCGGGGTGACCGCTCCTTTGAACCGCGGCTCGGCCCAGGCGGAGACCGAGGGGAGATCGTGCCCGTCCGGACAATAGGCAGCGAGGTTCCCAAGCGTCGGCTTGTTGCGCAGATAGCGCCAGACCCACCTCGGCCGGCGCACGATGTCCAACACGTGCCATATCCGCAAATTCAACGGGATGCTCACACCGTTGTCGAGATCGCGGTTGCGGCGCCCCTGCACGGCCGTGTCGACATTGACCATCAGCGCCGGGCAGTTGGCTTGCTCCGCCCGCTGCAGAAGCGATGCGTTGATCTCGCGATCTTTCATCAAATAGAGCTGGAACAAAAATGGCGTCTCGACGGCGGCGGCGACCTCCTCGATCGAGCACGTTGCCAACGAACTCAGGCAATAAGGCACGCCGCAGGACGATGCCGCGCGCGCGGCGTGAACCTCCCCTTGCGGATGAAAAGCGCCGCCCATGCCGATGGGAGCCAGAGCGACGGGCATCGAGGCGACCTGCCCGAAAAGCGTGGTGCGCGTGGTCCGGATGACGGGGTGATCGAACACGCGCTGGCGAAGGCGCAAGGCATCGAAGTCCGCCCGGTTCCGCCGCATGGTGATTTCGTCGTGGGAACCGCCTTCGAGAAAATCGAAGACGATGGCGGGGAGATGCCGCTTGGCCGTGTCGCGAAGGTCGTGCGGATGATTGGCCAAGGTCGATGGCCGGATCATTGCGCCGCCGCGCGGGTTCTCCCGATCGACACCGGTCACCCCCTTCGCAGGCACACCGGAAAGGCGACTGTCGAACTCTTCATACATGACGTGCGCAGTCCCCGTTTTGCGCAGATCGGCAGCCGTCGGTTACGCCCATTCGTGCACCACACATCCCAAGCCCGATAGATTACTATAGCCTGCCCGAGGCCGTACCGTCGAATTGCAGGCCATCCTTAAAGCGGCCATCACACCGCGATATGGGCACATTCCCTTCCTTTCTGCCGGGCCGGCTTTCATGACCGACGCGAACGACATTCCCATCACCGTTGCCGGCGCCGGCAGCGTGGGCTGCTATGTCGGTGCGCGTCTTGCCGCGGCCGGGCGTAACGTCACCCTGCTGACTCGGCCCGCCCTCGCCGCCACCATTTCGCGCCACGGCCTTCACTGCTCCGACTTGGAGGGTCACAACATCGACGTCGGCCCGGATCGTGTGACGCTCTGCACGACACCGTCCGAGGCCCTCGCGGGCGCGAAGCTCATCCTCGTAGCCGTCAAGTCTCACGACACCGAGGCGATGGCCGCGCTGATCGCGGAGCACGCCGGCGGCGGCGCCGTTGCCGTCAGCCTGCAGAACGGTGTGTCCAACGCAGGGCTCCTCCGGCGGCGCCTGGGGGCGGAACGCGTCGTCGATGCAATGGTCCCCTTCAATGTCGTTCAAAGCCGCCCGGCGGACGCCCCGCCGCGCTTTCATCGCGCGAGCGGTGGGGTAATCCAGATCGAGAGGACGGCGACGGGACTGCGGCCGGTGCTCGAAGTCCCGCACATGCCGGTCGCCGAGCGTGACGACATCGAGGCGGTGCTGTGGGGCAAGCTGCTGGTCAATCTCAACAACGGACTCAACGCTCTGTCGGGCCTGCCCATCGTGGAGCAGTTCGGCGACCGGCACTGGCGCGCGCTCGTGGCCCGGCAGCTCGACGAGGGTCTGGCGGTCCTGAATGCCGCCGGCATCCGGTACGCCCCATACGAAGGCGTGCCGCAGCGGGCCTTGGCGCTGGCGCTGCGACTTCCTGACGCCCTGTTCCAGGTCGCCGCCAAGCGGATGCTCTCCATGGACAAGAACGCCCGCTCGTCCATGTGGGAGGACCTGCAGGCCGGCCGGCGCACGGAAATTGACTATCTCCAAGGCGAAATCATCCGGCTGGCGGATCAAGTCGGGCATCCGGCCCCATTGAACCGGCGGGTCCTGGCGCTCGTCAAAGAGGCCGAAACGGCCAAGAAGGGGCCCCCGGGCCTCCCGCCGGAGGCGGTCTGGGGCGCGCTTTAGCGCCGAAAAACAGCGCCGATAGGCGATTGTGTTCTTAGGTGTCCTTAGGCTATAAGCCTCTGCAATTCCGTCGCGGCGACCACGAACAGAGCGCCGCGCCCGATTTTGGGGGCCGGTTTCCGGCCCCTCACTATTTCAGACGTTCGGAGGATCAAATGGCTGAGGCGATCGAGCTCAAGGCGTGGTCGCGAGGGCGCACCGGAACCGGTGGCGCGCGCGCAATTCGCCGCGAAGGGCGCATTCCCGGCATCGTTTACGGCGGCAACGACGAGCCGCTCAACATCGCTCTGGAGACGAAGGAAGTCTCCAAGCAAATTCAGACCGGCCACTTCCAGAGCACGGTCTACATGCTCGACATGGACGGCACGAAGATCCGCGCCATTCCGCGCGACGTGCAGGTCGACCCGGTGCGCGACTTCCCGATCCACGTGGATTTCCTGCGGCTCGCAAAGAACGCCGAGATCGACGTGGACGTGCCGGTGCACTTCCTCAACGAAGGCGCCTCTCCGGGCCTGAAGCGCGGCGGCGTGCTCAACGTGGTGCGCCACGAGATTTCCCTGCGCTGCCCGGCGGACAAGATTCCCGAATCGATCGAGATCGACCTGACGGGAATGGACATCGGCGAGTCGATCCATATCTCCGCCGTGACGCTGCCTGAGGGGGCTGTCCCCACCATCACCGATCGCGACTTCACCGTCGCGACCATCGCCGGCCGCGTTGCCGAAGACACCGGTGAGGAAGAAGAAGAAGGCGCCGAAGAAGCGGCCGAAGAGGAAGAAGCCGAGGAGTCGAAGGAGTAGCCATCTCCTTCCGGGCCTGACGGGCCGTTCGGACCACGAGACGGGACGACGCGATGAAGCTCTTTGTCGGCCTCGGCAATCCGGGGGCGCAATACGCCTTCAACCGTCACAACGTCGGCTTCATGGCTGTGGACGTCATTGCCGCCGCACATGGATTCGCCGCTTGGCGCAAGCGCTTCCAGGGGTTGACCTGCGAAGGGCGGCTGGGCGGCGAACAAGTGCTTCTCCTCAAGCCGCAGACCTTCATGAACGAGTCGGGCCGCTCGGTGGGTGAGGCCGCGCGCTTCTACAAGATCCCCGTCAGCGACGTGGTCGCCTTCCACGACGAGTTGGATCTGGCGCCCGGAAAGGTGCGCGTGAAGATCGGCGGCGGTGTCGCCGGCCACAACGGGCTCAAGTCCCTGACGGCGCATCTGGGCAACGATTACATGCGGGTACGCATCGGTATCGGTCACCCCGGTCACCGTGAGCGCGTCATCGGTCACGTGATGCGCGACTTCGCCAAGACGGATATGGAGTGGCTGGAGCCGGTGCTTGCCGCGATGTCGGACGCCGCTCCGATCCTCGCCAGAGGCGAGAAAGACAAGTTTCAGACCCAGGTCGCCCACGAGACGCGGGATGTCATGCCGAACGACACCGGGAACGAAACGCAAAGCGAAACGGACTAGCCCGCACGAGACGGCCGGGCGGCGCGACAGGAGCCAACGCAGGATATGGGATTCAAATGCGGCATTGTCGGACTGCCGAATGTCGGCAAGTCCACCCTTTTCAACGCTCTCACTGAGAGCGCCGCGGCGCAGGCCGCCAACTACCCCTTCTGCACCATCGAGCCCAACGTGGGCGACGTGCCCGTCCCCGACCCGCGCCTCGCCAAACTCTCGGAGATCGCGGGCTCCGCGCAGACCATCCCGACGCGCCTGACCTTCGTCGACATCGCCGGTCTCGTCCGCGGCGCCTCCAAAGGTGAAGGCTTGGGGAACCAGTTCCTCGCCCATATCCGCGAAGTCGACGCCATCGCCTATGTGCTGCGCTGCTTCGAGGATTCCGACGTGGTCCACGTAGACGGCAAGGTGGATCCCCTCGCCGATGCGGAGACCATCGAGACGGAATTGATGCTGGCCGACCTCGAGAGCCTCGAGCGGCGCGTGCCAGCTCTCGAGAAGAAGATTCGCGGCCAGGACAAGGAAGCCAAGGAGACCTTGGCGCTCCTGGAGCGGGCGCTCGTCGTGCTGCGCGAAGGAAGGCCCGCGCGCTACGCCGCAGTGGATCACGAAGACCGCAAAGCGTTCCATTCGCTCGGCCTCTTGACCTCGAAGCCCGTTCTTTATGTCTGCAACGTGGACGAGGCCTCGGCCGGAAGCGGCAACGCGCTTTCGGATGCGGTTCTGGCGCGCGCCACCAAGGAGGATGTCGGCTGTGTCGTGATCTCGGCCAAAATCGAATCCGAGCTGGTGGAACTCGACGCCGAAGAGCGGCAGTCCTATCTCGCCGATCTCGGGCTGAACGAGCCGGGCCTGAACCGGCTGATCCAGGAAGGCTACAAGCTGCTCGACCTCGTCACCTACTTCACCGTCGGGCCGAAGGAAGCGCGCGCCTGGACCATTGAGCGCGGCACCCGCGCGCCGCAAGCGGCGGGCGTGATCCACACCGATTTCGAAAAGGGCTTCATCCGGGCCGAGACGATCGCCTACAACGACTATGTCGGTCTTGGCGGCGAGGCCGGCGCGCGCGACGCGGGCAAGCTGCGCCTCGAAGGCAAGGAATACGTGGTGAAGGACGGCGACGTCCTGCACTTCCGCTTCGCGAATTAGGCCTCAACTCCTTACGCGACCCAATAACTTGGGCTCTCGCTTGGGTCCGCTCTGCCGGCCCGCACGACCCTGTCAAAATTTTGTTCTTCTTTTGTTCTTGACTTCTTCGGTCTCGGTATGCAACTTTTAGTAGCATGCCGACTGCGCGTATCGAGGGAGGGCCGAATGGCAGACGCGAAGAACCTCACCGGGCTCGATGACGACGCCTTGGTCGAGGCCTATGTCGAGAACGTCCAAGTCTATGAGCGGATCGGTCACATTGGCGCGGCGAACCGCCAGATGGATCGGCGGCGGGCCATCATCGATGAACTGAAGCGCCGCAGCGGCGGATCGCTGCAACCGCTGAGGCCGTTGTTGGAGCATCCAGACCTCAACGTCAGGCACACGGCCGCGATCGAATTTCGCAGAATCGATCACGCCGCGTTCGAGGCAACGACGAAGGCTTTAGCCGAGCGCCAGGATTTAATCGGCGGCGAGGCGCGGGATTCGCTCCGGCTGGACGCACGCGCCCAAGAGGAAGGCTATCCGGAAGATTGGACTCCTCGGGAACCGATCCCGCCCAGCAAGGAGATGACCTGGCAATGTGATAATCCGCCGCCGCCTGGGGTCTCGGACGGCGAGCTACGGCAGCTCTTGGGGAGTCACCTCAACGCGCAGACTACGGAGGTGCTATTGCGGCTGGCGCGCCCCGCCATTGGCTTATGGCCGCAGCGCCCTATCCCCGGCGCCCCCACAAATGTCTCGCGGCTCGGCGGCGAACCGAGCGTACCTGCTGATTGGTCTTGGCCCATGGTCGAAGCAGAGCCGGAAGACGAGCCCATGCTGTTCTTGGGGCAGATAAACTGCACCGATCTTCAGGGACTGGCTGGAGCCGAACGCCTCCCCGCCTCCGGCATGCTCTCATTCTTCGGTGACGCCGATGGGGTCACGGGGTGCGACTTCGGTGGTGGCGACACAGCCGTGTTCTATTGGGAAGACACGGACACGCTGGTACTGAGAGGCTATCCGATGGCGCCTACCGAAACCATCCAGCCATGCGGCCTTACCTTCAGGCCCATAACGGACCTACCACATCCTGAGAGCCGGTCGGTCAAGGAGCTGTGGCGAGACCGTACCGCGGCCACAAAGTATGAGACCGTTTATCGGACTGTCCGTGAGTACGGCATCCCCAAAGACTATGTCGGCTATTGCAGCTTCAGCAAGCTATTGGGCTGGCCCACGCTGGTACAACAGGAGTTGGAGGAGGTCAGGTATTGTCAGGATCCCCGAGGCCTGCAATTGCTGCTGCAGCTTGATGACTACCACAACGGGGCGGAAGGAACCTGGTGGGGGCCTGGCGGCTCTCTCTATTTTCTCATCACCGATGCGGACCTAAGCGCACGACGATTTGCCAATTGTGTATTCGAAATCCAGGTGACCTGAGAAGTGACTTCAAACGATCGGACCGGCCCGCTGTCCTGCAATCACGTCTTGGCCGGGTGCTTGCGGGGCGCTGCTTCGTTCGCTGCCTCGCCGGTCTCGCTGTCGACCGTGACGTTCTCCGCAGGGAGCCCTTTTGGCGGGGTGACCCCCATCGACAGATAGACATTCACGAGCCTCTCGACGCCGCCGTCGGCCGGCTTGACCCATTCCTCGGGCACGTAGATGAGCGCTCCGCCGAACGGCACGGGCGCAAACGGCACCAGCACGGGCACATAGGTCCTCTCTCCGATAGCCACCGGCTCATGCGAGGGCATAAGCGCCAGGGTCGCGGCGCTCCCCTCTCCGCCGAAGAAGCACCAGACCGGGCTCATGCCTTTCAGGCTGTCCTCACCGTCCCCACGATCCATCATCGCGACGAAGCGTTTGGAGATGTCGTACACGTTCGACACCAGCGGAATGCGCATCATGAACCAGTCGAAACTGTTGGAGATCCAGTTTCGCAAGCCCGATTCCACCGCAAGGCCCAGCAGGAAGATCACGGCCAGAATGATGCCGAGGCCAATGAAATAGGCCACAAGCGAAGAGCCCGACAGGTTGAGCCCAAGATGGGTGATGAGATTGCCGAGAAAGCTGCCGGGTCCCGCATAGGTGGCCACCAGCGAGCCCAGCCACGCGGTGATGAGAACCGTGACCACGATCGGCAGCAGCGCAAGCGCGCCGGACAGGAAAACTCGGAAAATACGCCCCACGGGGAAGCCCTCCACTTTCAAACCGGACGCTAGCCCATCCGGGACACCAGGGCCAAACGCAAAAGCCGCCGGGGCACGATGCCCCGGCGGCTCTACGCGGTACTTGAAACGGTGTGCTGCGTCGCGTTTGCGTCAGCTGGCGTTCTTCAACGCATCGGCGGCCGCGACGCGGCGCAGGAAGTTCTCGACCGTGTGACGAAGCTGCTCGCCATGACGCGAGAGGTCCTTACTGACCTGCAGCATCTGGGCTGCGGACTGGTTCGTCTCATCCACGGCCTTGGTGACGTCGGGCATATGCGCGGCCACATCCTCGGTGCCGCGCGCCGCCTGACGGACGCTATGCGAAATCTCGGAGGTCGCCGCCGATTGCTGCTGCACGGCCCCGGCGATCTCCTGGGTGTTCTGATTGACGTCGCCCATCGTGGTCACGATGGATTGCATGGCCTCGACCGCGCTGTGGGTTGAAGAGCGGATCGCGTCGATCTGCTTCTTGATATCGTCGGTCGCTTTGGCCGTCTGATCGGCCAGTGTCTTGACCTCGCCCGCCACCACGGCAAAGCCACGCCCTGCCTCGCCGGCGCGCGCGGCCTCGATCGTGGCGTTGAGCGCGAGAAGGTTGGACTGCGCGGCCACATCCTGGATGAGATCGACCACGTCGCCGATGCGCTCCGCAGCCTCTGTGAGACTCCGGACCTTCTGGTTGGCCATCCGGGCGTTCTCGGTCACCTGGTCGACGATCTTGCTGGCGTTGGAAACGCGGACACCAATGTCGCTGAAGGAAACGGCGAGTTCCTCGGCCGTTGCCGCTACGGACTGCACATTCGCCGAGGCCTCATCCGAAGCCGAGGCCACCACGCTGACGCGGTCGTTTGTGTCGATGGCAACGGTCGACAGGAGCCGTGCGGTATCGTCCATCTGCCGCGCGCTGTCGGCGAAAGCGCCGAGCAAGCCTGCGATGGAGCCGCGGAACTGGTGGATGAGTTCTTCCGTCCGCCGTTGCGAGGCAAGCCGCCTCTCGATCTGGCTGTCCAACTCGCTCTGGTGGGACTCGCTCCAGCTCGTGGCATCGGCCTGAAACGTCTTGAGCGCATTGGCCATGACGCCGATCTCGTCGCGGCGCTTGGTATGGAGGACCTCGCCGGCCGTGTCCCACTTGGTCAGGCGCTCGATGACGGCGTGGAGATCCCGAAGCGCCTGGGAAAGCGATCGCCCATAGAGATAGCCGGCGCCGGCGCCGAGAGCCGTAGCAACGAACAGCGCGAGCAGTACGGCAGCGCCAACGCCGGGGACGATCATCTGCAAGGCGATCGTCACGACGACGGCGACTAGGGCCGTAGCACCAAAGTAAAGGGAAAATTTCTTGCTGAGATCCATCAAATCTCTCAAATCCGCTGCCATCAAAATATGCCGGACGCGTGCGACCGGGCACCACGTGCGCAGGATTGCCCCGACAGGCCTCGTGGTGACTGCAGCTTCGGCTTTTGTGGTTAACAGTCCCTTTAGGGGATGCAGAGATTTTTTGGCTAGCGCAGCGCCGCCGCGATGTTGCCGCCGTCGACGGTCTCCACGTGACCCGTCGTCTTGCGCGCTTTGGCGAGGGCCAGGAAGGCCTGGGCGACATCGTCGGCCGTCACCTCGGCGTGCAGCAGATTGCCGGCCATATAGTCCGTCTCCGTCACGCCTCTGGCCTTCGACCGGGTGGCGATCATCTCGTCCGTCAGAAGGCCGCTTCTGATGCGATCCGCATTGACGCCGTTCGAGCGAATGCCGTCCGCGCCGTAATCGAGCGCGTATTGGCGCATCAACAGCATCGTGGCGGCCTTGGGCAGGCCGTAGGGCCCGAAATTCTGCCCCGGATTGACGGCCTGCTTGGAGATGTTGAACAGAAGCGCACCGCCCGTGCCCTGCTTCTGCATGATGGCGACCGCCTCGCGCGCAACGGTCTGGTGCGCGAAGAAGTTCAGCTCGAAGCTCTTGCGCAGGACCTCGTCCGGAACGTCGCCAATGCGTCCCTGCCAAGCCGCGCCCGCGTTGGACACGAGAATGTCGACGCCGCCAAACCGCGCACAGACGGCCTCGAAGGCACGGGATACATCGTCCGAGTTTGTCACATCGCAGGCGATGCCGATGCCCTTGACGGCGCGCGCGGCCTCGGCGGCTGCGTCCCCGTTCACATCGAGGACGGCAACCGCGGCCCCGTCGCCCGCAAGGGCCTTGGCCGTTGCCGTCCCGATCGCGCCCGCGCCCGTCACCACGGCCACCTGGCCCGTAAGCGGCTTCACCACTTGTTTGGCGAGCTTGGCCTGCTCCAGGCTCCAATATTCGAGGGCAAAGAGATCGCTCTCGGGCAGCGGCTCGTAGCGGCCGATCGCTTCGGCGTCAGTGATGACGCGAACCGTGTTTTCGGCGAGATCGCCCGCAATGGCCGCGTCCTTCGCCGACCGGCCGAGACCGAACAATCCGACGCCTGGCACCAGGACGACGCGAGGCATGGGATCGAGCTTGGTCTTGGTCCCGCCGACCGCTTCGTTCTCCCGTGCGAAGTAGAGGTCATACTCCGCCACGTAGGTCTCGACGGCGGCCTCGACGGCCTTCGCGAACTCATCGAGCTTGCCGGACTCCGGCACCGGCACGACGAGCGGCTTGTTCTTGGTCCGAATGATGTGGTCGGGCGTCACCACCCCGCGCTGGCTGTAGGAGGAGAGCTCGGCGCCGTTCACGTAGTCTAGGATGGCGTCGCTCGAGCGGAACTCGGCCACAAAGCGCGTCGGCTCTTGCCCGGGCCGGTGGATGGCGCAGGCACCGCGCAGGATCGGCGCGATCTCGGCCGCCGACGCAGGCGCCGCTGGAATATGCGCCGCCTGGAAGACGACGGGCCGGCCCTGGCGCAGACGGCTCTCCGCAAGCGAGACCATCTCGATCATGCGCTCATAGGCGTCTTGCGCCGTGTCGCCGAACGTGAAGATCCCGTGCTTGTGCAGGATCATCCCTTCCACATCGGGTTTCTCGTCGAAGACATCGGCGGCCACTTTGGCAAGATCGAAGCCCGGTGCGATGTAGGGAACAATCCCCATGCGCCCGTTATAGACCTCGCGGGCCAAGGCCACGCCGTCGGGTTGATCCACGAGCGACAGAACCGCGGCCGCATGGGCGTGGTCCACGAATTTGTGCGGCAGGAAGGCGTGCAGCAGCGTCTCGACGGACGGATTGGGTGCGCCGGCATCCAAGAGGTTGAGCCGCTGGGTGTTGACCATGGCCTCGTCCGAGAGCGCATCGAGCGCGCGCATCTCCCGTAAGGGGCCGAGCTTGACGGCCGGAAGGCCCCAGGGCTCGATTTCCGCCATGTCGGCGCCGGAGCCCTTCACCGCGATAACGTCGTGCTCCTGGCCGAGATCGTCGACCGCGCGGGTCTTCACGGAGGTGTTACCCCCGCCATGTAGGACCAGCAGCGGATCGCGGCCGATCAGCCGGGTCGTGTAGACGCGAAGGGCGATGTCCTCGTTGACGCCCTCGGCGCCATAGGCCTCGACCGCACGCTTCGCCTCGTCGTCATTCCATTGGCTTTTCATGGCGCGGGTTGTGGCAAGTTTCCACCATCCCGGCAAGACGAGATCTCAAATTTCCCCGCACCCGATCGCCCCTGCAGCCAAAAAGAATCGGGCTGGCGCAAGAATCCTCATTTTCGCCCCAGGAGGATACGGATTCGAAACAAATTCGGCTGGATAATCAGACCCTAAGGGGCGCTTTGGGATGAGGGAGACATCGTCGTGGGCAGATTCCTGGACGCATACAAGCCGGAGCGGCACTACATGCGTGGGCCCGGTCCGAAATGGCACGCCAAGCACTCGGCCTCGCTTCTGACAGCTGCCAGTGCTCAGCCGGCCGCAAGCCGTGGTCCGGCGCTGAAAGAGCTTCGGGCGGCAGAGTTCCAATTGCTAAGCTGGATGGCGCCGATGGCTGCCGCTGTCACGCTCGGCTTCATGGCCGTGATGGTGCTGGCGTAGCCTGAAAACAGCCCGAGCCGACGCACGTTTTGCGATAGATTACCGCGCGCGCGAGCCTGCGGCCGGGCGCAGGCCGGTCGATCTACACAGACAAAAGCTTCGCGAAATACAACGGTTTGGGCTTTCCTTTTCGATCATTGAGGCTCAACCTGTAGGTCTACGAGGAAGGGTCTCAAAGATCGCGAGGTAGATCTCATGCGTTCAGTTGTCTTCACGACCCTAGCGGGCCTTCTCGCCATATTCATCTTGGCTAGCCCCAAACCCGCATCGGCAATGCCGGCCGCTGCGATACTCAAATACAGCCCGGAAACCGCGTCGGAAGTCGTGCCGGTCCGGCGGTGGTACCGCCGGCGGTACTATTACCGGCGTCCCTACTACCGGCCCTACCGGTATTATCCGCGGCCCTACTACCGGCCCTACCGCTATTACGGCCGTCCCTATTACGGACCCCGCTACCCCTACTATGGCCGCCGCTACTGGCGCGGACCCCGCGTCGGCGTGTATGTGGGCATCTAAGCGGTCGACCGCATAAGACTGTGGTTTCGAAGAAACGCGGTGCCTTTGAAGGCGCCGCGTTTTTTGTTGCCCCCGCCCTGGGTCATATCAGCAGGACACTGGCAAGGCCGGCAATCAGCATCGCGCCGATCGCCAGGAGAAGGGGCTTGCCGAGCGCGGCGCCGGCGAGCACGAAGGCGATCCCGCATTTGACCGCCGTGTTGACCAACGACGCGATGACGATGGCGACCACGGCCACATGCGCACTCCCCGTCTTGGCGAACTCGGCCATCGAGAGGGTGATCGCGTCGACGTCCGTCAGCCCCGCAAGCGCCGCCACCGCATAGACTCCGCTGTCCGAGAAACTGTCCTGTGCGATCTTGACCGCGACCAGCACCACCGCGAAGAACGCCGCAAACTTCGCCGCCGACGTCACGCTAAAGGGGTTGGTCACGCCCAGGTCTTCCCGGGCGCTAGCGTCCTTTCCATGCCGAGGCCCGCGCAGATAGATCAGCGCCGCGGCCCCGGCCGCGACCAAGGCCATCGCCGCGAACGGCAGGAAGATCGGTCCGAGGAGCGCGCGATTGACCACCGCGACCACCACGAGGACGCGCGCGAACATGATCCCCCAGGCCACCAGGATACCGCTTGCGAACGCCATCGTATTGGCGGGGCTGGTACGCGCTTCGCGGGCGAAAGAGACCGTCACGGCTGTCGACGAAACAAGGCCACCGGCAAACCCCGTCAGGAGCGCCCCCTTGCCAGGACCGAGCCAGCGCGTCAGCGCATAGCCCACCAGCGACAGGCCGGAGATCAGGATGACCAGGAGCCAGAGCTCGTAAGGATTGAGCGCGCCCCATGGGTCGATCGGCTTGTCGGGAAGGAGCGGCAACGCGACAAAGGTCGCGATCAGCAGTTGCAGGCCGGAATAAACATCGTCCCAGCCAATCTGCTTCACGAAGCCGTGCATCGGATCCTTGTAGGCAAGGACCGCCGTCGTGATGACGGCCAGGGCGATGGCGATTTCGGATCCGCCCATCATGTCGATCGCCCCCAGCACGAAGACGATGACAGCGGCGACCTCGGTGGTAAGGCCGACGGCTTCCTGCTGTCCGCGTGTCGTCGCCACGTAGCCGGCGACCACAAAGGCCCCCGTGATCAGAAGACCAGCCGCCACGATCCAATAGGAGTCGAAGGCACGGGCGAGCCACGCCGTGCAGGCACCGAGGAGCGCGAACAGGATGAAGGTGCGCAGACCGGCCGTTTGTTCCGTCTTTGATTTGCGCTCGCGGCGATGCTTCTCGCGCTCAATGCCGACAAGGGCGCCGAGCAGCACGGCGATCCCGAAATGGATCGCGTCGGCCATGAGATCGTGCGGCTCCATCTTCGCCCTCCTCGCGGCGGACTACCCGCCCCCGGCGGGCCATGCCGAAGGTGCCTCCTACCTCACGAGTATAATAGAGACAGCCCCTCGCGCGAGGCAGGCGTCACGCCGCGCTCGGTGATGAAGCCCGTGACCAGCCGCGCCGGCGTGACATCGAAAGCGTAGTTGGCCGCGCGCGATGCCGGCGGTGCAATCGCAACGGTCTCGACCTTTCCGTCGGGCAATTGCCCGGTCATGTGGGTCACCTCGCTGGCGTCGCGCTGCTCGATGGGAATTTCGCGTCCGTCGTCGAGCGTCCAGTCGATGGTGGAGTGCGGGAGGGCGACGAAGAACTGAACCCCGTTGTCCTTGGCCGCGAGCGCCTTCAGATAGGTCCCGATCTTGTTGGCCACGTCGCCATTGGCCGTGGTGCGGTCCGTGCCAACGATGCACAAATCAACGAGCCCCGCCTGCATCAGATGCCCGCCCGTGTTGTCAGCGACGATCGTGTGCGGCACCCCGTGCGCGCCCAGCTCGAACGCCGTCAGGGACGCGCCTTGATTGCGCGGCCTTGTCTCGTCCACCCAGACATGGACGGAAATCCCCTTGTCGAAAGCCTTGTAGATCGGCGCCAGCGCCGTTCCCCAATCCACGGTGGCGAGCCAGCCGGCGTTGCAGTGGGTGAGGATGTTGACCGTCTCTCCCTTCTTGCGTTCGGCATGGGCCTCGATCAGCCCCATCCCATGCTCGCCGATCTTCCGGCACGCCTCGACATCCTGGTCGCAGATCTCCGCCGCCCGGGCGAAGGCGCCGGCAACGCGCGCGTCCGCGGGGAGCGGCTGAAGGTGCGCCACCATCTCGTCGAGGGCCCAACGCAGATTGACGGCCGTCGGCCTTGTGGCGGCCAGCACATCGCAGGCGCGGGCAAGACCTGCATCGGAGGCGTCCTCCCGCATGGCGAGCGCAACGCCATAGGCCGCCGTCGCGCCGATCAGGGGCGCGCCGCGCACCTGCATGCTGGAGATGGCATGGGCGGCCTCCTCAAGCGTGCGCAGCGTGACGATCTCGAGAGCGAACGGAAGCTTGGTCTGGTCGATGATCTCCGCGGAGACGCCATCGCTGCCGAGCCAGATGGTGCGATACGGTTTGCCGTCAATGTTCATGGAACCGCCTTAGCACACCTGCCGAGGTCCGTAGAGCCCCAAGACGTCAGGGTCCCCGGCCGTTTTGGACCTAGTCGCCCTCGAAGGCCATCAGCGTGTGGCACGGCACGCCGAGTTCGGTAAGGCGCGCACGCCCGCCGAGATCCGGCAGGTCGATGACGAACGCAGCGCCAACGACTTCGGCCTTGAGTTGACGCAGCAGCTCCACGGCCGCGACGGCCGTTCCACCCGTGGCGATCAGATCGTCCACAAGCAGCACCGGTTCGCCGGGGCTCAGCGCGTCCTCGTGGACCTCGATGACGTCGACACCGTATTCGAGTTCGTATTCCTGACCGATCGCCTTGGCAGGCAGTTTGCCCTTCTTGCGGATGGGCACGAAGCCGCAATGCATGCGGTCCGCCGCGGCCCCGCCCAGGATGAACCCGCGCGCCTCGATGCCTGCGACGGATTCGACTCGCTGATCCTGGAACGGCGCCACCAGTTGCTCGACGGACGCACGAAACCCGGACGGATGACCGAACAACGTGATCACGTCGCGAAACATGATGCCGGGCTTCGGGTAATCCGGGATCGTCCGCACAAGGGACTTGATGTCGATATCGGTGGTCATCAGGCAACGGTCTCCATCTCAGGAAGGCCCACGGTCAAGAAAGCCAGGAGGCAGGCGATAGGCGAAACGCTTTGATAGCGGAAGGCGCGTCCGCTGACCAGGACAGGTGCATCTAGCCGTTCAGCACCCGGCCGGCGACCGCATCGAGCTTCTTGAGGAGCGCGGGGTCGCGCGCTTCCGGCGCCGTGATGATGGCGGTGTCGAGCGCGCGGTCGGACCCAGCGGGGCATTCTTCGTGCTCGCGCGGGAAGTCACGGGCGAGCCGGCCCACCAGACGCGCCGCCTTTTCCGCATTGGCCGTGAGCACGCGGATGATGTCCTGCACCGTGACCGCGTCGTGGTCCGGGTGCCAGCAATCGAAATCGGTGACCATGGCCACGGTTGCGTAGCAGAGCTCCGCCTCGCGGGCGAGCTTGGCCTCGGGCAGGTTCGTCATGCCGACGACGGAATAGCCGAGATTCTTGTAGGTCAGACTTTCTGCAAGGGTGGAGAACTGCGGGCCCTCCATGCACACATACGTGCCGCCCCGCACGAAGGGGATCGATTCCGCGTCGGCAGCCTCGGCGATCCGCATGCACAGGCGCGGCGCCACAGGATGGGCCATCGATACGTGGGCCACGCAGCCCGTGCCGAAGAACGAGGTGGCGCGGTTGTGCGTGCGGTCCACGAACTGATCGACGATCACGAAGGTGCCCGGCGGCAGTTCTTCCTTGTAGGAGCCGCAAGCCGATAGCGAAACGAGGTCAGTGACCCCTGCCCGCTTCATGACGTCGATATTAGCACGATAGTTGATGTCGGTCGGCGACAGACGGTGCCCCTTGTCGTGGCGGGGCAGGAAAACGATCGGCAAACCGGCGATATCGCCGAACCGAATCGCGCCCGACGGGTCGCCCCAGGGGCTCTCGATGCGCTCCTCGCGCACGTTCTCAAGTCCCGGCAGGTCATAGAGACCCGACCCGCCGATAATGCCGAGCACTGCTTTCGTCATACGTCCCTCTCGGTGAATGAAGATGCGGCGGCGTCTTGCCCTGGCCTAGGTCCGGCCAAGCTCACTCGCCTACATGCATGTAGACCAAGGCCCAGACATGGCTGCCGCGGTTGTCTTTTCCGACTGTTTCGCCCTCTTTGCGCGTGTTCATGAGCCACAGCGGTCCCTGACCGTTCAGGCCAAGAGGCTCCCCGTCGGCCTCGAGCGCGAGAATATAGTCCGAGCCGTCGATGTCTTCGGGCAAGAGATAGCCGCTGTACCCGTCCGACGCGACGAAGCGCGTCTTGACCTTGGCGGCTTCGATCGCGACCAGCACGTCTTGCAGAAAGGGCCCCTTGAAGACCGCTTCGCTGCCGAGCTCCGGAGTCACGGCGGTCACCGTCCCTTGCGGCAGGGCCAGCAGCATCTCCCGGTCAAAGGCATACGCGTTCTTGAAATCGACCTTCAGCTTGGCCAGCGCGCTGTCGCGGTTCTCATCGAAGGCCCCGCGATTGGTCTTGCCCACCAGTCCTCCGACGGTGAGCAGCACCATTCCTTTCGGCCCGGGCTCACCCTCGTCTTGGGCGAAGGCCGCGATGCTGACGAGCGCGATACAGCAAAAGACGAGCGCCCGCAGCATCGATCGCGTCCTAGGTATCGGTCTTGGTTGCGTGCTGGGCCGCGTGGTCGCGTCTGTGGATGGGACCCCAGACCGCCTTCTTTGCGAGGAACATGATCACCGCGAAGACGATCAGGAAGATCATGATCCGTGCGCCGACCTTGTAGCGCTGTTCCAGCGTGGGCTCGGCCGCCCACATCAGGAAGGCGGAGACGTCCTTCGCATAATTCTTGACTGTGGGCTCGGTGCCGTCCGTGTACTCCACAACTCCGTCCGACAGGGGGTTCGGCATGGCAATCTGATGACCGGGGAAGGCGGCGTTGTAGTGCATTCCTTTGCTCATCTTCATGTCGTGCGGCGCTTCTTCGTAGCCGGTCATCAGCGCATAAAGATAATCAGGCCCACCGGGGCGGGCCTTGGCGATGACCGACAGGTCCGGCGGTAGCGCACCGTTATTGGCATTGCGCGCGGCCTGCTCGTTCGCATAAGGCGCCTTGAAGTGGTCCGACGGCTTGCCCGGACGCAGGTACATCTCGCCCTTTTCATTAGGGCCGTCCGAGATCTGCGCCTGGGCCGCGAGCGCCTTGACCGCCGCTTCGGAAAACTGCGGACCGCCCGGCTGCCCGAGATTGCGGTAGGACAGCAGGTTCATCGAGTGGCAGTTCGCGCAGACGAACTGGTAGACCTTGTAGCCGCGCTGCAGCTGCGCGCGGTCGAAGTGACCGAAGGGCGGCGCGAACGACCACTCCTGCGCTTCGATCGCCGTGCCGTGGCCGTCGTCCGCGGCATGGGCGATGCCGGGAAGCGCGACGGCGAGAGCCGCGACGGCGGCAAAGAGATTCAAGACGTTCCGCATCACGCAGTCCCCCCGCTGGAGCTCGTACCCTTCTTTCCGAGCACCGACTCGGTGATGCTGCCCGGCAGCCTCTTCGGCTTTTCGATCAGTCCCACGACGGGCATGATGATCAGGAAGAAGGCGAAGTAGTAGAAGGTGCAGATGCGCCCCCAAAGAAGCTTCCAGCCTTCCGGCGCCTGGGAGCCGAAATAGCCCAGGGCCAGGCAGCAGATCACGAACAGCCAGAAGAACCATTTGAAGATCGGCCGATAGCTGACGGAGCGGATGCGCGACGTATCGAGCCACGGAATGAAGAACAGCACCACGATCGCGCCGATCAAACCGATGACGCCGAGCAGCTTGTCGGGAATGGCCCGCAGGATCGCGTAGAACGGCAGGAAGTACCATTCGGGCACGATGTGCGGCGGCGTCTGCAGCGGGTTGGCCGGAATGTAATTGTCCGTGTGGCCGAGATAGTTCGGCGCGTAGAACAGGAACACGCCGAACAGAAGGCAGAACAGCACGATCGCGAAGCCATCCTTGATGGTGAAATAGGGATGGAACGGCAGCGTGTCGGACTTCGTCTTGACGTCGACGCCCGTGGGATTGTTGCTGCCCGGAATGTGCAGTGCCCAAATGTGCAAGATCACGACGCCCGCGATGATGAACGGGAACAGGTAGTGAAGCGCGAAGAGCCGGTTCAGCGTGGGCTCGCCCACCGAGAACCCGCCCCAGATCCACTGCACCAGCGTCGTGCCCAGCCCCGGGATCAGCGTGTCGAGCGAAGTGAACAGGTTGGTGATCACCGTCACGGCCCAGAAGCTCATCTGACCCCAGACCAGCGAGTAGCCCATGAAGGCCGTGGCGATCATCAGAAACAAGATCAGCACACCGAGCATCCACAGGATCTCGCGCGGAGCCTTATAGGACCCGTAATAGAGCCCGCGGAACGTATGGACGAAGGCGGCGAAGAAGAACATCGAGGCGCCGACGGCGTGCGCGTAACGGAGCAGCCAGCCCCAGTTCACGTCGCGCATGATTTTCTCGACGGAGTTGAAGGCGCCGTCCGTGGTCGGCACGTAGTGCATGGCGAGCACGATGCCCGTCACGATCTGCACGGCCAGCATGAAGCTCAGGATCGCGCCGAACGTCCACCAATAGTTGACGTTGCGCGGCATCGGGAAAACCCCGAACTGGTCGTGCATCAGCCGCGGAATGGGCAGACGCGTGTCGAGCCAGCGCTCGATGCCGGTAGAGGGCTTGTAAGTCGATTCGTGCGCCATGATCCGCCCTATCCGATCTTGATTTTGGTGTCAGAGGTGAAGGCGTAAGGCGGGATGTACATGTTCTCCGGCGCCGGCCCCTTACGAATGCGGCCCGCCGTATCGTACTGCGACCCGTGGCACGGGCAGTACCAGCCGCCATACTCGCCCTTGTAAGAGCCGACCGCCTGACCCTGCGGAATGCAGCCGAGATGGGTGCAGATGCCGATCATCACGAGCCAGGGCTCTTTGTCGGTCGCTGCCCGGTTCTCGTCGGTGGCGAGAGCGGTGTCCGCCAGGTTGGCGTTGCGCGCCAGTTGATCTGGCAAGTCGTTCAGCTTCACGTCCTTGGCTGCGTCGACTTCCTCGGCCGTCCGATGGCGGATGAAAATCGGCTTGCCGCGCCACATGACCGTAATGGCCTGGCCTTCCTCGACAGGAGCAAGGTCCACCTCGATCGAGGCCAGCGACAGGGTCGAGGCATCGGGGTTCATCTGATCGAGCAAGGGCCACAATGCGGCCGCGCCGCCAATGGCCGCAAAGGCCCCGGCGCCGATCAGGATCACGTCGCGCCGGGACGGATCGTCGTCATGAATAACGGAAGGATCGGTGGAACTGTCTGAATTGGCCATGAAGCCAAACGCTCCTAATTTAGCGGAGCCGAAGAGAGCAAAAGCCCAGCCTCTCGGCTCTCTTAAGTTATGGCACCGTGCGTGCCGAATTCTGTTGTTGCCCAACAAACGGGCACGATGCGTGCCGCAAATTTGTTATTGCCCAGCCTCGCGCTGCGGTGCAACGCGATTCATGGCGGTTTTCTGTCATTGCCAAGGGATGTTGTCCAGCAGACACAGTGGTCAAATTGGCGCAGGCAATTCCTGATAAAGATCAAAGGGACGCCAATGTTGGCAACGCCATGATGCATCCATGTGACGGATACGAACCGCTAAGGTAGATGGATCATGCAAGAAGAAAACGTCATCGAACGGGAAACCATGGACGCGCAAGGATCGGAAAAGCCTACGTCGAAGAGCAGCTTCGAAGCCAATAAGGAGCGGGCCGCCCGCTGGTTCGAGGAACTTCGCGACCGCATGCTGGCCGCGCTCGAAGCGGTCGAGGATGCCGCCGAAGGGGCGCCCGGCTGCGAGGGCAAGGAAGCCGGCCGCTTCACCCGTAAGCCCTGGACCCGCGAGGAAGGCGGCGGCGGGGTCATGTCCCTGATGTCGGGCCGCGTATTCGAGAAGGTCGGCTGCCATACGTCGACAGTCCACGGAGAATTTCCGAAGGAATTCGCGGGCCAGATCCCGGGCGCATCGGAGGATCCCCGTTTTTGGGCCAGCGGCATGTCCTTCATCGCCCACCCGACCAATCCCAACGCCCCCACCGGCCACATGAACACCCGCATGGTGGTGACCTCAAAGGGCTGGTTCGGCGGCGGCGGCGACCTCACCCCCGTTCTCAACCGGCGGCGCACGCAAGACGACCCGGACGCGAAGGATTTTCATGCGGCCATGAAGGCCTCCTGCGAGGGCCAGCCCTCGGCCGACTATCCGCGCTTCAAGGACTGGTGCGACGAGTATTTCTATCTCAAGCACCGGAAAGAACCGCGCGGCATCGGCGGCATCTTCTACGACTATCTGGATACGGGCGACTGGGAGGCGGACTTCACCTTCACCCAGGAAGTGGGCAAGGCCTTCGTCGACATCTATCCGGAGCTGGTAGCCCGCAATATCGGCACCCCCTGGACCGAGGAGGATCGCACCGAGCAGCTCATCCGGCGCGGGCGCTATGTGGAGTACAACCTGCTCTACGACCGGGGCACGATCTTCGGCCTGAAGACCGGCGGCAACGTGGACGCCATCCTGTCCTCGATGCCACCGCTCGTTATGTGGCCTTGAGCGTTCGTCTCCGGCAATCGCCGAACTTCAATCTCCGAGGACCCCATGGAGTCATCCCTCCCCTTGCGGGGAGGGATTGGTGCCGAACGCTGTGGCCGTGCTTGGAACTGCCACGACCATCCATGTGAGCGCGGCGCCCTACCCCCGGATACCGGCGTACATCAGCGGGGTCTGGTCCGCGAACTGGGTGGCGGTCTGGGCGTCGGCGAGGATGCCGGCGGCGATCGCGAGGGCTGCGAGAGCGACAAACGCCAGCGCGAAACCTGCGATCATCTTCCCCGTGATTTTCCCCATGACCTGTTCCCTTCCTTGGCACCGGCGCGCGTCCTTTCCGCGCGTCGTAGGAACAGGTTTAGTGAGGAGCGGCTGAACCCAATCTGAGAGGGCCGTTCATCTTGCGTACAGGTTTTGGTTAACGGCCCGGAAACCCTTTGCCTGCAAGGGTCGGAGCCCCGAAAGAGGCCCAAAAATACTTGCCAAAAGTGCCAGAATGCCGCATCTTTAGGGGCACCGGGCGCCCGCTGTTGGGCGTGGACGAAGACGACGGTAAGCGACGAACGTAGCCAAGAGCACGACCCTTTCCTGACATCTGAAGACGCCAGAGGCGCCTTCCTTGAGGAGCTCGATGGAGATCACCTCAAGCGAAGGGGTCACATGGCCCGTTATTTTGAACTTAGCGAACGGGAAAGGACTCCCACACAATGTCTCGTGTCAACGGCACCGTGAAATTCTTCAACCACACCCGCGGCTTCGGCTTCATCGAGCCGGAAGACGGCGGCAAGGACGTGTTCGTCCATGCTTCCGCTGTGGAGCGCGCTGGCATGCCGCCCCTGAACGAAGGCGACAAAGTCTCCTTCGAGATCGAGGACGACCGCCGCGGCCGCGGCAAGCAGGCAGCGAATATCCAGGCTGCGCAATAGCGCCTAGGACTGCCCGACGGCACACCGCCGCGCGCTTGTAACAAGCGCCAGCAGACTTTCGAAAACCGCCGGCCCCACACGGGGTCCGGCGGTTTTTTCTTGACCGCAAGGGAACTTGCCCGGCCCGCCAACGTTCAGGCCAGGTTCATGTGGCCGCCCCTAGGGTGCCATGAACGGGGGGCAGATTGCCCCACGGATCTGGGGGGCATTCAACCTGCACGGCGCCCGGAGGCAGCGGCGCCACATCCGAGGAATACAGATGATGGGTCGGAAATCGTATTTTGCATTTGTCGCTGCGCTGGTCGCAGTCTTCGCGCTGGTGGCGGCGGCTCCGGCGGAAGCCGGACGCGGCCATGGCAATAAGGGTTGGCGGGGCGGCCCCGGCGGTCCCTATGTCCAGAACAACTACTACGGCCGTCCTTACGGCTACCGGGGCGGCAGCAATGTCAGCGCACTGGGCGCCGGGCTCGTCGGCCTTGCCGCCGGCGCGGTGATCGGCAGCGCCCTCACTCCCAAAACGGTCTATGTGACTCCGCCGGCCCGGCCCGTGGGCTACCGTCCGGAGCCCTGGACGGAGGATTGGTATGCCTACTGCTCGTCCCGCTACCGGAGCTTCAACCCGCGCTCGGGGACTTTTGTCGGCTACGACGGCTACGAGCATTTCTGCCGCTAGACCCGCCGGTGCAACCGATATCGCTTGATGCAGCACAGCCCGCCGGTCACAGCCGGCGGGCTGTTGCACGCACGCCACAAGCGTCTTGAGCGGGTCCACAGGCACAACCGGCACGCGGCTGTCGCCGTCGCCCTAACGCGCTGATTTCCTTTGCTGGTTGCTTTTCATCAACCCTTAATGACACTGACATTCATTGCGTCTTGAACGCGATGCCGTCACGGCCCAAAATTGCGACCGTTTCCGGACGCGTTTAGCGCGGCACGCCATATTTTGTTGCCAGCCGCCGTGTTTTGTTGTCTTGACGCAAAGTCGTATCGCGCCGCCGCGATTATCGTCTTGACGGTGTTGGAAAAATCGAAGCTTAAGAATCCGAGGACAGTTGCAGCCCATGTCCGTTGTCGCCGAACCCGCGATCACTGAAATCTCCCGCGACCAGCCAAACGCCCCGGCAGACCGAGAAGCCCTCAAGAAGATCCGGCCCTATCAAGGCATGGTGGCTTGGCCGACCGTGTTTCTGGCGATCGGCATCGTGGCGTCTTTCGTGACCGTGTGCACGCTCGGAACGCTGGGGATCATCCCGCTATGGCTCGGACTGATCCTCAACAGCCTCATTCTCTATGCGGACCAGACGCCGCTGCACGAGGCCTGCCACGGCAATATCGCCGGAAAGAACTCGCGCTATCTGTGGCTGAACCATCTCGTCGGCTATGTGTGCGGCACCATCCTGCTGCACGAATACAAAGCCTTCCGCTACATGCATCTGGCGCATCACCGGGAGACCAACGATCCCGAGCTCGATCCCGATCATTGGGTCGCGGTGAACAATCCGTTCCTGCTCGTGTGGCGTTGCCTGACGATCGTGTTCGTCTACCACAACTATTTTTGGCGCCACATCGCCTTCCATCCGCATGTGCCCGGCATGCGCAGCCTCTCGATCCAGATCGCTCTGATGAACGGCCTCTACTACGCGGTCATCATCGGGCTCTGCGTGATCGGTTATTGGCGCGAAGTTCTGATGCTGTGGGTCCTGCCGCACATCTTCGCTTCCGCGCTCATCATCTACTTCTTCGCCTATCTGCCCCATAAGCCGCACAAGGTGCGCGAACGCTATCGCGACACGAACGTGTTCTGGGTGCACGGCAAGATCATCGAACCGATCGTGGACTGGCTCTACCTGTTCCAGAACTTCCACCTGATCCACCACCTGTTCCCGCGCATCCCCTTCTACAAATACAAGGACGCATTTGCGGATCTGCGGCCGGTCCTGGAGAAGGAACACGCGCATATCTACGAGTACGATTTCGGCCCGCACCGCGAAGCCGCAACCGAGGCGCGCTAGCGGCGCGCAAGCCTCACCGCGAATACGACAATAGCCGGGTGCGAACCCGGCTATTTTTTTGCCACGGCGACGCTTGGCCGAAGATGGGGTCAGGCCAGCTTCCGCGCGACGATGAACGGCACGGAGACATCTGTCGCGAAGTGCCGGGTCTCGAGGATCTCGAACCCATGCGCCTCGATCTGCTGCTTGAGTTCCGCCTCGCGCTGAAAGCGGACATAGGGCGCCTTCCCCAAAGCCTGCAGGATGGGCAGAGCAATCTTCATCAGCCGCCACTTCAGCGGCGCCTTCGGCCCGAGCCCACAAAAGGTCTTTGAGATGAACAGACCGCCCGGCTTCAGCACGGATGCGATCCGGCGCAGATCCTCATCGAGGGTGGGCAGCAGGTGCAAAAGGTTGAAGCCGAGCACCGCATCGAACGGCGTGTTCTTGGCTGCGATTTCGCCGACGGCCGCGGTTGTGAACTCGACGTTGCGCGCGCCTTTTTCGAAGGCCTTGTGGCTCGCGATGCGGATCATACCACTGGAGATATCGCTGCCCACATACTCTTGGACACTGTCGCAGAGCCGCAGAGCCGTGGTGCCGGTACCGCACCCCACTTCCAACACACGCTGATCCTCTTCGAGGTAGTACCGCGTGCGATCGAGCGTGGCGTCGTAGGCCGCCTCGTTGGCGATCGGCTGCTTTGCATATTTCTCCGCCTGGGCGTCCCAAAACTGTGCTGCGTGAACCATGGATGGGCTCCTTTCGTGGACGCAGAGTGCCATGCATATTTCAAATGTGAATTGTCAAAATTCGCAGATTGTATATGCAAATTTGCATGAACTGGCAGGCTATCACGTTCGACTGGAATCAGGTCAGGGCTTTTCTCGCGACGGCCGAAGAAGGCTCTTTTTCCGGCGCAGCTCGGGTCCTGGGGCTGACGCAGCCAACCCTTGGGCGTCAGGTCGCGGCGCTGGAAGAAGATCTCGGCGTCATGCTGTTCCAGCGGATCGGCCGAAACCTCGAACTGACCCCGTCGGGCCTTGAGCTTCTGGACCATGTCCGGGTCATGGGCGACGCGGCACACCGCGTGTCGCTGGCGGCCTCGGGACATAGCCAGGCCATCGACGGCGTGGTCCGGGTGACGGCGACCAACATCTACGCGGTGTATTTCCTGCCGCCGGTCATCGAGCGCCTGCATGAGATCGCGCCGAACCTCGAAATCGACATCGTCGCGTCGAACGAGCTGCGTGACTTGAGGCGGCGCGAGGCCGATATCGCAATCCGCCACGTGCGCCCGCAAGAGCCGGAGCTCGTCGGACGGCTGGTCAACGAAAGCGACGGCAGCCTCTACGCCTCGAAACGCTATCTCAGCAAATATGGACGTCCCCGTTCGCCCGCGGACCTCGAGGGTCACTACTTCATCGGCAGCAACAACCAGCAAGAGATGGTGAACTATCTCGGCAGGCTTGGAATCACGCCTGCGCGCGAGAACTTCCGGTTCGGCTCCGACTGCGCCCTCGTCATGTGGGAGATGGCGCGCCAAGGCTTCGGCATGTGCCTCATGGCCGCTGCCGTCGCCACCAGGACGCCGGGCATGGAACCCGTCTTTCCCGACATGGCGCCCATGAAGTTCCCGACCTGGCTCGTCGCGCATCGGGAGCTCTACACAAGCCGCCGCATCAGGCTTGTCTACGACACGCTCGCCGAGTTTCTGTCGAACCAGAGCGAAACCTCCTGAGCCCGCGGCAATAGTTCCGCCGGCCCGCGCATGCCGTGCAATAAGAAGCGCCGCTAGAGACGGCGCGCGACGGCTGCAAGCCCGCTCCGGACGGCATTTCTATATCCGGCTGCGGCGCCGGGCATCAAGGGCGCCTTGTTCCGCATCAAAGTACGGCTGCGACAAATGTGCTAACGTCTTGGGGTCCTGGAGATTGGAGGGCGTCATGACCAACAGAAGGCTCGCCGACATCTTGGGGGATCAGAGGCTCCTGGCGCTGAGGGAACATGCGCCGGTTCGCGAAGCCTGCCAGTGCATGTGGGAGCGCCGCAAGGGATCGGTCCTCGTGATCGATCAAGACAGCCGGCTCATCGGCATTTTCACCGGCCGCGATGCCGTACGCGTGCTCGCCGAAGGCCGGAACGCCGACGAGACACCCCTGCTCGAAGCGATGACGCCCAACCCTGTGACCGCGCGTCCCGCGGCCAGCGCCGTCGACGCCTTGCGCACCATGAGCGACCGGGGCATCCGCCACCTTCCCGTGGTGGAGAATCACACGATTTTCGGCGTCGTCTCCCGCAACGACTTCAAGGGTATCGAGATCGATCGCCTCGACGAAGACGATCACCTGTCGGAGTGTCTCCGCTAGGCGCTATGTCGCTCCTTGCTCGAATGTGAGGTCGGCCGGAGAGATCAGCACACCGAATTGTTGGCACCAGATGACCACCGACGGAAACTTCTCGAGATCGACGCCGTCGGGGATCGCATAGTTCTGGCTGCCCTTGAAAGCCCGCAATCGCCCGAGGTCCACATACATCGTGTCCTTCACGTCGTCGGACGACCGGATACCGGCTTTCGGCACAAGATAGACGTGATAGTCGGGGCCCGGCCCAACCTCGAAGTCTTCGCCGAGAAAGACCGTCTTCGGATAGACGCTCACCTCGCCCTTGCCGTAGTGGATGGGATCGGCCGGGTTCGCATGAATGAATGTGCCCTTGGCGACGAGCGCGCCCGCCTCATTGCGGTCGAGCGTCTCCTTCGCCTCCGGCGGCGGGAACAGATAGGGGAAGGCGAAGATGCCGAGCCCCAGGCCCAGCACCAGCCCGATCAAAATGCCCGAAAAGAATCCTTTGATGAATCGCCACATGTCACCCCCCTCCGATGCCCGTCGACCACGCCCAGCGAGGCTAGGAGCTTGCCATGGCGTGGGCATGAAGGCGAGCGGCGTAGCACCGTTCGAACGGATACGTTCGCAAGAGCCTCTTGGTGAAGTCTTCGCCCTCCTGATCCGACCAACTCTGCGAGACTTTGCAATTGTTAGTTGTTTGGCGCCATAGTGGAAGAGTCTTCGCAAACCTCGTCCTGCAGTTGGCACAGGAAAAAGCACTGAGAGCATGATGCGAACACCGACCGCCCTGTTGATATTGATTGCCTGCTCGGTTTGGGTCTTGCCCGTTGTCGCTCCTGCGTCGCCGAAATGGCTCCCAATCGAGAAGTCTGAAGTCTTGGCATTGTTTGTCAGTGAGTTCGGACTCGGCAATGACGACATTCTGTCGATGGAACAGTGGCTAAATCAGTTGCGTATCAAATATGCGGATGACCCCAAACGCTTGGCGCGCGTGAACGAAGAACAATCAAGGATGAAGGCAGAGCAAGGGGACGAAGACGAAATCTGGTTCGTGGGTAGACGCTCGCTTCCTCTCTTGGTTGCGATGATAGGAGTTGGAGAACAGGTCCACTCGCTTCGCATAGGAGTTCCAGTTGTGAACCTCTCCAAGGAAGAAGGTGAACGAACTTTTAGAGTCCTGTCAGACCTTTTCGAAGCCATCTATCCCGATTGGTCTGATGCCAAGAACTGGCCAACCACGAGCCTAAAGGACTCGTGGAATCGTCTTGCAGCGATGCAACGTGGCGATGACCCGGACAAGACCCTTGTGCGAGAGACCCGAAATGGGATTACAAGCACCACATTTGGAGTCCCACCTGACCTCGTGATCTATGCAGTAACCGTGCGGAAACGGTGCCTGCCGACCGCAACCACCGGAAATCCGTATGAACGTATTGTCTGCTAATGCACCTGTAGTTCGCCCGCCACGAAGCTGAACTCGGTCGGAGAGATCAGCGCCTTGTGCGCCACGCGCACCCGGTAGAGAGGCCCGTCCAGACTGGCGCTCCAAAAATCGAGGAACTCTGAGAGCCGCGGGAAACGCGGCGCAAGATCGAAATCCTGCCAGACATAGCTCTGCAGAAGCTCCCGGTGATCGGGCAAGCGATAGAGAATTTCGGCTGTGGTGAGCGAATACCCAGCCATTTGATCGGCGAAGGCCTGGTCCATCAATCCTCGTCCCCCATTTTTCATAGTGTTTTGGACTCTTCGATGCTATGACCGTCCCGCACCCTCGTCCAGACGATTTATTGAGCAATATCAGCGCATTGGCAGCACACGATGGGGAGTGCTAATTTTTTGGCACTCCCACCTTGAAAGTGCCAAAAACCCGCTCTAAATAGGCTCTCAGAGGATCCCGGTTCTCGGGTAACACCCTCGATTCACGACAATTTTTTGGACAATCTGTCTGGAGGAGTAAGCAAGATGAAGTTTCGTCCATTGCATGATCGCGTCGTAGTGCGCCGGATCGATGAGGACGAACGGACCGCTGGCGGCATCATCATTCCCGATACGGCCAAGGAAAAGCCGCAGCAAGGCGAAGTCGTCGCTGTGGGCCCGGGCGTTGCCGACGACAAGGGTCAGGTCCAGCCGCTCGACGTCCAGGTGGGCGATCGTGTGCTATTCGGCAAGTGGTCGGGCACCGAGGTCAAGATCGACGGCGACGACGTTCTCATCATGAAGGAGAGCGACATTCTCGGCGTCCTCGAAGGAGCCACCGCCGCGAAGAAGAAGGCCGCGTAGCGAGACCGCTAGCGCCTTAAGCCCAATCCGTTTGGCCGCCTGGGCACCGCCGCAATCGCGGGGTGCGACACGCGGCAAGGTTCGAAGGAGTTACACGCAACATGTCTGCTAAAGATGTGAAATTTTCTCAGGACGCCCGCGACAAGATGCTCCGCGGCGTCGACATCTTGGCCAATGCGGTCAAGGTGACCCTCGGCCCCAAGGGCCGCAACGTGGTCCTCGAGAAGTCGTTCGGCGCGCCCCGCATCACCAAGGACGGTGTGACGGTCGCCAAGGAGATCGAGCTCGAGGATAAGTTCGAGAACATGGGCGCCCAGATGGTGCGCGAGGTTGCCTCCAAGACGGCCGACGAGGCCGGCGACGGCACCACCTCCGCGACTGTTCTCGCCCAAGCCATCGTCAAGGAAGGCGCGAAGTCTGTCGCTGCCGGCTCCAACCCGATGGATCTGAAGCGCGGCATCGATCTCGCCGTCGGCAAGGTCGTCGAGGCGCTGAAGGAGAAGGCCAAGAAGGTCACCTCCAATGACGAAATCGCGCAAGTCGGCACGATCTCGGCCAATGGCGACGCCGATATCGGCCGGTTCATCGCCGAAGCCATGCAGAAGGTCGGCAATGACGGCGTAATTACCGTCGAGGAAGCCAAGAGCCTCGAAACCGAGCTCGAGGTCGTCGAGGGCATGCAGTTCGACCGCGGCTATCTCTCCCCTTACTTCATCACCGATGCCGACAAGATGCGCGTCGAGTTGGAGAACCCTTACATCCTCATCAACGAGGCCAAGCTCTCCAACCTGCAGTCCATCCTGCCGCTGCTCGAGGCCGTGGTGCAGTCGGGCCGTCCGCTCCTCATCGTCGCTGAAGACGTCGAGGGTGAGGCTCTGGCGACGCTCGTGGTCAACAAGCTGCGCGGCGGCTTGAAGGTCGCGGCCGTCAAGGCTCCGGGCTTCGGCGATCGCCGCAAGGCCATGCTGCAGGACATCGCTGTCCTGACGGGCGGCCAGGTCATCTCCGAGGATCTCGGCATCAAGCTCGACAACGTCACGCTCGACATGCTTGGCCAGTCCAAGAAGGTCGTTATCACCAAGGACGACACCACGATCGTCGACGGCGTCGGCAAGAAGAAGGAAATCGAGGCCCGCGTGTCTCAGATCCGTCAGCAGATCGAGGACACCTCGTCCGACTACGACCGTGAGAAGCTGCAGGAGCGTTTGGCGAAGCTCGCCGGCGGCGTTGCGGTGATCAAGGTCGGCGGCGCCACCGAGATGGAGGTGAAGGAGAAGAAGGACCGTGTAGACGACGCGCTGAACGCAACCCGCGCGGCCGTCGAGGAAGGCATCGTGCCGGGCGGCGGCGTCGCGCTGCTGCGCGCGCTCGAAGCCCTCGAGTCCCTCCGCGTCAGCAACGAGGACCAGAAGGTCGGCGTCAACATCGTCCGCCGCGCCCTTCAGGCCCCGCTTCGTCAGATCGCCGAGAATGCCGGCGAAGACGGCGCCGTCGTCGTGGGCAAGATCCTCGACAAGAAGGAGTACAACTTCGGCTACAACGCCGCGACCGGCCAATACGGCAACCTGGTCAAGGAAGGCGTGATCGACCCGGCGAAGGTCGTGCGCACCGCCCTTCAGGACGCTGCGTCCGTGGCCGGCCTCCTCATCACCACCGAGGCGATGGTGGCCGAGCTTCCGAAGAAGTCCGGCCCGGCCATGCCTGGTGGCGACATGGGTGGCATGGGCGGTATGGGTGGCATGGGCTTCTAAGCCTGCACCCTTTCCGTCGCGTCCTTTCCGGACGTACCGAGAAACGAGAAAGCCGCGCCTTCGGGCGCGGCTTTTTTCTTGGCGCTAGCCGTCGCGGTCCGCGGCAAGCTTCCCGGCGATCATCAAAAGTCCTTCCCGATCCTCCGCGAAGCCGCCCGCGATCCAGCGCTGCTCGACTGCGCGGAGCATGTCGCCGATCTCGGGGCCCGAGAATTTTCCGAGCGCCGTGATGTCCGGTCCGCGCAAGGGGAACACCGGCGCCTCCCAGCTGCCGGTCAGCGTCGCCGCACGCTGCCAATCGGGATCGGTTGCGGGCGCCGCGCGGGTCGCCCAAGCCAAAAGCGCCCGCGCGGCATAGTCGTCCGGTCCCAGCCGATAGAGCTTGCGCTTGGCCGCCGCCTCGTCCGGCAAGGCCTCGTCGAACGGCTCGCCGGCGAGGGCGAGGAGCGCCTGTTCCGCATTGGAGAGCTTGAACCGGCGCGCAAGCCGCTTGGCGTCCTCGGGCACGAAAACCGCAAGGGCCGCCAGCCGCAAGATGGCACTGGGCTCCCGGTCGAGGGCCGCCTCGATCTCGACGAGACGATCGAAGCGCGGCAGGCGCGGCACGCTCCCGAGAATGTCGCAGAGCAGTCCAGAGGCGAAGAGTACCGACACCGCTTCGCACGCGCGCGGCGCGACCAGCAAGCGCTTCAACTCGCTCGCCACGCGCTCCGCGGAGAGCTTGCGTAGGCCCTTCCGTTCACGCACGCAGGCCGACAGCCCTTCCGCATCGAAGGCGCCACGGCCGTAGGACGCGTTAAACCGGAAGAAGCGCAGAATACGCAAATAGTCTTCCTTGATGCGCTGAACCGGATCGCCGATGAAGCGCACGCGTCCCGCAACGAGATCCCGATAGCCGCCGAGCGGGTCGAACAGCGTGCCGTCCGCGTCCGCATAGAGCGCGTTGATCGTGAAGTCCCGGCGCGCTGCATCCTCGGCCCAGTCCTCGGTGAACGCGACCGTGGCGTGGCGCCCGAACGTCTCCACGTCCCGCCGCAACGTCGTCACCTCGAACGAGACGCCGCCGGCAACCACCGTCACCGTCCCGTGGGGAAGGCCGGTCGGGATGGCCTTGAGACCGGCCTTGCGCGCCCGCGCGATGACCGTCTCCGGGTGGACCGTCGTGGCGAAGTCCACATCCGCGACCGGCAATCCGAGCAGCGCATCGCGCACGGCCCCGCCAACCGCGCGGGTCGCGCCGGTCTCGCCCGAGAGCGCCGCGAACACGCGGACGGTCTCAGGCCGTGCGAGCCACGCAGCGCCCTTGAGCGACGGCAAAGGCAGATTCTCGACCGGGTCTGCCGTCTTGTCGTGGGTCTTGTCTTGGGTTGTGTCGCGTTCGGCCATGGAGGTTGATCCGAATGGCGGTTGGTCCGACAGGATGGGCCAAACGTCAATTGATCCCACCCGGTTTGATGACGCCGTCTTCGAGAACAGACGGTTGGTAACTGCCTTCGCGATCGCCGCCGGTGAACTCCACCAGCGTGAGCAGGCCGACGAACAGGACGATAAGGCCGGCAAGGATGAGCCACAGGAACGGCGCCCCGGCCATGGCGCGATTGGCAGCGACGCCCTTCACCCATACCACATAGGCCGCGTAGATCAGGAAAGGCAGCAGAAACAACAGGATGTTGATGAGAACAATGCGCAACATCGCGTTCGGCAGTCTCCCCTTGTCGGCGGTTAATGGCGTTCTGCGAGCGCCTTTGTGCGCGAGCTTAGCTGTGGCTCACGCACATTGCGAGCGCGCTTTCCCCGCACTCGGCCTCACTCGTCCATGGGAAAGGGAAAGAACGCGCCGCCGCTCCAAACCCCGAGCCCTTCATCGGTCTCAACGGTCAGCTCGGCGAGCTCATAATAGACAGCCCGTGACAGCTGGGCTCGCAGGCCGTCCCGGACTTCAACGAAGGGGGCCCGGCCCCCTTCCGGCTCGGCGCGAAAACCGATGGCATGTTCGGGACTCGCGGTGACTTCGTCGTCCACATTGGTGGTGAAGGTGAGGCGCTGCTCGGGCCCCTCCCCGTCCCGTGTCATCGAGATCGCGATAAACGGCTCGCCCTCGACCTCGATCGGCACTTTCTCCACGGGGGTGACGAGGTAGAACCCGTCGTCTTCGCGTCTCAGCACGGTGGAAAACAGCTTCACGAGCGGCTTCCGGCCGATCGGCGAGCCTTCGTAGTACCAAGTGCCGTCGCGGGCGATTTTCAGGCCAATATCCCCGCAAACATTAAGCTTTGGCAATGATGGCTCGGCCTGTTTGCCGCCATCACTGGCAGATGCTACGAGTCCTTGGGAGTACTTATTAGGCATTGTCGTATTCAGCCCAAAACGACCTTGTGTTCGCAAGAAAGAACTTAAGAGACACGAACAAGGGATTGTGATCCGATTGCCGGCGAAAGTGTTCTGCTTCCATACGACCTTAGCCCTATTTTTCCTCCACCTTGTGGATTCACCGAAACGGAAATGTAGATAAGACAGTCATGACCACACTTGAATCGGAGCCCCAGCTCGTCGACCGCCTCGACGAAATCGGAAGCAAAATACAAGATGTACGCGAGGCGACCTCCTCCGTCATCTTCGGTCAGGAGCGGGTCATCGATTTGGCGCTGGTGACGCTGCTCTCGGGCGGCCACGCGCTCCTCATCGGCGTGCCGGGTCTTGCCAAGACGAGCCTCGTGGAAACGCTGGGCGCCGTGCTCGGCCTCGAGAACAAGCGCATTCAGTTCACGCCGGACCTGATGCCGTCCGACATCGTGGGCTCCGAAGTCCTGGAAGAAGATTCGAGCGGCAAGCGCGAGTTCCGCTTCGTCAAGGGACCGATCTTCACCCAGCTTCTGATGGCCGACGAGATCAACCGCGCGAGCCCCAAGACGCAGTCGGCTCTGCTGCAGGCCATGCAGGAGCACCACGTGACCATGGCCGGCGTCCGTCATGACGTACCCTTGCCGTTCCACGTGCTCGCGACGCAGAATCCGCTGGAGCAGGAAGGCACGTATCCGCTGCCCGAAGCGCAGCTCGACCGTTTCCTCTTGCAAGTCGACGTGTCCTACCCGGATGCCGACTCCGAGCGGCGCATGCTGTTCGCCACCACGGGCACCGAGGAGCGCAAACTCAAGACGATCCTGTCCGCCGAGGAACTGATGGTCGCGCAACGCCTGGTCCGCCAATTGCCCGTGGGCGATCAAGTGGTGGACGCTATTCTGAAGCTCGTCCGCTCCGCCCGTCCCGGCACCGGCATCGACCAGACATTGGACGAGATGATCGCCTGGGGTCCCGGCCCCCGCGCGAGTCAGGCGCTGATGCTGGCCGTTCGCGCCAAGGCCATGATGGAGGGCCGTCTGGCCCCGTCCGTGGACGACGTGATCGATCTAGCCGAACCCGTCCTGAAGCACCGCATGTCGCTGACCTTCGCCGCCCGCGCCGAAGGGGTCGAGATGAGCGACATGATGGCAAGGCTCATCGAGCCGCTGAAGTAGGCCAGCAGTGGCAAAGGCAAGCGCAGCGCTTCAACCGTTTCTGACGGAAGAGGCCGAAGCCCACGGGCTTGCGGCGCGTATGCCTGCGCTTCTCGTCGAGGCGCGCCGTGTCGCCCATACCGTGACGCACGGCACCCATGGCCGGCGCCGGCCCGGGCCCGGCGAGACCTTCTGGCAGTTCCGCCACTTCGACGTCAACGATGCCGAGGCGGCCATCGACTGGCGCCGCTCGGCTAGTTCCGACAAGCTGTTTGTCCGCGAACGCGAGTGGGAAGCGGCGCATACGGTCTGGCTCTGGCTCGACCTGTCGCCGTCCATGCGGTTCCGGTCGTTCCTGTCCAAGACCTCGAAGGAAAGCCGTGCCGTCGTGCTGGCGCTCGGGCTCGCCGAACTGTTGGCGCGCGCCGGAGAACGTATCGGCCTCATGGGCCGGGCGCCGTCCTCGGGCCGGTTTGCCAGCCGCAAGGTCGCCGAGGTGCTTCTCAGCGAAACCGCGGACGACAGCCTGCCGCCGCCCGCGCGCCTGAACCGTTTTTCCGAGTGCGTTCTGTTTTCAGACTTTCTGGAGCCTATCGACCAGATGGTCGAACGCTTCCACCAGATCGCGAGCCAGGGCGTCCGCGGACATCTGGTTCAGATCCTCGATCCCGCCGAAGAAACCCTGCCCTATTCCGGACGGACGGAGTTCGAAGCCTCCGAAGGCGGCGCGACCATGATCGCGGGCCGTGCCGAGGATCTTCGCGAAAAATATCAGAAGCGGATCGAGCGCCATCGCCTCGACCTGCAGGAGGTCGCCCGCCAGCTCGGCTGGTCGTTCGTCGTGCACCATACCGACCGGCCCGCCGAAGAGGTGTTGCTGGCTGTCCATGGTCAGCTTGCGGGCCAGGAGCGCGACTACCGCTATCGTGCCGGCCGCGGCAAGGCTGAGACGGCGCTCGCCCAAAAGGACGCCGGCTCATGATGACGCTCGGCCCCATCGGCTTCATGCAGCCTTGGATCCTGCTGGCGCTGGCCGCGTTGCCCGCCATCTGGTGGCTGCTGCGCTTCACCCCGCCGAGCCCGAAGGTGGTCGAGTTTCCGCCGACGCGCCTGCTCGCCGAGCTTAAGCCCACCGAGGAGACTCCGGCTCGCAGCCCCTGGTGGCTGACCCTCATGCGGATGCTGCTGGCCGCCCTGCTGATTCTGGCCCTCGCGCGGCCGGTCATCAATCCGGACGAAGGGCGTTTCACCGGCGAGGGCACCATGCTGCTCGTGGTCGACAATGGCTGGGCCTCGGCGGCGTATTGGAACGCAAGGCGCGAAGCCATCGAAGCCGCGATCGACCGCGCCGACCGGGGCGACCGCAACGTACTCATCGTCCCGACGGCATCCATCGACGAGATCGGCGAGGCACTGCCCGCAGACGCGGTCCGCGAGCGCATCGCGGGGCTCGTGCCACAGCCCTTCGCGCCGGACCGGGACGCCGTCACCGCGACGATGAAGGAAGCGTTGAAGGAAACCTCCGGCTACAGCGTGATTTGGCTGAGCGATGGCCTGGACTACGGCCATGCCGAGGACTTTGCGGCCTGGCTCGGCAAGCTCGCCGACGGCGGCAGCCTGACAGTGTTGAAA
Source organism: Methyloceanibacter caenitepidi (assembly GCF_000828475.1). Lineage (NCBI taxonomy): Bacteria > Pseudomonadati > Pseudomonadota > Alphaproteobacteria > Hyphomicrobiales > Hyphomicrobiaceae > Methyloceanibacter > Methyloceanibacter caenitepidi. The sequence goes on from NZ_AP014648.1 coordinate 2,796,559, forward strand.
CCCAGTCCGCAGGAAACCCCGCTGGGCCTCGGACATGCCCGCGCCGAAGGCGGCACGCTCGCCGGCAGGATTGTTGCCGGAGCCGAGGGGCCGATCTCGGGAACCGTCCGGGCCCTGACGGCGCGGGGCGAGCCGCTCGGCGAAGCGCCTTTCACGATCAAGCGCGGCGAGACCGAAGCCGTCGCCCCGTTCGACCTGCCGCTCGAAATCCGTAACCAGGTGGCGCGCCTGCAAATCAGGGGACAGCGCTCCGCAAGCGCCGTGCATCTCCTGGACGCGCAATCCCAATGGCACCGCGTCGGCATCGTCTCGGGTGAGTCCCAGGAGGAGGCGCAACCGCTCCTGTCGCCGCTCTATTATGTGGAGCGCGCCCTGTCGCCCTACGCGGACGTGATCATTCCGACCGAAGCCAATGTCGCCACCGCCATCAACGACCTGATCGATAAGCAGCGAGTCTCCACCATTGTGCTGGCCGATATCGGGCGGCTCACGCCGGCGACCCAGGAGGAGCTGGAAGCGTGGCTCGACAAGGGCGGCGTCTTGATCCGTTTTGCCGGCCCGCGTCTCGAGCAAGGCGGCGATGAACTCTTGCCCGTCGCACTGCGCCGAGGCGGCCGGTCGCTCGGCGGCGCCCTCTCCTGGGGCACGCCGCAGCCTCTCTCGCCCTTCGAAGACAAGAGCCCGTTCTACGGCCTCGACGTGCCCGAAGACATCCGGGTCAACCGGCAGGTCCTTGCCGACCCCGCCGTCACCATGGACGCGGAGATCTGGGCGACGCTCACCGACGGCACGCCGCTCGTGACCGCAAAACGTCAAGGCGACGGCTGGGTCGTCCTGTTCCACGTCACTGCCAACTCCGACTGGTCGAACCTGCCGCTCGCGGGCCTGTTCGTGCAGATGCTGCGCCAGACCATTGCGTTGGGGCCAAGCCAGATCCTCTCCTCATCCGATGAGGGCGACGGCACCGCCGATACCGCTGCGGACGCGCCGCGCCGTGCGGCGACGACGGCTCTCGCGCCGGTTCAGACTCTCGACGGCTTCGGCCAGCTCGTGCCGCCGCCTTTGAACGCCTCGCCCATCGCGCCCGATCAATTCGCCAAGACCGTCGCCGGTCCCGAACACCCGCCGGGCTATTACGGTCCCTCCGGCCAGGCCCGCGCGCTGAACATCGTCAAGACCGACACCGAGTTCGTGCCCCTTCCGGATGTGGCGGGCGCGAACACGGTCGGCTTCTACACATTGAAGAAGCCGTTCGCGCTGGAGCCCTGGCTGTATCTCGCGGCGCTCGGCCTGTTCGCACTCGACATTCTGGCGGTGCTTGCGCTGAGCACCGGCCTAGGCTTCCGCAGGCCGCACCGGGCGACGGCGGCTCTGATCTTTGCGATGCTGCTCGCCGCGGCGGCCACGGCGCCTCGTCCCGTGCAAGCCGCGGACACCGACACCGTCGAAACGGCAGCCAAGTCCGACGCGGATGCTGAGGAGTTTGCCCTCAACGCGACGCTCAAGACCCGGCTGGCCTATGTTCTGACCGGCGACAGCCGGATCGACCGCACCAGCCAAGACGGCCTCATGGGCCTCAGCAAAGTCCTCGGGGCCCGTACCGCCCTTGAGCCAGGCGCGCCGATGGGCGTCGACATCGATAACGACGACCTGTCGTTCTTCCCGGTGTTGTACTGGCCGGTGCGGGAGGATGCCGAACCCTTGTCGGACGAGACGCTTGCCAAGGTCGATGCCTACATGAAGCAAGGCGGCATGATCGTCTTCGACACGCGCGACCAGGAACGCGTCGCCTATGGCGGCAGCCAGGGCAAGGCGCTGACCCGCCTGATCGGTCGCCTCGATCTTCCGGCTCTCGAGCCCGTGCCCGCCAATCACGTGCTGACCCGGTCGTTTTATCTGATGAACAGCTTTCCCGGCCGATGGGACGGCGGGTCGCTGTGGGTCGAGGCAGAACCGGCCAACGAGGCGGAACGCGACGCCCGGGCGCGGCGCACGGACGGCGTGAGCTCCGTGGTGGTCACCTCCAACGATTTCGCCAGCGCCTGGGCGCTGGACGACAGCAACCGCCCGCTCTACCCGGTGGTGCCCGGCGGCGAGCTCCAGCGCGAGATGTCGTTCCGCGCAGGGGTCAATCTCGTCATGTATGCTCTCACCGGCAACTACAAGGCGGATCAGGTCCACGTGCCTGCGCTGCTGGAAAGATTGGGGCAGTAGACGATGAACTGGTCCATCACGTTCGTCCCCTTCGTGCCGTGGCCGGCCCTGTGGATCGTCGCCGGCATTGGCGCCGTGCTGTTGGCGCTCCTGTTCTGGCGCGCGCGGCGCGGAGCCGTGCTCCGGCTTCTCACCTTCGCCGCATTGCTGATGGCGCTCGCCAACCCGCACTTAAAGCGTGAGGACCGCGAGCCGCTGAACGATATCGTCACCGTGGTGGTGGACGACAGCCAGAGCCAGACACTGGCCGGCCGCACGGCCCGTACCGCCGAGCTTCGCAACGCGCTTGAAGAACGGCTCAAGGAAGTGCCGGATCTCGAGACCCGCGTCGTGCGCTCCGGTTCGTCCACCGACGAACCCGACCGAGACGGGACGATGCTATTCACCGATCTTGGCCAGGCCCTGGCGGACGTGCCGCCAGACCGGCTGGCCGGCGTCATCATGATTACCGACGGTCAGGTTCACGACGTGCCAGAGAAGGTCGCCGCGCTCGGGTTCGATGCGCCCGTGCACGCGCTTCTCACCGGCAAGGACGACGAGTTCGACCGCCGTCTCGAGGTCATCGCGGCGCCCCGGTTCGGCATCGTCGGCAGCACGCAGACCGTCGAGGTCAGGGTGAGCGAGTCCAAGCCCCGCGAGGACGACATCACCACGCTGACGATCACTCAGCAGGGCAAAGAGCCCGAAAAGGAGATCGTGCGCATCGGCGCCCCGGTCGAGATCCCGGTCGACATCACGCATGCCGGTCCCAATATCGTGGAGATCAAGGTCGACGGCGCCGAAGGCGAACTGACCGAGATCAACAACCGCGTCCTGCTGCCCATCGAGGGCGTGCGCGAAAACCTCCGCGTGCTGCTTGTCTCCGGCGAACCCCATGCCGGCGAGCGCACCTGGCGCAACATGTTGAAGTCCGACGCGTCCGTGGATCTCGTGCATTTCACGATCCTGCGTCCGCCGGAAAAACAAGACGGCACGCCGATCAACCAGCTCTCGCTGATCGCCTTCCCGACGCGTGAGCTGTTCCAGGAGAAGCTCGATCAGTTCGATCTCATCATCTTCGACCGCTATCAGCGGCGCGGCGTGCTGCCGCTGCTCTATCTTGAGAACGTCGCCCGGTACGTGGAGCGCGGCGGCGCGGTACTTGTTTCCTCTGGCGACGACTACGCTTCGCCCTTGAGTCTCTATCGCACGCCGCTCGGATCGATTCTGCCCGCAGCCCCGTCCGGACGCGTGGTCGAACGGCCCTACCGTCCGGCCCTGTCGGAACTCGGCGCCAAACACCCGGTCACCGGCGACCTGGCCGGCGCGCGCGGTGGCGGCGAGGACGGCACCGCGCCGACCTGGGGCCGCTGGTTTCGCGTGGTCGACGTCTCGCCGCGCGATGCGGAAGTCCTCATGACGGGCGCCGACGACCGTCCGCTTCTGGTGATCGGCGAGCGCGGCAAGGGCCGCGTCGCTGTGCTCCTGTCCGACCAGGCTTGGCTCTGGGCGCGCGGCTATGACGGCGGCGGACCCTATTCGGATCTGCTGCGGCGGCTTGCGCACTGGCTGATGAAGGAGCCGGAACTCGAGCAGGAGACGCTCCGGGCCTCCTCCAAGGGTCAAAGCCTCATCATCGAGCGCCGGTCCATCGAAGACGAGATCGATCCGGTCGTCGTGACCACGCCGTCCGGCGAAGAGATGACCGTGACCCTCGACAAAGGCGAGCGCGGCATCTGGCGCAAGGTGATTCAAGTCGACGAACACGGTGTCTATCGCGTCGCATCCGGTGAACTTGCGAGCCTCGCCACGGTCGGCAAGGCCAACACGCGCGAATTCGCGGCCGTGACGGCCTCGACCGAGCCTCTCGCACCGGTGCTCGAAGGCACGGGCGGCGGCGCGTTCTGGATGGGCCGCGAAGAAGGCGCCGAAGAATCCTTGCCGCGCCTCGCCATGATCCGCAGCGGCCGTGTGATGCACGGCGCCGATTGGCTCGGCCTGCACAAGCGGGACGCCTACCACGTCAAGGGCGTACGACTGTTCCCGCTGTTCAGCGGGTTCCTCGCGCTGGCCCTCCTGCTCGGCCTCTTGGCCGCCGCCTGGTACCGCGAAGGCCGCTAGAGACGGCGCGGGCGATTAAGCCGCGTACGCGCGAACCTGGCCCGCCACGCCTTCCAACGCGCCCTCGACAAGCTCGACGCCCAGCAGCCGCGCCGGATCGACCGGCCCCGGCAGCGTGATCGCACCGTATGCGGATGGCTTGAATCCGAAGCGGCCATAATAGGGCATGTCCCCGACCAGCAGCACAAACCCGAATCCCGCCGCACGCGACCGCTTCAGCCCTTCCTCCAGAAGCGCCTTGCCGCAGCCCTTCCCGGCCAAGCTCGGGTCGACAACGAGAGGGCCGAGCAGCAGCCCGCCGTCTTGCTCGCCGACACGGATGGCCGTGAACCGGACGCCGCCGACGATCCGGCCATCGTGCCTGGCCGTCAGGCTGAGCTCGGACACCGGCGCGACGCCCTCACGCACGCGATAGGCGCTGCGCGCGAAGCGGCCCGGCCCGAAGGCGGTCGCGGAAAGAGCGTTGATCGCCGGGATGTCGGCGGGTGTTTCAGGGCAAATCTCAAAGGTCATCATCAGGTCGGCACCAAAGGAAAGAGGCGAAGGGAAACTCCCTACCGGGCGCCAAACGTGACCAACGGATTGTTTGTGGGTGCGGACGAGGCGGCGGCGAGGATCAGGCGTTCCGCGGAAAGCGGGCGCGTGCTCGTCGTCGCTGAAGTGACTTTATGCTGTCGGTCGTCCAGATCATGGGCGCTGCCAATATCATGGACCGGCGCCCCAGGTCCAGCGCCCATTGAGGGCCTGAGCATAAGGGCACGTTTACGAGGCGCTCCAAGTTCACTATGTGTTATCGCCTCACATAATAGTGTTGGAATTGCTAGACTTCGGTTCTGGCAATGCCGGGGCGCCGAGGCTCGCCCTGATGGTTCAGCGGGGTTATTCATGGCAGATAAGGCGAAGCTGCTCGTTCTCTATCATTCCTCCTATGGGCACGTGGAGACGCTTGCCTACGCAATGGCGCACGGTGTTCGCGCGGTGGAGGATATCCGGGTCACGGTTAAACGCGTGCCCGAGCTGATGCCGGACGACGTGATGTCCGCCGCCGGCATGAAGGTCGAGCAACCGGCTCCGATTGCGGACCCCGGAGAACTTGCCGACTACGACGGCATCATCATCGGAACGCCCACCCGCTTCGGCAACATGACGTCGCAGATGCGTTACTTCCTCGACCAGACCGGACCGCTCTGGGCGTCCGGGGCGCTGATTGGCAAGGTGGGCAGCGTCTTCACGTCCACCTCCACCGGCGGCGGCAACGAAACGACGATCACGTCCGTGTACAACACCCTCATTCACCACGGCATGGTGATTGTGGGGCTTCCCTATTCCGCGCCTGACCTGACGGACATCAGCGAGGTTCGGGGAGGGTCTCCGTACGGCGCGAGCACAATCTCCGCCCCGGACGGATCCCGCACGCCCTCGCAGAAGGAATTGAACCTGGCGAGCTTCCAGGGTCACCACGTCGCCAAGATCACCAAGAAACTGATGACGGGCGACGAATAGCGCACGCCGCGTCTAGCCGGACCATTTAGGGCTGACAGGCACGCCCTTGAATATCTCCGCAAGGCGGCGGCTCGTGCCCGGATCCAGGGGCTCGGGCAGATCGTCCATGGCAAACATGCCCGTTTGCGCGATCTCCCCCCTCTGCCGGTAGTCTCCCTCGCGCGTCCACTGGCGCACCAGATAGAGCGCGATGTGGTCGCCGGCGAAGTTCGCGCTGTTGGAGTACATGGCAAACAACGCCGCAGGACCGGTCAGTGCGACGCCGACCTCCTCTTCGAGCTCGCGCGCCAGGGCCTCTTCCAGCGTCTCGCCCCACTCCACCCCGCCGCCCGGAAAGAACCAGCCGGCCCGATAGCTGTGGCGTACGAGGAGAACGCGGTCCTCCTCGTCGATCACGACTCCCTGGGACCCGAGCGTCATGCCCCGGCGCATGCGCCAGACAGGCCGGATGGCGGCCGTCGCGATCCGGGACAGAAAATTGCTGCGTGGTCCGCTCTTGTCTCTCAACAGAAAGTCTCCGGTGTCGTGCTCCGAACGTCGTATTACCGCGTATCCGGGTTCGCGCGAGACGCTTCCGCAGCATCTTGCGACGGTCCCGGTTGCACCGAAATCCCAAACAGACGCCATTGCCCATTCACAGCCTGATAGAGCAGCTCGAAATTGATCTGCATAGGCTCCCCGGGAAAATAGCCCTTGAGGTGTAGCATGCCCTTCTCTTGGTCTAGCACGGGCTGCTGCGTTAGCTGCGGCGCGACTACGGCCACAGCGGAGAGGTCGACCTCTTGCGTGAGGAGGTTTGAAAATATTTGCGAGAGCCTTGCCGCGCTGTTTGCCTCGCGGAAGCCGGGGGCGCCGATATCGCGCAATACGGTGTAATTGCCCGTCCGCAACGCCCCATTGAGCGTGATGAGACTGTTCCGCACCAAGATCACAATTTTTTCGGCGCTGGGCATGGCAACCGCCTGCCGCGCGACCTGAATCTCAACCTCGCTTTGGGCGAGAGCCAGTTCAGCTGAGAATAGAAGAAGGCAGATACCCACCACAAAAGACAGGCACTTCTCTATCTCCCAATTTTGCCATGGTCTTCCACGATCCGACGGGACAGCCCCCTCAAAGAAAAGGATCCGCCCCGCCTCAGCCTGCCTGCGGGGCCCGAAAGGTGATGGCCAGCACACGGAAGCTCCGGCAAGCGGTGAGAAGAGTTGACTACCAGCCGAACGTCACACCAGCGCGTCCGGCGACCTCGCCTTCGTTTGTGCCGACGCCGATGCCCGCATCCGCAATCAGTGTACCAGAGCCTGAATGCAGTAAATCCCTTGCTAGCAGTCCCGCGGCCGTAAGACTGACGGCGCTCGCGTCGTCGTAGCCACCCCAGCCCGCACGCATGGCAAAGGTCTGCCCCGGTAGAAGGATCGGCTGCGCGAGCGAGGCCACGGATGCGAGCCCCTCGGTAAGGGCCCTGTCACGCCGGCCCAGTTTGTCGATTTCCGACTGCAGTCCCACTATGTCGGAAGTCGAAGCAAGACCCAAAGCCGCAGGCGTGTACGCCGCAAGGTCCCCATTCGCATTCGATGTGACAATGTGAGTTGGGCTGCCCTGCGCCAACTTGCTGCGCCGAGACGTGAGGCCCGGCATCGTGTAGGTGTTGGATGATGTTCCAAATACCTGCTGGTTGGCACGTGTCGCCTTGGCTTTATTACCGAAGGCGGCCGAATTCTTGTAAGTCGCGCTGCTATTGGGCCCAATCGCTGTGCTGTTCGCGCCAGTGGCCACAGAATTCGTACCCATGGCGATAGCGTTGCTGCCGCTCGACTGAGGATTGATTCCGACAGAGATCGATCCGGTCGCGGCGTCCACCTTAAAATACTGGCTAGAGTCCGCGATGCTCGCGACCAGCTGATTCGTTTGATAGAGCTGGCTGCCATTCACCGCGTCGGTGCTCGTTGCCGATAGTGTCCCTTCATCGACATTGACGATGCGCCGCTGATTGGTGGACGACTCCACCGACACGGTGTTGGCGACGTCGGCCACGGAACTGGACCCGATCGCCACGGCATTCGTCGCCGTCGCTCGCGCGCCAGCGCCGAAAGCGGCAGCATTGGTCTGGCTGGCCCGGCTGTTCCTCCCAACCGCCACGCTGGCTTCGCCGCTTGCAAGGCTGCCGGTAGCGACGGCCGCGCTGAAGATGCCGGTCGCGGTGGCGCCGGGGCCTAAGGCTGCACTGTCCGTGGCGCTCGCGTTGGAACCGCTACCAAAGGCCGCGCCACTTTGGCCGGACGCCGAACTTCCCAGGCCAAAGGCGGAACTGTTGTTGCCGGTCGCCGCGCTGTTCACGCCAAAGGCCGCGCCGTAATTGCCCGCGGAACTGCCGCTACCATAGGCCGAGGCGGAGTTGCCGGCCGCGCTGGCGCCATTTCCGCACGCCGTGGCGGTTGCGTCGCCGGTGTCGTCGCCTGCCGGATTGGGCCCTGCACCGCCGTTCGAGCACTCGACCGCGTGGGCTCTGTCCGGCACGAACATGGCACCGGCTGCAATTGTCAGCATCGCCCAAGCGAAAATCTTTGAAATGTTAGTCACAAGCGTCCCCCCATGCCTCCGCTCAGCGCGGTAGGATTTTCGTCAGCGAAGTCGCCGCAGACTAAGGAACGCGATTGCGTGACATCGAGCCCGAGTGACTCGTAATTTCCATCATGCGATGACAAGTTGCAAGGCAACACTATTACCATTGTATGGCAGTCGGTTTGCCAAGGGCCAGGTGGCACGAAACTCGAGGGTTACAGCCTGGGTCGGCAACCGGCTCAAGGTCCCTGTAGGGCCGTTGTTCACGGAATGATTTCACCGGGCTAGGATCTCGGCCCCGTGGAAATCGAAAAGGTTCAGACTGCGCACGTGTTCACTCTCGCCCATATGTCCGACATTCATCTCGGCCCGTTGCCGAAGGTGAAGAGTCGCCAGCTCTTGTCCAAGCGCCTGCTTGGCTACGTGAACTGGCATCGCGGACGGAAGTTCGTGCACCGGCGCGATATCCTGGACCTGCTTACGAACGATCTGAAAGAGCGCGGCCCCGACCACATCGCCGTCACCGGCGACCTCACCAATCTCGGACTGCCTCAGGAATTCCCGCTCACGGCGGACTGGCTGCGCAATCTCGGCTCCCCCGACGACGTCACGGTCATTCCGGGCAATCACGATGCCTATGTGCGGATCAATCCCGACAAGGCCACGGCCCATTGGCGACCCTTCATGCAAGGGAACGAATCGGGCCAAACGCTCTACGAGCAGGTCCCTGGCGAGTTTCCCTTCGTGCGCCGCTTCGGCGATATCGCCCTCATCGGCCTATCGTCCGCCATATCGACCGCGCCATTCCTTGCCGCCGGACGGCTGGGCGGAGAGCAACGCCGCGCCTTGGCCGAGATACTCGACAGGCTGGGGCGCGACGGGCTGTTCCGAGTTGTACTGATCCACCACCCGCCTTTGCCGGGTCAGGCGGGCTGGCGGCGCGGCTTGCGCGACGCGGCCGAAGTCCGGGATGTTTTGCGGGATCATGGCGCAGAGCTCGTCCTGCACGGACACAACCACGAACAGAGCCTCATCGAATGCGAAACCGTCAGCGGCCCGGCGATCGTCGTGGGAGCGCCGTCCGCATCGGAAGCCGTCGATGGCCGGATCCCCGCCGCCCGCTATAACGAATACGCCATCGAGCGGGCCGGAAACGGCTGGCGGGTGGAGATGACAGGCCGCGCCGCCACGCGTAACGGTGATGTGCGGGAATCCGAAAAGCGGGTGATCAGGTCGCGCTGAGCCAAACCGCGGCGAACAGACCCACTGCGCCAGTCAGCAGGCCGACGATGAAGCTCATGATCACCATGCGCGTGTTGACGCGGGGCCGATCTTCCTCCGGCACGAACCGCGACGGGCCGCCGGGATGGGTCAAGCCCGCCTCCAGGCGTTCCCGCTGCACGATCTGAGCCGCAACGTAGTCGGTGATGCGGTCCGCCGTCTCGGCGACATTGGTCGAGCGGAACAGCGTGCGCCGCCCGTTCTCGCTATTGCGCATGAAGAGATAGGCGTTCGCGCCCTCTTCGACCGTGACGTAGGTGAACAGATCGATCCAGAGCCGCGCCGGACGGCTCGGCACCAGCGCCAGGTTGAATCGGTCGTCATGATTGGGAATCTCGGCGAAGACCGCTTCCAGCTCCGCGTTCAGCAGATCAAGACGCGCAAGCTCGCCGTCGCGCTGGTCGGCTGCCTCGTCGAGCCGTTCGGCTTCCTCCAGCCGTGCCTTGCGGATGGCGTCACGCAAAGACCGGCTCGCAGCCGGATGATCGATCGCTTTGGCGCTATGGTCCATCGCCGTGTGATCCTTCTCTGTCTTGGTGTCTTTGGCCCCGCACTTGGACTCGGGCACGTCTTCAAACCTATGTGTGAGTCCGGGAGCAGCTCCAGCCTCGGGGGCATTTTCGGAGACGGTCGCATTTTCGGCCTCGGACAAATGTTCGGGCTCGGCATGCACCTCCACTTGCTCGACCGCCCGCCGCAACTGCGCCGTTAGCGACCAGGGCTCTTGCCGCGCAAGACCGTCCGCTTCGTCGGCCGGTGACGGCCCCCGCACAACGTCCGGAATGTCGAGCGGGTCATTGTCCGCCTGAGACCGCTGCACCGTGAGCCAGCTGGACGGCGCGCGCGTGCGGCGCGCCGAACCCGACTCGAGCGCATACGCTTCTGGGCTACGCCTACTTGTTTGCGAGGACAACGGACGCTCTCGCATCATCGAACCACCGATCGATGGCATCGTCGACGCTCTTGTCGAGGCCCAACTGCCATGCAGCGATCGTTGCGTCGAGCGCCTCTTCGTTGGCGGCGACGAAGCTCTCCCGGTTGATTGCCTCGCTCGCCTCGTTGACGAAGTAGTCGATGGCGATGCCGATCGCGACGCCGAGCGCCGCGCCGATCACCTGGCCGCCCACGGGCTCGACAACCGTTCCGACAGCCGCGCCCTGGAGCGCGGGGCCCGCACGCGTGGCAAGCGACGTCGCCATCCGCGTCGACATTTGTCCGAAACTGCGCGCCGCGATTGCGTTGATCGCACGGCCGAGCGTCAGCGCGCCGACCGTGCCGCCCGCCGCCGCCGCACCGACGCCCACGACGCCGTCATAGGCGCGGTCTTCCATGAGATAGGTCGGCGCTTTCCATTTCTGCGCATCCCAGTCGAGCTTGACGTTCGTCATGGAGGTCGTCTTCGGGATATCCTCCATGTTGCTCGTGTTCTTCGCCAGGAACAGCTGCAGCCGCATGTCCGTGTTGGCGATCACGCGACGGTAGCTGTCGTGCGCATGCCGCACGGCCTGCTCCACGCCCTTCGTGATGACTTGATCGCGCATCTCGGGCTTCAGCACCTGGTCCGTGTAATTCTCTAGGAAATACTCCTCGACATCGGCTTCGATCGCCTCGCTCAACGACTCGTACTTGCCGGTCTCGAAAAACCGGCTGGCCGCCGACGCCACCGTCTCCTTCAAGACGATGTAGGAACGCTTCCACGCGAAGAACCAGTCTGCGTAAGCCGCGATGGCCTCGTCGCGGTCCTGAAAGGCGAGGTCGAAGCTGCGCGACAGATCCTCGTGCGCTGCCCGCTTGATCCGCGCGCGCTCCTCGTCGAGCATCAGGATCGTGTCGTTGACGAATTTGTCGGCTTCGGACTGGCCCACGACCAGCTTGTGCAAATTGCCGTCGACGTCCTTGACCACGAGATCGACCGCGTCGGGCGGCAGGGTCTTGGCCGGCTTGAAGATATCGAACAGGCTCCCGTCCGGATGAACGGCCGCCGTGTGATCCAGATGACGGTAGTAGCTGCGATAGAACGTGGTCCCTAAGGACAGCACGGCATAGGCGATCAGGATCAGGCCGATCGCAATGCCGATGGGCTTCAGGAACATGCCGAGAGGACCCGGCTTTACCACCTTCTGCTTGATGGGGCGCAGCTTCGTCGAGTCCTTACGCTCTGCGGCGGGATTAGCCCGGCGGCGCGTGACGCGCGACAGCCAGGACTCCTCCTTTGCAGGGGAATCGAGAGACACATCACCACTGTCGTGCGCGGCGCCGTCGTAGGTCTCCACGAGGGCGGTACCGCGCTGTCCGTCGTCAAGCATGTCCTATGACACCTCTCCTGTGACAACCCGGAGCTGACTGAAGGCAGAGCCCCCCGGCCCTTCACACACCGACCTTATATATAGGAATAGCGGCTGCGGGATGTAAGTCAGCCGGCACGGCAGAGATCTTAACGGGCGCCGACGAGCTGAAAAAGCCAGGCGAACAGACCCTTACGGTCCGTCCGGTAATTGGCGATCGTATGCCCGTCGTCGACTTTGATGGAGAGCCCGCCCAGCGCGTTCACAACCTCGAATGCGTGCTCGTCGGTGACGTCGTCGCCCATGAAGACAGGCGTCCGGCCCTGGAACGGCGCCTCTTCGAGAAAGGCCCGCACGGCCTCGCCCTTATCGACCCCTTTCGGCTTCAGCTCGAACACCATCTTGCCCGGCAGGATGACGAGAGTGGGATTCTGCGCCACCGCTTGGTGGACCAGATCTTCGCACGGACCGGCAAGGTCTGGCCGCTGCCGGTAGTGGATGGCGATGGACGACCGCTTCCGCTCGAGAATCATGCCGTCATTGGCCGCCACGAAAGGCTGCAGGATGGCATAGGCCGCCTCGACCGCCTCCGCGTTCCCCTCGTCGACATGCAGGGCGCCGGTCGCATCGCGCCGGATCGACCCGTGTTCCGCCGCCGTTGCAAGCTGGATCGGGGCCAGGAAGCCATCCACGGCCTCGAGGGGGCGGCCGGTGACAATGGCGACCGCGCCGTCATACTTCACGGCAAGCCCCTCCAGCACCTCGCGAACCTTCGGCTCCACGGCGACCAACTCCGGGCGCGGAGCAATTTCGACCAGCGTTCCGTCAAAATCGAAGAAGAAGGCGCTCTCGCGCGGAACATCCGGCAAATTATCGGTCATTGATTTCCATCGGCTTAGTGTTGGACTGGAAGCCGACGGGAAAATCGGCAAAAACTTTGGTAGGCTCGCATTCGGCCCTCCGGACGGGCGAAAATTATTCTATATGTTCCGAACCCTTTGTGACGATTCCGGTTTAGGATCATATGCCCGGCTGCAAAGCGCAGCGCCGCTGACGCATTGTTTTTGAACGGACAAATGCCAATCTTCAGGGGGACATGGCCGCGTCATCCACAAGCGATATGACGCACGCAAGTCAACCGACGCTTGATTCGGCCACACAGCCATTCGCGATGGTGCACCGAGCCGATCAGGGTGAATTCGAGAACTGATGCCTGAGAAGACGGAAAATAATCGCCGCCTTGTCGTTGTCTCCAACCGGGTGGCCGATTTCAAAGCCAAGTTCCAAACCGGCGGCCTGGCTGTCGCCCTTGGGGATGCGCTCAAGGCCTCCAAGGGACTCTGGTTCGGCTGGAGCGGCGACACGCGCGACGACGCCCTCTCGGTGCCACCTCACGTCGAGCATGTTGCGGGACTGACTGTCGCAACCATCGACCTCACGGACAAAGAGGCCGAGGGCTATTATTTCGGCTATGCCAATCGCTGCCTGTGGCCCGCGCTGCACTACCGGCTCGATCTCGCCCAGTCCAATGAAGAGCAGAGCGAGATCTACTTCCAGGTGAACGCCCGCTTCGCGGACGCGCTGATGCCTCTGATCACGCCGGACGACATCATCTGGGTCAACGACTACCACCTGATCCCCCTGGCGGAGGAATTGCGCGGACGCGGCTGCGAAGCCCGCATCGGATTCTTTCTGCACACGCCGTTTCCCTCTCCGGAAATCTTCGCGGCGGTCCCCAGTCAGAAGCGCCTCGGCAATGCGCTGATGGTCTATGACGTGGTGGGATTCCAGACCACGTCGGACCGGGACAATTTCCGCCGCTACGTCACCGCGTCGCTGGACGGCGAGCAACTCCAGGGCGACCGGGTGACCGCGCAAGGCGAGACGACACTGGCGTCCGTCTTCCCCATCGGCATCGATGTCGAACACTTCAAGAAACTCGCCGACGAAGAAGACACCAAGGGTCCACTGCTCCCCGACGTCGGCAGTGACATGAAGACGATCATCGGCGTGGACCGCCTCGATTACACCAAGGGACTACCCGAACGATTGCGGGCCTTCGAAGTCCTGCTCGAGCAGTTTCCCGAGCATCACGGCAAGGTCCGGCTGGTGCAGATTGCCCCGCCGACGCGCGAAGGGCTGCCCGTCTACCAGGAAATCCGCGAGAACGTCGAACGGCTGGTGGGGCGCATCAACGGCCGCTTCGGCGATTTGAGCTGGCAGCCCGTGATCTATATGCATCGCGGCGTTGCGCAGCACATCCTGGTCCATCTGTTCCGGCGGAGCGACGTGGGATTCGTGACACCCCTCCACGACGGTATGAACCTGGTCGCCAAGGAATACATCGCCGCGCAGGCCGCTCAGGATCCGGGCGTGTTGGTGCTGTCACGTTTCGCGGGGGCGGCGGAGCAACTGCGCGAAGCGCTGCTCATCAACCCCCACGATATTCAGGAGACGGCGCGTGCCCTGGACCGGGCCCTGACAATGCCCCGCCAGGAGCGCTGGGCCCGCCACAACCGTCTCTGGCAGCGCATCGAGACGTATGACTTGTTCAACTGGCGCGACAGCTTCATCCAGTCCTTCGCCGAGTCCGACACAAACCCGGTGAACCTCTTCCCCAAAGAGGCCGGCGCTGCCTAAGAAGCACGCCCCGTTCGCGCCCGGCTCCGACAGGCTCGTCCAGGTGGGACGAAACGACCGATGGGCGCCGCGTAATTGGCTCTAGTCCCGGCTGTTGAACCCTCTTACTTTCACCGGCACGATGGCCCACCAGGTCGCGCTCTGGAATCCTATATCGCCAACCCTCACGACATCGCCCACGCCTCATGATCGACCGCAACGACCGGCACTGGTACAAAAACGCCGTCATCTACGAACTGCACATCAAGGCGTTCTTCGATGCGAACAATGACGGCGTTGGAGATTTCAGCGGTCTCGTCAAGAAACTCGATTATCTCCAAGACCTTGGCGTAACCGCCGTCTGGCTATTGCCGTTCTACCCTTCGCCGCTGCGCGACGATGGCTACGACATCGCCGACTACACCTCGATCAATCCGACCTACGGCACCATGCGCGACTTCCGCCAGTTCGTGGCGGCCGCGCACGATCGCGGCATTCGGGTCATCACCGAGCTGGTGGTCAACCATACCTCCGACCAGCACCCCTGGTTCCAGCGGGCGCGGAAAGCCAAGCCCGGCTCCGTCTGGCGCGACTATTACGTCTGGAGCGACACCGACCAGAAGTTTCCCGGCACGCGGATCATCTTCCTGGATACGGAAAAATCGAATTGGACTTGGGATCCGGTCGCCAAGGCCTATTTCTGGCACCGCTTCTACTCTCACCAGCCCGACCTCAACTACGACAACCCGCGCGTGCTGTCGGACATCCTGCGGGTCCTCCGCTTCTGGCTCGACATGGGCGTCGACGGCCTGCGGCTCGATGCGGTTCCCTATCTCATCGAGCGCGACGGGACCAACAACGAGAACCTTCCCGAGACGCACGAGATCCTGAAGCGTTTCCGCGCCGAGATCGACGAACGCTATCCGGACCGCATGCTGTTGGCGGAGGCCAACCAGTGGCCGGAGGACACGCGCCCCTATTTCGGCGAGGGCGACGAATGCCACATGGCGTTTCACTTCCCGCTCATGCCCCGCATCTTCATGGGGCTCGCGCGCGAGGACCGTTACCCGATCACCGACATCATCAGCCAGACCCCGCCGATCCCTGGCGATTGCCAATGGGCCATCTTCCTGCGCAATCACGACGAGCTCACGCTCGAAATGGTCACCGACTCCGAGCGCGACTATCTGTGGGAGACCTACGCGACCGATCAGCGGGCCCGGCTCAATCTCGGTATCCGCAGGCGGCTCGCCCCGCTGCTGGACAACGACCGGCGCAAGATAGAGCTCCTCACGGGTCTGCTTCTGTCCATGCCCGGCACGCCGGTTCTGTATTACGGCGACGAGCTGGGCATGGGAGACAATTTCTATCTCGGCGACCGCGACGGCGTGCGCACGCCGATGCAATGGTCGGCCGACCGCAATGGCGGTTTCTCGCGCGCCGATCCGCAACGCCTCTACCTGCCGCCAATCATGGACCCGATCTACGGCTACGAGACCGTGAACGTGGAGGCCCAGCAGACCCACGCGAGCTCCCTGTTCAACTGGACCAAGCGCATGATCGCGGTCCGGCAGACCCATAGGGCCTTCGGCAATGGCAGTATGACCTTCCTGCGGCCGGCGAACCGCAAGGTTCTCGCCTATCTGCGGGAGCACGACGGCGAGGTTATCCTGTGCGTCTTCAATCTCGCCCGGTCGGCGCAAGCGGTGGAACTGGACTTGGCAAGCCAACGCGGCAAGGTACCCGTGGAGTTGACCGGCGCGTCCGCGTTCCCGCCGATTGGCACCCTGCCCTATCTGCTGACCTTGCCGGCCTACGGCTTCTACTGGTTCATGCTCGCCGATCCGGCGCAGCTCGCCTCGCATCCGGAGCAAGAGCCGGAGTCTCTGCCGGAGCTTGAGACCTTCGTGCTCGGCAAAGGCTGGATGCTGGTCGAAAGCCAGCGGCGCGACGCCGCGCGGACCGATCGCATCGTTCAAGAGATACTGCCGACCTATATCGCGCGGCAGCGCTGGTTCGGTCCGGCAGACGCCCGCATCACCCATGTGACACCGGAGCGTCTCGGCGAGATCCCGCAAGAGGGGCACGAGAGCTTCCTCCTCCTGTTCGGACGCGTCGCCTTGCAGGGCGGGGACATGCAGCGGTACCTCATTCCTCTCGAGCTGGCATGGGGCGAAGATGTCCTGCGCCAGGACAGTCCGCTCCTGCCCTACGTGGTCGGGAAGATCCGCCGGGGCGCCAAATCGGGCATCGTCTTTGACGCCGCCCATGGCGACAGATTTCCCCGCGCGCTGCTCAACGCGATGCGGACCCATGCGACGTTGCCGGCGGTCGGCGGCACGTTCCGGTTTGGCGCGACCGAGAAGCTCCGTGAACTGGACATGTCGAAACCCCTCGACGTGCGCCGCGTGGCGACGGGCGAGCACGCGCATACGGTGCGCACGCTTGGCGACGAAGTCCTCCTGAAAATGGCGCGGCGCCTGCGTTCGGGCATCGATCCCGGCATCGAGATGGGCCACTTCCTGTCACGGGCCGGATTCACCAACAGTCCCGCCCTGCTGGGAACCCTGGAACACGTCGACGAGACAGGCACCCCCACCGCGCTCGCCATTGCCTTCGAGTATGTGGGCAACCAAGGCGACGGCTGGTCGGTCGTCGTCGATGCGCTCGACCGCGAATTGGAGGACGAGTCCCTCTCGGGCAACGGAGAGGATCGTGGCCTCCCCTATTCCCTGACCTTGATCGAGACAATAGGGCGGCGGACGGGCGAGCTGCACCGCGCGCTTGCCGCAGCCGACCCGGAAGACGCCGCTTTCGTGCCGGAGCCGGTCACGCAGGTGGATCTCGACAACTGGCTCCAGCGGGCGATCGCACGGGCAAACGAGGCTTTCGAGTCTCTGGAGGCTCTCCCGGACACGACGGATACTGAAACGCGCGAGCTCGCAGAGAAGTTGCTGACCTTGCGCGAAGCCATGCTCCGGCGCATCGAAACGCTGGTGCCGACGATCGCGCGCGGCAACAAACTCCGGCTGCACAACGACTACCACCTTGCCAAGATCCTCGTCGCGGCAAACGACGTTTACATCATCGACTTCGAGGGCGAGCCCGACAGGCCGGTCGAGGAGCGGCGGCAGAAAGCGCCGGCCTCGCGCGACATCGCGACCATGCTGCGGTCTTTCGACTACGCCGCGCGCACGGCCATGGACCGTCAGCGTCAGCGCGGTGCAACGCATCTGGAAGAGATCGAGACGCGCGGCCTCAACTGGCGCTCTCTCGCCGAACGGCGCTTCCTGCGCGCCTACGGCATGGCACGGGACGACACCTCGGGCGGGTCGCATCTCGCGGGCGGCGAACTTCTGCCGCTGTTCCTTGCGGACAAGTTGTTTGAAGAAATCATCTACGAAGGGGCGAACCGGCCGTATTACCTCGCAACACCGCTGCGCGCAGCGCTGGAACTCGTCGCACCGCTCGATACCGCGACGGACGGGGACGGCGCGTGATTGTCTCCTGCCCCCTGCTGCAATCCTGGGATAGCCGCCAATGCCGTTAAAGCTCGATCCCGGCTCGCCCCATCCGCTCGGCGCGACTTTCGACGGCCAGGGGGTCAACTTCGCGCTGTTCTCGGCCCACGCCACGCGCGTGGATCTGTGCCTGTTCGACGAGAGCGGCACGGAAACGGACCGCATCACTCTGCCCGAATACACCGACGAGATCTGGCACGGCTATGTCCGGGGCCTGGGACCGGGGCAGCGCTACGGATACCGCGTGCACGGTCCCTACGTTCCCCGTCACGGGCATCGCTTCAACCGGAACAAGCTGCTCCTCGATCCCTATGCAAAGGCCTATTCCGGGCAATTGCAGTGGGACGACAGCCTGTTCGGTTACCAGATCGGCGCCAAGCGCGGCGATCTCGTCAAAAGCCGGACGGACAGCGCGCCATTCATGCCCAAATGCGTCGTGACGGGCACCGAGGATCTGCCGCTGAACAACCGGCCCAATCGGCCGTGGCATGAGACCGTCATCTACGAAGCGCACGTGAAGGGCATGACCGCACTGCATCCGGATATCCCGGAAGCGCTCCGCGGCACGTTCGGCGGACTCTCGCACCCGGCCGTCATCGACCATCTCGTGAAGTTGGGGGTGACGGCCATCGAGGTTCTGCCCGTTCATGCGATCGTCAACGACCGCCATCTGGTGGAGCACGGGCTCAGCAACTATTGGGGCTACAACAGCGTCGGCTTCTTCGCACCGGCCGAGCGCTACGTATCGCCGGGGGCCGGGATCGCCGAATTCCGGACCACGGTCGACCGGCTGCACGAGGCCGGCATCGAGGTACTGCTCGACGTAGTCTACAACCACACGGCCGAGGGCAATGAGCTGGGACCGACACTCTCGTTCAAAGGAATCGACAACGCGTCCTACTACAAGCTCGACGAAAACAAGCGGCACTATTACGACACCACCGGCTGCGGCAACACGATGAACTTGGCGCACCCGCGGGTGCTCCAACTCGTCATGGATTCGCTGCGCTACTGGGTCGAGCAATGTGGCGTCGACGGGTTCCGGTTCGACCTCGCGCCCGCGCTCGCCCGTGATGGCAACGGCTTCGACCCAAGCGCGGCCTTTCTGGATGCGATCGGTCAGGACCCCGTTCTGTCGCGCGCCAAGCTCATCGCCGAACCCTGGGACATCGGCATGGATGGCTATCAGCTCGGTGCGTTTCCGCCCGGCTGGGCGGAATGGAACGACCAGTGGCGCGATGGGCTGCGCGCTTACTGGAAAGGCGACATGGGCCGGCTCCCGGAACTGGGGCGCCGCATTTCCGGATCGGCGGAGATCTTCGACCGCCGCGGACGCAAGCCGTGGGCCAGCGTCAATTTCATTGCCGCCCATGACGGCTTCACCCTGAACGACGTTGTCTCGTACAACGAGAAGCACAACGAGGCTAATCAGGAAGGCAACAAGGACGGCCACTCGCACAATTGCAGTTACAACTGGGGCGTCGAGGGGCCGACCGACGATCCGACCATCCTCGACCAGCGCGATCGCATTCGCCGTGCTCTGGCCGCCAGCCTTCTGTTGTGCCACGGCACGCCCATGTGGCAGATGGGCGACGAGATCGGCCGGACGCAACTCGGCAACAACAACGCGTTCTGCCAGGACAACGTCATCTCCTGGATGGATTGGCAGAACATCTCGGAGCGTGACCGGGACTTCCTGACATTCGTTCAGGGTCTCTCTGCGCTGCGGCAGCAACAGCCGCTCTTGCGCTCACCGAATTTTCTCCATGGCGAGCCGGTCGCGCCGCGCATCAAGAACGTGTCGTGGTTCAAGCCGGACGGTGAGGAGCAGCAGCCCGAACATTGGGAAGACCCGGTCGCGAAATGCATTGGCGCCTCGTTCGCTGGCGGCGGGAACATCCTGCTCATGCTCTTCAATGCCGACATCGATGAGATCGATTTCATCTTTCCGTATTTCGGGAAGCGCCATCTGCATTGGAAGCTTCTGTGCGATACCGCAAACGGGCTCATCCGCCCCGAGGACGCGCCGATCGCCACGGGCAAGACGACCCTTCCGGGCAGCGGGCTTCTCCTGTTCGAAAGGACGGAACGATGAGCGCGCATGTCGCCCATACGCTGCCCTGGGGCACGGAGATCACCGAGGACGGCGCCCGCTTCCGGCTTTGGGCGCCCGCGCAAGACTCCGTATCATTGGTCAGCGATAGAGGCGCGGCCATTTCGATGACGAAATCCGCCGAAGGCTGGTTCGAAACGCGCACCGATGCGGTACCCGTCGGCGGCGGCTATCAGTTTGCCCTCCAAGACGGGATGCGTGTCCCCGATCCCGCCGCCCGCGCGCAAGTGTCGGACGTCCATGGCTTCAGCCGCCTCGTGGACCCGGAGGCCTACGAATGGCAGACGCCGGATTGGAAAGGCCGCCCCTGGCAGGAAGCGATCATCTACGAACTCCACACGGGCACGTTCTCGCGCGACGGTACGTTCGACGGCGTCGCCCGTGATCTCGACAGGCTCGTCGACACGGGCGTGACGGCAATCGAGCTGCTGCCTGTCGCGCAGTTCGGCGGCAATCGCGGCTGGGGCTATGACGGCGTTCTGCTCTATGCGCCGCACACGGCCTATGGCGGACCGGAAGGCCTGAAACGGCTGGTCGATGCCTGCCACGAACGCGGCCTGATGGTGCTGATGGATGTGGTCTACAATCATTTCGGGCCGGACGGGAATTATCTCGGTCATTACGCACCCAACTTTTTCGACCCCAGACGGAACACGCCCTGGGGAGCGGCCATTGCCTTCGATCGGCTGCCGGTCAGGGAGTTCTTCGTGCACAACGCACTCTATTGGCTCGAGGAGTTCCGCTGCGACGGGCTGCGCTTCGATGCGGTGGATCACATCAAAGACCCCGCCGAGGAAGAAGTGCTCTCCGAGATCGCGCGGGAAGTCCGCACCCGGATTCCGGATCGGCATATTCACCTCACCATCGAAGACGACGAGAACTCGATACGGCTCTTCCAGTTCGACGATGCGGGTTCACCGCGTCTCTACGACGCCGAGTGGAACGACGACTGGCACCATGCGGTCCACGTGATCCTGACCGGCGAAAAGACCGGCTACTACGTGGACCACATGGAAGATCCCATCGAACGCCTCGCGCGGACAATGGCGGAAGGCTACGACTACCAGGGTGAGGACTCCGCCTTCCGTGGAAAGAAACGCGGCGAGCCATCGGCTCATTTGCCGCCGACCGTCTTCATCAACTACATCCAAAACCACGACCAGACGGGCAATCGCGCGCACGGTGATCGCCTCGAAACGCTCGCATCTTCCGAAGCCGTCGATGCCGCGCTGACGTTGCTGCTGCTGGCGCCCCACATCCCAATGCTGTTCATGGGCGACGAATACGGCGAGACGAGACCGTTCCTATTCTTCACCGATTTCCGCGGCGATCTCGCAAAGGCCGTCGCGAAGGGGCGGCGCGCCGATTTCGGCAGCCACGAATCCTATACCAATGCGGCGACCGGGAAGGATATCCCGAACCCGAATGCGCTGGAGACGTTCGAGCGCAGCATTCTTGCGCCGGCGGACACGCCGCGTTTGGACCTGGTCAAGCAGCTGCTGGCCGCGCGCAAGACACATGTCATGCCGCACATGACGTCCATTAGCGGGCATGCAGGCGCCGTCGCCGCGCGTGAGGGCTCCGCCTTCACCGTGAGTTGGGCCCTAAACGGCGGCGGCGCGCTGATCTTGACCGCCAATCTCTCGGATGCCCCCGTCACGCTCCCTTCGAATGCAGGTGGCAAACCGTTTTTCACGACCCCTCCTGGCATTGACCCGGGCGCGGACCCGCTGCCCCCGTGGTCTGTCATAGCCAGCTTGAGACTGTAGGAGTCCCGATGACGGATCGGATCGGAGAATTGGCGAAACGCTTCGGCATTGCCGAAGGCTATATCAGCGAACAGGGCGACTGGGTCACGACGCCGGACGAGACCAAGGCCAAGGTGTTGGAGGCGATGGGCGTCCCTCTGGACGGCGACGGCGTCCTACCGAAGCCGGCGCGAATGGAGGACATCGCCGGCCTGGCGGACTCCGCCTTCTGGCCGCCCTTCCTCGTCGAGCAGCGCGCCTGGGGCTTCGCCGTACAAGCCTATGCGCTGCGCTCGGCGCGCAATTGGGGCATCGGCGATTTCGAAGACCTCGCACGCCTCGGCGAATATGCCGCGACGCTCGGGGCGGATTTTATCGGCGTCAGCCCGCTCCATGCGCTGTTTCTCGCCGAGCCGGAACGCATCAGCCCTTACAGCCCCTCGTCCCGTACTTTCCTCAATCCGCTCTTGATCGCCCCGGACCAGGTGCCGGGCTTCGCCAACGTCGTCACGCCCGACCTGACCGCCAAGTGCGCCTTGCTCCGAGAAACGGACCTGATCGACTACGCGGGCGTCGCCGCCGTCAAGATTCCGGTCCTCGAAGAACTCTTCGCGCTGTTCCTCAAGACCGCCCCGACCGAAACCAAGGACGTCTTCGAACACTATTGCTACGAGCAAGGCCGAGCGCTGGAGATCCACGCGCTCTACGAAGCCTTGTCCGAACACATGGTCGCGCAAGGCCACAATGCCGCCTGGACGACCTGGCCGGAGGCATATCGTAATCCAAACAATATTGCGGTGCGCGACTTCGCCCGTGCAGCCAAGACGCGTCTCGCCTTCCACGCCTGGCTGCAATGGACGGCGGAAAAACAACTCGCCGCCGCGCAAGCACGGTCCCGCGCTGCGGGCATGCGCATCGGCCTGTATCTCGATCTGGCAGTGGGCATTTCGCCGGACGGCTCCGCTTGCTGGCAGGACGGCCCTGCGATCGCGCGCGCCGCGCGTATCGGCTGCCCGCCGGACCCCTTCAGCGCGCAGGGTCAGGACTGGGGTCTTGTTCCCTTCTCGCCCGTCGGTCTTGCTGTCGAACGCCTCGAACCCTTCAAGGCGGTGCTGCGCGCGAACATGCGCCATGCGGGCGCGCTGCGCATCGACCATGCCATGGGCCTCCAGCGGCTCTACTGGATTCCCGAAGGCAACACGGCGATCGACGGCGCCTATGTCGCCTATCCCTTCCGCGAACTGCTGGAGGGCGTCGCGGCGGAGTCTTGGATCTCGCAAACGATCGTCATCGGCGAAGACCTCGGCACGGTCCCGCCTGGTTTCACCGACACCATGGTCCGGGCGGGGCTCTTGAGCTACCAGGTCTTCTATTTCAGCGACGAAGACGGCGTCTGGCGCGCACCGCATGCGTATCGGCGCGAAGCCATGGTCTGCGCGTCCACCCACGACCTGCCCACACTTCCCGGTTGGTGGATCTGCAATGATGTCAATTGGCGTGTCAAAAGCGCCCGCGCCACGGAAACCGAAGCCGTGATTCAACGCCAGGACCGCAAACGCGACCGCAAGCGCCTTCTGGATGCATTGATGGGTGCGCAGGCCCTGAAACCCGATCCGTCCTATGCCGATGCCTACGAAATGCCCGATGATGTCATTGTCGCGGTCCACCGCTTCCTGGCGGCGACACCGTGCCGCCTGCTTGCCGTCCAGTTGGACGACGCGTTGGGCGCTGTCGAGCAGGCCAACCTTCCCGGAACCGTCGACGAACATCCCAATTGGCGGCGCAAGATCGCCGTTCCCATCGAGGACCTGAAGGACCGGCCTCTGTTCCAGGCCGTGGCCGCGGCCGTGGCGACCGAGCGCCCCAAGACCTGAGGATGGTGGGCCCGGGCATGGACGCCGGCGCCCAACGAAACCAACGATTACAGCCGATTAGCCGTCTCCAGAGTCCCCGTGCCCGCGGTCGGCATGGCCAAGATCGTGAGCGGGCGCGATGCGGTCCCGGACAAGCTGCTTGAGCTCGGTGATCTCGGGAAACCGGCCCTGCTCGCCCCGGGACCACACAAGGTCTCCGTCGACGCGCACCTCGAAAACGCCGCCCGTATCGTCGGGGATCAGCGTCAGCGAGCCCGCCTCTCCCGCGAAGGTCGAAAGAAGCTCCTGCCCCATCCAGGCGGCCCGAAGCATCCAGTTGCACAAGCGGCAATACGTGATAGCGATATGCGGTTTCGGCGTGGCCATTCCTTTGTCTCCGACTATTGTCTTCGAGTGGATGCGCAGAACCTCAAGAGACTGTAGACTGGGCCGCGAGACCGATTCCAGCCTCATTCCTGGTCAACCATACCGGTGAATGGCCTACCGTTCTGAAGGCGAAGTCGTGGGAGTGTCACCTGCGCGCAACAACACTGTTCCAAGAAACGCGTTTCGGACCGCAATAGCCTTGTTCATGCAGCAACTGTCTTGCGCCATCATCGACTGAGACTACCATCCTGACTTGCTTCGGACGTCAAAACTGCGGGAAAATCGACCACATGAAACCTCTGATTCGCAAAGCTGCCCCCGTTCTGCTCGCCACCGCGGCGCTTGCGGGCGTGTTCATGTCCACCCCATCCGAGTTGGCCTCGGCCAGCGCGGTCGACGGACTGCTCGGTTCATGGCGTGGCGGCGGCACGGCCAGGTACACGTCCGGATCCGAACGCCTTAGCTGCAACGCCTACTACCGGGGTGGCGGATCCAGCCTCGGCCTCTCCGTGATCTGCAACTCACCGACATCCAAGGTCCACATCCGGAGCAACCTTCGCGTCAGCGGCAGCCACGTTTCCGGCAGTTGGGAAGAGCGCACCTATAACGCTGCAGGAAGCGCCTCCGGCTCGCTGACTCCGGGCCGGCTCAACATTCGGATTTCCGGCACGGTCAACGGCAGCATGACGGTCAACTTTACGCAGTCCCGGCAAAGCGTCTCGATCTCCACGACGGGCACATCGCTGCGGGGTGTTTCCATGTCGCTGAACCGCAGCGGCTAATTCACGGCCCCCGCCTTCCGAGTTTCCCTATAGTGTACGGCGTTCAGGGGCCCCATTTCGGGGCCTCTCGGGCGACAGGTTGGACGGCGCGAACCGGGGAACAAGGAGCAGACGGCCATGGGCGAGGCGTTACTGACCCAAAAGCTGGTAGGCGATCGGCTGGAGCTGACCGCGAGGGGCTCATGGACCGCCCCCTATGCGGGTGATCTCGAGACCGAGATCGATCGGCTCTCCGGGGGCGCAAACGGCACGGCGTCCGCCAAGACCACGGACGTATCGATCGACATGGCCGGGGTCCGCGAACTCGATACGTTCGGCGCGTGGCTTCTCGAGCGACTGACCCGCCAATGGACGAACGCTGGACGCGACGCCAGGGTCGTCGGCCTGCCCTCACACGGCGCCGATCTCGTCGAGGAGATGCATGTGGTTAACCGCGAAGCGCCCGCGCCGCAGGAGCGCCTGAACCCCATCGTCTCGTTCTTCGCCGCCGTCGGACGTGGCACCGCGGGCTTTGCCGGTAGTTTCCATACCTTCGCGCAGATGCTCGGCGAGACCGGCATGGCAGCTGCTCGTGTTCTCGTCCGTCCAAGCGAGTACCGGCTGACGTCGACGGTTCACCAGTTCGACCGGGTCGCGCTGCAGGCCGTGCCCATCGTCGCGCTCATCACCTTCCTGATCGGCGCCATTGTCGCTCAGCAGGGCATCTTCCACTTCCGCAAGTTCGGCGCCGAGCTCTACGCCGTCGACCTCGTGGGCATTCTCGTGCTGCGCGAGATCGGCGTGCTGATCGTCGCCATCATGGTCGCAGGACGTTCAGGCAGCTCCTATACTGCGGAGCTCGGGTCGATGAAGATGCGCGAGGAACTCGACGCGCTGCGCACCATGGGCTTCGATCCCGTGGAGGTGCTCGTCCTGCCGCGCATCATCGTGCTCGTACTCGCGCTCCCGGCCTTGACATTCATCGGCTGCATGGCCGCGCTCTACGGCGGCGGTCTCGTCGCGTGGCTCTATGGCGGCATGAGCCTCGACATCTATATTGCGCGGTTGACCGACGCGATCTCGCTGACTCATTTCAAGGTCGGCATGATCAAAGCGCCGTTCATGGGCCTCGTAATCGGTCTCGTTGCCTGCGCCGAGGGCCTGCGGGTGAAGGGAAGCGCCGAGTCGCTCGGCATCCAAACGACGAAGTCCGTCGTGGAGTCGATCTTCCTGGTGATCGTGCTGGACGGCCTGTTCGCAATCTTCTTCGCCTCGATTGGGATGTGATCCGCTTATGAGTGAGAAAACGCCGGTCATCAAAGTGCGCGATCTCGTCGTGGGATTTGGCACCCAGACCGTCCTCAATCATCTGGACATGGACGTGCGTCCTTCAGAGATCCTGGGCGTTGTCGGCGCTTCGGGCGCGGGCAAGTCGGTCCTATTGCGCACGATCATCGGACTGATCCCGAGACGCCACGGAACCATCGACGTCCTCGGCAAGGACCTCGACAAGATCGACGAGAGCGAACGGCGCGCGATGGAGCGCCGCTGGGGCGTGCTGTTCCAGCAAGGCGCGCTGTTCTCTTCGCTCACCGTGAAGCAGAACATTCAGTTCCCCATGCGGGAGAACCTCGAGATTTCGCAGCGCCTCATGGACGAGATGGCCTACGCCAAGCTGGAGATGGTCGGGCTGTCGCCGCGGGATGGGGACAAATATCCATCCGAGTTGTCGGGCGGCATGACAAAACGCGTGGCGCTCGCGCGCGCCCTGGCGCTCGACCCGGAGATTGTGTTTCTTGACGAACCCACGTCTGGGCTCGACCCGATTTCGGCCGGTGATTTCGACGAGTTGATCCGGACGCTGCAGCAGACCTTGGAGCTCACCGTGTTCATGGTGACCCACGACCTCGAGAGCCTCTATACGGCGTGCGACAGGATCGCCGTCCTTGCAGACGGCAAGCTTGCCGCGGAAGGACCGATCTCCGCCATGCTGGAATCCGATCACCCCTGGGTGAAGACCTATTTCCAAGGAAAGCGGGGCAGCAGCCTCGCCGACCGCGAACTGACACACTAACCGCGTGACCGAACGAGAAGGACGCTGATCGATGGAAACCCGTGCCCGCTACGCCCTGATCGGATTTTTCATCCTCGCCGTGTTGGGCGCGGCCTTCGGCTTCGTATACTGGCTGGAAAACAAGGGTGGCTTCGGCGAGCGCGAAACCTATCGTATCCAATTCGAAAGCGCGGTCCCGGGCCTCTACATTGGCTCGGCGGTCCTCTTCAACGGCATCCGCGTCGGCGACGTGACGAGCGTCAGCCTCAACCCGGCCCAGCCGCAGCAAGTGCTGGCAACGATCTCGGTGATGAAGGATACGCCCATCCGCGAGGACACGGCGGTGAACGTGGAGCAGCAGGGGCTGACCGGCGGCGTGGCCGTGACCCTGACGGGCGGCACGTCCACCGAACCGCTGGCGCAAAACGAAGGCCTCGCGACACTGATCGCGCCCCCCGATGTTGGGCGCGACTGGACGCAAAGTGCGCGCGATGCGTTTCAGGAAGTCGAGCAAATCCTGGATGAGAACCGGGTTCCGGTCCAAGAGGCCATCAAGAACATCGAGGTCTTCACCGACGCCTTGGCCCGCAACTCCGATAAGGTCGACGGTATTCTCGCAGGCATCGAACGGATGACGGGCGGGGGCAAGGACGCCTCACTGCTCTATTCACTGAAGCCTGCAACCAATCTGCCGCCGGGGCCCGAGGCCCCGCCGAGCTGGAAGCTCACGATCCCTGAGCCGACCACGCTGCTGGCCTACAACACCGACAAGATCATGACCCGACCCGCACCCGACGAGAGCCGGTCCTTGGAAGGACCGCGCTGGAACGACAGCCTCCCCATCCTGGTGCAGGCCAAGCTGATCGAGACCTTCGAGAACGCCGGCTACACGGACGACGTCACCCGCACTCTCGGTGACTTCCCCAACAGCGATCAGCTCTCGATCGATATCCGGCGCTTCGACGTCTCCACCGGCGACGATCCGGAGGCCACCATCCTCATCCTGGCGAAACTTCAGGACCCTGCCGGGGGCGTCATCGGGTCCAAAAAGTTCGATGCGACGGCACCCGCCTCGGGGAACGAACCGCGCGATTATGTGGACGCGCTACGCACGGCCTTTGAGACGGTCGCACGCGATATTCTCGACTGGAGCACGGAGACACTGGCTTCAGCGCCGCCACCGCCTCCCGCGGCAGACGATGCAGGAGCGGCCGACATGGCGCCGGAAGACATGCCGCCGGAAGACATGCCGCTTGAGGACGCGCCGGCCGATTTCGACGGCCTTCCGATGCCGCCAGAGCCGGATGAGGCGACGCAGTAGAGGCAAGGGCTCCGTCAAATTGGGAGGCGCATGATCTGCGTCAACGCGCCCGAACGGCGATAGACTTGACTGTGCCCAGCCCGGCAGGCGTTCGGCGGCACGGGACGATCTTGACGGCATTGGCCTGCTGAACCACAGGCACGACTCTTGGCGGCACCGTTGGCACGACCTCTAGCAAAACGCGATGCACAAACATCGGCCGATGCGCCGCTTCCCTTTGCGCAAACGGCGGACGAGGTCATGGCCGCCCAGCAGGTCGCACTCGATAGCGGCCTGAGCGCAACCGAGGCCGCGTCGCGGCGCGAGCGCTATGGTCCGAACCGGCTCCCCGATGTCGAGCATCGTGGCGCCGTGATGCGCTTCCTGCTGCAGTTCCATAACCTTCTCATCTATGTGCTGATTGGCGCGGCGGTACTGGCCGCGGCGATTGGAAACGTGATCGATGCCGCCGTCATCGTCGCGGTGGTCGTCCTCAACGCGATCGTCGGTTTCATCCAGGAAGGACGCGCCGAACGGGCGCTCGAGGCCATCCGCGGGATGATCGACCCCCACGCTGCCGTCATTCGCGATGGGCGGCGCGTGGACGTGGCCGCCGACGACATCGTCCCAGGCGATCTGGTGCTCCTGGAGCCGGGGACGCGCGTACCGGCCGACCTGCGCCTGGTGAGAGCGCGCAATCTACGGATCGACGAGGCCGCGCTGACCGGCGAGTCGGTTCCCGTCGACAAGACCGTCCGGCCCGCCCCGCAGAACGCAGTCCTTGCCGAACGCACCTCCATGGTGTTCTCCGGCACGTTTGTCGCCAACGGCACGGCGACCGGCATTGCCGTCGCCACCGGACCGCAGAGCGAGCTCGGGCACATCAGCGCGCTTGTCGGCACGGTTGAAAAGCTCACCACGCCGCTGATCAGGCGGATGGATCAGTTCGCCCGCCTGCTCACCTTCTTCATCCTTGCCGCCTGTGCCGCCGTATTCCTGTTCGCGGTCTATGTGCGTGCCTATGCCTGGCAAGAGGCCTTCATGGTCGTGATCGGGCTCGCTGTGTCGGCCATCCCCGAAGGCCTGCCGGCGGTGATGACGATCGCGCTTGCCGTCGGCGTCCAGCGCATGGCCGACCGGAACGCGATCATCCGCAGGCTGCCGGCGGTCGAGACGCTCGGCTCGGTGTCCGTCATCTGCTCGGACAAGACCGGCACGCTTACACGCAATGAGATGACGGTCCGGAGCGTTGTGACCCCCGAAGGCGTGCTTGACGTATCCGGCGTGGGATACAGTCCGCAAGGCGGCTTCACGGACAACGGGGCACCGGTCGAACCCGGCACCAGCAAGGTCCTGACCGAAGCGGCCCGCGCGGCCATCCTGTGCAACGACGCGGAGTTGCGGCACAGCGGCAATGACTGGTTGGCCCACGGTGATCCCATGGAGGGGGCCCTCGTGTGCTTCGGCATGAAAGCCGGGTTCGATCCCGAGCTCTTACGCAAACAACTGCCGCGAACCGACGAGATTCCCTTCGACACCGAGCACCGCTTCATGGCGACGCTGCACCACGGCCACGAAGACGGGAGCGCTGTCGCCTATATCAAAGGCGCGCCCGAGCAGATCCTCAGCATGTGCGACCGGCAGCTCGGTCGGGACCAGGTCGAGCCGTTGGACGCCGACGACTGGCACGAGCAAACCGCCTTCACGGCGCGGCACGGCCAGCGCATGCTGGCCCTCGCTATGAAGCGCTTGCCCAAGGGCACGCAGGATCTCGCCGTCTCGGATGTCTCAGAAGGCGCGGTTCTCATCGGTCTCGTTGGTCTGATCGATCCGCCGCGCGAGGAGGTCCTCTCCGCCATTCAGGAATGCCGGTCGGCGGGTATCGACGTAAAAATGATCACGGGCGATCACGCGGCCACGGCGACCGCCATCGCCCGCGAACTGGCGCTGGCGCCCGAACCGCAGACCCTGACCGGAGACCAACTCGACGACATCGACGACACCGACCTGCCCGACGTCGTGCGCAAGATGACGGTCTTCGCGCGGACGACCCCGTCGCACAAGCTGCGCCTTGTACGCGCGTTGCAGGTCGATCAGGACGTTACCGCCATGACCGGCGACGGCGTCAACGACGCCCCTGCCCTCAAGCAGGCCGATGTCGGCGTGGCCATGGGCAGGAAGGGCACGGACGCCGCCAAGGAAGCGGCGGAGATCGTGCTCGCGGACGACAACTTCGCATCCATCGTCGCGGCGATACGCGAAGGCCGCACGGTCTACGACAACATCCGCAAGGTCATCGCCTGGACTCTGCCCACCAATGGCGGCGAAGGCGCCACGCTGATCGGGGCCATCGCCTTCGGGCTCACCCTGCCCATGACCGCGATCCAGATCTTGTGGATCAACATGGTCACCGCAGTGGCGCTCGGTCTCACCCTCGCCTTCGAACCGACCGAACCGGGAACGATGACACGGCCGCCCCGCAAAGCGACCGAGTCTCTCCTTTCAGGTACGCTTTTGTGGCGTATCTGTTTCGTCTCGCTTCTGTTCGCAGCCGGTGCATTTGGGATCTTCTTTTACGCGATCGAACGCGGCCAAAGCGTCGACATGGCCCGCACCATGGTCGTCAACACGCTCGTCGTGATGGAGATCGCTTATCTGTTCAGCGTGCGCTTTGTGTATAGCGGCTCGCTCACATGGCGCGGCATGCTCGGCACGCCGGCCGTTCTGATCGGGGTGGGCACGACAGTTCTCGCGCAGCTTGCCTTCACTTATTTGCCCCCACTGCAGTCCCTGTTCGCGACCGAGCCCGTTGCCTGGCAGGACGGGCTGCTGATCATCGGGATTGGGGCAGCGCTCCTGATCCTGGTTGAGCTGGAAAAGGCGATCTTTGGAGTCTTTGCGCGGCGCAGGACAGCGGCCCAGGAAACAGCAGCCGAAGAAACAGCGGCATAAGAAAAAGGCGGGAGACATGCTCCCGCCTTTCGCATTTTCAAATTGTACGAGGAACGGGTCTTAAGCGGCCTTCTTCTCGATCGCCTCGGTCCACTCGCCGAGCGTCGCGAGACCGTTCATCTCCGCGCGATGCGAGAACGCCGCCTGTGCCGCCGGCACGTTGTCCTTCTTGCCCGACCAGGCGACCTGCGGCGCATGCTGCAGCGCGCGGCCGTAGGAGAAGGTCAGGTGCCAGGGGAACCCGCCGATGCGGTTCATGGCGTCGAGGCGCGCGGTGGCCTCCACGTCTTCCTGGCCGCCCGACAGAAAGGCGATGCCCGGCACGGCGGAGGGGACGCAGTCCTTCAAGACGCTGATGGTGCGTTCGGCGATTTCCGCGTCCGAGGCCTGCGTCGCGCACTTCTTACCCGGTACGATCATGTTGGGCTTCAGCACCATGCCTTCGAGCTGCACTTTCGCGTAGTACAACTCCATGAACACGGTCTTCAGCGTCCACATGGTCACGGCTTCGCAGCGTTCGATCGTATGGTCGCCGTCCATCAGAACTTCCGGCTCCACGATCGGCACAAGCTGCTGCTCCTGGCACAGCGCCGCATAACGGGCGAGTGCGTGGGCATTGGAGTTGATGGCGTCGTGGCTGGGAATGCCGTCGCCGATGTCGATCACGGCCCGCCATTTGCAGAACTTGGCCCCAAGCTCACGGTATTCGATCAGCCGGTCACGGAGGCCGTCGAGGCCCTCGGTGATGGTTTCGCCGGGGCAGAAGGCGAGCGGCTTGGCGCCCGCATCGACCTTGATGCCGGGAATGGAGCCCGCGGCCTCGATGATCTTGACCAACGGCGTGCCGTCGGCCGCCTTCTGGCGGATGGTCTCGTCGTACAGAATGACGCCGGAAATCCGGTCCTTCATGGCCGGCTCGGTGCGGAACAGGAATTCGCGGTAGTCGCGCCGGTTTTCTTCCGTGGATTCAACGCCGATGGCGTCGAACCGCTTCTTGATTGTTCCGCTTGATTCGTCCGCCGCAAGAAGCCCCTTGCCCGGCTGGGTCATCGCGGTGGCGACTTTGTTCAATGCCGCGAGGTCCATGTCGTATTCTCCCTATCACGCAAAAATTTCAGCCCACAATTACCGCTCATAAGCCATGGCAGCGCGCCGGTTACAAGGCACGATTTGGCCGTTGCAGGCAGGCGAATTTCACCACGGAAATTTTTCCCAGGATCGGTGGCAACGCGCGATCTCGACGCGCTCAATGGCGGCGCACGAGCGCCACGACAAACAGCAGGCCAATCACGCCGTGGAGCGCACCACCTGCCCACAGGCCTTGACTGCCCGTCTGGAGCGCACCGAACAGCAGCACGGGCGCGGCAAGAATGTTGTAGATCGCAAGTGAAATAGCCGCATACGAGCCGAGGCCGTAGGCCATGGCGTGATCGCCGGTCGCGATCGCCCAATTCCGTCCCAGAAGAGCTCCGACCCCAAGGCCGAACGTGGCAACGCCGAGCAATCGAATGAGCGACAGCGTGGCCAGATCGGCCTGAGGGCCACCGACGCCCGAGACCACTATGGCCGGCATCAATATCGCCGACACACCGAACAGGACCTCGACGCACCCCGAGATGAGAACGAGCAGCGGCACCATGGCTGTTGGATCTCCTATTGGCCGTCCGGAGAAGCGCCGGGCATGTCAGGCGCGGACGCGGCCCCCGATTGCGGCTTGCCCCACGCGAAAATCCGATTCCAATCGTCCTTCATGCTGACGACATTCCAACCGTTCGCCATGGCATCTTCCATCAACTCGACAGGAAACCGCCCCACATCGGAATCGGGCCCGTAGGCATATTCGCGTTTTGCATCGTCGTGATGAACGAGCCCCATGAAGCAAAGGCCTTTGCAGTTCGCCGTCCATTCCAGCATCTCCTTGTCGCCGATGGAGTTGCCGAAGGCAAAGATGGGCTGCCGGCCGATATAGTGATTGATGCCTTCCGCCTTGCCGGGCCCATCGTCAAAAAACAAGAGGTCGGGCAGCTTCACGAGGGTGGGGCTCGAGTCCCAGTAGCGGAACTCGGTCTCACCCGACGAGCCCACGACTTGCCAGGGCGGGATGCCGTAGCACTGCTCGGTATAGGCGCGCATGAAGGCCGTCCCGCCGCCCGAGACGATGAACGTCGTGAAACCGTTTGCGCGCAGATACTCGAGCAGCTCGATCATCGGCGCGTAGGTAAGGTCGGTATAAAGCCGCTTAAATCTCGGATGCTTTGCTGTTTTGAGCCAAGCGGACACGATGTCGTTGAACTCCACCGTGGTCATGCCGCTATGAGTAGCGGTCACGAGCGCCATGGCGCCCTTCTCGCCGTAGGTGAGGAGCTTTTGCGTGTTGCCGTCGAGCGCGGACTTGAAGGGCTCCTTCGTCTTCCAGTCGGGATGCTGGTTCGCCGTTGCCTTTACCCGGTCGACCACGAAAACGAACTGGGTATAGACCGGCTTCTCGACCCACAGCGTCCCGTCGTTGTCGAACGTGGCAATGCGGTCTGGCTTCGGCACGAAATCGGGACTGCCCGCGGTCGTTACGCGCGCGACATAGTCGAGTATGTTGGACTTGACCGAACCGTCATTCCAGGACGGCAGCGGGTCGGGTGTGTCGTCGGCGCGAGCCGGGCTCGCTCCCATCCACACACCGATCAGACCCGCTACAGCCATGAGGCGAACCGTCGTGGTCATGTTGTCACTCCCGTCACGCGCAAAACAAAAGGGGCGGCCCGTCGCCGGACCGCCCCTCTTATAGCCTATTGCTCGAAACCTCGTTAGCCGAAGCCTCGCGCTTCGAAACTAGTTGCCCGTCGGCAACCCGATGCTGAAGCCTTCCTTGGCCAGTTGCGACTGGAGCGACTTGAGAAGCTGGTACTTGGAGATGGTGATCGGACCGGTATAGGTCTCGCTCTGAAGCTTCCGCGGCGGATACTCCACGTAGGACTTCATGAGCTTCGCCACAGACTCGTTGGCCGGAACCACGGCCCAGGTGCTCTCCGTGAAGGTCGTCATGAAGATGTCGTAGCGTTCCTGCGGGTCGGCTAGGAGATCGAACACCTGCGGCACGGTCGCCACGTATTCGCTCGCGCCTTTCCAACCCAAGTTCGTATCGACCGCGAGGCCGCCCGTGTCCGCGCCGTCATCACCGCGAAGGTTGAAGACGTACTTGAATTGGTTCAGGCGAACCGCACCGGGCGAAAGCTCGTCTTCGGTGAAATAGAACCACCAATTGCGCTTCGACTTTCCCGAACCGGTCCAGACCGGCGTCATATCGTAGCTGTCGAAAATGATGGGCTTGCCGTCGCGATCCTCCGTCGGCAATTCGACACCGGCGACCGACGCGAACGTGGCCATCAGGTCGAGACCGCCCAGGATGGCGTCGCTCTTCGAACCTGCTTCGACCTTACCAGGCCAGCGCACCATCGACGGCACGCGATTGCCGCCCTCGCGGACCGTGCCCTTGGTGCCCCGGAACGGCGTGTAACCGGCGTCAGGGTAGACATCCTGCCAAGCGCCGTTGTCGACCGTGTAGAACACGATCGTATTATCGGCGAGACCGAGCTCGTCCAGCTTCTTTAGGACGTTGCCCACCCGCGTGTCGAGCTCGACAACGGCGTCGGCATATTTCGATTTCGAGATCGACTTATGCTCGAACTCCGGCGCTGGCATGTTCGGCTGGTGGTTCTTCATGAAGTTGACATTGATGAAGAACGGCTTGTCCGACTTCGCCGCTTCGTCGAGAAACTCGATCGCGGCTTTCTCGATGTACTCGTCGAGATAAGGAATGCCGACCACACCCTTCTCCGGCGTGTTGACGTATTCGCCGTTGACCTCGAAGTCCTGGACCGGCTTCTCGCCGGCCTTGCCCGACAGCGAGCCCTTGGTCACCTTCTGGAACATCGCCCGCAGCTCCGGGGTCATGTTCGGGAACCACTTCGGGTCGCCATAGGTGTAGGCATTGAGGTGATAGAGGAACGTATACTTCATCACGTCATAGCCTTGGGCGTTCGGCAGCGCATAGTCCGACTCGCCCAAATGCCATTTGCCGGTGAAGTAGGTGTTGTAGTCGGCCTTCTTCAGGACCGAAGCGAGCGTCCACTCGGCGGCAGGCAGCCCGCCGCCCTGCCCCTGGAACGCCACGGTCGTCATACCGCTGCGGTTGGGAATGCGCCCTGTCTGGATCGCGGCACGGCCCGGGGTGCAACTCGGCTGGCCATAGAAGTTGGTGAAGACCATGCCCTCCTTCGCCAGCTTATCGAAATTCGGGGTCTGCATACCCCGCCCCTCGCCGCCGAGATAGGGGCCGAGGTCGCCCCACCCGGTGTCGTCCGAAACGATCAGAAGAATGTTGGGTTTTTTGCCCTCCCCTTTGGGGCTGCTCTTCGTGTCTTGCGCGTGGGCAACGCCCCCGCAAGCCACGAGCGCAGCGACCGACAGGCCGCACAACGTCTTGTACAAGCCGACACTCATGCTAGCACTCCCTTGTTTTCGGTGCTCGATGCGAGAGGTCTGGAGACGTGCAGGCGGAGATCATGGCCGTCGATCCGGGCCGTGGGATGAACCGCTCACCTATCCTCCCTCGCGGTGAGAATAGCCGGATGCTACTCTGGCCGCTCAATCAAAAACTGCTCACCTGACGAGATTCCCGTATGAAAAAGGACGCTTGGAATTTGGAGCGAGCTCTGGAAGTCCTGTGCTCGCGTGGCTGGCTTTCCGAACGCGGAAAGGAGATCCAGAAGCGCTTGGCGGGGATCGCAAGGCTCAGGATTTTCGAGGCCCACGAGCCGATCTATCTGGCGGGGCAAAACCCGAACGGCGTGTTCGGTCTGGTCGAAGGGTCGGTCAAGCTCGCCTTTCCGAGGAACGACGGCGAAGATTACATCGCGCACTACGCCGGCACCGGCTTCTGGTTCGGCGACCTCGCGCTTTTCTCCAATGCCCCCCGTCTCGTCTCGATCCATGCAGCCGAGCCCACAACGATGGTTCAACTCAGCCCTCAGGGCATCGCGCGTCTTGTGCGTGAGGATCCAAAACTGCATGCGGACTTCTACGCCCTTACCTACGCGAACTTCAGAACCGCTCTCAGCATCATTGCCAATCTGGCGATCGTCTCGGTCGACAAGCGCATTGCCGACCGGCTTCTTTTGGAAGCGGCAGCCCATCCGAAAGCCGACGGTTGGGTTCATGTCTCTCAGCCAGATTTGGCTCAGCTGATGGCAGTCTCCGTCCCCACCTTACGCCGCACAATCGGCCGCTTCGTGCGCGCCGGCCTCGTGGAGCAAGGCTACGGCCGGATCAAAGTCGTCGATGCGAACGGACTGCAGAACATCATCAGGGGCTGACCGCGCGGCGGCGGGGGCTTCAAATTCTGAGATTTCCGGACCGGGTGGCGATATCTCACCAGCGCTCCCCCCTCCCCCCGAAGGGCTTGCTCTGGCCCAATTGTGATTGTGAACTCTTTCTCTTGAAAGACAGGGCCTAGGGCCATCGTGACGCGTGGAGCAGCATGCCGGGTGCAAAGGCTCAAGAACCGGACCGGAAACCGCTGGTAGCGCTCACCGGCGCGACTGGTTTCATCGGCCAACATCTTCTGCAAGGCCTCACGGACCGCGGCTATCGTGTCCGCGTTCTGCTGCGCCGCCCCACCCAGATGCCCGAGTCCTGCGCCAGCGTGCTCATCGGTGACATCGCCAAGCCCTACAACATGTCCGAGGCGCTGGCGGAGGTCGACGCCGTGATCCATACCGCCGGCATTCCCCACGCCATGACCGGCCTGCCCGAGGACGACTACCGCCTGTTCAATACGGACGCGACGGTGCGCTTCGCCAAGGCAGCCAAACGCGCCCGCGTGAAGCGCTTCCTGTTTCTCTCGTCCATTCGCGCCCAATCCGGACCGGTGGCGTCTTGCGTACTGACCGAGGACCAGGAGGCGCGGCCGACCGACGCCTATGGGCGGTCGAAGCTCGAAGCGGAACGTGGCGTGGCAGAGACGGGCCTCGATTGGGCCGCGTTACGCCTTGCCCTCGTTTACGGTCCGGGAGCCGGCGGCAATGTCGCCAAGCTCGTGAAGCTTGCGCGCGCACCCTACCCGCTGCCGTTGGCTGGGTTAAAGGCGCGGCACTCGCTCCTCGCGCTCGATAATCTTGTCGAGGCCGTCGACCGCATTCTGATGGCGCCCGCGCCGCTGCACCGGCCCTTCATCGTGGCCGACCCAACCCCGGTCACCGTGGCGGAGATGGTTCGCGCCTTGCGGTCGGGCCTTGGCCGCAGGGCCGGGCTTTTTTACGTACCGCCCTCGCTGCTCAAGGCTGCGTTGGCGGCCATCGGACCGCAGGTCGAAACCGGACCGCTGTTCAACTCTCTCGTGGCCGACACGGCCGCCTTGCGTGCGCTGAACTGGGCCCCGCCTATTGCAACGCAACAGGGACTGGCCGCGCTCGCCCGGCAAATGCCCGGTTGATCAAGCCTTCCGGCATTGCTGCAGCGCATCCATGCTGCACCGCGCAACACTCGGAATTTTAAGTACTTTTCGGGCCACAGGTCTTATCAATGTCGCATTCTGCGCCTATAGTGATTTCAGGCTGACGTGGGGGTCGCCGTTATGGAATCGCTGTCCGCGATGATGAAAACGTCTCCGACGCTTGAACGAGCGGAGCGCATCTCGAGGATGGTGCAGTTGGAGGCGGGTATGGCACTCCCCAAGATTGTCGTTCGCGGCAAGAAGGTCATTCTTTTGAGCGGCTACTGCAAGGACGACTTCAAGGGTGTTCGCGAAGCGCAACGGCTCGGCGGCTATCGGCTCAAGGTCGACGCCGAGGATCAGCTGTTGGCGGCCGCGCGGAAGAATCCTGACGCCGTGGCATTCGGCTACGTCGCCGGTCAGTGGGTGGCTTCGGCCTAGTTATTCGCATTCAAATCATGAACGGGCGCGCGGCGCGCTTCCGTTGCGCCTGCGCGATGTCCTGTCGACGCAAGTCGGGCCGATCGCACCTCATGTCGGGCGAACCAACGATTATGACTTCCGACTGAGCAAAGATGCCCTTGCCTGCCAAATTTCCTCGCCCTAAACATCGCGCCGAAAACTAAAGGCTTCAGCGCGCCCCAAACGTCGCGCGGCAGCTCTCGCCCCCAATTCACAATCTCGGCCGCCTTTGCACTCTTCGACGACAGATTGGCCCCAAGCCGATATCCACCTCCCCCCCGAATGGGCGCCGCAGAAGGCGATCTGGACGGCGTGGCCGGCCGCAGCCGAAGAATGGAACGGCGACCTCGACACCCCGCGCCGGGACGTCGCGGCGCTGGTGCATGCGCTCGCGCCGGACAACCGGGTGCACCTGCTCGTCGACGGCCTGGAAGCGCGACAATCGGCTGAGCGTGCGGTTGGAGACGTCGCGGACATCGTTCCAGCCGCATATGGCGACATCTGGCTGCGCGACACCGGCCCACTCTTCGCGACAATGCGCGGCGAGCCCCGCGCGCTGCGTTTCCACACCAATGGCTGGGGCGGGAAATTCTCGCTCCCCGGCGACGAGAGCGTCGGCGACGACATCGCGAGGCTAGCGGGCGTTGCCACGCAGGCCTTCGATTTCGTGCTGGAGGGCGGCGCCATCGACCATGACGGGGCGGGTACCATCCTCACAACCAGACAAACCTTACTGAACCCCAACCGGAACGGCTGGTCTCAGGCCGATGCCGAAGCGGTTCTGCAGGCGGCACTCGGCGCTCGCAAGATTCTCTGGATCGACGAGGGGCTCACCGGCGACCACACCGACGGTCACGTCGACAATATTGCGCGTTTTGCCGGGCCGGGCCGCATCGTCATCCAGGAACCGGCGGGGCCGGACGACCCGAACGCCGCGGTGTTCGCGGCGATCGCGCGCAACCTCGACGGCGCGACCGATGCTGACGGGCGCATCATCGAAGTCGTGTCCATTCCCAGTCCCGGCCGCGTTCCCAACGCACTCGGCGAAATCTCGCCCGCCTCGCACCTTAACTTTGCCATCGCGAACGGCATTGTGGTCGTGCCGGTCTTCGGCACAAATACGCAAGCGGAGGCACTCGGGCGCTTGCAAGCCGTGTTCCCGGACCGCAAGGTTGTTGGGCTTCCCGCCGCGGGTCTCCTCGGAGCGGGGGACGCTGGCGGCGGCGCCTTCCATTGCATCACCCGCGAGGAACCGGACTTCACGCGCGGGCGTCTGACAACTCAGTAAGAGCCCGATGAGGTCGGACAGTCGGAACGGGTCAGCAGGATCGGCCAGTAGGAACAGGTCATGACGCGCCAAGTAACAGTTGCTGCGGTCCAA
Source organism: Methyloceanibacter caenitepidi (assembly GCF_000828475.1). Taxonomy (NCBI): domain Bacteria; kingdom Pseudomonadati; phylum Pseudomonadota; class Alphaproteobacteria; order Hyphomicrobiales; family Hyphomicrobiaceae; genus Methyloceanibacter; species Methyloceanibacter caenitepidi. The sequence goes on from NZ_AP014648.1 coordinate 2,836,138, forward strand.
ACCGCCTTGGGTCATGACATGACCGCCAACATCGCACGGATCGAAGCCCTGATCCGCGAGGCGGCTGCCCAAGGGGCGCAGGCTGTAGTGCCGCCTGAACTGTTCCAGAGCATCTACTTCCCCACGCGCCAGGATCCGAAATGGTTTGAGACCGCCTATGCCGTGGAAGATCACCCGTGCGTGCGGGCGCTTCAATCGCTCGCAAGCGAACTCAAGGTCGTGATTCCCATCTCCTTCTTCGAGAAGGACGGCCCCCATTTCTACAACAGCGTCGCCATCGCCGATGCGGACGGGACGATCCTTGGCGTATATCGCAAAAGCCATATCCCCGACGGTCCGGGCTATCAGGAGAAGTATTACTTCCGGCCGGGCAACACGGGGTTCAAGGCCTGGCGCACAAAGCACGGCACGATCGGCGTCGGCATTTGCTGGGATCAATGGTACCCGGAGGCGGCGCGGGCGATGGTGCTCCAGGGCGCGGAACTCTTGCTCTACCCCACCGCCATCGGCTCGGAGCCCTATGACGCGGGGCTGGACACGAGCGCGCGCTGGCGCCGGGTCATGCAGGGGCACGCCGTCGCCAACGCCATCCCCGTCATCGCCGCGAACCGCGTGGGCGAGGAAGACAATGACGGGGTATGCCAGCGCTATTACGGGCACTCCTTCGCCGCCGATCACACAGGCGAAATCGTCGCCGATATGGAAGAGGACGCCGAAGGCGTGAACTTGGCGGCGTTCGATCTCGACGATATTGCAGCCTATCGCGCCGACTGGGGATTCTTCCGGGACCGCCGCACGGATCTGTATGGGACTGCGCTGACATGACACTGTTTCGCTTCAACACCGTCGATGTATTCGCCGAGCGCCAGTTTGGCGGCAACCCGCTTGCCGTCGTCCATGGCGCCGACACGCTGACCACGGAGCAAATGCAGGCAGTGGCGGCCGAGTTCAATCTGTCCGAGACCACATTCGTGCTCAGGCCGCAGGATCCCGCCCATACGGCGCGCGTCCGCATCTTCACGCCGCGCGCGGAGCTGCCGTTTGCAGGCCACCCGAATGTGGGCACGGCCTATGTCCTGGCCTCCGAGGCGGAGCGCCGGGGACGGCCTTATGCGAACGATACGCTCACATTCGAGGAGCTCGGGGGCCTCGTCACCGTCAATGTGCTGCGGAACGGCGCCGGCATCGTCGGGGCCCACGTCGCGGCCCCGCAGCCGCTCAAGATAGGATCGGGCGTGGCGCCAGGCGCCGTCTCGGCACTGTGCGGGCTGCCCACCCATGCCATCGAGCAGAGCCGGCACCTTCCCCTGATTGCGAGCGCGGGCAATCCATTCGTGTTTACGCAGCTCCGGGACCGCGCAGCCTTACGGTCTGCCAAGCCCAACGAGGCCGCCTTCGAGGCCCATCTCCCGCGCGACATGGCTGCCGGCCTGTTTCTGTACATCCGCGAGCCGGCCAACGACCCGCCCATTCAGGCCCGCGCATTCGCACCGCTCCACGGCATTCCCGAGGATCCGGCGACGGGCTCGGCCAATGTGGCCTTGATCGGTCTTTTGGCGCATCTTAACAGCAAGCCGGATCTCGTCCTGAAAGCGCGGATAGGCCAGGGCGTCGATATGGGGCGTCCGAGCTTGCTGGAGGCGATGGCCGCAAAACGAGGCGGCGTTGTCACGGCGACAAAGGTCGGCGGCCAATGTATACCGGTGATGAGCGGCACACTGACGATCCGATGATCGCATGATGCCCGCCTCGCGCAGCGTCGAAGGAGATAAAAGTGACTGAGACTCACCTTCCCAATCTTCTCGGCGATCCCAATGCGACGCTAATTTCCGCGGGCGATACCGAGGCCGAATTCCTCCCCGGATTCGGAATGATCGGCATTTCGCTGAAGAAAGGTGACACGGAAGCCTTGCGCCGGGTCGACAATCTCATTGTCGCCGCGGCCGCCAACCGCACCGTGGGCATCCCGCTCTTGTTTCCGTTCGCGAACCGTCTCGCCGACTTCCAATACGAGGTCGCGGGGCGCGGCGTGACGCTGCCGCCGCGTTCGCTTGTGTTGCGCTATGACGAGAACGGACTTCCCATGCACGGGCTGATGTGGCCGCACCTGACGTGGGACATCGCCGATGTCTCGGATTCGGCTTTGTCGGCACGGCTCGACTGGTCCCATCCGCAAGGCCTCGCCATGTTTCCCTATCCTTGCCGGTTGACACTGACTGCCGCCGTCGAACCGGGCAGCTTGACGATCAAGACCGCGTTGACGGCGACAGGCGATATCGACGTTCCGGTGAGTTTCGGCTTTCATCCCTATTTTGGCTTCGAGGAAGATCGTGCGGATTGGCGCGTGCATCTCCCACCAATGCGCCACCTCACGCTGGACGCCCGCCAAATCCCGACCGGCGCGTCGGAACCCTATCCAGGGCTGGATGCGTTGCTGGGCACGCGGAGCTTCGACGACGGTTTCGCGCTGATCGAGCCAGAAGCGACGCTCTCGATCGCTTATGGCGACCACCAGATATCCGTGGACCTGCTCGACGGCTACACGCACACGCAGGTCTACGCACCGCACGACGAGAACTACCTCGCCTTCGAGCCTATGACGGCGCCGGCGAATGCGCTCATCAGCGGAGACGGTCTGCGCCTTGTCTCTCCCGGCGATACTTTCAGCGCGACATTCCGCATCCGCGTCGACTAGAGGGTCTCAATGGCCTCTATCGTGTATGTCGCCGGCTAGATGCCTACGCGCCCGCGCCCGACTTCAGATAGGTCTCGTCGACCCGCTCGCGCGTGCTCGACAGACCAATCCAGATATCGACCTGATCCTGTTCGAAGCCCGTTTCGCGGCGCGCGCCAACCTGCAGCAAGGGCCGGCGGATAAGCCGTGGATCCTCGATCATCAAGGCGAGCGCTTTGCTAGCGGCGATCGAGTGGGGGTCGATCTCCCCCGATTTGATTCGCGCCGCCGACGGGTTGAACCAAGCGCTGACCGGGCGCGTCCCGAAAAAAGCCCGCAACATTTCGGGCGTCCAAGCCTCGCTCAGGAGGTTGCGCACGTCCACTTCGTGGCCGGAGGCCATCAGCAGCGCCTTCTGCCGCGCATTTCCGCCGCAACCGGGCTTCTCATAGAAGATTATTCTCGCCATTCGTCCTGACGTCCTTCTCGCTAAAAGAGTTTCCGCCCTGGGGCGCAAGGTTTGCGCCAGCGGAAAATCTCACCAACATTTCAGAGGCTTGTGGGACCGCCACAGCATGCCTGCGACATGGATTGTCGGGGATACGACACACGTCGTGGCCAATTTTTCTGGAATAACGGCCCCCGCCTGCCCTAAGTCCTAGGGCTCACGAGTACAAATTGGAGCATAGCATGAATCGGCAGGAGCCGCTGGTCTTTATCATCGCGGGCGAACCCTCCGGCGACAATCTCGCCGGGCGGCTGATCGCCGCTCTGAGGGAGATGACCGGCGGCCGCGTCCAGATTGCCGGAATCGGCGGACCGCAAAGTGAGGCGCAAGGGCTGAAAAGCCTGTTTCCGATGCGCGAACTGGCCCTGATCGGCATCGCCGAAGTCGTCCCCCATCTCCCGCGCCTCTTGCGTCGGATGAACGAGACCGCCGCGACGATCCGCGAGATGAAGCCCGACATCGTGGTCACCGTCGACGCGCCGAGCTTTACCTTGCGTGTCGCAAATAAGCTGCGCGGGTCGGGCATCCCGATCGTGCACTACGTGGCGCCTCAGGCTTGGGCCTGGCGCGCCGGCCGCGCCAAGACGCTCGGTAAGCGCGTGAACCATCTCATGGCGTTGCTGCCCTTCGAGGTGCCGTTCTTCGCCGAACATGGCCTGCCGACCAGCTATGTCGGACATCCCGCGATCGAATCCGCAATGGCTGGAGACGGCAAGGCCTTCCGCAAGGCGCATGGCATCGACGAGGCGGCAACCCTCCTATGCGTGGTGCCGGGGAGCCGGAACAGCGAAGTCGGACGCATGCTGCCGGTCTTCGCCGAAGCGGTGGCGCTCCTGGCGGACCGCTATCCGGATCTTCACATCGTGATCCCAGTCGCGCCGAACGTGGCCGAACAAGTCCAAGAGCGGACGAAGGGCTGGCCTTTGCCCGTGCTGCACGTCACGGACCCGGCGGAACGGTTTCATGCCTTTGCCGCGAGCGATGTCGCCATGGCGAAGTCCGGCACGGTGACGTTGGAGCTTGGCCTGGCGCGCGTGCCCATGGCCGTGGCTTACCGCGTGAGCGCCCTCACCGCCTTCATCGTCCGCCGCATGCCGATCGCCGTGAAATTCGCCTCGCTCGTGAACCTGCTGGCCGACCGTGAAGTGGTACCCGAACTCATACAGGAAGAGTGCACGGCCGAAGCCGTGGCGGAAAAGGTCGGGCACCTTCTCGGGTCACCGGAAGCCCGCGCGGCGCAGCAGGCAGGCTTCGCTGAAGTCCTGCACGTTCTCGGCGACGCCGATCCGCCGCCGAGCCGGCGCGCGGCCAAGGTCGTGCTCGATCTCATCGAGAAGCGGGAAACCTGAACGGTTGAGCCTCTAGGTCTTCGCCGTGACTGTGACAGGCGAGCCCGGCGTGAGCCAGGCCTGCACCTTCTTGAGTTGCGCATCGATGCTCTGGTTGATCATGACGGCGACGCGCAACGCCTCCGACCCCGCGTAGCCGTCCACAAACGGCTTCTTGCCGGTTTTGACGCAGTCCAGGAACGAGGCGATCTCGTTGCCGAGGCTGTCCTCCTGCGGAATGTCGACCGTGTCGGTGGCGATGGCCGCTAGCCCTTCGGTCATCGGATCGCCGCGCAGGCTGTAGCCGAAGATCTTCCGCTCACCCAGATCGCAGTTGAGGTACTGGCTGTGCGAGAAGACGCGCAAGCGGCGCTCGGTCTTGTAGCTGATCCGGCTCGTGGTGACATTCGCCACGCAACCGGATTCGAAATTGATGCGCGCATTGGCGATGTCGACCTTGCGGCCCATCACGCCGGTGCCGACCGCATCGACGCTTGAGACGGGCGAGCCGACGAGACCGATGATCATGTCGATGTCGTGGATCATCAGGTCGAGGATCACGTCCACATCCACACCGCGCGCCTTCCAGGGCGCGATTCGGTAGCTCTCCAGATAAAGCGGGCGATCGATCTTCTCCGAGATCACCCGGTAGGCGGCGGAGTAGCGTTCGATATGGCCGACCTGCAGCACGGTACCGCGCTCCTCGGCCAGCTTCGTCAGGACCTGCGCCTGCTCGACCGTCTCGGTGATCGGCTTCTCGACATTGACGTGAAGCCCTGCATCGATCAGGTCCCGCGCCACATCGAAATGGAACGGAGTCGGCACGGCCACGCTCACCGCATCGACCTTGTCGTAGATCTCGCGATGATCCGTCACCGCCTCCGCGCCGAATTCCTCGGCCATCGCCTTGGCCCGCTCGGGATTGGCATCGACGACGGCAACCAGCTTCGCATCGGGGTTCTTCGTGTAATGATTTGCGTGGAACCGTCCAAAATACCCGGTGCCCACGACCGCCGTCCGAATCTGATCCGCCATTCCCGTAATCCTCTCAACGCTGCGCCGCCCGCGCGGGCGGTGTATTGCCCTGCCGGGCCCTGAATGGCCTTGCTCGCCTCTCTTCGCGAGAGTGTTGCTTGTGCAGGGCTTCCTTGCCCGGCTTTTTGTCGCAAAATTGACCCCATCGCCAGCCCCAAGACCATCCCAAGGCCGAGAATGGCGGGATGGCTTGCGAAATTGGGGCGTGGAAAGATCGGGCGACTCCGGTTAAGTCCTTGGCGGCGCTTGGCGATAGACGCCGCTCGGCCGCGAGCAACGGCCTGCGCATGGGGGAGAACAGAATGCCGCACCAACCGATTTTCGAGGCGCTTGCGCGCCGCGGCTTGCACGGAGGGCTCTAGGCCATGCTGCTCGGTTCCGAACGCCTACTGTCCTCAGACCGGCTCAACGGGCTCAAGGTCGGCATTCTGGCAAACCCCGCCTCCGTCGATCACGACTACCGCCATATCGTCGATCAGCTCGCCGCGTCCGAGGCGTTCGAGCTCGCGGCGATTTTCGGTCCTCAGCACGGCTTCAACTCCGACCTGCAGGACAACATGATCGAAACGCCGCACGCGACCGACCCCAAGCGAGGGGTCCCGATCTTTTCGCTGTACAGCGAGACCCGCGAGCCGACCGAGGACATGCTCGATCTCATCGACGTGCTCGTGATCGACCTGCAGGACGTGGGCGCGCGCATCTACACCTTCATCTACACGATGGCGAACTGCCTGCGCGCCGCCGCCAAGACGGGAACGCCCGTGATCGTGTGCGATCGCCCCAATCCGATCGGAGGCGTTGCGGTGGCCGGCCCCATGCTGGAGCCGGGCTATGAATCGTTTGTCGGCCAGTTTCCCATTCCCATGCGCCACGGCATGACCGTGGCCGAGCTCGCCAACCTGTTCAACGAGCATTTCGAGATCGGCGCGCCGCTCGAGACCGTCACCATGGAAGGCTGGACCCGGACCGACTATTTCGATGACACCGATGTGCCGTGGATCATGCCCTCTCCCAACATGCCGACGCTTACGACGGCGATCGTCTATCCCGGTACGGTGCTGTTCGAGGGCACGATGGTTTCGGAAGGGCGCGGGACCACCCGGCCCTTCGAGCTGATTGGCGCACCCTACCTCGATGCCGAGGCACTGGCGGCACGTATGAACGCCCACAATCTGAGCGGCGTCTATTTCCGTCCCGTCGTGTTCGAACCCACGTTCCAGAAACACGCCAAGACGCCCTGCGGCGGCTGTCAGCTACACGTCACCGAGCGCGAAGCCTTCGAGCCTGTAATCGCGGGCGCCGCGCTGATCCGTGAATGCTACGGGCTGGCGCCGGAACGGTTCGCGTGGCGCGAAGGGCCTTACGAGTACGAACACGACAAGATGCCGATCGATATTCTGGCCGGTTCGCCGGAACTCCGCGAACAGGTCGAAGCGCAAGCCGCGGTCACGGACATCGCGGAGAGCTGGACGGCAGGCGTCGCGGAATTCTCGGCGCTGCGACTTCCCTATCTGCTGTACTGAAGCCGGTTCTAGTGAACGGCGCGCAAGCTCTGCTGTGGTTCCCACATGGACATCATCGGGCAGCCTAGCGTCTGCTCGAATGCTTTGACGAGATCGTCCTCGCCGTGGACGTTCAGATAGGTCCCGCCCGTCTCCTCGGCGAGACACTTGGCGTCAAGATAACTCTGCGCGCCGAGCCATGAGTCGGACTGCAACCGAAAACCGATGACGTTGACGGTCAGATTGGGCGCCTCTGCGCCAAATCGCTTGCCCAACTCGCAAGGATGCCCGTCGCAGGTCTCTTGGCCATCCGTCAGGACGACAATCACGCCGGGCTTGGCGCGGTAGTCCAGCACCTCGGCGGCCTGTTCGATCGCCTGCGTCAGCGGCGTCTTGCCCGCCGGACGGAGGGCGTCGACGACGCGCATGATCGGCGCCGCTGCCTGGGGCGTCGGCCGGAGGTCGAGCGACACGTTGCATTGATTGTAAGCGCCCGCACCGTAGGTCACTAAACCGATCTTCCGGTTCAGCTGCGCCCTAGGCAAGACGCGCCGCAACGCTTTACGCACTTCGTCGATGCGCAACTGCACCACCGTCGAAAACGGATCCAGATTCCCGGACATGGATCCGGACGCATCGAAGACGATCATCGCGTCCTCGGTACAGGGCGACGGAGGCTCGGCCGTAAGGGCCGGTATCGTCGCGGCCAGGACGCCCGACAGCGCGAGCACGGCGCACGCGAGAAATTTGGAAAGGCGCTTCATGCGACGCTCACATCCATTCGCAAGGTAGATCCGTGACAGGTCCTTTATCGCCGATCTTGCCCTAGCGGTGCAAACGCAGGCTCGCGGAGGCGTGCTGCTCCAGCTCCGACGGATCCACGGCCGACATCATGGGGCAGCCGAGGGTCTTTTCGAAAGCCTTGACAAGTTCCTCTTGGCTGTTCGTGGCGATATAGAGCCCGCTCGTCTCCTTCGCCAAGCATTGCACGTCGAGCGCGCTCTGCGCCGCCGTCCAGAAGGCTGTCATGCGGAATCCGATCACGTGCACCGTCAACCGCGCGCCCTCTTTCTTGAGCTTCTTGCCAAGCTCGCAGGGCGCGCCGCCGCAGGTCTCCTCGCCATCGGTCAGGACCACGATGATGCCCGGCTGAGCCTTGTAGTCGAGCACCTCGGCCGCTTGCTCCACCGCCTCCGTCATGGGCGTCTTACCCGACGGGTTCAGCCCATCGACCGCGTGCAGAATAGGCTCCGCCGCGTCGGCCATCGGCTTTAGGTCCAGATTGACGTTGCATTGCTGATATGGACCCGGACCGTAGGTGATGAGCCCGATCTTGCGGAAATGAGTCACGCGGGGAAGCGCCTGAGCCAGGGCTTTGCGCACCTCGTCGATCCGCCGGATCTTCGCGCCGATGCCCTCGGCGAGGCTGCCTGCCATCGAACCCGACGCATCAAAGACGATCATGGCGTCCTCGGTGCAAGGCACCACCTCGTCGGCGGCACGCCCCGCAGCCGGCAGCGCGCAAACCGCCAGCAGCGCAAGACAGCATCGCCCGATCAAACCCATCCCAGTCATGAGATCCCCTCGCCCAGAAACGCTCGATCCCGTGGCGGACTATGGACCGCCGACGGACCCGGAAGACTTATCGGCCAAAAAGCGGCGCGAGTCCAAGTCCGACATGATGGGACAGCCGAGCGTTTGCTGGAAGGCTTTGACGAGATCTTCCTCGTTCTGCGCAGAGATGTAGAGACCACCCGTCTCCTTCGCGAGGCATTTTACGTCCAATACGCTTGCCTCGCCGGTCCAGGTGAAGTTCTTCATTTGAAAGCCGATGACGTGCACGGTCAGATTGCTGCTCGTCGCCGTGAGTTTCTTTCCCAAAGCGCAAGGGTCACCGTTACAGGTCTCCTCGCCATCCGTGAGCAGCACGACGACGCCGGGCTTCCGCCGATGATCGAGGACGTTCGCCGCCTGCTCCACCGCTTCGGTCAACGGGGTCTTGCCGGCCGGGTTCAGCCCTGACACCACCGTCATGATGGGCTCGGCAGCATCGGCGATCGGCTTCAGGTCGAGGTGGACATTGCACTGCCGGTACGGCCCCGGACCGTAGGTGATCAGCCCCACTTTGCGATATTGGGTGATGCTCGGCAGAACGCGCGAGAGCGCGCGGCGCACTTCGAAGATCCGCGGCTTCTCCGTCATGATGCCCTGACCGAGATTCCCCGCCATCGAGCCCGAGGCGTCGAAGACGATCATCGCATCTTCCGTGCACGGTGTTTTTTGGTCCTGCGCTCTGACGGTAGACGCTGGCGCGGCAATCAGAACCCAAAGAAGGAGGCTTGCGAGGAAGGTTCGACGCTGCAACTGCACTCTCACACCCTCCTCCCCGCAAGAAACGCTCCGTTCCGCCTGATGGCGACCGCGAAGGCGGTCCTTTCGGAAGACGGACTATTCGCGGATATTGAAGGCGTATACGATCAGGATCACGCCTTGGATCAGTAGAAGCGCTCCGAAAACGATCGGCACGGCCACGGCCGCGGGAATTGGCGCACCGAGCAGAATGACGCCAATGATCAAGTTTACCACGCCGAATATGAAGGAACCGATCCCGCCGCCGGTGAAGGACCCGATGATCCCGATGACACCGATCACGACGCCCAAGATGCCAAGCCACAGAACGATGGCTGTCGGCAAGATGATCGCGGAGAAGAGCGGGTGCTTGAGGACGATGATACCGGCCAGAATACCCAAGACGCCGATGATGAGAGACCAGTACCACGGCACGGTGTCGTCCACGAACACGCGCACCAGCTCGAGCACGCCGACGAACAACCAATACAGGCCGAGGAAAATCACTAACGCGACCAGCGTTTCCGCGGGTCTTGTAATCAGCAAGAACCCAAACAGGATCGACGCGATCCCTTCGAGCAAGAACACCCACCAGATATCGGACTGACTCTTTGAGGCGGTCATACCAGCCATCTTTGTTTCCTCCCTGAAGACATCTTGTTGCCGCGGGCCCCCGCCCGCGGAAAGTGCTTAGAATTATAGCAACTCTGCCGCGTCGACGCCGGACGATAAGTGAATCCCTTTGAATTCCACCACCTTATTAGCCACCCGCACCGGGTGGTGAAGGCTGGTATGTTCCACTATCTAAAAGAAGTGATTCTCTAGGGGCCGCCTTCGACCGCGGCCAGGCTCGGGAGTACCTTATGATCAAGCCCGCCGTCCGCGTTCCCTGCTCGATCTGGCGCTCGGACTCCGCCTCGCAAACGATGACCGCCGGCAAGCGCGCGATCCCGGAAGAGACCGCGATCGCCTTTACCTTCAATACGGCGTCGTACGCGGTGATGATGGCGACGCCCCAAGACCTCGAGGACTTTGCCGTCGGCTTTGCCCTCACCGAGGGCATAGTGGCGTCTTCGGATGCCATCGACACGGTCGAGATTGTCGAGGAGGACACCGGCATCGAGCTACGCGTCTGGTTGAAAGCCAAGGACGCGGCGGAGTTCTTGGGACGCCGCCGCAAGATCGCGGGTCCCACGGGCTGCGGTCTGTGTGGCGTCGAAAGCCTGAATGAAGCCATGCGCCCCCCGCCCGCAGTGGGCCAGGGACAGGTTCTGACACCGGACGAGATCATGACGGCGGTCGCATCGCTCGCCGCCCATCAAGAGCTCAATCGGGAGACACGCGCGGTCCACGCCGCGGGCTTTTGGGAGCCTGCGCGTGGCCTCATCGCGGTGCGCGAGGACGTGGGTCGTCACAATGCCCTCGACAAACTGGCCGGCGCCTGCGTGCGGGGCGGCGGCAACGCGGCTCACGGCATCGTCGTGCTGACGAGCCGGGTCTCGATCGAGATGATCCAGAAATCGGCCATGATCGGCGCGCCCCTCGTCGTCGCCGTGTCGGCGCCCACGGCGCTTGCCGTGCGCATGGCCGAGGCGTGCGGCATGACGTTGGCCGCAATCGCCCGCAAAGACGGGTTCGAAGTTTTCACCCATCCGCACCGGATCGCGGGCGCCTCGAAAAGCGACGTGGCCTAGCGCATCACGCCTGCCGATCCGGAAAGGCGTGCCGTCAGGTCCCGGGCGTGGTCGAGATCCTCTGGCATATTGATATTTTAGAACGGATCAACCTCGGTCTCTGCCATCGAGGCAGGAGCGAAAGGAACGCCCGCGGCACCTTGCGCCCGCAAGAATTGGCTGCCCCTGCGCTCCCCGCGCGCTAAGGCGTCCGCCGCCTTGCGCCGGTCGGACTGGACGGAAGAAACATTCGGCAATAGACCCGCCGATTGTTGCCCCAGGCAGGGCGAAGCTCTGCCACAATGCGGCCCTATAGGGCGGACTGGGGGACCTTAAGGAGCTGCGTCATGAAAGTTCTGACTACGAGTTTGTTTGCCGCCTTCCTCGCGCTTGCGCCGTCCTTGTCGGCGTCCTCGCCTGCAGAGGCGGCCTCGGCCCAGGAGATCGAGGACGACGTCAACGATACCCTGCATCGTTTTGTCGATCGGATCGGCGGGGCCAAGCCGCTCGCCAACAAGGCCGTGGGCATCTTGGTCTTCCCCTCGGTCGTCAAGGCCGGGTTCGGCGTGGGCGGCGAGTATGGCGAAGGCATGCTGATCGTCGATCAGAGACCGGCCGGCTACTACAATCTGGTCAGCGCCTCGTTCGGCTTTCAACTCGGCGTGCAAGAGCGATCGGTCATCATCATGTTCATGACGCAAGATGCGCTCGATCAGTTCTACAGCCTTTCGGGGTTCAAGATCGGCGTGGATGCCTCGGTGGCGATCATCACGTTGGGCGCCGGCGGGTCGATCGATACCGACAAGATCACCCAGCCCGTCATCGGCTTCGTGCTCGACCCGAAAGGCCTCATGTACAATCTGACGCTCGAAGGCTCGAAGATCACCAAGATCAACCGTTAAACGCGCGCGACGCGCTGGTACATTCTGGCGCACGCATGCAATTGTCTTGTCACAAGCGGATCCTACACACGTAGGATGCTGTCACAACACGCTTGCAGACTTCAAAGACGTTACGGGAGGAATTAATGGCTGACACAGATTGGAGCGAAGACGTCAAAAAATACGTGCCCGATGCCGACGACAACGCAATCGCCGGGATTGTTCGTCACTGCGGCATTGCGCTGCAAAGCCGGGACGCATCGCTCGTCTCCTTCACCGACAAATCCGAGCTCGAGCGTGTCCGCGAGAAGTTCCTGAAGAAAAAGCTCGGCCTCAGCATGTCGGATGCCGAGCTCGATGGCGCCATCGCGACGATCGGCGACAAGCTGAAGGATGTCCGCAACAAGAATCGGGTGACGGTCTACTACCTGCTGGCCGACCACTTCGGGAAGTTGTCCGACTTCGCCTAGGACGTCGCCTGAGGCACCTGCCCTGACACCAGGGCTTTCCCAAACCAAGACATTCACAAACGGCCGGAGCGCTCGGGGCTCTCCGGCCGTTTTGCGTATGTACTGTAAGGCACGCCCAAGAAGACGGTATGCCGCACTACGCCCCCTTGATGGATACGCATTACGTATCTACTGTGGCTATATCTTACGCATTACGTATTCACGCGGCAACACACAGAACCAGGGGGCACCATGCTCGGCACCACGGACAGTCCAGGCGAGACCGATCAATACGGGCCGGGAGAGACTTCACCGACCCCGCCGTTCCATGAGCGGTTCGAGGATGCGCTCCCCTCGCCCGAGAAGATCGCGGCCGTGCGGGAGCGCCTGGAAACGGCAGGCGTCAAATACGTGATGTCGTGCTGGATCGACCTGTTCGGCATCCCGAAGACCAAGCCGGTCCCCATGAGCGATTTCGACTCGCTCTGCGCCGGCAAAGGCCCGCAATTCGCCGTCCACTCGATTTCATACGTCCCGGAGCTGACCCCTGCGGATCCCGACCAGATCATGGTTCCGGATCTCGATGCGGTTTACATCTGCCCCTGGGATTCGAGCACGGCCTTCATCTTCGCCGACCTCTACTGGGAGGGCGCGCCCTACAACGTTTGCCCGCGACAGGCCCTGCGCCGCGCCGTCAAAGACGCGCGCGAAGCGGGTTATGTCGGGTTTGCCGGCGTCGAGCCCGAATTCATCGTGATGCGCTGGAACGAAGACGGCCAACCGGTCAAGGCGTTCGACGACGATCCCGCCGCCGGTCACGGCGTCCGGCCGCGCCGCCAGGCCTTCGGTTACGACGTGGAGTATTCGTGCGACTCCATGCCGTTTCTGAAAGAGCTGATGGACATCCTCAACGGACTGGGCTGGCAGCTTCACGACGTGGTCGCCGAAGGCGCCTACTCGCAATTCGAGCTGGACTTCCACTACACCCACCTTCTGGAGATGGCCGACCGGCTCGTGTTCTTGCGCATCCTCCTGAAGGAAGTGGCAAAGCAACACGGGCTGTTCGTGACGTTCATGCCGAAGCCCACCGTGGGCGACTGGCGGTCCGGAGCGCATATCAATTTTTCGCTGCGCAGCGTCACCGACCTCGACCGCAATCTCTTCAAAAGGCCCGATGGCGAATGGAGCGAGGCCTCGCGGCACGCGGTGGGCGGCCTCTTGGCGCACTCCGAGGCGCTGACCGCGATCGCGTGCTCGACGGTCAATTCCTACAACGGGTTGGTGCCGCGCGTCGGTGGCTTCGAAGGCGGCACCGTGACCTGGGCCCCGACCAACATCACCTATGGGCACAACAACCGGTCCGCCCAGTTCCGGCTGCCGCAAAGCCGCTACTGCATCGAGAACAGGGCCGCCGACATGTGCATGAATCCCTATCTGTCATTGGCGCTGACGCTGTCCGCGGCGGTCGAAGGCGTGACCCAGGCAATCGATCCGGGCGCACCGACCGACCAGGACCTCTACGCCATGACCCAGCAGGAGATCGACGCCGCCGGGATCCGCCGCCTTCCGAGAACACTCTTCGACGCGATTCAATGTCTCGCCAAGGACCCGCTTGCGGAGAAGGTGTTGGGGCCGACCATGCTGAACTCGTTCCTGGCCTATAAGACCGACGAATGGGAGCGCTATCACCAGGCCGTGACGGACTGGGAAGTGGCGGAGTATCTGCGGCTGTACTAGAGGCCAGCCCCTTCGCGGTTACTCGGCGGCATCGCGGGTCGTCTGGCCGTCGGGCAAATCGCGCTTCAGCAGGAACTGGTTCTTGAACATCTTGATGCCGGTCATGATCTCGGCCGAGGCGATCCCGGTATCGCGGTAGCACATGCCATTCATGAAACCCGCCAGGCCATCCTCGTCGTCGAAGACGACCTCGACCAGAAGATCGTATCGGCCGCTGACCCACATGACATAGACCACGCTCGGCGATGCGCCGAGACGAGCCGCCACGGCCTCGGGCGTATGCCCTGGCGCGACCTTGATGCCGAGCATGGCATCGGCGCGGTAGGAGATGGATGTCGGATCCACGATGGCGACGATTGCCAGATGGCCGGCCTCCTTCATCCAGGCGACCCGATTGCGCACCGTGCCCTCGGAGATATCCAGCATCTCGGCGATAGTACGGAACGAGGTTCGCCCGTCCTCCTGGAGGATCGCCACGATACGACGGTTCAATTCGTCGTAAGGCGACGCGATGTTCTTGTCGGGAGTTGGCGTTGTGCGCGTCGGAAGCGACATCGGCGATTATCGGACTTTCGAGCCTAAGCCGGACGGATCCGGACGAGAGCCCAGTCTAGCCGATTGCCGGCAACAATCCCAGGCGCGTTGGGATGGAGCGGGTGGCGTTAAGAAGGCCTCTAGCGGACGGGAGGCAGGTCGCGCTGCGGCTGAGACGCTGGCGCAGGAGCCTTTTCGGCCTCGAGCGGCCCCAGTTGGAAGGCCGACATCGGCACCTCGACCGCGCATCCCGCAACAGACAACGAGACGAGAGCAGCGGTGGCGAATAGGGCAATCTGTTTCATGATCGCAACGTACAAATTTGAGGTTTCGGAATGGCTTCCACTATAGGTAAGCGCGAATTGTCATAAAACCAGGGCAATAATCGGGTGAAAGCGGCGTCTCGGTTAGAAAAGTATGAACGGCGCCTCGACGCGATTGGCACTCTCGAGCTAGGGGCAGCCCCCGTGCTCCCCTAACACGCCGTCGACGGCTATGTTCCAAGCCCGGGGCACATCGGACAACGCCGGCGGGACCGGCCGCAGAACCGTGACCGCCGAACACTCTTCCAACTGGCTGCCGCCCTCGGCCATGGCCGCGATCAGACGAGCGGAAAGAGCACCGATCCTAGGGCGCAACTCGGTAACAAGGTCCGATGCACCGGTAACGTGAGTGGCCCCCTGGTCCTGCCATTTAGCGAAATAATAGCGCTGCACGGACTTGGCGGCCTCCATCTGAGACACGATGAATCGCCGCGCGGTCTCTTGATCGAGCCCGGCGGAGCGCGCCCGCGCCATCGTTGCTTTGAGGACGTTTTCCTCGCGAACCGGATCGTCGATCGGGAGTTTGCTGTTCCACTTGTAGGCGGCGACCTGTTCCATCAAGGCCAGCCGGTCGATCATGAGCCCGCGGAGCACCCGCACGTCATTTCCCGTCTCAGCGCGGCCGGGACTGGGCGGCAACGCCAAGACGACAACTAAGGCCAAAACCGCGTGGCGCAATTGATATGTCTCCGTCATATGTGCCGTGCCCCGAAGCGGCTATAAATACGCGCACAGAGCCTTGGACTACAGAACCTCAGACCGACACTAACAGCACCGAAGGCCTCGAAGCATATGCCCACTTCCATGCAAGTCGCACCGTCCCGCTTTCGCAAAACCATTCTTGGCCTACTCGGCTGCATTCTCGCAGCCGGAAGCCTACCAGCCCCCGCGGCGGCCGATCCGCTCCTCGACGAGACGGTCGGCTTCACCGGCACGGTCCTGTTCCTGCAGACCAAGGTTCCCGGGCTGGTGATCGGCGCGGTCAGGAACGGTGAAATGTCCATACACGGCTTCGGCGAGCGCATGGACGGCGGCGAGGAACCCGACGGCGACACGGTGATGCGGATTGGATCGATCACCAAGGCCTTCACGGGCCAGGTTCTGGCCACGCTCGCAGCCGATGGAACGGTATCGCTGACGCAGCGGCTGGGGTCGCTCGCCCCCGATCTCGGCACCGGCAAAGATCCCAACACCGCGAAGATCAGGCTCATCGACATCGCGACCCAGTCCGCGGGCCTGCCCCGCGAAGTCCCGCACAAGCCGGGCCCGGCCGGCGATCCGTTCGCACCGATCACGCGCAAGGCCTTTGCCGGATGGCTCGCCGAGAATGATCTGCTGTATCCGCCCGGCACCGGCATCCTCTACTCGAATTTTGCTTTCGACCTTCTGGCCATCGGCCTGTCGGAAGCTGCCAAGACGCCCTACCCGGAACTCCTCGCAAAACACATCACCGGCCCGCTCGGCATGAAAGACACCGTTTTCGAAGTGTCGGACGAACAGCGCAAACGGCTGATGGAGGGCCACGGGTTCGACGGCGAAGCGCTGCGTGACGTGCCGACAGGAGACGTCATCGTCGGCTCCGGCGGCCTGTATTCCACGCCGAAAGACCTGTTGCGTTGGATGCAATGGCACCTGGACCGGTTCGGCGAAAAGGACGCGGAGATCAGGATGCTCGATCACGCGGCCTATCTCGTCCGCGACAACCTCAATCCCGTGTCCGGCATGGACGAGTCAGGCCATATGGACGCCATGAGCCTAGGCTGGGTGGTGATGATGCCCGAGGGGGACCGACCGCTGATCCTGCAAAAGGCCGGCGGTCTGCAAGGCACGTTCTCATACATCGCCTTCGCGCCGACGAGGGGCGTCGCCGCCTTCGTCGCCATCAACAAATTCGATTTCGGCGCCGCTATGCTCATGGCTGAAGTGGTTAACGAGATGATCACCTCGCTCGCCCCACGCTGAACTCTTCCGTATGGCTCATTTAAGAGTAGCCAGACTCGCGCAATGAAACCTTAAGGGAATGGCTGTGTAATCGGAGCGCTTCAACTTGGAGATACATGGCGATGGGTTCGCAGTTCGCGACGTTCCTGAAGGACGCATCCGGTGCCACAGCCATCGAATATGGCATGCTCGCTGCCGGCATCGCCGTCGCGATCATGACATCCGTCTCTACGCTGGGCTGTTCGCTGGCCGACATTTTCAACTCGATTGATACAAGCCTGAAATCGATGTAAGCGCCCCGCGCCGGCATCTATGCTTATCCGGGCGCCTTGAATTCAAACCGGCACTTCCCACATTGCGTTTTGTAACAAACGCTACAATTTGCGCGCCGCTCGCCCGGGCGGCCTTATCCCCACGAGAGGTTCCATGGGTTTGCTGGTTGACGGTGTCTGGCACGACGCCTGGTACGATACGAAGGAACACGGAGGACGGTTTGTCCGGTCCAAAGCGCAATTCCGCAACTGGGTGACGCCCGACGGCGCGCCGGGTCCCAGCAGTGAAGGCGGCTTCAAAGCCGAGCCCGGCCGCTATCACCTTTACGTCTCCTACGCCTGCCCTTGGGCCCATCGAACCCTGATCTTCCGCGCCCTCAAAGGCCTCGAGGACATGATCGACGTGTCGTTCGTACATTGGTTCATGGGCGACAAGGGCTGGACCTTCCAGCCGGACGACGCCGGAATCGTCGGCGATCGTCTGTTCCAGTCGAAGTACTATTACGAGATCTACCTGAAGGCCGACCCCGACTATTCAGGCCGCGTCACGGTGCCCGTTCTCTGGGACAAGAAAACCGGCACGATCGTCTCCAACGAATCCTCCGAGATCATCCGCATGTTCAACAGCGCCTTCGATGGCGTTGGCGCCAAGCCTGGCGACTATTATCCCAAAGAGCTTCGCGACGAGATCGAGTCCTTGAACAGCCGCATCTACGACACGGTGAATAACGGCGTGTACAAGGCAGGCTTCGCCACGTCTCAGGAAGCTTACGAAGAAGCGGTCTATCCGCTGTTCGAGAGCCTGGACTGGCTCGAGCAGCGCCTACAGAACCAGCGCTACCTGACCGGCGATCGGCTCACCGAAGCAGACTGGCGCTTGTTCACCACCTTGATGCGCTTCGATGCGGTCTATCACGGACACTTCAAGTGCAATCTGAAGCGCCTCGCCGACTACGAGGCACTGTCGGCCTATGTGCGCGACCTCTACCAGCAGCCCGGCATCGCCGGCACGCTGAACTTCGAGCACAATCGGCGGCACTATTACGAGAGCCACAGCACCATCAACCCGTCCGGCGTCGTCGCCATCGGGCCCGAGCTCGACTTCGATGCGCCGCACGGCCGCGAACGCCTCGCGTCCGGAGGCGCCTAGTCCTTCGGAGCCTCATCGAGCGGGTATGGCACCACGTGCTCCTGCTCGTCCGCCGCATTGCGTGCGACGATCGCGATCGCCGGTTCCGTCTCGCTGAGATTGCGCGGCTGGTGCGGGATGCCCGCCGGGATGAATATGAAGTCGCCCGTTTCGTTGACGACGCTCTTCTTGAGACCATCGCCGTAGCGGGTCTCGACGCGGCCCTGGATGAGATAGATTGCGGACTCGTAGCCCTTGTGAATATGCGCCTTGGCCGTGGCGCCCGGCGGGATCACGACCTTCGTCAACGAGAGGCCCGTCGCGCCGGCCGTCTTGTCCGAGATGCCCGGAAAGATCGGCAGCGACTGCTTCGATCCGGTCTGTTCGATCCCGCGCACTGTGACGATGTCCTTGCCGTCACGCTCGCCGATGATCTTCGGTTCGGCTGAGACGGATCCTAGCGACCCGGCGGCAACAGCCGCGGCAAGAAACATAACCAGAAAAAAGCGTTCAAGGCTCATCGAAGGACTCCTTCCAATTCATCCGTGAACGCTACAACGGTGCGATCAAGACGAAAAGCGACGTTCCAGGCTCAGGCGTAACCCGAGCCGGAGGCCGAAAACGAGAATCCAGAGTCCATCAACGTCACACGAGAGAGAGAGCGCGGCCTGAACGGCTGCGCCCCCTAGAACCTCGAATCAGCCGATCAGCCGCTGGATCAGATT
This sequence comes from Methyloceanibacter caenitepidi, assembly GCF_000828475.1. Lineage (NCBI taxonomy): Bacteria > Pseudomonadati > Pseudomonadota > Alphaproteobacteria > Hyphomicrobiales > Hyphomicrobiaceae > Methyloceanibacter > Methyloceanibacter caenitepidi. The sequence continues at coordinate 2,855,198 of NZ_AP014648.1, forward strand.
GACCACGACCAGCAGGATGATCGCACCGAGCGCTGCCGAGACGATTGCGCCGATGACACCGCCGGCGATGGCCAAACGGAGGCCCAGTCTCGGAAATAGCCAGCCCGCGATAAACGCGCCCGCGATACCGATGATGATGTTCCACAACAGGCCGAAGCCTGCGCCCTCGACGATGACGCCGGCCAGCCAGCCCGCGATAGCGCCGATAATCAGAGTTACGAGAATGCCGACGAGATCCATGAGTTTCCTCCCCCTATTGGTGCAGGATCATTGCCCAGCGCGCCCTAAAATAGCAGCGACGCGGGATCCAAGCACGCGCAAACGAAGAGCGCCTTCCCCCAACCAGGCAAATCAGATTTCACGGAGTCGCGCACGATAGATGTTTGCTATCAGCATCACATCTTGCCTAGCGCCCTCTTGAAGTATGCTTCAAGCCTCTTAGGTCTGAAGGATAACGTGATTGTTGAGCCCTATGGCCAACGCTTGGAGCACTAAAGGCGTGCTTCGAGGCCATTTTTCTGGTCTTCGGGCCGCCTCATGTGGCTCGGACGGTGTGTTTTGAACTGCCGTGCTGGACTGTAGGTTCATTGGGCGTTTTAGAGCCCTAAACCTATCGACCTTTCCCTGGTGCTCAGCATGCCATCGCATTGCGACGGAAACGTCGGCGCCGATCGGGCGTCGCCGCGGCTTGCACTCCACCATACAGGTGCGCGACCGCATCGGCCGCGAGATAACAACCAAAAGGAGGACGATATGGATAGAGACGAGAAAACAGGCACCCCCGTTTTGAACCCAACGGAAGCGCGACAGGCCGAGCGCGTCGGATTGATCTGGGTGCTCATCGCTTCTCTGGCGTTCGTGGCAATCATTGCCCTCGCCGTTGGCGCCTTCATGTAGGAGCGCCGGCCTGAGAGCGAGACCGCGGCCAACGCCATTCAATGGCGCACGGATCGCCGAAATCGGCCGCGCGCCCCGCCGGGACTGTACGATCTGCTGGCCGCAGTTGACCGCAGATTGACAAACCTCGGCGTCCGATTCGCGCGCTGAAGAGGACATGTTCCCCTCTTCGGAAACACGTCCGCTTCGCGCCAATGGCCGCCGTCGGATCTAGTACTGATATCCCAGTCCGAAGATGAACTTCTGTGTGTCGACGGAAAAATCGTCGGCTTGGTAGTTGGCGTATTTGGCCTGCGCATAGAGGCCAGCCTTCAGCGGCAGGTAGGAATAGAAGTCGAACTCCGACCCGTAATCGAGGTCTTGCACCGCCGAGCGGTACTCGTGGTACTGCGCCAAGAGAAGCAGTCCGCCAAAATAACTGAACGGGCCGTCGGAACTCGCCGGCACCTTGTATTTGGCTTGCACGTAAAAGTCCTGCAGGCCCGTTGGCGGCGTCACCAGGAAGATATCGGCGAAGCCATTGAAGACGTGTCCCGTGGCGAGCGGCGTTTGGAACGCGGCCACGCCGTTGTCGCTGCCGAGAAGTTCGTAGATGAGGGTGCCGGTGAATCCGCCGTAAGATAGGCCCTGCTCGACCCGCACATAGTCGGCATCGTAATCGATCGGCTGATCGCCGTAGTCGGTTTGGCGCGCGTATTCGAGGCGATACAGATAGTTCCACTTGTCGCTGATCTTCTGCTTGCCCTTGAGAAACCCGCCGAAGCTCGCATTCGACAGAAAGTCCAAGTCATAGAGATCGATCAGGTAGGCGTACGCGGTCAGTTTGCCGAAGCCGTATTCCTTGCTCTGCGCATGCATCAGGTGGATGTTCGATTGAATGTTCCCGACCGGCGACTCGTCGCTGAAGATGCGGTTGACGTTGCCGATATAGGCATAGAGGAACTCCCAATCGGGAAGAGCCGTGATGGTTGTTTTGCCGCCGTCGAAGGTCTGATCGTTTTGGCGCCAGGCCACGGACCCCACATAGCGCATATTGTCCAAGTTCTCGAGGAAGCGTCCGCCGAGAAGCGCGACGCCCGGTATATTGTGTGACTCAAGATAAGCCTGGTCCACCTCGGCGGATTGGACGTCGGCAACAACAGGAAACTGAGTGCGGCCGTTGATGGTGTTATTGAAGTCGTCCGGTCCGAGCTGAAGAACGAACTCGCCCTCGACGCCGGCCCGGAAGCCATGGAAGAAGCCGGACTCGACGCCCGTCTTGTTGCGGATCGTGGAAGCGTTCGCGTTCCTCGGCTTGTTGGCTTGATCCACCCACTCATAACGGTAGCGCGTGTCGGTCCAGAACTTGCCGTTCAGAATGCCCTCGTGCGGCGGCTCGTACCGCGTCGGCGACCCTGCTTCCGGATTGTAGAGGGGGTTCTGAGCCTCTGCTTCGGCACTGAATGTCACGATAACGGCGAAGCATGCCGCCCCTGCAGTCAAAACACGCGCCGCCCCACGCAGCCCTCTGTACTCAAGTATTGTCATTGTTTTGGATAGCCCCCGCTATTGATGCTTCTTGATTACGCCTGCGCTCCCGCAAGGGCGCGTTCCCCCTGATTGCTCTTTATGAGTTTCTTGATTTCGGGCTGGCACGAGCCGCAGTTCGTGCCGGCTTTCAAACAAGCGCCCACCTCTTCTACGGAGGTGGCTGCGCCGCTTGCGATCAGCGTCTCGATGGCCGTGAGCCCCACGCCGAAGCAGGCGCAAACGATCGGGCCAGTGTCAGCGGCTCCGTCGGCCGCGTGGCCGGCCAGAAGCGCCTTACGCTGGCTTGCATCGACCGCATCCGCGCCGAGCTGAGCCTTCAGCCAGTCGACGCCCGGCAGCGCGGACGCCGAAGACGAGATATAGATGCAGGCCTGGAGCTGCTGTTCACGGACGACCGCCGCGCGGTAATGTCCCTGCTCTTCGTCGCGCAGCTCGATAAAGCCGCCGTCGGTCCCCAGCATTGCCTGGGCAACGCTCTTCCAGGTGCCGGGATCGGCGTTGGACGCGAACCGCGTGAGTGTCCCGGCCGGAACGGTCGCCCGCGCCCACCAATAATCCGCAGGAAGCGAAACGGGGTCCCGCGAAAGCACAAATCCATGGGCCGCGAACCGCACAGGTTCGAGCCTCACGGGCGTGGCTTTCATGTCCGGCTGACCGGAATAGGGGTCGCAATACGCATGGCTCACGGCGCCCACCCGGGCACTAGAGGCCGTCTGCGCGTTCCAGTGAATTGGCGCGAACAATTCGCTCCGCCGCTGCCCCTCGCTCACGCGCACGCGCATCACGGCGCTACCGTGCTTCGACGTTACGCGCGCCAACCCGCCCTCCGAAAGATCCGCCGCAACAGCATCGCCGCGGGAAACCTCCACGAAGGGTTCGTCGATGTGACTGCTCAGCCGGGGCGACTTCCCCGTGCGCGTCATGGTGTGCCAATGATCGCGAACGCGGCCCGTGTTGAGGCGGTAAGGAAACGCACCCATGCTGCGCGCCGCCGGCCGCGGCTGCTCCACGGCAACAAACCGCCCGCGTCCGTCAGGCGTGTCGAAGCGGCCGTCCGCGAAAACGCGCGATTGTCCTTTTGCCGATTCGGCGCGCACAGGCCATTGCACCGGCGCTAGTTCTTCGTAGTCGAACGGGCTGAGCGTGCTGAGCCCGCCGATATCGAAATCTCGGCCGCCGTCGTTCTCGAACGTCGAGAGGGCGGCGTGTTCACGGAAGATCTCGCACGGACTGCGGAAGCCGAACGCATCCTTGTATCCGAGCCGCTTTGCGACTTCGCAGATAATCCACCAATCGGGCTTGGCTTCTGCTGGCGGAACCAGAAAGGCCCGTTGGCGCGAGATGCGCCGCTCCGAATTGGTGACGGTTCCGTCCTTCTCGCCCCAGGTCGCCGCCGGCAAAAGCACGTCGGGGCGCGCGTCGAGCGTGTCATTGGACGCGACCGCCTCGGAAAGAACGAAGACATCGAGTTCTTTCAGCGCCGCCTTGATACGGTCGGCACGCGGTAGGCTCACAACCGGGTTGGTGGCCATCACCCAAAGCGCCTTGATTCGCCCGTCCTGCACGGCGTCAAAGAGATCGACCGCCTTCAGGCCAGGTCGCGTGGCCATGGACGGGGCTTTCCAAAAGCGCCTGACACGATCGATCTCGGCCGGCGCGAAGTCCATATGCGCGGCAAGCTGATTGGCGAGCCCCCCAACCTCGCGCCCGCCCATGGCATTGGGCTGTCCTGTCAGCGAGAAAGGCCCCATGCCTTCCTTGCCGATCCGGCCCGTGGCGAGATGGCAGTTGATGATGGCGTTGACCTTGTCGGTCCCCTGCGCCGCCTGGTTCACACCTTGCGAGTACAAGGTGACGGCCTTCTCCGTGACGCGAAACAAGTCGAAGAAGGCCGCCACATCCTGCACGTCCAGGTCGCACGCGCGTGCGACCGCTGGGACGGTTGGCGCAATCGCACGGGCCCGCGCGAGCGCCTCTGCATAACCGTCCGTGCGGTTTTCGATATAGGCCGTGTCGACGACGCCGTTGTCGGCCAGATAGACGAGAAGCCCGGAGAACAGGACGCTGTCCGTGCCGGGCGCGATCTGCAGGACGAGATCGGCATCCTCGGCTGTGGTCGTCCGCCGCGGATCGATGACGACGATGCGCGCGCCCCGCTCGTTTCTGTTCTTGACCATGCGCTGATGCAGGATCGGGTGGCACCAGGCTGCATTTGACCCGGTGAGAACGAGAAGGTCCGCGCTGTCGAGGTCTTCGTAACAGCCCGGCACGACGTCGGCGCCAAAGGCTCGCTTGTGGCCTGCGACCGACGAAGCCATGCAAAGCCTGGAATTGGTGTCGATATTCGCCGACCCCAGGAAGCCCTTCATGAGTTTGTTGGCGACGTAGTAGTCCTCGGTTAGAAGCTGGCCGGAAACGTAGAAGGCGACAGAGTCGGGCCCATGCCGCTCCAGCGTCTCGCGGAATCCATCGGCTACGCGATCCAGCGCGGCGCTCCAGCTTGCCTGCGCCATGCGGCCGTCGGCGCCGCGTATCATGGGATGGTGGAGCCGTCCGTCGAAGCTGAGCGTCTCGCCGAGGGCGGACCCTTTCGAACACAACCGGCCGAAGTTGGCCGGGTGGTCCGGATCGCCACTGATGCGGGTCCCCCCTTTGCCGTCGGGCGCCGCGAGCACACCGCACCCAACCCCGCAATAAGGGCACGTGGTGCGCACCGGCGGCACCGTGAGCGCGAGCTCCAAATGTTGCGCCTTAGTAGACATCGGTCTGATAGCGTCCCGATGCCCGCAAAGATTCGACATAGGCTTTCGCGTCTTCGGGCGAGCGTTTGCCGTGCTCGGCGATGACGTCGATTAGCGCTGCCTCGACATCCTTCGCCATGCGCTGGGCGTCGCCGCAGATGTAGAAATGAGCGCCGCGCTCGAGCCAGGCGTAAAGCTCCTCGCCCTCCTCCCGCATCTTGTTCTGCACGTAGACTTTTTCGCCGCCATCGCGCGACCAGGCGAGCGACAGGCGCGAGAGGGCGCCGGCGTTCTGCAGGCCCTCGAGTTCGTCCTTGTAGAAGAAGTCGCAGGCGCTGCGTTGATGCCCGTAGAAGAGCCAGGCGCCGCCATCGGCCTTCGTCGCCAGGCGCTCCTGCAGGAACGCGCGGAACGGCGCTATACCCGTGCCGGGGCCAACCATGATGATGGGCGTTGCGCCATCCTCCGGCAGCGCGAAGCCGTGCGCCTTCTGGACGTAGACTTTCAGCGTGTCGCCCGGCGCGATGCGCGCATCGAGATAAGTCGAGGCGAGCCCTTCGCGTTTGCGGTCGCGCAAGGTGTAGCGCACCGCATCCACCGTCAGGCTTACCTTGCCGGGCTCGGCCTTCGGCGAAGACGAGATCGAATACAGTCGGGGCTGAAGCGGCTCCAACGCCTCTATGAAGGCTTCCGGATCGGGATGGATGCCTGGAAACTTCTGCAGCGCCTCAAGCACATCCAGCATCTCGGCATCGCCATCGGGGTCCTCGCCCTTGGCCAAGGCTTGCGCCTTCTTCCGCCGCTCGCCGCCGGTGAGATAGGAGATCAGCTGGAAAAGCTCATCGGGCGCGGGCGACAGAGAGCTTTCGTTGATCAGCACATCGCGGAACGTACTATCGAGCACCGGAAAGTCGGCCGGCGCGCCGATGGCCTCGATGATGGCGTCCACAAGCGCGGGATCGTTGGCTGCATAGACGCCGAGGCTATCGCCGACTTCGTAGTCGAGCTCGCTCTCCGAGAGATCAATCTCGATATGGTTGGTGATCTTCTCCGACCCCTCGCCGTTGAGCCGGGCGCGCATCACGAATTTCGCGGTCACCGGATTCTCGCGGCTGCGGCCCGGTCGCTGATCGGTGGACTTCGGCATCTTCGCCGCGTCCTTGACCGCCTGCTCCTCTGGATCGATCACCCCGCCGCCCATCTCTTCGACAAGAGACTTCAACATGCGCGCCGTCGCCTTGCCGCCAGGAACGCACAGATTGAGTCGCGGTTCTGCCTGTTCGGCAATAGCGTTCGAATATTCTTCGCAACTGGACCCGCATTGACCGCAATCCTGCTGCGCCATGGCCGCCATCATGCGCCGGTTCAGCGGACGCCCCTCAGCGAGCGCCATTCTCTCGTCGATCGGCATGGCAGGGTCATGCCAGGGCGCCTCCCCATCATCGCCATCCTCGCCCGGTAGCGAAACGGCGCCGGCCGGCGCAACCCCAACGCCCGGGTCCAGCGACATGAGACCGGCGAAGAACCCGTTGAGCCAAGCCCGCTGGTCTTCATTAAAGGGGGCCGATTCCGGAATCAGCGGCGTCTGCGGTGCGGGTTGCTGGATCGTCATGCGTCGTGCTGCTCCATCAGCTCGGTGAGTTGATCCGTGTCGAGACGGTTAGCGAAAGAGAAGAACAGCTCATCTTCGTCCTGCCGGTTCGCGAGGTAGGCCCGCAGGAGCTGCTCGACCTTTTGGGGGCAGTCTTCTTTCTTCACATCGCGCAGCAGTTCGCGGCCGATCTTTGCGTTGCCGCCCGTGCCGCCGCCTACGACCATGTGGAAGCCTTCGACGGTGTCTCCGTCGTCGTTTACAGGCACTTGGCAGGCGATCAAACCGATGTCGCCGATGTAGTGCTGCGCGCAGGAATGGTGGCAGCCGGTCAGGTGGATATTCACCGGCTTGTCGAGTTCGAGCTTGCTCTCCACATGGGTGGCGATCGCTTCGGCGGTGCCTTTCGTGTTGGCCGCCGCGAACTTGCAGCCCGTGTTGCCGGTGCAGGCAACAAGGCCTGCGCGGATCGCCGTCGCCTTGGTTGAGAGGCCCAGCCCCTCGATACGCGATACCGCCTCGGTTACCTTTTCGTCCGGCACACCTGAAATGAGCAGGTTCTGCCAGACGGAGAGGCGGATATCGCCGTCGCCGAGATCGCGGGCGATAGCGGCGATGCCTTTCATCTGGTCGACCGTGAGCTTGCCTGTTTGCAGCACGAGACCGATCCAGTTCAGCCCTTCCTGCTTTTGAGCATGAACCCCGAGATGCGCCATGCGGTCGGCCTCGGCACGCGGCTTCACGTGGCCCGTGTCCACCCTGTCGAGCTTGCGGCCGAGCTTCTCTTCGACGGCGGCGAGGAACTTGTCGAAGCCCCAGTCGTCGAGCACGTATTTCAGGCGCGCCTTGTTTCTATTGGTGCGGTCGCCGTTTTCGACGAACACCCGCACGATGGCGTCGGCAACCTTGGTGGCATCGCCGGGGACAAGTACCACACCGGTATCGCGGGCGATGTCGTGGTGGCCGGTGATGCCGCCGAGGACCAGCCGGAAATAGATTCCGGCCGGGACGCTCGCGCCCTCCGTCACCTCGATCGCGGAGAACCCGATATCGTTCGTCTCTTCGAGCGCGGCGACCGTTCCGGCGCCATCGAAGGCCACATTGAACTTGCGCGGCAGCCCCGTGAGCGACCGATCGTTCAGGACGTGATAGTGCCAGCTCTTGGCATAGGGCCGTGTGTCTAGCAGTTCCCGCGGATCGATACCCGCCGTCGGCGTGCCGGTGACGTTGCGGATATTGTCGGCGCCGGAGCCGCGAGACGTGAGCCCAAGTTCTTGGATGCCCTCGACCACGTTCACGGCATTCGCCGCTTCGATCTCTCGAATCTGCAAGTTCGCGCGCGTGGTGACATGGGCGTAGCCGCCGCCGAAATCTTCCGCGATCCGTGCCACGCCTTCGAACTGAGCCGCGCTCAAGATGCCGTTCGGAATCCGCAACCGGCACATATACGAGTCTTGCGCGGGGGCCACGTAGAAGAGACCGTAATAGCGCCACCGAAAATTGTCCGCCGGCTTTGGATATTCATTCTTTGCCGCTTGTTCGTTGAGCCGCGCGTAGGCGTCGAACGGATGCTCCTCGCGCTTCCACTTCTCCGGATCCACGAGCTTCTTGCCGGAGGCTTCGGTCTTGCTCTGGGCCTTCAGATGCTCCGCGTCAGGGCCGACGGGCGCCCCGCCGCCACCCTCGCCGATGGGCTTCAGGCCCGACGCCGCGCGTTTGGCCTGCAGACCGGAGACGAGCCCCTCCAGGTAGCTCTTCTGTTCGCCGGAAAAGCCCTCGTTCGTTGCCGGTTTCTCTTTCGTCTCCGCGCTCATGCCGCCTCCGCGTTCTCTGTTGCGGGACCGGATACGCTTTCGGCACAGAACGCCTGTCCGAAAATAAGAGAGCTCCGGATCCCGGACAGGGACGCGCCGGATCGCATGAGGTCGAGGTACCAAAGGCCGTCGGCCGTATCGCCAAGCAGAACTGCACCGGTGAGGTGTCCGTCTTTCAGAACGAGTTTTCGATAGCTGCCTTCATCGGGATCGGAGAAGACGACCTGGTCCGTATCGAGACCGCCCAAATAGTCACCGGCGGAAAACACGCCCACACCCGAAACCTTGAGGTTCGTGGCCAGGAGAGAACCGGTGTAGGAGGCAGAAGCGCCGGTCAGATGTGCCGCCAGCGCAGCCGCCTGTTCGTAAGCCGGCTCGACCAAACCGTAGCAAAGACCGCGATGTTCCGCGCATTCGCCAAGCGCGTAGATCCCGTCGGCACTGGTACACATCCGGTCGTCGACGACGATGCCACGATCGACGGCAAGCCCAGCGTCCCGCGCGAGCGCCGTACGGGGACGGATGCCGGCGGCCATGACGATAAGATCGGCCGGAAGCAGAGTACCATCCGCAAGGCGAAGCCGTTCCACGCGGCCGGCGCCTTCAATGCCGACGCTCTCGGCCTCAAGCAGAACCTCGATGCCGAGGTCTTCGAGCGCCGTCGTCAACATGGCCGCGCCGCGCGCGTCGAGCTGCCGCTCCATGAGACGGTCGGCAAGATGGACGACCGTGACCGCTGCGCCAGCCTTGACGAGCCCGTAGGCAGCCTCGAGCCCCAACAGCCCGCCGCCGATCACCACCGCGCGTCTTTTTGCCCCCGCCTTGCCGAGCATCGAAGTCACGTCGTCGTGGGTGCGGAACGTCACGACGCCCGGCAGATCGGCACCGGGGAGCGGGAGTTGGACAGGCTCCGAGCCCGTCGCGAGAACGAGCGCGTCATACGGGATCGCCAGTCCGGACTGGACTCGGACGAGCCGCTCCCCGATGTCGATAGCTGTGGCGCGTGCGCCGGCCACCAGCGTCACGCCGCGCTCCTCCCACCAAGTGCGCGGCTTGAGGTCCAGGTCCGACCCTTCAACCTCGCGCGCCAAAAGCGACGACAACAGCACGCGATTGTACGGAAGCCGCTGCTCCTCGCCGATCACGGTGATGTCGTAACGGTCGGGCGCACGTGCCGTCACCTCGTCGACGAGACGCGTGGCGGCCATACCACCGCCGATTATTACGAGCCGGTCTTTCACGCGGCAGCCTCAAGTTTCTTGCTGCCGGAACGCGCAGGCTTCTTTTCGTCCTCGGGGCCAGCGGCCTCCGTTTTCGACTTGCTGACGGCGCCATGCTCGTACTCATCCAGGAAACCGAGTACGGCTTCGCGGTATTCGTAGTAGCGGGGATGAGCGAGGAGCGCCTTGCGGGTGCGCGGGCGCGGGATATCGATATCGACGATGCGCCCCACCCGTGCGTGCGGGCCATTGGTCATCATCACGACCCGGTCCGCGAGCAGAATGGCTTCGTCTACGTCGTGGGTCACGCAGACGGCCGTCACGGACGTGCGCGTCCACACCTCCATCAGGACTTCCTGCAAGGCCCAGCGGGTCAGGCTGTCCAGCATGCCGAAGGGCTCATCGAGCAGCAGAAGCTTCGGCGACAAGGAAAACGCGCGGGCCAGCCCGACGCGCTGCTTCATGCCGTTGGAGAGCTCGGCCGCGTTTTTCTGCATGGCGTCGCCGAGACCCACGCGCTCCAGGTAGTAGTGCACAACGTCCTGCCGCTCGGCCCGGGTCGCGTCGGGGTAGACGCGGTCGACGCCCAGCGCGACGTTCTGCTCGGCCGTGAGCCACGGCACCAAGGACGGCGCCTGGAACACGACAGCCCGGTCCGGACCTGCCTCGTGCACTTGGCGATTGTCGAGAAAGATGCCGCCTTCGGTGACGTCCTGCAGACCGGCCGCCATGGACAGGACCGTGGATTTGCCGCAGCCCGAATGACCGATAAGCGAGATGAACTCGCCCTTCTTCATCTTGAGATCGAAACCGTCGACCACGGTCAGCGGTCCGTTGGGCGTAGGGAACGTTTTCGAGATCTGGCTGAAATCGAGATAGCGGTCTTCGCGCATCGTTTCCGCGGCCGCCTTGGCGTAGGCGGCGGGGAGAGCCTCGTCGGGCTGCGCGTCTTCGCTCGCGTGGAACGGCACGACGTTGGGCAGCACGACGCCGCTCTCGCCCGAGCCGTTCCGCAATTCGCCCGCCTCCATCAGATAGGCCGTGATCTCGGAGCGCAGACGGTGGAAAGTCTCGTCGTGGTTCAGCGCGACGCGATCACGCGGACGCGCGAGTTCGACCTTGTAATCCGGGCCAAGCGTGCCGTCCGGATTGAGCGGCACGATGCGATCGGCCAGAATGATGGCTTCGTCCACATCGTTGGTGATCAGCACGAAGGTCGCCTTGGTCTTCGCGCGGATCTCCGCGAACTCGTCCTGCAGCTTGGCCCGCGACAGTGCGTCGAGCGCCGAAAGAGGTTCGTCGAGAAGCAAGACCTCCGGCTGCATCGCCAGCGCGCGGGCCACCGAAACACGCTGGCGCATGCCGCCAGACAATTCGGCGGGACGGCGATCGCGCGCATGGGTCAGCCCGACCATGCTCATATAAGTGTCGGTGAGGTCCTTGCGCTCACGTTTGGAGGCGGCGCCATGAACAGCGCCGACCGAGAGGCCGATATTCTCCTCCACCGTGAGCCAGGGCATCAGCGCGTAGCTTTGAAAAGCAACGCCACGCTCCGGCCCTGGCCCATCGACCGCTTCCCCCTTGAAGAGGACCTCCCCCTCGTCGGCCGCCTTCAGACCGGCTAGCAGCGAGATCAACGTGGTCTTGCCGGTCCCGGAAAACCCGAGGATCGCGAGAAACTCGCCATCCTCAATCGCGAGGTTGAGACCCTTGAGCACTTCCGTGCGGCCGGGACCCGTGCCATAGCCCGCTTGAACGTCCTTGAGTTCGAGTATCGCCATGGGTCGCTCCTACCGGCTCGGGCTATGGGTGATGGCCGTCTGCAGGGCGACCATCACGCGGTCGAGCAGGAAGCCGATGATGCCGATAGTCAGAACGGCGACCATGATTCGGGCGAGCGAGTCGGAGGAGCCGTTCTGGAATTCGTCCCAGACGAATTTTCCGAGTCCCGGATTCTGCGCGAGCATCTCGGCGGCGATGAGCACCATCCAGCCCACGCCGAGCGACAGCCGCAAGCCCGTGAAGATGTAGGGCAGCGCCGACGGCAGCACGACCTTGAAGACCTTCGTGTGCCAAGGGAGCTTCAAGACCCGCCCGACATTGACAAGATCCCGGTCGATCGAGGCAACGCCGATGGCCGTGTTAATGAGCGTCGGCCACAGCGAACACAGCGTGACCGTCACCGCGGACGTGACGAAGCTTTTCGGGAAGCCCGCAATCTCTTCGACGTAGACCGCCGACACCACCATGGTCACGATCGGCAACCACGCGAGCGGCGAGACGGGCTTAAATATCTGGACGATGGGATTGAGCGCAGCATTGAACGTGCTCGACAGCCCGCAAAGAACGCCGAGGGGGATCGCGATCAAACTGGCCAGCAGAAAGCCGGTGAACACCGTCAGCAGGGACGTGAAGATCTGATCGACAAAGGTGGGGCGGCCGATATAGCTCCGCCATTTCACCGTCGCATCGGGATCCTTGGCGAGCTTCGCCGCATTGCGCTTTTCCTGACGCTCGTAATAGGCCGCTTCCTTGTCACGCTCCGACAGGTGGTCCTGCCACAGGACGCCGGCCTGTTCTGCGACGGCGACCGGTCCCGGAATGGCGCCGAGCGAGGTCACAACCCGCGGCGCAAGCGCGGCCCATAGGCCGAGGAAAATGCCGATGGCGATCAACGGCACGAGTAGGCTGTGCCAAATCGCTTTGAGTTGCTGCTGCGGCCGGTCGCCCACGCAAAGCCGTGCGATCGGGACGGCCCAGCCGAGGCCGAGCGGCGTCAGGGCGCGATCGGCCCGCTCGAAGGTCGGGGCCAGCCTTTCCTTCAGCGGCGGCTGCGGCGCGGCGCCGGCGTCGTCTGCGATGCTCATCTCATGCTGTCCTTTTGTGCGAAAATTCGAATAGGGCCGTGCGTGCGACCGGTGGGCATCAGCCGCCCACCACACCCGTGCCTGCAACGGTCTGCTTGTCCTTCAAGCCGATCGGGAATTTCGACAGGTAGTCGTTCGGCTTCTTGCCGTCGTACTCGACACCGTCGATGAACTCCGCCGTCGGCGCTTTGAAGCCGTCCGTGTCGAAGGGAAAGTCTTCCTTCTGCGCGTAGCCCTCTTCGATCAGGGCTTCGGCGGCCTGCATGTAGATGTCCGGCCGGTAGACCTTCTTCGCGGTCTCGATGTACCAGTCGTCCGGCTTGGCATTCTCGATCTGCCCCCATCGGCGCATCTGGGTCAGGTACCAGATAGCATCGGAGTAGTACGGGTACGTCGCAAAGTGCTTGAAGAAGACGTTGAACTCGGGCGCGGGGCGCTTGTCGCCCTTTTCGTATTCGAAGGAGCCCGTCATGGAGTTCGCGATCACTTCCTCGTCGGCGCCGACATATTCGGAACGCGACAGGATCTCGACCGCTTCTTCGCGATTGGCCGGATCGTCGAGCCATTGGCCGGCACGGATCAGCGCCTTCACCACGGCGAGGTGCGTGTTGGGATTCTCCTCGGCCCACTGCTTGGTAACGCCGAAAACTTTCTCCGGGTTGTACTTCCAGATTCCGTGGTCGGTGATGACGGGCACGCCGATGCCCTTGAACACGGCCGCCTGGTTCCAGGGCTCGCCGACGCAGTAGCCGAGGATCGTGCCGGCCTCCATCGTCGCGGGCATTTGCGGCGGCGGCGTCACCGACAGCAGGACGTCGGCATCAACCTGCCCCGCCGTGTTGTCCGGCGAGTAATATCCCGGCTTCAGACCGCCGGCGGCGAGCCAATAGCGAAGCTCGTAATTGTGCGTGGATACGGGAAAGACCATGCCCATGTTGAAGGGCTTCCCGTCCGCCTTGTAACGCTCGACGACCGGCTTGAGTGCGGCCGCCGAAATGGGATGCTTCGGCTTGCCGTCCTCGTCCTTCTCGATGTGCTCCTTCATCTCCTCGAAGACATCGTTGGAGACGGTGATGGCGTTACCGTTGAGGTCCATCGAAAAGGCGGTGATGACGTCGGCCTGGGTGCCATAGCCGATGGTCGCGCCCAGGGGCTGGCCCGCCAGCATGTGCGCGCCGTCGAGTTCGCCGGTGATCACACGGTCGAGCAGGACCTTCCAATTGGCTTGGGCTTCAAGCTCGACCTGCAGGCCTTCGTCCTCGAAGAAAAACTTCTCCTTGGCGATGGCGAGCGGCGCCATGTCCGTCAGCTTGATGAAGCCGAACTTCAGAACGTCTTTCTCAGGCTCGGCCGCGGCGCTCTGACCGAGCGTCAGCCCAAACGCCAGGGCAAGGCCTGTGCACGACAGAGCCACGGTTTTCAGAGTTTTGGTCCAACTCAGCATTGTCATCTCCCAGTTCGCCTTTCAGGCGCGCAAAACAAAAAAACGCTGCATCGAGAAACCGACCGCGGACGCAGTTGGCTTTCGAGGCAGCGTTGCCTTGTGCGGCCCGCCTTTGGACCGCGAATGAATTGTTAGGAAGGGTCGTTCCTTCGCTCGGAACTAAACTATCAAGATGCGTGCCAACGCTCTCACGTCGGCGTTTTTAGTTCTAAATCAATGAGATGATCGAAATCGCAGCAAACGCCCGTTCGGCGCCGCTGCATAACCATTGTGCACCGCACGCAGGCAAGTGCTGGCAAGATCGGCAGTTCTACGCGCATCGACGCTAGAGATTATGCTCAGCAAAGGCCTCGAGATCGGCGCCCGCAGTCCGAATTGAGAGCGCCTTCAACTGGCCGATCACATCCTCCGGGTCGAAGATCTCGCCGCCGAAGAAATCGTCGTCTCGCCCTTCGGGCTTGTAATCGCGATCGGGGATGTCGATACCGCAACCGGCCAGCGCGGCACGATAAAGGTCCGGCCGGTAGACACGCTCGGCCAATGCCAGAATGTCGAAGGGATCGCGCACCTGCCCCCAACGGATCATCTGCATCACGATCCAAACCGCATGCGATCGCCACGGGAAGTTGGCGGCACCCCGATAGAACACGACGCTATCGGGATCGGCGATATCGGGCTTGTCTCCCCCGAACTTGAGGAGGCCTTTCAACGGTCGCTCCAAAATGTGCTCGGGCACTCCGACATAGTGAGGCTCAGCCAGGATCTTCGCCGCCGCGCTCCGGTTGTCCGGTTCGTCGAGCCACTCGCACGCGGCGACGAGTGCCCGCATGGCGTCACTCAAGAGCGCGGCGTTGTCCCGCGCCCAATCCTCCCGAACGCCGAGCACTTTCTCGGGGCTCATCGGCCAAATCTGATTCTTGGTCGCGAGAATGACGCCCTGGCCGTCTTCGACAGCCACGCTGTTCCACGGCTGGCCAACGCAAAAGCCGTCGACCCGGCCCGCTTTCAATTGCTCGGCGATCAAGGGCGGCGGCACGACCACGAGGTTGATGTCGTTGTCCGGATCGATCCCCGCGGCGGCGAGCCAAACGCGCAGGTCGTAGTTGTGGCACGAGAACGGGTAGACCATGCCGAACGTGAGCGGCGTCCTCCCGTCAGCGTTTCTCGCTCGCACGACCCGGGCAAGCGCACTGGCCGGCGCCATGCCGCCCGCCCGCGCCGACTGCGCGTCGGCCGCACACATCTCATCGAAAAGACTTTGAGACACGGTGATGGCATTGCCATTGAGGCTCAGCGACATGGGCGCGATCACAGGCTCGGCGGCACGGCCGAGACCGAGCGTGGCAGCCAGCGGCATGGGGGCCAGCATGTGGGCGCAGTCGAACACCCCCACGTCGAGCTTGTCCCGAATATTGGCCCAAGACACTTCGCGATGAAGCTGGAACGAAAAGCCGAACTGCTGGTCGAAGCCGCGCTCGCGGGCAATGACGAGCGGCGCGCAATCCAGCAGCGGAATGAAACCCGCGTGCACTACGCGCTCGTGTCGTCTGATGGGCTTCGGTTCGTGCATCCCTTGCGTCCTAGTCCTTCAATAGCTCGAACGAGCTGACGAGGCCTTCGGCGACCTCGGCGAGCCGTTTTCCCTGGCCCATGGCCGTCTTGCGCAGGAGCCCGTAGGCCTCGTCCTCGCTCATGCCTCGGCTCTTCATCAGAATGCCCTTGGCCCTATCGATGACTTTCCGGTCTTTCAGCGCGCTCTTTGTCTCTTCCAGCTCGGTACGCAGACGATCGAACGCCTTGAAGCGCGAAACGGTCATCTCGAGGATCGGCTTGACACGCTCCTTCTTCAACCCGTCGACAATGTAGGCACTGACGCCGGCATCGATCGCTTCCTCGATCGTGGCTTTGTCGCTCTGCTCCACGAACATGGCGATGGGCCGCCGGACCGCACGCGAAACCTGAAACATCTGCTCCAGCACGTCGCGGCTTGGATTGTCGAGATCGATCAGAATGACGTCCGGATCCAACTTGTAGATCTGCTCGACGAGGTGGTTGGCGCTGTCGAGCGTGGTAACGTCGGAGAACCCCGCCTCTTTCAGACCGCTTTCAAGAATCGCACGCCGTATCGGCGTCTCGTCGATGACAAGGATCTTCAGTCTACGGTCTGAACTATCGAAAACGGAAAAGGCCAAGGGTGCCGGCGCCTCTATTGTGCGTTGCACCATACTCTCTCCGGTGGCCCTTGCATGCAAGCCCTTCGTGTACGAAACGGCCCGTGCCGTCTCTTGGCCGACCTCATTACAGCCGAAGGGCCAGTCGTTACCGCAGAAGTTACGGCCACTCCGGCATTGGGCCGGCCCTGAATCATTGGCTTGAGAGATGGCACGCCCGCTCAAGGGCGCGAAAGGGATTCCAAGATTCGATGTCGCGGTCGGAATTTCCGAACGCCAGACATTGACTATCTCTATCTCATTGATGGTGGTGGTAGCGGAGGAGGGACTCGAACCCCCGACACGCGGATTATGATGCCGAGCGCAAGCCTTGCGCCTCAAGCAGTTACAGGTGGGGTTCCTGTCAAACCCCCAACCAGGCATCAAAGACTTAGTCTGGGATTGTCAAACCTGGCGAGAAAACCCCCTCCCCCAAAAGGAACCACCGCCCGCGGCTGGCACCGGGGCGGCGGAATGAAAGGCACAGCAGAAAATTCTAAGCAGAAGTCTCATACTAAGAATTCATTCCTATCGCAAGTTAGGATGTTGTCAGCACTTCCGAAACGGAGTGCGCGATGACAGACGCCTCGGAAATCTTTGACTGGTCAGACGACGACTCCGTTTGCGTGCACAATCAGCCCGCCACGGCCGTCTACGCCAACAAGTACAAGCAGGTTGTCATTCGGCAAGAGGCGGACTGGAACGAAGAGCACGACCAGTTCGTCTTTATATCGCCCGACTATTTGCTGACCGTTGTGCACGCGATGCTCAGGGCTGCTGGCCGCGAGGACGCCTGCCTTTGCCGCCCGCACGTCGGAGGCGCTCGCCGCGACATAGACAGGGAGGTCGGCCTCGAGGACATCCACGTGGCCGAGCGCCGCGAGCCTGGACCCGTGCACATCCCTGTCAAGGAGCGCAGGGAACGAGTCGGTGCGGCGCTCAGAGCCGACCCAAACCAATCCAATCGTTTGATAGCCTCCCGCTGTGGCGTTTCCGACAAGACCGTCGCCGCGGTGCGCGCGGAAATTGATACGGAATTTCCGAACCAAAGTGCGGAATTCCGCAGTCGAGAGGCGCTCGAGCTCGTCGCTGCGGAGTAGCGCAGTCGTCAATCCCGCGATTGTCGGCTGCGAGCTTCCTGTCTTGCCAGGTCTGCTCGGAGGTTCCCGCTGGCAACAGATCTTGTGGCCAGTCGTCGCGTCAAAGCGGTGGTCTGGTTAGAGCTTGTCCCACTGCTCGCCGACAGGGCGTCGATGAAGCTCTAGGAGTTGCCGGTCTTCGCACCAAAACCGGATAGCACGGCGGGAACTTTGCCCCGAGACCGGATTTCCGACCGCCCGACTGCCCGAACGCGGGTTGAGGGAAAACCAGGACTAACGAACCCCCCCAACGAACTGTTGGCCGTTCATAAGGCTGGGGGAGCGGCTGGCCCCCGATATAGGGCATCCTGGCTATACCGTGCTGAAAAGCGTTCCCCTGGAGCCGCGCCCCTGAGATTGTCGGGAGGGGGAGGGTAGCGGAAAGGAGAACTATGTCCGGATGCAGGTCGGACGAGAAAAAGCCTTCCATGTCGGTTCCTACGACCTGCGCACGCACGCGATGTACTGTGTCGTTTCAGGCAGGACGTCACTCGGAGCTCACTGGTACCCTAGTTCTCGGTTTATTAAGTAGAGGCCCAGGTCTTGGTATAGCGCCTCCACCTGATCGCCCCAAAAGTCGCGATGGTTTGATCGATGTCCTGAGAAGGTTCGAGTGTTCACCCCCAACACTTTATCTTGGAGGAGGGACAGCGGGTCTGAGGGCATTTTGAGGCCGGCGCCGATGCAAACCGTCTCAACCAATTTGCTTTGTACGCCCTCACCCCGGTCTCCCATTATGTCTTCAAACCGCAGAAGCTGAACGGAAGGATCCTTTAGCCAGTCCAGTGCGGGCAGGATCCGAGCCTTTGCCAGCTTCCCGCCGGGGCCTTGCATATAACGGAGAAAGAGTTCTGGCCCGTCGTGCTCGCTGGACCATCTCCCTTTCGCAGAACCAACACGCCGGGGGTCCATAAGAAAACGCATGTGGGAGATGAGGAGATCGCGAAGGTCGCGGACGCAAAAAAAATGAACGAACCTTTTGCTGGCCTCAACAGTTACCGCTGAATATGACACGTGACCGACGGCGAATTGGCCGCCTTTGACTAAGACTGATGATCGTTCAAAAGGAACAGGAACGCGAAACTGTACGGGATGCGAAACCAAGTCCTCCAGGTCGATGCCGCGAAAATCCTGGTACGAGTCGCTGAAGAGGTGGACGTCGACATTCGTAGCACCGAGGCAGGCAAGCAGACGTGCGAAAAGATATGTCCCGGCCTTGGGTATGCTGTTGAGCAAAATGGGCTTCTTGCGGGAACTCCAGACCGGAGCGAATGAGATCTCTTCTTGCTTGCGATAGAGCGGCCTCGTGTCCCAATTGCCGATATCGGGAAAAACCTCGTCTATAGAGACAGGTCGAACAGCGCCCTTCCGCGCTGATCCTTTGTAGTCGATATCCGCTCTTCTCCACGCAACTATGCCGGCGCGCATGGCGCTTATCTCGGCCTCTGCGTCTGCAAGCCTCGTTGACGACTTGTTCAACTCGGAAACGCGATTGCTGACGAACGCTAAATCGCTTCTTGTAGCGTCAAGTTTGCGGCTTTCCTTCGCGAGTCTCTTCAGCTCGCTTGAAATCTTGGCGATAGCCTTTGAAGCTTCACGCCTCTCATTCGACTGGGCCTCGGTTAGCTTTAAGAGCGCATCAATGTGTTGAACGTGCTCTGCTCTGGTTCCGACCAGTAAGCTGATGTTGTTCGAGGCTTCCTGGAGGCGCCCGCTGACCGAACCCAGCTCCGCTTCCAATGACCTTAGCCGGGAGCTTCCTGATGTCAGGTCTTCCTCTAACCGGTTAGATCGGGCTTCGACGGAATCCACTCGGCGACGGTTTCCGTCGATTATTGCGAGAATGTTGCGCATACGAATCGATTCATGAGCAAGCGCCACGATCGCAAAAACAAAGAGAAGAGCCGACTGCCCGATGGCAAGCACATGAAACTGCTGCGAAGGCTCAACGAGAAGAGCAGCTATAGCAGGCGAAAAAGCAATGAGTAGACCGACAAGAATCCCAAGAGGTCTCGTCCACGATAATCTGATGACCCTGCTCCCGACCTGGCCGAGTCTGAACAGGCCGGGCAGCTGGCGCCGCGTTGCACCGGCAAATCGTGCGTAGGCTTGCTTTGCGGCGTGTTTCCGATTCCGAATGAAAGCTCGGGCTCCCCCAATGCCCTTCAATGAGGGATCGATCTCAATGGCGGCCGCCATGATATTTCTATGTCGTGACAACGCAAATCGAGCACGGAGCAGGTCCCGAAACCCGATGTGGCGGTCGTTCACGCATTGCTGGTACCAATCGGACAATATCCGGCCAGGAAGTCCAGTCAGCCCCATCTCGCGGAGCTGTTCACTATCCAGGTTCAGAGCGATCGATATTGGATCAATATCCAGCTGCTGACCCCAAGCAATGATTTCACTAGAGATGTATGACTGGCGCTCGGAGTCGTCGCCTATCCTATATTTGGCGGCTTCCGTGAGTAGGCGATGAGCAAGGTCTAGATTGGCAGCTGCCAAGCACCGTGCAGCCATTCTAATTCGCACTCGAAAACGGGCGTTCGCCAGTAAGGCCTCGAGTTCAGAATCCATGGCTTGGCCAAACACCCGTTCGACCACATCAATGTGCGCGCGAGCGTAGTCGTCTGTGGTCTTAGCGATTGCCTGATCTGTCATTCGATAGAGCCCGACGCACTCTGGGTGCGAGAGTACGCGGCAGTTCATTGACATCAGCAACTCTTGCGCGAAGACCCAATCTTCCGCATATCTGCGTCCCTCTTCAAAACGCAATCCTCGGTCGATGAAGTCTCGCCGAATCATCGACATAGAGAGCAAGAGAGGGTTGCCGGCAATGGCACTCCTCGCCCGCAGGACCCTTCGCTTCTGTTCCGCGCGGACCCTGAGTAGCTCTCCAGTTTTGCTAATACGCTTCCAAGCACCGCGGACACCACCGAGCTTCGGCCGATCGCGCAGCAATTTGACCTGTATCTCGAGCTTGTTGGGTTCAAAAAGGTCATCGGCATCAAGGAAAGCGATGAATTCTCCGCGAGCGACCTCAAGCGCAGCATTCCGAGCGGAGGCGCGCCCCTTATTTTCCTGACGTATGTACCTTATTCGATGGTTTGTATACGACTGGATGATCGAAGATGTCGTGTCGGTCGACCCGTCATCGACTATGATGAGTTCCCAGTCCTCGAAAGTCTGAGTAAGGACACTATCGATTGCCGCCGCTATATGCTCGCTGGCGTTATAGGCTGGCATGATGATGCTTACAGTGGGGTGGCGCTCAATCGCCGCGCCGGCCGTCGTTGTAAAAAGGGACTCGAAATCTACCCGCGGTATGACATCGAGCTTGCCCCCAGCCGTCGCGTTGAGTAGCTGTCGACCTCGGGCCTCCATGGCTTCGCGGCAGCGGTGAAAGCCGACCACCATGTTCTCCGTATTCGGGTTATGCCAGCGTTTGCCGGCCCCGAAATAACGAGGATCAAAGTGGTTGATATCATCGTCCTGAGTGCTTCGGAGAAATTGTAGATTGCCATCGCTGAAGCGTTTGGAGCCTGACTGCTCGACGGTGTCCTGAATCTTGTAGTCCACATCGACCCCGATGAGATAGATGGGGTCGAAACCGAGATAGTATGCGATCTGAATGGCGCAGGTCATTACTGTGCCGCCCATGATCGCGCCATCTTCGAGGTCATAGCTGAAGAATTCGCCTGGGCGCTCGGCGTGCCGACTATTGTAGTAGTAGGCACTTTGCATCGAATCGAACAAGCCGCGGAATCGAACTGGGATGAATGATATGGAGTCGACTCTTTCTTGTATTTCGCCGGCATTGTCCGGCGCCACCTCCCAGTCATTCACAGTGTAGAATGTCGGCCGCCAAGATATCCGGTCGTACAGCAGATAAATTCGGTTTACGCCGAACGTGTACTCGTCTCGGAGCTTATCAAGGTCGAGACGGTTTAGACTCGGCCCGCTGCCGAGAAGGAATATTCTCTGTCCGCGGTATTTATCCTTCAGTTGTCGGAGGGCAGCATTCTCGCGCGACGTCGTAGGCAGGTTCCCCCATCGGTGAAAGAGGTTTCGCCGCTGCTTTGCCCAGAGATCATATTGGGTATGAGAATTGGACCGATTTCGGAACAAGGTCCACTCGGCTTCTGCTGCGAAATTTCTGAGTTGAGGGGGCAGCCACAATAGTTTCGTCATTGCCAAGCATTAGGTTGTCTAGCGCGAGAAAAGATTTCTTGGAGCCCGGAACGGACGCGCATGGCGGTATTTAGGAGACTGTTTCAAGGCGCGTCTGCGCATCGGCATTCCAGGCGGAGACGCAAGGGATCTTCGCCGGATCGCATCGGTCGGCGTACTTCTGAGCGATGTCGCGCACCTCTTCCAACAGCCCCGCTTCCAACGTGATGGGTTCCAGGCCCATTGCGAGAAACCGATCGTTGGCCACGAACAGATCATTCTCGTCGGCCTCGTTGCGCGGGTTCGGGACGAACGCGATTTGCGTTCCCGACAGGTCGGCTACCATCTTGGCGAGATCGCGGACGCGATGTGTCTCCGTCATCTGGTTCAGGATGTTGACTCGCTCGCCTGTCTGCGGCGGGTTCTCGATGGCAAGCTGGATGCACTTGACAGTATCCTGGATGTGGATGAAGGCACGCGTCTGTCCCCCGGTGCCATGGACCGTCAGCGGATAGTTTACGGCAGCCTGCGCCAGGAACCGGTTGAGCACCGTTCCGTAGTCGCCGTCGTAGTCGAAGCGGTTGACGAGCCGCTCGTCCAGCTTTGTCTCCGCCGTCTGCGTCCCCCAAACGATGCCCTGATGAAGATCCGTGATCTTGAGCTTGTCGTTCTTGTTGTAGAAGTGGAAGAACAGCTGATCCTGGGTTTTCGTCATGTGATAGATCGATCCGGGATTGGCCGGATACAGGATCTCCTGATCGATCAGTTCGCCGTCCTTGGTCTCGACGCGAATTGGCAAGTACCCTTCCGGGATTTGCATGCCGGCGGTGCCGTATCCGTAGACGCCCATCGTGCCGAGATGAACGAGATGCACGTCGACGCCTGACTCAACGATGGCCGCGCAGACATCGTTGGTCGCGTTGAGGTTGTTGTTGACGGTGTAGCGCTTATGGGCCGACGACTTCATCGAGTAAGGCGCCGCGCGCTGTTCGGCGAAGTGGACGATGGCGTCCGGCTTCTCGTCTTCGATTAGCGAGAGCAGCCGGTGGTAGTGCTCGCCAACCGTGAACGTGTGGAGGTCGATGTCGCGCCCGGAAACCTCCTTCCAGGCCCGGAGGCGTTCGTGGATCGGCCGGATTGGCGTCAGGGACTCGGCCTCGAGTTCGATATCGATCTTCCGGCGGGACAGGTTGTCAACGATTGCGACGTCGTGCCCCAGATTCGACAGATGCAGAGCGGTCGGCCATCCGCAGAAGCCATCGCCGCCAAGTACCAAAACACGCACAGATAGGCTCCCCACTCAAATTCCCCGATTAGGAAAAAGCACACGGAGTCAATCAGGGTCAACTAAAGATTGTTGCTAATCTGTCGCACCCACATGGGGTAGTTCTTCGCTGCTGTCGATAGCGCGGAAGCAACTCTCGGTTTTTGTGGTGAAGTTCCACGTCAGCGGAAGCTTTTGTTCCGCCTAGTACGAGACTTATCGCTCAAGTCTCAGTGCAGCGACTCCCGGCTTCATTTGTTTGGGTTTGGGCGCGATAGGCTGGCTCAGAGGATCTATTGGGAGGGAACTGCTGCTAATCTCTTGCGGCGCAGTAATCCCAACAATGATCTGGGTTTAATGGCAGTCTCTGCTGTCAGGGCAGTCTTTGGCGGAATATCAGCTGGCGGTTCGACCGCTTTTTTTTCGTTTGCTTCTCGGATTTGACGTGAAGTGGCAAACTGGGAGTTGACCCGTTCGCCAAGGATTAGGGCGTTGGCCTCTGCACATACATTTTGAACGCGCTTAACAAGTTCTTTGTCCGGATTGTCCAAGGCATAAAGCTTTCGGCGTGCTGCGCTCACCAGTCGCCGAAGTCGCTTCATAAATGCTCTTCTTTCCTTTCCGTTTATGTTCCGCGATCTGATTAGGTTCATAGAATCAAATAGAATTACGCACCAGTCTTCTAAATGCTTTGGAGTGACTTGTTCAGTTATTGATCCCGGTCGCTGCCGATACCAATAAGTGTTCGTGGCTAAAACGGCGACGGACCTGGCTTCGCTGAAAAGACTAGGGCAAAACAGTTCATCCTCATGCAATATGCCAGGCTTGAATGGTAGGCGTTTTGCGAGGCAAGCCTTGATGAGCTTATTGCATGCCGGTGCGCCGAAGCACCTTTCAACATACGCGTGAAGTATGCTGTTCTTGTGCAGAGAGTCTTTTTCTGGGCCGAACCGGACCTCGACCTCCCCTGAAGAATCTACTGTCGAATGCCCTGCAACGACAACATCAACATTCGTACTATCGGCTTTGGCCACCATAATACTTAGCGCGTTGGGCTCTATGAAATCATCCCCATCAAGAAAGTATACGTACCGCCCATTCGCGGCTGACGTGCCGGTGTTCCTCGCTACGGAGAGGCCCTGATTTGGCTGACTTATCAACTTTAGCCGGGAGTCGGTGATTGACTCACAGACGCATTCCGTATCGTCGGTGCTGCCATCATTGACGACAATTACCTCAACGGACACGTCTTCCTGCCTTAGCGCGGAACAGAGGCATTCGTTGAGAAACGGCGCGACGTTGTACGCTGCAACAATGACGCTGACATCGGGGATGTGTGCTGGTGCGCGGCGCCACGATGTCGGCTTCGCGTGAGCGATTTTCGACAGATGTCCCTCAAAATATCGTTCGGCTTCTGAGCCCTTGAATGCGGTATCGCCAGTCTGAGGCAGCCTCTCAAAGTACAAGTCTGCAAGCGCACGGTACTCAGATGTGCCCATGTGGTCTGTCCGCCGTTCAGCAATTTTGTTATGAAGGTCGATTAGGTAACCGTCGTTGATGCCAAGCTTACGTAGCAGTCCCTCACGGATTTTGGCCGCAGCGAGTGCTTGTGCGTCCTCATGGGTCGCGCTGATGGTGTTGCCGTGTTTTCTGAGAAGTAGAACGACTTTGTCGACTACAGCGACTGAGACGTCGGGGTTGAAAACTGCGGCAGACCATGCGGCATAGTCTGCCGCCGGAAACGAGGTTGGATCATATCGGAAGTTGGTTCTTTCCAAGAATGACCTTGTAATCATCGCCGAAGAGTTTGCGAAGGGGGAACCAAAGAGCGCGACACGTTTCAGTCCAATCTGATGCCGTGGCGTGCGCCAAACCGATCCGTGTGAATGCAAGGTCGGGGCTCGAAGACTGTAACCACCGCAGATATCAAAGCCGCGCTTGAGGGTGCTCGCTTGCATCGACAATCGCCAGGGACAGGCGACGTCATCCGAATCCATTATGGCTATAAAGTCCCCAAGCGCAGCTTTGAACGCAACGTTGCGGCATGCGATATTGCCCTGGTTCTGATTGAGTCTGATTAGGCGGACCCGGGAGTCCTTAATGGAAGACACGACTTCCGCTGTTTCGTCCGTCGAGCCGTCATCAACGATGATCAGCTCTAACGAACTATAGTCCTGGTTGAGTATCGAATAGGCAGCCTCGAGAACCTGATCAGCCCGATTGTAGACCGGCATACAAACGGAAATGAGCTCGCGCATCGTGCCTTCCTATGGATAGCGATCAAGAGTTCATGTGTACTTCAAACAATCACAAGTAGCGTAACGGCGGCGACGAGAGCAAGGGTTTGTTGCGGGGCCGAAGGTCAAAGGCGTGGCGGGCCCTACACCTGAGCGGTACTCAGGTCGGCTGGTCCGCATGTTCAGGCTTTGGATAATTACTCGTCCCGCAACAACTCGGCACGGCAGAAACGGCGGAAACGACGTTCCAGCTCGCAGCTTCATGGCGCATGCTCTCGACAAAATTCGCGCAGACCCACCGGGAGGTTCGGCATGCACGAGGCATACGAGCCCATCATCGAAGACGGACGCGGCCGATTTCCTGAAGACATTCGCGTCAAGGCTCCACGCGGCACCCGGGCAGCGGTTAGGGCCGCTGCGCATATCAAGAACACGACCAACGCTGAGTACGTTCGGCAAGCACTCTTACGTTGTCTCGACTTGGACGGCGTCACGCTTCGACGCGGCCTGGTAGAGTTGTCCTTGGAGGATTAGCCGTGTGCCAAGCTTCCGCGCCACCGGCCCCGGCGGCCGACGCGACGATTTCCGACACGGCCGACGCGCAAGCCAAACTCGGTCAGAACTATCTCGATTTCGCCAAAGAACAGTTCCGGGTCAGCCAGCGCCGGCAACGCGACATCGATGACCGTCGAAGGAGGTCAGCTCGTACTTCATGGATCTCGCGAAAGGAGACCGTGAGCGGTACGAGACCGTTTTCAAGCTGCTCGAGTACGACTTCGTCGAGACTGCGCAGGAGTTCGACAGTCCCAAGCGCCAGGCAGAAGCTGCGGCACGGGCCAATTCGGATTTTGCGAGCGAGAAGGCAACCCAGAGCGGGGTGAGGGAACGTTAGACCGCGTGATACGGGATCGAGCCCGATCCGGGGCGCTTCACCGGGATCGAGTGCGCCGCCGACCGGGGCACGGTCGCCTCGCCCGTCGGCGCGCAGAACCAAGCGCGGGAGGCGATCGGCCTGGGTCAAGGTCTCGAGGCGGATGCAGCCGAGGCTGCCAGCCTAGTCATTGATGCCGCCACTGCAGCCAAACAGGAGTTTCTTGCCTCGCAGGACATTGTGAGCCAGGGCCATCGAGCGGCAGCGAGGGCCTTTCGAAGCAAGGGGCGGCCTATTTGGGTATCTGTGAGCAGGCGAAACCGGCACTGGGTGACGCGAAGCGGTTCCCGATACAGGACGCCACCGGCATCACCATGGGCGCGGTCAAGGATCGGTCCGCCAAGGTCGATCGTCTCACCGAGGCCGTCGGTATCTGGTAGAAGCCGTGCATGGTGGAAGCGGCGTAGGAATAGGACGGACTGGAGCCCGTATGGCAACGGGTAGAAAGACAGCTCTGCATCAGCGACGCGGTTGTCAACGAATGTCAAATCGTGGCGCGCGCCAGCTTGACAACAAATGCGAACATCTTTGCCTGTGTAAGAGAACTAGTCGAGAGCGCAGCCGATAAGGCGATCATCGATATTTCACGCACGATGTGGGGGATTGATGCGTTGGTCAGCCGAACATCCGCAGGCTGCGCGTCGCAGTAAAGTGACGTTGATCTGCTCGTCACCACTACTCAGCGCTGCACTCTATCGCTGGACGGATCGAAACCTCACACCCGGGCCGCCGCCGTTCTCGCCAATGAAGGTCACTCCAGCCTTCTCCAGTGCCAGCCGAATTACCGTTATGGTTGCTTGCCGAGGATCGGCTCCACCGCCCTCGAACTGGCGGATTGTAACGACCCCTACACCAGCAGCGTTGGCGAGCTGCACTTGCGTCCAGTCGAGAAGTCCACGGGCGGCTCGGCACTGCGATGGTGTAAGCATGCTCGCTTCTGGGCACATGCGTTGAAATTCGTCAATAGCATCTTTTTAATATTGAAAACGCGTTATGCGATTGTTATCGTCGTATCTGTTGGAAATAGACAGGTTATGAATGCATCAATGCCGGCCACAAAGGCCGCCGATGTCAGACCCGAGTGCCGTTTTGGAGAGGTAGGAAAGGACGCGCAACGATGAGTCAGGACGCTCTCGAGAGCGGAATTAGTCGCTCCCACCAACTGCCTGCTCTGCTCGGCATGTCCGAACATGACGCCCGGCACATTGGTGGACCTAACGAGGCGCACGTGGTCGGCGCGTCAGGAATTCTCGCGTACGCGTTAAAGCTTGCCCGCGAGATGGCCTGCGACGTTCATGACGACAAAAAAATGGCCAGTATTGCAAGAGCCACGACAACTGAGCAGGCCGACGAGCCCACCATGCTTCAAGAGGTGACCATCAGGCCAGGCCGATCGTCACAGCTGCAACGAGCAACAACCGCGGCAGGAGAATTCGCCCGTGCCTCAAAGTCGGAGGCCACGAGGCGGGCATACCAATCGGATGCCGCAGACTTCTCCGCATGGTGCGACCGACACGGAGTCGAAGCCCTTCCCGCAACTGTGGAAACGATAGCAGCGTATCTGGCGTCGCTAGCACAAACGGGACTGAAGGCGTCCACCGTCACTCGACGGTGCGCCGGAATAGGTTACATGCATCGGATAGCTGGTTTCGAGCCGCCAACGAACAATCAAGCGATCAAGGTCGTGCTTGCCGGCATCAAGAGGAGCATCGGGACGGCCGACCATAGGAAGGCGCCGGCTACCGCCGAGACGCTTCGGGCTATTGTCGCGGACATGCCATCGGACCTGCGGGGCTTGAGGGACCGGGCGCTGTTGCTGCTAGGGTTCGCAGCGGCCTTGCGTCGCTCTGAACTCGTCGCACTTAACGTCGAAGATCTCGAGCAGACCGACGAGGGCCTGTTGGTGGCCATCCGACGGTCGAAGACGGATCAAGAAGGGCTAGGCGATTTCGTATCCATTCCGCATGGATCGCGGCTAAAGCCGGTCGCAGCGGTCGAGGCGTGGCTGGAGGCGGCCGAAATCACAGAGGGGCCAATCTTCCGCTCAATTCGAAAAGGCAACTCAGCAATTTCAGGAAGGCTCTCAGATCGATCTGTGGCAATGATAGTAAAGGCAAGAGCTGAAGCTGCCGGTTTCGACCCGACGATGTTCTCTGGACACAGCCTACGTGCTGGCTTCGTGACCTCGGCCCTTTATCACGGGGCTGACGTTCTTCGGGTCATGGACGTGACCAGGCATCGTGAAGTCAGCACGCTCAAGACATATGATCGCCGCGCCAAAGCTTTCAAAGAGCATGCGGGGGAAGCCTTCCTTTAGCCGCTGCGTATGGCGAGCAACCAGACGCCGCCATATGCAATTGCCACGAGTCGCGGGATTCAACGCTGCGGACTATGTACTCGCGGCGATTGTGCGAGTGGTCCCGGGGGCATGATGGAACGTATGACGAGGCTCGAGTTGCCCATATTGACCCATGGAGGCAACGCGGAACTTCTTTCCGATGAACTCGACCACATCGAAATGGTCGCGTTATCGGGCCTATTCCGGCTGTGGGCACTCTATGAACCCAGCTGGACTCCCGAACAGCGAACACAACTAATTGGCTACTCTGCGGATCTCGAGGAATTGGCGACTTGGGTCGGGGAAGGTTGGCGTGCGGCCAATCCAGTGGGTGCTCTGCCTGTATCGCATATGCTCGTCACCCGGGCGCTTAGCCGCGGAAATGTCGTCAAGATCAAGCGCGCCAAACACTCGCTAGATAGGGCCCGAACGCCCGAGCCTATGCGGTGACATCTGCCATACGTCTTTAAATGTGCCATTGAGCTGTATTAAGTTTGAATCGCGCGGCTAGGCTGATCCCCGAACGTCGAGCTTCCGCACTCGGTTGCCGCGCGACTTTCCTTTGCGGGACGTTGCGGAGCGTTGAGTGGCGCGGACTAAGCCCAAACTCCCGATCAGCTTCGTTTCCGTCGAAGAGACGCTCACGATTCCTGCGCTGGATTGGCACCAACTCCAAGACGCCATTGACGGATCGATCCCGCCACGGGTGCGCGACGCCGTGTTTAGCGCGACAAATAGATTTCTCGACTTGGAGCGGCTCGAGCGCGCTGCCGAGCCGATCTCTAATGCTGTGGAGCACCTCGAACTATGGAAGGAGGGTGCTGACGCCTTTCTAGATTTGCTCCCGACCCGTCGCAATACGTCGACTGCCTACGTCTACGCAAAGAGCGCCGTAGGGCAATACTGGTCCCATAGGTTTCCGTCTGACCCTTTTGAGGAGACTGCGGAACTAATTGCTTCGTTCCGATCTGCCTGCGAGGCGGCGCAGATGGATCTGAATAGCGAATGTGGGGACGGAGAGGTAGACGATCACTTCAAAGACGGAGAAGCGTGGAGATTTTGGATCAGGACGCTAAAGGATGTCTTCAAGGAGGCGGGGCTTAGCACCACAGCTCGGCGAGATATGCCTGAAGACGACAGGCAGTCCCCCTTCGTCGAGTTTGTGTGGCAACTCCAGATTTGCCTACCTGCCGGCAAGCGCCACACGCACTCGAAAAGCGCACTGGCGCTTGCGATCAGCAGAGTCCGCTAAAGATCGGGTCACGAAACGGCTTGTTTCATTCCAGAATATGACCCGAGCGAATCTCATTTAATGGGGCATTCTCGGGTCTGCGCCATAGGCGGACGCAAATAGAAGCGCCGCCCCGAGTCAGGAACGGAAGCGGCGCTGAAGGCACTTGACGATGTCGGACTTAGAAGCCGCCGCACCTCCGAGCAATCGCCAAAGTGGCTGGTACGAAACGTTCCCCATATGGCCTGTCGTACTCCACCCCTGTGACCGGCACGAACCATTAACAGTCGCGGCGGCGGCGAAGATCGCGAACCGGTCGAAGCGAACGGTGCGCGATTGCATCCGAGAATGACAGTTATCGGAATCAAAGTATCGGGCGACGACCGAGCCACGCTTCGCAGGACTCGCCCCATTGGTGACCGCCCTTTGCGTAAGTCCCACAGTAGTTTTGGGAGGACGTGATGGCTCAAGTGCGCTCTGTCACCCCACGCATGGTGCCAACAAGGATCGCAGCCTTCTACTGCGGCCTCACGGTCAGGGGGTTTAAGGCGAATTGTCCCCTCTCCCCTCGGACGTTTCCCGACGGGACAGAACGACACGACCTCAGGGACATAGACAAGTGGCTGGACAGCCTAATCGGAGGCCCCCCACAATCGGCCGATGGATGGCTAGCGAGGCTGGATGAGGATGACTGTCGTGCGGGTTAAAGGCATTAAGAAATTCCGTTCGACCAAGAACGGTAAGATCTACTGCTACCACCGCAAAACCGGCAAACGCATCCAGGCAGAATTTGGCACTGGCGCATTCTTTGCCGAACTCGCGAGGCTGGACGATCTGGTTGCCGAGGTGGATCCCAAGCCGGGCACGCTGGGCGGGCTGTTCGCCGAATGGAGAGCGGGGCCCGAGGCCCAAGAACTCGCACCGCGGTCTCAAAGCGACTACGCCAAGATGCTCGACTACCTCGCACCGTTGGAGGCGATGCCGCTGGTCGAACTCGACCGCCCGTTCGTTATCCGGCTTCGCGACAAGGCCTACAGGAAGCGCAAACGCCGCTTTGCGAACTATGTCATCGCGGTACTTTCAAGCGTGTGTTCCTGGGGAGTCGATCATGGCCTGCTTGATGAGAATCCCTGCCGCGGCGTGCGACCGATAAAGCGACCCAAGAGTCTGCCCCGGGCCAACCGGCCCTGGACAGACGAGGAGCGGGAGGCCGTGATTGCAGAAGCCCCGAAACACCTTCTCGTACCCATTGGGCTTGGAATGTTTGCGGGGCTGCGTGAAGGGGATGCGATTGCTGTTACAAAGACGGCCTATGACGGTACTGCAATCGGCAAAAGGACCAATAAGACGGGTCAGACAGTCTGGTGGCCCTGCCCTGCTCCATTACGGAGGATCCTGGACAACGCACCCAAGCACAGTGCCGTGACCCTCGCGGCCAACAGTCGGGGACGGCCATGGACCGAAAGTGGTTTCCGATCGTCGTTTTTCAAATTCATCCGCAAGCTAGAGGCCGAGGGGCGCGTGGGCAAAGGCCTCACGTTCCACGGGCTGCGCCATACCGTGGCGACCACCTTGAGAGAGCTCGGATACGACAACGAAACCATCGCCGATGCCCTGGGCCAGTCGTCCCCGGGTATGGCCAAGCACTACGCTAAGGACGCTGATTTGCGGAAGAAGATGACGGGTGTGGTGAAGAGATTCGACCGCCGCATGAACAAAGTGGCGACGAAGCGTGTCAAACCAACGGAGTGACCTTGTCAAACCGGCCCGCGCGCCCAGCCCATGGAGAGGAAAATCAACATGAACATCATAGGGATAAATGGTAGCGGAGGAGGGACTCGAACCCCCGACACGCGGATTATGATTCCGCTGCTCTAACCGGCTGAGCTACTCCGCCCCAATACGCCGTGGGTAGGACCCCACGCGTTCCAGATCGCCGACCTCTTAGACCTCAAAGTGGTCCTGCGCTCAAGGCGTGAAGAGCGCGGCGTCACAAATATCCCGCGCTCAAGCAGACCGGAGGCTGTTGGCGCAAGAGAATCACGCGCTCAAGTAGGCCGCTAGGCCGATAGCGCAAACAAACAAACTAGCGCTCGGCCAATTGACTCTGGAGGCGGCGATATAGAGACCGCCAGTAATTCAAGTCAAGCATTCTCCGCGCAAATGCGGCCTTGGGCTGCGGCGCGGCTGCCTCCGCTTCCCCGATGTCCCGCGCACCCGAGGCCAAGAACGTCCTGGCGGCCTGGGTGCCGATGCCAAGGCCCGGCTCCTTGACGAAGCGCAGCATGGTGAACAGGCCAAGCGGCCAGAGCGGCCGCCGCTCCACAAGACGCAGGTCCTCGCAGACCAGAATGCGCTCTGGCTCGAACACCGCATGCCAGCCGATGAGATCGGCGAAATGCGCCAGCTTCCGTTCGAAGAAGCCGCGAATGCCATGCTCCTGGCTGAAATGGTTGACGAGGATGACCTCGCCGCCCGGGGCACAAACACGCTCCAGTTCGCGCATGACCTTTACCGGGTCGGGCACAACCGTCATCACATACATCGCGACCACGGTGTCGAAGCTCTCGTCCGCGAAGCCGAGTGCGCTCGCGTCCATTTCGTGCAGCCCGTCCACGTTGTCGAGCCCCTTCTTGGCGACCTTGCCCATCGCCTTTTCCAGCATCTCCGGCGACAGGTCGATGCCGGTGATGGTCAGATGCTTGCCGTAGGCCGGCAGCGAAAGTCCCGTGCCCACGCCGACCTCGAGCACGCGGCCCTTGCGATTGTTGATGATCCGCACCGCGTGCTTGCGGCCCGCATCGGCGACCTGGCCGAACGTGTAGTCGTACACCGGCGCCCAGCGGCGGTAAGCGTGACGAACCGACTCCGTATCCATCGTCGGATGATTGGAAGACAACGCTGAACCCTCCCCGAGACTATGCCGCTTGCCCGTGCCGCGGCCTAACGCGATTGTGCCAGGAACGCCTCGGCCGGCAGCGGCGCTGCCTGGGCCGGGATTGCATCCTTGGCCGTAAAGGCTCCCGCGGCAGACTTGATCCAGCCGCCGCCGAGAAGCCGCTCGCCGCCGCCCGTCGCGGCGTAAAATACACAAGCCTGTCCGGGCGACACGCCCTCCTCGCCGTCTACGAGCTCCACGTAGACGGACCCGTTCTCTGACACGACCGTCGCCGACTGCAGCGGACCCGTGGACCGGATCCGCGCCAGAACCTCGAGGCCGCCGGCCACCGCCGTCTCGAAGGGCTCGTCGCCCAGCCAGTTAATATCGCGCAGTTCCACGCTCCGCGCCAGCAGCGCATCGCGCGGTCCCACGACTACCTCGTGTCGGGCCGCGTCGAGCTTGACCACATAAAGCGGCTCGGCCGCGGCGATCCCAAGGCCGCGGCGCTGGCCGATCGTATAATTGATAATGCCCGTGTGCCGGCCCAGCACCCGCCCGTCCACATGGACGATATTGCCGGCCTCGGCCGCCCCCGGACGCAGCCGCTCGATCACCTGGGTGTAGCGGCCGGACGGCACGAAGCAGATGTCCTGGCTGTCGGACTTTTCGGCGACGTCGAGGCCGAACTCGCGCGCGAGCGCCCGCGTCTCGTCCTTCGGCATGCCGCCTAGAGGGAAGCGCAGGAAGGCAAGCTGCTCGGGCGTGGTGTTGAACAGGAAATAGCTCTGATCGCGCTCCTTGTCGGCGGCGCGGTGCAGTTCCCAGGCCTTCTCGCCGGGGAAACTCTTGATGTAGTGACCCGTGGCGAGGGCGTCGGCGCCCAGCCCCCGCGCCGTCTCCAGCAGATCCCGAAACTTGACCGTCTGATTGCAGGCCACGCACGGCACCGGGGTCTCGCCGGACAGATAGCTGTCGGCGAAGGCGCCCATGACCGCCTTCTCGAACTCACGCTCGTAATCGAGCACGTAATGGGGAATATCGAGCGCCGCGGACACACGGCGGGCGTCCTTGATGTCCTGGCCGGCGCAGCAGGCGCCCTTCTTGGCCACGGCCTCGCCATGGTCGTAGAGCTGCAAGGTGATGCCGACGACGTCGTACCCCTCGCGCTTCAAGAGGCCTGCCACGACCGAAGAGTCGACGCCGCCCGACATGGCGACGACCACCCGTGTCTCGGACGGACGGCCCGGAAGATGCAAACTGTTAACCATAATCGCTGTTAGGCGCTCTTTCGGATCGATGCGCTTCCGGCCTCTCGCCTTTCGGAGCCGGCCGCGCGGCCCACGCAACCTGTAAACTTAGGCGGACGATCATGCAACGACACCCGGCCGACCGCCGTCTCATATCCGTCGCCACGCAGACGCTGCCTGTCCCCTAATCCCTTGTGACAGTTTGGATAAGTCCCGAAACATAGGCAGCGCGACCGGCACGCGCAAGCCAAAGGGGCGGCAAACGGCGCCAAGTCGCAATTCAAGAAGCTAAGAAACTTTAGACAATTCAGAGAGTTTTGCGGATTTGCTTGCGGGTAATTTTACTGCCCGGCTTAGGCAATTCTTAAATGGGGCGGCGGTAAGGTCCCCCTTGATTGTTGCTCATCGAGTGTATTGTGAGTGTTGCGTACGATGACTGAACATTACAGGCCGCGTGTCCGATATGTGATCGGGCCGGACGGCAGTCCGCTGACCGTCGCCGACCTACCCCCGAAGAACACCCGCCGCTGGGTCATCCGGCGTAAAGCGGAAGTCGTGGCCGCCGTCCGCGGTGGCTTGCTTAGCCTCGAAGAGGCCTGCGACCGCTACACGCTGACCGTGGACGAGTTTCTCAGCTGGCAGCGCTCCATCGACAAGCACGGCCTCGCCGGCCTGCGCGCGACCCGCATCCAAGAATATCGCGGCGGCTAGCCGCACACGCTTTCACCGAAGCGTCGTCGACCGAAAAATCTGAGCTTAGAAATGGCCGGGCCCGCCCCGGCCATTTTGTTTGGCGACTTCGTCGCTTGGCCGCCATGCGGACAGGCCGAATGTCAGGGCTGCTGGCCCACGACCGGCCCCGGCCCCGGCGGGAACCCCACGAAGAAGATTCTGCACGGCACAGGCTCGGCCAGGCTCTCCTTGAACCAGCTAGGCTCGTCGCCGGGTCGATTGACGCCTATCTGATAGTCCTTGTCGAAGAAGCCGACGAAGGACGACAGATCCGGGTGCAGCCTTTTCATCCCCGTGAGATTGGGAAAGTCGTTGCTCTTGTATCGTGTTTTGACATGGAGATCGTACGGGCCCTCGTAGGGTTTGATCGTACCTGAGACGATGTCCGTGTAGATCTCGTTGGACGCGGCCGGACCTTGCAGCGTGAACGCGCTCGACCCTTGCGGATTCTCGAGGGGGATGAAGAGGAACAACGAGGCCTTCCCGCCCAGCTTGGCGGCCTCCTCGTTGCAAATGACCATGTCGTTCTTGATCCGGTTCACGGCGCTGATGCGGTTCGAGACCGTGGCCTCGTCGATCTTGTGCAGGATGCCGATGGACTCGATGTTCTGGATCTTGTCGTGCTGGTGCCAGTCGATACGCCCGACTTCCGGCGAGAGCAGCAACTTCAGATCGTCTTGAACAAAGCTGTCGCCTTTGAGCACGGACTTGGTCTCGCCGACCCAGGTAACGCCGTCGTTCTCGAGTTTTCCGTCGATGCGGACCTTGTATTCGATGTCACCGTCCTTGTAGATCTCGAGGACCTTGTCCTTCTTGGCCGGATCGACCCGCAGGACATAGGCCTTCTCACCGAGCACCTGCCCGCCGTTCTGGACGGACCGGATCAGCCCCGCATAGACGCCTTCGATCTGCCGGTCGTCGCGGCTGACGTTCTTCTTGACGGCAACCGCTTTCTTTTCGGGTACCGGCACCTCGGCCGGCGCTTCGGCCTTCTTGCCGAAAACGAGCTCGTAGATCTGGTTGTCCAGATAGCCCAGGAAATTGTCCGTATCGACCTTGGGGAAGGACGTGACGATGACGGCCGCCGCGACGGAGCCCGCGATGCCTAAGATCACTTCGATGAGGATCGCATCCCGGTTTTTGCTGCTGCGCCGTGCGATAACCAGCAGAAGAACCACGAGGACGACGAAGACGATGATCGAAATCATGGGCTAGATATAGACGAAACGGGCTTGGCAGGCAGCGGCGGGGCGATGAGGCGCATCGCCGCTTAAATGGGCCCCCGGCACCGGAAATGCAATTCGTGGGGAGCACTCAACCCCTGCCCCCATTTACCCATCATACAGATTGCGGCGCTCCGTCCCTAGACGAACGCCCTACTACGCCTGCAGGATAGCGGCCTGATTCACAACCTTTGGTTCGGGCCGCACAGTTCCACACCAGTTCAAGAAGGGCGCGCCAGAAAACCTGGCTCGCGACCACATTGATTCTCTTCGTCCTCGTCTATTGGCCTGTGTTGTTGGCCATTCTTGTGCTGTGCACCGCGCTCGTTGTCATCGGCCGCTTCGCACACCTGTCCTGGGGCTGGTCGTACGCGTTGATTGCGGCGGCGGCAGCCGTGTTCTGGATAGGATATAGCATTGCGTTTCCTTGGCATGTCTATCGCTACAAGCTCACCGTCGATCTAGACGTTGACGGGGAGACAATCAGCAAGTCTGAGATCTACGAGGTTCGCAACGCGAAGACTCCTTTGAAGAGGTTCTTCACCCTGGGCTCCCCTACTGCGGGCCAAGAGCACGAGGTTTTTGGTGAGGCGATCGATTTTGACATAGGCGGCAGGCACTTACTAATCACGATGAAAGGCGGCTCTGACTTGCAGGGTCCATTTGGGTCCTTGCTGCTCGCCCAGAGAATGCTTGGCATCAATGTTTGGTGGTCTCCAGAGCTGCGTCGCGCGATGGAACAGGGCATCAAGAAGGCCGTCCCTATCGATGCGCTGCCAATCATGGTCACTTTCGATGATCCATCTGAGCCGAATTCGCTAAGTATCGTCGATCGCGATCAACTGTCTGCCGAGTTCGGACGCTCTGTATCAATAAAGTCCGCCTCACTTCAGATGACGACGGATAGGCCAGGACCATTTGACCTGCCGCGCGTGCTTACCTGGTTGTCTTCGATCAATAGGCCGTTTCCGAGCAGAATAGTCGACGGCGAAGTCCACTACTGCCCGGTGAGCTTTCAGCGTGACGATTTTGTCCGATATCCAGGGTTTGGCCTTTGGGCAGACTTAACCAAGCGCGATTTGCCGGCGCGGAGATCCTATAGGGACCCGTGGTGCATCCAACGAAAAGGCTAGCGCCATGACAGGCCCGAGCCCCAGACCCATTCAGCGTACGGTCCTAGCCATGGATGCATTCTTGCAGGGGGGGACTCCCTACGACGGATTCTGACGAAGTCAGTCAGTCGCGGAAATTCTCGAACTGGAGCGGCTGCTCGATCTTCAGGTCTTTGACGAACTGGATCACCTCTTGGAGGTCGTCACGCTTCTTGCCGGTGACGCGCAGCTCGTCGCCCTGGATGGCGACCTGGACCTTCATCTTCGAGCCCTTGACCTCCTTGACGATGCGCTTGGCCAGCTCCTTGTCGATGCCTTGGCGTAGCAGCACGTTTTGCCGGACCGACTGGCCGGCCGCCTTCTCCACGGCCTGGTAATCGATCACG
The DNA here is from genome assembly GCF_000828475.1 of Methyloceanibacter caenitepidi. NCBI lineage: Bacteria > Pseudomonadati > Pseudomonadota > Alphaproteobacteria > Hyphomicrobiales > Hyphomicrobiaceae > Methyloceanibacter > Methyloceanibacter caenitepidi. The sequence goes on from NZ_AP014648.1 coordinate 2,892,403, forward strand.
CCCGGCTCGATGCCCCGCTTGGCGAGATGGCCCTGCAGGAGCTCGTGCATCTGCTTGAGCTTCAGGTCGTCGTCCGCGTGGATGACGATCACGCCCTCGTTCCGTTCGATCTTGGAATTGGAGCCCTTGAAGTCGTACCGCTGGCTCATCTCGCGGGTCATGTTCGCGAGGGCGTTGTCGACGTCGGGCATCTCCGTCTTGGAGACGATATCGAATGAGGGCATGGCGAGACCTCCGAACGGGGCAAACGTGTGTTTCGCGCCCATCTAACGAAAACCGGCGGTGGAGGTCCACCGCCGGTTCATGTTCTTCAAAATATAGCGGGACGTCTAAGGCCGCCCAAGAGGCCGATGTCAGCCCGCGACGCGGGCCACGCCGATCATGCCGAAGCCGGCTTCCGGCTCGACCTCGCGGCCGCGATCGGTCTCACGGCCTTGGAGCGCCTCGATCTTCCGAAGCTCTTCCTCGGCCTCCTCGAGTTCGCCCTTGGCCGCGCTGAGCTTGGCCTCGAGGCCCGCCACCGACACCGCCAGATTGTCCCGGCGCTGCATGGCCGCCTTCGCGAAGGTCGGATAGGCGTAATGATTGACGTCCGAAATGCCGGCGCGCTCTTGCTCGACGGCAATCTGCCGGTCGAGGTCCACCGCCATATCGTTGAATTCGGCGATCATGGACTCGATGTCGGCCACCTTACGGCGCTTCTCGTCGACCTCGAAGCGCTTCAAACGAATGACTCCGTCGCGTGACTTCATACTGAATACCCTCAAGCCTGTTCGGGTCCGTGCATTTTACACGGACGTTACTCTACTGCCACGAGCCGACTGACGGGCGCCCGGCATTCCCCAAGCCAGGTCCCTGAACGGCCTCTAACAAGTCTCAAGGACCGGTTCCCCCCGCCCCTTCACGCAAGATCATCGCCGACAGGACTTAAGCGGCGGTAAACCATATGAATTGCATCTAATCGATCATACCGGTCTGAAAAGTCTGCAATTCGAGGGTCTGGGTTAGCGGATTTGGTTAGCACTATCCTGTTGATTAGTTTTTGTTAACTATTGGCCGTTAATTTTTTGATTCGAAATTAACCAATCAGCGTCCGACGTATTGGGTCAGGGGACAGCCAGGATTATGAGAATACGGGGGATATAAGATGCGGGTTCTTCTGATCGAGGACGATAGCGCCACGGCTCAGAGCATTGAACTAATGCTGCAGTCCGAAGGTTTTAACGTCTACAAGACTGATCTCGGCGAAGAGGGTGTCGATCTCGGCAAGATTTACGACTACGACATTATTCTTCTCGACTTGAATTTGCCGGATATGAGCGGCTACGAGGTCCTGAAGTCCTTGCGGGTCAGCAAGGTAGCGACCCCGATCCTTATCCTTTCGGGTCTTGCAGGCATTGAGGATAAGGTTCGTGGCCTCGGCTTTGGCGCCGACGACTACATGACCAAGCCTTTCCATAAGGACGAGTTGGTGGCGCGGATCCACGCCATCGTGCGCCGGTCCAAGGGACATGCGCAGTCTGTTATCCAAACCGGCGGCCTCAAGGTTAACCTCGACACTAAAACTGTCGACGTGAACGGACAGCGGGTCCATCTGACCGGCAAGGAATACCAGATGCTCGAACTGCTCTCCCTGCGGAAGGGCACGACGCTGACCAAGGAGATGTTCCTGAACCATCTCTACGGCGGCATGGACGAGCCGGAACTCAAGATCATCGACGTCTTCATCTGCAAGCTGCGCAAGAAGCTCGCGGCTGCGACAGGCGGAAAGCATTACATCGAGACGGTTTGGGGCCGCGGCTACGTGCTGCGCAACCCCGACGACGAGACGGACACCGGCGAAGCCGCCGCATAGGTCTTTCGAAGTCTCGATTGTTGGATACGAAGGTGGCCGGGCTTGTCCCGGCCATTTTTGTGCCTGCGTACAGGCTGGACCCGGACCGGCGCCTAGTCGTTCTTGGGCTGCGAAGTCCCGTCAGCGCGCAAGCCCACATCCGCGAACTCGGCCAGAAACGCCGACAAGCTCAGGCCGCAGGCGCGCGCCTTGGCCTCCAGACGTTCGGCCGTCGCCTTGTCGAGTCTGACGGTGCGGAACGCACCGTCCGCTTCTTCCGGTCGTCGATCTGCGCCGCTGGCGCCGTACCCGCCCCCGAGGCGATAGACGCCGCCGAGTTGTTTCGAGACCCGCTGGAATTCCTTCGAGAACCCCAAGGTCGTCTCCGCCGCCCCAAGCACCAGATAGCCGTCGGGCGAGAGCGTTCGCGCAAGCCGGTCCAGCACGGAGATGCGCTGGTCGGTGCCGAGATAGATCAACACGTTGCGGCATAGGATGATGTCGAAACGGCCCAGCTCCTCGTAGCTGTGAAGCAGGTTCTGCTCGCGAAAGTCGATGCGCTCGCGGATTTCGGGTTTGACCTGCCAGAGGGCACCCAACTTCTCGAAATATTTGATCAGCAGCTGGACCGGCAGTCCCCGCTGCACCTCGAACTGCGAGTACTGCCCGGCCTGCGCTTTGCGCAGAACGGCTTGGGAAAAATCGGTGGCGACGATCTCCACGGACCAGCCGTCGAGCGCGCGGCTCTTCTCGGCCAAGAGCATAGCCAGCGAATACGCCTCCTGCCCCGTCGAACAGGCAGCGCTCCAGATGCGAAGCCGTCGCTCCTCGGCACGCCGCTTCATGAGCTGCGGCAGCATCGCGTCGCCGATATAGGCGAAGCAATCTCTGTTCCTGAAGAAATACGATTCGGGAACCGCGACGGCCTCCGCCACGCGCTGGCGTAGCAGGACGCTGTCCGGCCTGGACAAGGCCAGCGTCAAATGCGCCATCGAAGGAAAGTCGAACTCCCTCAGCACGGGGCCAAGCTTCACGGCGACCGCGCTCATGGTGTTCTCTGCGAGCACGGCCCCGGAATGGTCCCGCAGGACCTCACCAAGACGCTGGAACTCGTGCGCTCTCATGGCTGACCTCGCGGACGCTCTCCCGCGATGAGTTGTCCTGCCGTCGTGGCGATCTCGTGCAGCGGTAGAATCGCCGCGCAGGCGCCGGACGCGGCCGCAGCGCCCGGCATCCCCCAAACAACACTTGTGCCGAAATCCTGCGCGATCACGCTACCGCCAGCATCGGCGATGCACTTGGCCCCGGTTGCACCGTCCGTCCCCATTCCCGTCAGCACGATGCCAAGCGTCCGGGAGGCGAAGACCCGGGCCGCACTCTCGAACAGGATGTCCACCGAGGGACGTTGAAAATTGACCGCAGCCCCCTGCCCGACGGCAATGCGTGGCGGCGCGCCCTGTACGATCGTCATATGCCCGTCACCGGGCGCCACATAGATGCGCCCGCCAATAATCTCCTGACCGTCGCGTGCCTCCATTGCCTCGATACCTGTGACACGGCCGAGCCGTTCGGCAAGCGCGGCGGTGAAGACCGGCGGCATGTGTTGAGCAATGAGCACGGGGATGCGGCCAAGCGCCGGCTCAAGAGAACTCAACAAATGGCTGAGAGCCTCGGGTCCGCCAGTGGAACTGCCGATCACGATGGCCTCCGGCGCACGCGATGAGAAAACACGCTGCTCGAACTGCTGCGGCGGGACGGCGCTCCTTGGATGGCCGGTGAACCGCGAACGCCACCGCACAAGGCCCCTGACCTTACGCAGCAGTTCCCTATGGAACTCGGGACGACCCACGATGTCGCGCTGCGCCTCGGGCTTTGCCAGGAAGTCGACCGCTCCAAGCTCTAACGCCTTGAGGCTGATGTCGGCGCTCCGCCGCGTCTGCGATGAAATCATGAGGATACGGGCGCTCGGACAGGCTCGCTTGAGAAGCGGCAACGCTTCCAGCCCATCCATCACCGGCATTTCGATATCGAGAATAATGACGTCGGGCGCACATTGCGCCGCAGCGTCTATGGCCTGCTTGCCGTTGGCGTAGCGGCCGACAACCTCCAAGTCCGCTTCGGATTCGATCCATCGCGCGACAACGCCGCGAAGTATGCCGGAGTCATCCACGATCATGACACGACCGGGATTGGCCACAGGCTGGTATGCGCGCCGGCCTCCTGGGGGAGGCGGCGCCTGATGATTTGGCATATGTGAAACCCTGCCCAAGGCTGCCATAGGCGCCTTAGAGCAATCCGACTTGCTGAAACTTCTCTTCGATGATCTCTCGGTCGAAGGGCTTCATGATGTATTCGTTGGCGCCAGCGGAGATCGCCCGGGTGATGTGCTCCACATCGTTTTCGGTCGTGCAGAAAATGACTTTCGGCTCTTGGCCACCTACTTCCTTGCGAAGCGCGACCAGAAACGCAATGCCGTCCATTTCCGGCATGTTCCAGTCGAGCAGGACAGCATCGGGCATCGATGTGCGGCACTGCTCCAGGGCATCCCGCCCATTCTCTGCCTCAGACGTGCTGAAACTGAGCGAGTCCAAGATTCGTCTGGCCACTTTGCGAATGACAGCGCTGTCATCCACGACCAAGCAATGTTTCATTTTCTTTCCCCTCAAAGGCATGTGGGGCCCAGCGCCCTCACGCAGCAACTCCGCAGTGGTTGAGATCAAGAAGCCGATCGACGTCGAGCAGTGTCAGGAGCCCGTCGTTCAATCGGTACACGCCGGCACACAGGCGAGCCCAGCGCTCATCGAGATTCGCGGGCGCCGGTTCAATGCCGGACTGCGTGGTCCAAATGGCCTCTCCCGCCTTGTCCGCGATCAGTCCGAACATCTCACCACCCTTTTCGACACCGAGTGCGACCATGGGATCGCCGGCTACCCGCAGTGACAGCCCGAGTCTCGTGCGCAAATCCAGCGCCGTTACGATCCGGCCGCGCAGGTTCAGTAGGCCCATGACCTCGGGGGGCGCCAACGGCACGGGCGATACCCGGTCGGGCACGAAGACATGCTTGACGCGCGAGAGCGGCACGCCGAAGAACTGACCGGCGACTTCGACTGTGACCAAGCCGTTCGTAAGGGCGTCGGCTTGCTGTTCAGATCTCATGCGGCCTTCTCCCTGAACTCACGCCAGTTCCCAAGAACTTGCATCAGAGATCGTCTATCGAACTTGCCTACCAGGACATCGAAACCCGCGAGGCGACCGGCCTCGGAAAGCCGGGGACTTTGCTGCGACGACAACCCGATCAGCGGAACCGAATTCCAAGCGGAATCCGTTCTGATAGCGCGCGCGAGCTCGAGTCCATCCATACCCGGCATCTCGATATCGCTCACAACGATGTCGAACCGGACACCCGCCTCTTTGAGGTCCAGCGCCTCCTGACCGGATGAAACCGTCGTGACCGCATAGCCGCTACCTCGAAGCAGGGGCGCGAGCATGTCGCGAAAGAACTGACCGTCGTCGACAAGCAACACACGCGGCGCACCGTCCGTATCCGGAACAAGTCCCGCCCCCTGTTGCCGGAGCATCGGGCCGAGATAGTGCGAGACATCGACGATCTCGACCGTCTGATCCCGCACGATGGCGCTTCCCGCGATCCCATCACCATCGGACTGCAAGGCAATCGACAACGGCTCTTCGACAATGTCGACGATCTCGTCGACCACAAGTCCCGCAGCGCGCGCGCCCTCGGAGAACACGAGCACCGGCAGCATATCCGGATGGTCTCGCGCTTCGGCATCGTCGAGGCGAACGAGCGGAAGAAGCCCTCCGCGATACTGGATGACCTGTTGCGTGTCGCACGTCTCGATCGACTTAGTCGGAATCTCTTCCAGTCGGGTGATGAGCGACAGAGGCAAAGCCTTGAGCCCCGGCGATCCGGCCCGGAAAAGGAGCATGGCCATACGATTGCCGGCCTGCTCCACCAGCTCTGCCGCAGTCGTTTCGTCGTCGAAGCCTTCCATCGGTCCGACGATCTCGGACAACGCTCTCGGATCGACGATCATGATGACACTGCCGTCGCCGAGGATAGTGCCGCCGGAGTACATTCCGATCGGCCGTAGCAGTCGGCAAACCGGTTTCACAACGATCTCCTCGGTCCGGGAAGCCGCGTCGACCATAATGCCGAAACGCTGTGTGCCGACGTGCAAGATCACTGCGGTTCCCCCAGCGGCATTGAGGTCGCGCCAGTCCTGCCTGCGTAGGTCGAGTACCGCCGCAAAGTCCAGCAGCGGGATCAGCCTATCGCGCAGGTGAATGACGGCTGCCCCGTTGATCGTCTCGACGGGATGCGCCGCGGCATCCCCAACACGCACCAGTTCCGCGATGCTGAATTGCGGGATGGCGAACCGCATACCGGCCACGTCCACGATAAGCGCCGACATGATCGCAAGCGTCAGCGGAATCCTGATGACAAATGTCGTACCCTTCGATGACGTCGAGGCGAGCGCAACGGTGCCGCCGATCGACTCGATATTGCTGCGGACCACGTCCATTCCGACGCCGCGGCCGGAGATTTCGCTCACCGATTCCGCGGTGGAAAATCCGGGCCTGAAAATGAGATCGCAGATTTCATCGTCTTGAAGCGCGTCGAGTTCGGCGATGGTCGCCAATCCGTTGGCAACCGCCTTGCGCCTCACGGCCCCGACGTCGAGCCCGCGTCCATCGTCGGAGACTTCGACGATGATGCTCCCACGTTGCTGCGATGCTTTGAGGGTGATACGGCCCACTTCCGGCTTACCGGCTTCAATACGTTCCTCCGGGTTCTCAAGGCCATGATCCGCGGCATTGCGAACCATGTGTATGAGCGGATCCTTGATCGCCTCGAGAACCTGCCGGTCGAGTTCGGTATCGCCGCCCGACATCGTGATCTCCATAGGCTTTCCGAGTTCGGTGGAAAGCGTGCGCACGATCACCGGCAGTTTCTGAAACGCATTGGCGATGGGCTGCAGGCGCGCCTTCATGACGGCCTCTTGAAGTTCCACCGTGACAGCAGACAGCCGTTGCAGGGGGGCCGCGAAGGCAGGCACCTCCGAATGCGTAGCGAGATCCATCAGCTGATTGCGAGCGAGCACGAGTTCGCTCACGGTTGTCATCAGCGTTTCCAGCGTATCGACGGCGACCCGAACGGTCTGAACACGCAACGCCTGCGGTTGAACCTCGGCACTCGGCGGGTCTTCGGGATTTGCCTCGGCGACAGCGTCTACGTCTTGGGACGCATCGAGAGGTTGCACCGGATCAGCGGCCGCAGAGGGCACCGATTCTTCCCGCCAGGCGCGTTCCAGCGCATCAAGGCGGTCGTGGACCGGCGAAGGGGGCGATTCGTTTGGACCGACATCCACATTGACGGACCCAACATCGCTCTCTGCCAACGCGGTGAGCGCGTGGATCAGATCGTCGTCATTCCCCTCGGGCTCGGCATTGTCGCGGGCGAGCACGGCAAGAATCTGCTTGAGCCGCTCGAGACTGGCGAGAACCACCGTAACGCCGGCCGACGAGACGGGCGCACCGTCGCGATACCGGCTCATGAGCGCTTCGACCGCGTGCGCGAGCTTGGCGATTCGCGGCAGATCGAAGAAACCGCACGTGCCCTTGATCGTGTGGGCGACGCGGAAGATCGTCTTGAGCATCTCGGCGTCGTTCGGGTCCGCTTCGAAGCGGACGAGACAAGAGTCCAGCTCTTCAAGCTGCTCGCCTGTCTCGACCAGAAACTCGCCCAGGAGATCGTCCATGACTCAACCCCAACGCGAATCGCCGACGATTCACGCTGTCCAAACCACACAAATTGCTAAGCGGATTGTCCGCGATTCCTGGTTTACGGTCCGTTGACGGCGCATATGACCGCCCACACGTCGCGATTGACGGCGGTCCGGAAACCCGTTCTGGAGGTCTTATCGCGCCTGAAGCAGGACTTCGTCTTCGCCGGCCGTTGTGGTCACGGTCATGCCGGATGCCTGCGCTACCCGCGCTGCATAGTATGGCTGGATCGAATGGGCATCGACCTCGCCTCCGGCATCGCCGGCGAGTAGCGCGACAACCTGGTCGCTAAGACGCGCGGCCTTGCCCGTGGCTGTCACCGTGAACGACACATCCGCGCCGTCGCCGGCAATGACAGCTTGGACCGTCCCACCGCGCGGCAGCGCCACAACGCCGAGCCCAACCAGGTTGAGCAACAGCTTGACCTTGTTTTTGGGAAGAATAAGCGCGGGGCCCTCCCAAACGAGATCGTGCTTCTCGCTGGTCTGAACGAACGCCTGCGCCACCTTCTCCGCATCGCGCGTGTCGATCTCCGCACCGGCCGATCCCGCCGCCCCGAATGCAATCCGGGCAAACTGAAGCTTGGCGGAGGCCTGCGTTGCGCTCTTTAGGATCAGATCCATCGCCGCCGTGCGCATCTCCTCGTCCGGTTCCTCGGCCAACATCTCCAAACCGTTGGAAATGGCGGACACCGGATTGATGATGTCGTGGCAAATACGGCTGGAAACCAGCGCCGCAAGATCGAGATCGCCGAGCGCGATCGGCTCCGACATGGCATTCTCCTTGTCGCGTCCGCAGATGCACTGCGGAGTTATCATGGCCTAGCCACGAATTTCTGTTACACGAAGGGCGCAATCATCTGGAACGCGCGCACAGCCCGAATCACAGCCCTTTGGAGCATCTTGCCTTGTCAGCACCAAGACACACAACAGCGGCTCATGCCGAGCCAGCGACCGTCTTCGATCTTCCCACCGCCGCACAGGTTCTAACCGACGCGGCAGCGAAGGCTGGGGCCGCGATCATGACCCACTACGGTGCGACCGAGGGGATTGACTGTAAGGAAGACAACTCGCCCGTGACTCAGGCGGACCGGGACGCCAATGACATTCTCGAGGCTGCTCTCCGCGATTTCGCGCCTTCCATCCCCGTCGTGTCCGAGGAAACGGCTACGGACCGTAAGGCACCCCTGGGGCGACTCTTCTTTCTCGTCGACCCGCTGGACGGCACCAAGGAGTTCATCAAAAAGCGCTCTGACTTCACCGTCAATGTCGGCCTGATAGAGGACGGTTTCCCATGCTTCGGCCTCGTGTACGCACCCGCGCGCGGGCTTCTTGCCGTCACGGTCGCCGACGGAGTCGCCATCGAAGCGTCGATGCCGCCGAGCGCGGCGGGCGCCGACCTGAGCGTGCTGACCCAGAAACGCCTGCACGCAAGAGCCGCGGATCCCGAGGCCGTCACAGCCCTGGTCAGCCTGTCCCACTTGGACGCAAAGACCGAGGAGTTCTTGGAAGGGTTCTCTGTCGCGGATCGCTCCGGCGCCGGATCGTCCGTGAAGTTCCTGGAGATCGCCCGCGGCAATGCCGACCTTTATCCGCGCCTCGCCCCTACCATGGAATGGGATACGGCGGCCGGGCAAGCGGTTCTGGAGGCGGCCGGCGGCCATGTCGTGGACACGAGTGGGGCGCGCTTCGCCTACGGCAAATCGGACGCCGGACTGAAAAACGGGAGCTTCGTCGCCTGGGGCCGCACCGTTTTAACGCCCCGGTAAGCCTTCCACCGTTTGGTAACGCTTTCGGTCAACAATAGCGGTTGAGGCATTTGCCTCTTAAGTGCCCGGCGGCAACGCCGGCGCCCGCGTCCGGGGGCATTAGTCATGCGTATTACCAGCATCGCGATCGCCGCTTTCTCGGCGATCCTTGCAATCTCTGTTCTGGCACCGGAATCACTGGCGCAGAATGCCGCCTACGGCGCATCGGCCGGCTCCATGCCGGTCCCGAACGCACCCGTGAACAGCACGTACCAGCCGACGAAGTCCTACGTACCGGAGCCTGTCTCCAACAACGCAGCCGCCCCGGCTGTCGGGGGCTACGATCCCAACGCCGCCCCGCCGAACTACCAGCAGCAGCCCAACCAATCCGGCCAGACCTATGTCGCGGCCAGCGGCTACGCCTCCGAGAGGTTGGATGGCGCCGACGGGTTCTCGGCCGAAGAGATCAAGGGGGCGGGCCACCGCTTTTTCGGAAAGGTCTCGTCGGGCTTCGCAAGCGCCGTCGAATACACATTTCAGAAGTCCGGACGGCCCAACGGCTACATCATCGGCGAAGAAGCGGGCGGCGCGTTTGTAGCCGGCCTGCGCTACGGCGAAGGAACGCTTCACACGCCGGACGGTGGTCAGTACCGCGTGTTCTGGCAGGGGCCGTCAGTAGGTTACGATTTCGGCGCCGAAGGCTCCAAGACAATGGTTTTGGTCTACAATCTCAATAATCCCAACCAGATCTACAACAGATTCGCCGGGATCGACGGCTCCGCCTATCTGGTCGGCGGCGTCGGCGTCACCTATCTGGCCCGGGACGACGTCGTCGTTGCCCCCATACGCTCCGGGGTCGGCCTCAGACTTGGCGCAAATGTCGGCTACTTGAAGTATACTCGCCAGCCGACCTGGAATCCGTTCTAATTTGGCGCTAATGAAGCTGTAGCGTTGGTCTCGCGGGTCTCGGAGCATCGGGCGCGCGAGGCTTGTGCCATGACTTCTGCCATGGGCGGATTGCTTTTGGCCTTCGCTAAGAGCGCGGCGCGACACGCCGGCGGCGGCACGAGGGGCAGATAGGGCGTTTCGCTGCAACGCCTGTTCGGAGCGCATGCGTGGCTCCAGTTCAAGGAATCAAAGGCCTTGATGATCGAATGGTTCATGTTCGGGGCGTTGGGCTTCTTTTTGGGATGCCTCCTCGGCCTCATGCTTGCGCCCCCTTTGTGGAACCGCGCCGTCAAGCTCACCACGCGTCGGCTCGAAGCCACCATGCCGATGACTCTCGCCGAAATTCAGGCCGACAAGGACCAGATTCGCGCGGACTTCGCGATCCAGCTGCGCAAGGTGGAGGTGGCCCTCGAAAAGTCTAAGGAAAAGGCCGCACGCGAACTGATCGAAGCCAACAAGCGCCGGGTCGAGATACAGAAACTCAACGGCAACCTGGAGGCCGCACGGGCCGAACTGCACGAGGCCGAGAACGCCAATCGCGTCCTGCAACAGACCATTAAACGGCGCCTGCCCGATCTCGACGCCCGGCTCAAGGCGGCCAAGAAGGCATTGTCGGATCTGGAAACGGTGAATGCGGAGCTTCGGACCACCGTCGCCTCCCAGTCCGATGCCCTGAAGATCGCCCGCGCGACCGTCCACAACCAGCGCGCCGATATCGACCAACTGCGCATGTCGCTCGAAAGCGGCAGCGCGGCAGGCCGCGGCTCCTCCAAGAACGACGCCCGAGCCGTGGCGGAGAGTCAGCGCCTCGCCGCCGAGCTGTCCAGGGCCAAAGAGGAACTTGAGCGCGTCCGGACGAGCAGCGAGGAGATCGCCTTCCTGCGCCGTGAGCTAAACCACCTCGCCTCGCAAATTCTCGACGCGGCTCGGACACAACCGCCGGCCTGGCAGAGCGCGGCAGCCGCGCAAGCTGCGGTTCAGCGCGAACCGGAAGAAGAGACCGAACCCGAGATGGCGGGTGAAGACGAAACTGTCGCGATGCCCGAGCCCGTCGCCTATGCCGGAAACGGCGCGGCGGAACCCGCCGCGGCGTTCGTAGAAACGGCTCACGCGGAAAGCCCCGACCAACAGGCTCCCTACGTGGAAGAGCAAGCCGCGGAGCCCTACGCGTCCGAAGAGACCTATGCGGCCGAACCCGGCCAATACGTCGAAGCCGGCCAACAGGCCGAAGTAGCCGAAGGCGACGCCGAGACTGCCTATTACGCCGAGGAGGCCCAGCCGGCCGAGCCCGTTCAGGAGGAACGGGACTACGCCGCCGAACTCTTCCGCGGTGACGATGAGTACGAGGCCGAAGAAGACTACGAGACCTACGAAATCCAAGGCCACTACGCGTCCCAGAGCGACGACGAAGGCGACGCGGACGAGGACATCGGCGAAGACGAGCACGGCGAGGCCGAAGAAGTGACAGCCGGCGAGGAAGAGGACGAGGCGCAAGGCCTCTCCAGGCGCTTTGCGGCGCGGCGCGCCAAACGGCAGGGTCAGAAATCCGGTGGGAGCCTGACCAGCCGGCTGCGCGGCCTTGTGGCGGACAGCCCGGAGAAGCGCGGCTAGCGTATCCGCCCGAAGTGCGGCCTAGGGCGCCGTATGCAAAAATGTCCGCGTCCCATTCTCGAGCCGCAGCGCCGTCAGACAGTCCGAAAAGACAGCACCCGTATCGATCCCGATTCTGTTCGGCCGAACCACAGGCACGCGCTCGGGCGTGTGTCCATGCACCACGATCTTCTCGAACGGCTCCTGGCAATCCAGAAACTCATGCCGAATCCAGAGGAGATCCTCTGCCACTTGTTGATTGAGCGGCACTCCAGGGCGCAGTCCCGCATGGACAAACACATAGTCGCCGACGACACATTTCAGCGCGAGTCCCCCCAGGAATTGGAGATGGGCCTCCGGTAGTGCCTCCAGGAAGGCCTCCCGCCATGCCGTGGCCGGTGTGCGGCGGTCTTGGAGCCCGTCGACGTCGACACCGTACGAGCGCAAGGTCTGCTCACCGCCATTGCGAAGCCACCCGTCGAGCCACAATGGGTCGTCGAGAAAGTCGAGCAGGAACTGTTCGTGGTTGCCCTTGAGAAAGTGCGTAGCGAAGCCAAGCGGCAGGGCTGTGGTCAAGCGTTCGATCACACCGCGGCTGTCCGGCCCCCGGTCAACATAGTCGCCGAGAAATACCAGCGTCTTTGCCGCGCGACCGGCGGCTGCGGCATCGTTCGCGATCGACGCCAGCAGTTGCGTCAGGAGATCGGAGCGGCCATGGATGTCGCCGATCGCGTAAACGACTTGGCCCTCGGGAATTGTTGCGCTCACGAGATCAAACGCCGCCAGCGCGCCCTGCCGCCAGTTCTTGGTAGAGCCGCGCCGGAAAACTGAAGACCGTGCTCACGCAATCGGCCTTCAGACCAATGAAGAGAACGGACTTCCCGTCCCTCATCTTATCGTCCTCGGTGATGACGTAGAGCGTGTCGATGCGCAGCGGCGGCAGCCCTTTTTCGAGCGCGGCCCGCTTCTCGAAGGCCTCCAGGCTTGCGCCTCCATAATGGTCGAAAGTCGCGTGCACCCGCGCGATAGCCGCGCGGATGTCGCTTTCGGTCTTGCACGGAACAGTCGCGATTTTCGGACCGTCCCCGCCGTAATAGGTCGTACCCTGCGACTGCACGAGCGGGCCGAACTTGTTGGACGTGGCTTTCAGAGCCGCAAATCCCAGCAAGATGAGCGCAAGCACAAGCCCTGCAGAGATTTTCGCCCAAGTTGGCATCGCCAGGATCCTCCCACGCCTCGGCCGCCCTCCGACCGGAGGGCGAACTCTAGCGTCCGTGAGATCGAGGCTGGTCCGCGTTAGATCGCGGTATCGACCTCGCAGATCACAGTATCACGATGCCCGCATTCCGGCATCTTCCAGGCGATCACTTCACCGGTCCGGGTGTCGACGATCGGCACCGGGCAAGCGACGCGCCAGAAGCGGTAGCTGGAGCTCTTATGGGCTTGATCCCATTCGACACCAAGCATGAGGCTCGCTCTCTGGCAGCGCTGCTGGTTGAAGGGCTGGGCCGCCGCGCCCATGGCTTCGGACTGGTCGTACAGTTGGACCTCCTGACGCCGGCACTGCATCATCGAGTTCTCGATTGCCCAGGTACGGTTTTCGTAGCCGGTCCACTTGGAGTTTACGTCATGCTGGTCGGCTGGAAGCATGACGGTCTTGCAGACGATCAGAACGACTGCTGATGGCATTGGTACGGGCATGATCTATGCTCCCCACGTCTGAGAGTGGCCCGCCAACGGGGCCGGCTGGCCCGCCGACGCGGCGAGCAATAGATGTTCGGATGAGCGTGCCTCCAAACGCGCGACTGGCACGAGGCGCGGCGCTGGCACAAAGGGCAGCGTGGCCCTAACGGCCCATTCGACACCCTCTATTGTGCGCAGCCTTTGAAGGCAGGCGGACAGCATGTGGATTACTGCGGCAGACCACACCTTTGACAGCCGCATGGCCGCATCGATTGTCTGTGGTGGCGCCGTGGGCGGCTGTCTTACAGCCTGAACCTCTTGGCCCAGGGCAGCCGTGCTGACTTGAGTTCGTTTCGTAGGCATTTGGCCCCCTCATCGAAGGTTGCACCAACGCCACTCCTCAGGGTCCGTTTGGACCTGTACCTCCCGAAACTCAACTAGACCGGTTGGAACTCTTCTATCCGCATGGCCTACCGATGTTGCATCGCACCATCGACCCGCTTGACTTCACAAGCTTGCAGAGGTCTTCGCAAGACCCGTGCTAGTTTGGACCATGTCGGGCAGCCTGCGTCAGAATGCCCAAAATCAGCGGATTTACATGCATTTCGAAGTCCCTACGACCCGGTTGGAAGTGCCGGATTTTCAAGGCTTTCGCCTCGCCGCCGACCTTCCGGACAAATGCTGCACCGCAAAAAACTGATTCGCAAGAGTGTCACGAGCCTAACGCGATCAACGACCAAACCCTAGAGCATGGAAGCAACAGCGATGGGAAAAATGGCAAAGCCTACGCCAGATGCGCGCCGGAATTGCCTAAATATTGCGCACTTGCTGCAAGTTTCCAGTGGGTCACTGACGAGCATCATGCGTGTCAGCTAGAACGGCGGTTCCCGGAGTACTAGGGTGGAACTGACAAGGGGGGCGTATGCTGATCGATGGGGTCGTGCTGTTATGGTTCATCCTGACAGCGCTTTCGGTGATCTTCGTGGCGGTCGACATCCGGTCGACGCCTGAAAACCCCGTCATGAAATGGGCATTCATCCTCTTCACCGCCTATTCGGGGCCGTTCGGCGCATTCCTCTATGTCCTGGGCTGCCGTGAGCCCTTGCCCGGACTGCATGAGCGCTACGTGACGGCACGCTGGCGCCAGGCGCTCGGCTCGACCATGCATTGCGCCGCCGGCGATGGCGTCGGCATCCTGGTAGGTGCGGTCATCGGCGCTCTCGTCGCACTTCCTCTGATGGTGGATTTCGCGCTGGAATATCTGCTCGGTTTTGCCTTCGGCTGGACCATCTTTCAGGCGCTGTTCATGGGCGAGATGTTCGGCACCTATTGGAAGGCCCTGAAGGGCACGTTCACCTCCGAGTTTTTGTCGATGAACTGCCTGATGGGCGGCATGCTGCCGGTTTCAGCCCTCGCTTTCCAAGGCAACCCCGACGCCCACGACCCGACGCAGGCCCTTTTCTGGTTCCGCATGTCTCTGGCGCTCATGGTCGGAGCTCTGGTCGCCTACCCCATGAACTACTGGCTCGTGGCTCATCACCTGAAGCACGGCATGCTGACCGTACGACCCGCAGGATCCGGTGCCGATTCCGGCGCGATGAAGGGCATGGACATGCCCAAGGATGCGGGAGCGGACAGCAAGATGGCCCGCATGAGCATGGCCGACAAGATGAAGGCGGCCGAGAGCGGGTCAGCCCTTCACAAGCCCAGCCCGCCGGTCTGGGTCATGGGCGGCGTGTCGCTTGCCGTCCTCGCCCTCGGCATCGTCATTACACTGATCTTCGCGTAGCAGCGCAGCGGCTTGGCGGCGCGTACTTATCCGCGCTCACTCCGCCTGCCCACGCACGTGCTTATCCTATCGGCGGGCGCCGGAGGGTCTGGGAGGGGCACGATGCGGTGCGGAGTGACTTATGCCAATGCATGGCCCAAGCCCGGCTCGTCTCGCGGCCTGCGAACGCGCCGGCACGTCCTACCGCGACCGCGCGATTGCCAACGCCGCGGCGCGGTACGATCGCAGGCGGCACCTGCCTAAGATCCTCGGCACGGCGCCGCAAGACCTTGTGGATTTCTCTGTGAAGGGGACCCGTGCCCTGATCGCCGGGCTCACGCGCCTGGCCCGCAACTCGGCCCGCGCCGGCAGTGCCGGCCACTGGTCCTATGACCCGAACAACCACATCGAGATTTTGGGAGCCTTGCGGGCAGAGCGGGCGCGGCTTGCCACGCAGATGCAGAGCGCGTCCGACCCGAGCATCGGTGCTGCAGGAGGCAAGTCCGGAATCAGCACATGATCTGCTGCTTCACGATAGCCGTCTGCTCGGCGACGATCTTGTCGTACTCACGGAGTTGCGGCGGGGTGAGAATCTCGGCGAGGCGCGAACGCGTATTCGCATTGATCCGGTTCATGTCCTTGTTGAGCCGAATGAGGCCGAGGGCGCCGGGCCGATCGCAGGTCTCGAAGTTGACGCCGTATTTGTCGAAGGTTGAGTTACGGACCGACATCGAGTTCTCCAGAATCGGGGCAATTGCCTCGATCTGTTCCGGCGTCAACTCGAGCCGGGATTGCATCTCGGCGATATCCTCTCGGCTCGGCAGTACCGCCAACGCGACCGTCGGAAGCACCATCGCGCCGATAACTACCAACATGGCGAGGCTACGCGTCAGACTTTTGAACATGCCGTATCCTACTCCTTGTGTCTCAACGGACCCTCGAGCCCCCAGCAGGGCGAAGGCGACGCCTTTCGGCGAAAGCATGCAGATAGGAACGAAAGGCGGTTGGATCAACGGCAGCGTGCGCGAGCGGGGGCACTCACCCTTGCTTTGCAGATGGATCCTGCGCCGGTTGGTCCGCCGTGTCATAAGACGAGCGCAAGCCTGCCGGCCAGCCGAGCCACGCCTGAGTGCGCAAGCCCCGCAAGCGGTAGCCGCCGCCGGGCGCGTATTCGAACAGCCAACGCCGGGCCGCGAACCGGTCGCGGACAAGGTAAGGAAACACCGTCCCGAGGATCGCGCCAAGCACGGCGTCGGTGAAGTAGTGCACCCCGATCAGGACCCGGCTGAACGCGACCCAAACGGCGATCGAGTAGACGAAGACACGGGCCCGCGGAATGAGGATCGCCACCACGGTCGCGAACGCGAAGATCGACGTGGAATGGCCCGACGGCAGCGACGCATGGTCGGCGTCGAAGGCGAAGAAGTTGAAATGGAAGTGGCCCAGCTCCTCGTAGAACTTGGGCCGCGCTCGGCCGAGAATGTTCTTGCACAGCGATGCGATAAGCCCTGCCCCACCGATGCTGACAAAGGCGAAGCTCGCCGCCTGGATGATGAGCCCGTAGCCGGCCGCGTTTCGGAACCCGACGTGGTTGCGCCGAAGCAGGACCGCGAAAGCGATAATGGTCGCGGTCGGGATCAGCATCCAGTTGGAGCGCCCGATATCGGTGATCGCGCGGAAGAAGTCGCGCGCGGCCGGCGACATGGCCTCGGCCCGTTCCAGCATGAACGGGTCGATCAGCAGAAATCCCACGGCCAGGATGGACAGAGCGATGAGCGCCTGCTCCCAGAGCTTCATAGAGGTGTCCGGCAACGTGTCGGCCCGTTCCTTCGGTTGGTCGGCAAGGGTTCGTCGTTGAGGCCCCGGCTGTTAGCCAGGCCACGCGCTATGCCTATTGCGAACCGCGCAAGCATGCAAACCAGAAAGGAAAATTGGGTTACGGCGCCTCAGGTCCGCCAAGTTTCAACTCACCGAGGCGTGAATTCAGGTGTACGAATTGTAATCCAAAACGACGCGTCCCGCGTTTAGTCTACACGGTGTCGATTCCCGACACCCTCAATGTTTGCAAGAGAAGGATACCCCCCATGTATTTGCCCTCTCGCATGACAATGAGACTCATCGCAGCCGGGGCCTTCGTGCTGATCGCCACGGCGATGCACTCGCCTCTGGGCCCGAAACTGGCGGCCCTGCACGCGAGCATGGTCGGTTTGGTCTAGGACGGGAACGTCCTTCGGGAAGGAGCCTTGAGGACCCCCTCCTCCGGCTCCGTCAGTCCCCCGCGATGGGTGACATTGCGTCATGAACCGGTCCCGCCTTTGTGCTGCGCACGGAGGCGGGGGCGGCACACAGCTCAACCAGCAGTCCCGATCCGGCCTTAGAATTTTTTTTCCACGACGCCCAAATTCCAGCCGCAAAGAGCCGCGCGTTCGTCGCCGTTAAGTCGCGCGCTTGCCACCGAGGCGACATACGACTCTCCTCGGCCGGTTTCCGGCGCACCTAGTCTAGGACAGACAATAATGAAGACAGTCTTTGCGTTTCTCATTGCACTCGGCATGTCGCTGCCGTTCGCCTCTGCCGCGTTCGCAGGCCCCGACGATTGCGCGGACGGCCAGACCTGGGACGAAGACACCCAGACCTGCGTGGATAACTAGACCGCCGCAGTCTTGTACGCTTGAGTAAGCTTGAGCAGGGGGGCACTGGCTTCGGTCAGTGCCCTTTGTGTTTAGGCATGACAAATCACGAACGTTCGGGGTGTTGCACTTCGGAAGGGAGGCGGCGAATGAGCCGAACTTCGTGGCTGTTCGAACGAATGGCTGCTTTGAGGCCGCTAGGAGACCGGCAGGTTAAGAGAAACGCTTACGGTCATCTGCCCGTCGCGCGGTTCACAAATTGGCGAGCGTAGTGGACAAGCTACTGGGCGCTTTGCTCAGCTCCGGCCCCCAGCGGCCGCAAGGCGCGCGTGTCGGCGGGGTGTATTGCCCATGACGCGCTTATAGGCGGTGCTGAATGCGCTTTCCGATTCATACCCGAGCGAGCGGGCGACTGCACCGATCGCGTCGCCGCGCGACAGGCTGCGTCCGGCGAGCAGCATCCGCCAACGGGTGAGATATTCGATCGGTCCTTCGCCCACCAATTGCTTGAATCGTGCCGCAAAACTGGATCGCGACATCCCGACGTCTGCGGCAAGTGATTGCACTGTCCAACGCCGCGCCGGTTCTCGATGGATCGCGGCAATCGCCGCCCCGACGCGCCTGTCGGAGAGCGCGGAAAACCACCCGACGTCCTTGCCTTCGCCCAGATGAAGACGCAGCGCCAAAACAAAGATCATATGGGCCAGATGCTGTGCGATCAGGACGCTTCCCGGCTGGGCAACGGCCAGTTCCTGTCGCATCCGATCAAAGGCCCAGCGCAGCGTCACGCGATCAGCCTCGCTTTGCAGGTGGACGATCGGCGGCAGTAGCCCCAGCAACATCTCCGCATGGGGCCCCGCGAACTGGAAATGGCTGCCGAGCACCGTCACTCCGCCGCCGCCGTTCAACTTGACGACCATACCTTCGGGGGAGCCTACGAAATGAGGTCGGTAATCCTCAGCCGGCAGGTTCGGATCGCTTGCGATTTGAAACGGCAAACCGTGCGGCAACAAGAAACAGTCGCCTTCCTCGAGTAGCACAGGCGGGCCTGCGCCTTCGACCGTGATCCAGCACCTGCCTGCGGTCAAGGCGTAGCATTTGATCCCCCGGTCATAGGCGTCGAAACCGATCGACCAGTCGCCGCCCGCCTCAAAGCCACCGACGCGGTAGCTTCTCGGCTCCAGCAGCGCGAGGACATCGGATAGCGGATCCATGTCTGGACGATCTCCAAGGAAAATTGGATGATGACGCATAGATCGTCCGGAATCAATCGTCCATGATCGGCGCCGAATAAGCCCGGCGGGTCGCCCCGGTCCCTCATTGGGAAGATCTACAATGCCCTTTCAGATAATGGCGTACATCACGGCGGCTGCCGCTTGCCTTCTGGGGCTCCGCTTCATCTTCGCTGGCGGGGGCGTACTCAAGGAGTGGGGCATCGAAGGGACTGCTGGCGCGCTTATTCTCTTTCGCCGGCTCGGCGTGATCTATCTCGGCCTTGCCCTGATCTTCTTCTTGGGACGCAATGCGGCCCCCTCGGATTTCCGCTCGGCTGTTTGCCTCGTCATGGCCGGCGCGGTCGCAGTTCTCGCCTCCCTGGGGCTATTCGAATTCCTGTCGCGACGAGCCAGCAGCGGAATCTTCCGCTCGGTCGTAAGCGAGGCGGTGCTGTCGGCTGCTTTCGTCTGGCTATGGTGGAGCGGACGATGACAGCACGGTTCTATCGACTTGCGCCCATGACGCAACATTGTGAACCGAGCTAGTCTCATGAAGCGCGTTCAATATCATCGCTTTGGCGGCCCCGAGGAACTGCAGCTTGATGATGTAGCCCGGCCGGAGCCCGGGGCCGGCCAGGTACGCGTGCAGGTCAGGGCTGCGGCAGCCAACCCGATGGATTGGAAGATTCGGCGCGGCGAAATGAAGATGCTTTCCGGGTCTAGGTTTCCGCGCGGTCTTGGCCATGACTTCGCCGGGATTGTCGATGCCGTTGGGCCAGGCACCGTTCGGCTAGAGGTGGGCGACGCGGTCGTTGGCGTCGCCACGATTCCCGCAGCCGGCGCCTTCGCGGAATCGGTGATTGCAGAGGAGAAGAACACCGTCCTCAAGGCGCCGTCGATTTCGTTCGAGCAGGCGGCTGCGTTGACGTTGGTTGCCGTGACCGCATGGACCGGAATGGTGCAGCGGGCGCAAGTGAGAGCGGGCCAATCGGTCTTTATCGCTGGATGCCTGGGCGGCGTTGGCCGTGCCGCGGTGCAGATCGCTCGCTTGCGCGTGGCAAGGGTCACCGGCAGTTGCAGCGCGGCCGGGCACGAGGAAGCTCTGGCGTTGGGCGTGAGCGAGGTTGTCGATTATCACGACTTCGACTTCGCGCGATACCGGAACCGCTTCGATGTGGTGTTCGATACGGCGGGAAAATTGTCGTTCAGGCAATGTGGCGCGATGCTCAAGCAGGGTGGCCAATCGCTGCATATCGTCCCGACATTGGCCAAGATGATCGGCAGTCTGCTCTCGCCGCGGCATCACCTGGTCTTCGGCAATCCGACCCTGGAATCGCTCACGAACGTCACCGAGGCATGCGAACAAGGCAAACTCATCCCTGCGATCGGTCGAATCGTGCCGCTGTCGGAAGCGATCTCGGCAATCGTCGAACTCGAGACAAAAGGCTTGCCCAAGGGAAAGCTGGTGGTCGTTCCCGATGCGTGGCCTGTGCGTGACAGCACGTCCTGAACTTGCTTCGACGCCAACCAAAGAAAGTCCATGACGGCGACCAAGTTTGGTCTGAAGAACCAGAAACTACGGAAGCTTTTAGATGCGGTTAGCCGGGCCCGAAATGGCGACTATTGGTTTGCGTTAGGTGGCAGCCCGTAGGGGAATCGAACCCCTGTTTCCGCCGTGAGAGGGCGGGAAAATCGCGAGCAAAATCAATGCCGGTTGCAACTCTTGGGGGACAGAAAACGGCCCTAAAACAGGTGAAAGTTACAACCTGCCACAACGCAAAAAGCCCGCCCCCTGGTTAAGGGACGGGCCGAAGAGCGGGTGCGTTCGATCTTGTTACGAAGTCAGCCCGTGCATGGCGCACACCGTGATGCCTGCGGCACAGAGCCAGTAGCCTGCCGCCCACGGGTGCCCGAGCCAAAGCATCCACGGCACCTGCATGAGGTAGAGCGTCAGAATGAGGGCCGTGATCCACCAAGCGGGAGACATGCTAGCGCTGTTCCTTCGCCGCGAACCGTGCCAAGTCTTCGACCATGCAAAGGGCTTCGCGGCGCGAGACGGGAACGTCGATGAATTTGTCCTGGGCCAGATGCACCCGCCAATGCGCCTTTCCGCAGTGCTCGCGGAACCGGACCCACGGGAACGGGTTCGAGCACGTCGGTTCGTTGATGTCCCCGAAGTTCATATGCTGAAGGCGGTAGCCTTCCGGAGCATCGGAGGCTTCCGTGTCACAGGGGCGCTCGGGCGTGTGTAGCTGAATCACCTTGTCGTCCATACCGTCCTCAGTTTTTTGCGTGACGTGATGCAGCCCTTGGGAATCACGGTTACGTCTCCTACGGATTCGTCCTCGCCGGGCTCCGGTTCGATGAGCGAAGCCGCGAGCGTCAGATCGCGCTTATCTTCCCGGATTACCCAGCCACGAGTGACGCAGCGTGCGGGCGTAGGGAGTTCGGACACCGCGTGCCATTCCGCCGAGCCCTTGATGTCGAGCCAGCGGACCTCGACGAAATCGCGTTTAGGCTGCTGCACGCTTCCCTCGCTTCATCGTGAGGAAGTCCGCGCCTTCCTCAACGTCGAGGAAGGTCGTGATTGTCCGGCGCTCTGGCTCAAAGACCGTCACGCCACCACAGCCGGTACGCTGCTCTTTCAGGCTCAAGCGCCTGGCGTGGTCGTCCATGAACTTGTAGCCGCGGACCCGGAGAAAGGTCTGGATACGGCCGCGTCCCGGGTTCTCAAAGACGAAGAGCCCTGAGTTATGCTTGTGGCCTGCGACGTACAGGTCCGCGTCTTCGCCCTTCTGGCCTTCCCGCATGAGCCCGTGCATTGGGTTCCAGATCGAGTTGCCGGCGAAGTCGTGCGCCGCGAAGATGCGGGGCTCCCAGCCGTTGGGGAACGAAAGCCGGAACCGCGCCTCCCAATCGTGCAGGATGATCTTGTGGGCCTTATTCTTGGAAACCATCCTGGCCAGGATTTCGGCCCCGTCGTTCCAGGCGTCGTGATTACCGACCAGCACAAGAAAGAACGGCGTATTGAGCAGGAACCACTCCGCGAACCGCCGCGCAGTCTTGATCGACGCGTCCTGTTCGGCGTAGAGCCGCATCAGCCGGCCGACCCAATTGTTCGTGGTGTCACCTATGTTGGCGGCGACAAGCCCGTCCGTCTCGTTGCAGATCCGCACATGCTTTCGCAGCACCGGTAGATTGCAGCCGTTGTCGTCGATGTGCGGATCACCGAACCAGAGAATGCCGAACGGCCTATTGTCCTTGACCTTGATCGGGAACCAGGTGTGCGCCTCGTGGCTCTCCATGCGCTTCTCGAAACGCTTCTCTGCCATGTCGAGAAGTTCCTCGACCTCCACGTCTTCGTCGGGGAAGTCTGGGAACTCGATCTCCGTGGGGCGTTCAGTCTTGCGGGCACCGTCCGGTGAGAGACCGTGCCGCGCTTTGATTTTCTTGAGGCGGGATTGCAGCGCGCGTTGGCTGATGTCCAGCTTGGCCGCGGCCTCCACGCGCGTCGCGGACGAATCCACGACCTCAATGGTGCGCTGCGCCTCCGCCAAAGAGATCGGTGCGCCGCTCAACTTCTTACCGTGTGCTGGCATGTGCTAGATCGCCGTGTCTGTTTCGCAAATGACGGTGTCGCGGTGTCCGCATTCCGGCATCTTCCAGGCGATCACCTCACCGGTCCGGGTATCGACGATCGGCACCGGGCAAGCGACGCGCCACGTCCGGTACGATGAACCCTTGTGGGCCTGATCCCAGGACACTCCAAGCATGATCGATGCGCGCTGGCAGCGTTGCCGATTGAAGGGTTGTGCCGCTGCACCCATGGCTTCGGCTTGGTCGAATAGCTGAACCTCGAGGCGCCGGCACTGCATCATGCCGTGTTCGACCTTCCAGTCCCGGTTCTCGTGCCCTGTCCATCCTGCATTCTGATCCGGTGGGCCTGCAATGAAGGTCTTGCATACGATCAGCGTCACTATTGCTGGCATGGGCACTGGCATGGATTCCCTCCTAGCGCTCGGTGAGTTGCTTGGTCATGGGCTTAAACCAGCGTGACCTTGAAGCCGGGATCGATCTCTTTCATTTGAACCCCCTTGGGTGATATGTATTGACTTCGATAGCTAAGATATGCATAACATTGGCGCATGCTGGCGTCAAGCTGGTAAACATGGACCATAAACACGTTAAGATGAGCGCACGACAGAGCAGGACCGCCAGGGCATGGCTGGGCTGGAATCAGGCGGATTTGGCCGAAAAGGCTGGATGTGCGACCAGGACAGTCATGGATTTCGAGCGGGACGCGCGGAACACCGCAACAGGCAGTCAGGTCCTCATCCGCATGGCCTTCGAACGCGAAGGCATAGAGTTCGTTGACGGCGGGCTAGTGCTAAAACCGTGAGTCAGAAAGGCAAGCGCAAGTGACTGGCATCTATGTGATTAGCGACGGCCCGGAACGTTGCAAGATTGGTGTTACCAACAATCCCAAGATGCGCCGCAACGCATTGAAGCCAGAGGCGCACGGAACTCTCACAATCGAATTTGTGCGCGACTGCGGTGCATTTAGAGAGGCAGTCGAACGAACCGCCCACAGCCTACTTAAAGAGAAACGAGACTGTGGCGAGTGGTTCCACGTCACCCCGCGAGAGGCAATTGAGGCTGTAACTCACGCGGCTGATGTTCTCAATGTCTGCCTAAGCGACTTCTCCCTGCCCATCAAAAAGAAGCTTGCCCTTATCCCTGCCGACTTGTGGGCTGAGATCGAGCGGATTGCGAAGCGGGACCACAGCGGTGTAGCGAGCAAGGCGATCATTCACATGATCCGCACTTTCGTTGAGGCGGACCGAAAGGAGCGGAAGAAGTGAGCGTCGTTTACGCCATCAGTAACAGCGAGAACGGCCAAGTGAAGGTCGGCATGTCGCACAATCTGGGTAAGCGAACGGCAGAACTGTGCCGGCCAGCACATTGCAATCTAATCTTCTCCATTGAATGCAAAGAACCGAGGCTGACAGAGCGCGTTGCCCACTTATTGCTGAACGGATATGGTCGCGGCGGGGAATGGTTTGCCGTGACCGAGGACCAAGCGGTTTACGCAATCAAAAAAGCCTATGCCGACGTGATTGGTCCGCGAGAGTTGGTCGCAAAACTTGAAGGGCCAACCTTAACGCTCCGCGCCGATCCAGAACTGCTTCAGTTGATCGATGATTGGCGCCGGGAGGAACCCGACCTCCCCGTGCGGTCCGAAGCCGTGAGACGGATGCTCAAGGCTGAAGGCGAGCGCCGCCAGAAAGGACGCAGGAAATGACCGAGTGGAGGCGGATGGAAAGCGCGCCGAAGGATGGAACGCATGTAATCTTAGCTGTCTCCGGAGCGTACACGTCCAAGCAAATCGTCGGGGAAGCGTACTTCAACTCCGAAGACCACGAAGAGGACGGCGATTGGTGGTGGGCAGGAACTAGTTCTGGTGATTACTACGCACAGTCCTTCAAAGAAGCTGCGTGGACCCCAACCCACTGGATGCCACTGCCTAACCCCCCGTCAAAAGCAGCGCAAAGATAAAGAACACGGCTAGTACGACAAGCACGATGGATATGGGGCGTAGGTCGTTTGGGACTTTGCCCCGCACCACGGGTCCAGGGTCGTCGGGCTGTCGGTTCATGACTTCCGCTTCCAAAGCGCGGCGACCTGATACAGGAAGTAGAAGCCGACAACGGCCATCACCACATTCCAGATGTCGGACGACAGCGCATCGGTGCGGCCTCCGGTCCACTGACCGAGAGCTTTGTCCCAAACCAGTATCTTCCAGAGTAGGATGCCGACAGGCATAGCCAGGAAGGTTCGCATCTTGGCGTTCGGGCTGTCGGAGGATTCCTCGATGAGCACTTGCTTCTTGGCCTTCAATGCCTCGATGCGCTCGTCGTACTGCATCCGCTTTTCGTCCGTCTGCGCTTGGGCTTTGGCGACTTGCGCGCGCGAGATTGCGTCCGCGACGCGTTCGACCGGATCAAGGAATATCTTGAGCGGGTTCACCCAATCGAGAAGAGACATTGGCCTAACCCTTCCGGCCCATCGGCGTGTTGGTGTACTTGCGCCACAGCGCATTCATTGCGCCGATCGCAAGGGTCAACGCGAAAGCGGTCTTCTTGTCGTAGACGGATGCCCACGGAACCCCGACGAGGTATTGCAGAAGCTCGCCAACGTAAGGACTGACGACGACCAGTCCGCCAGCAAAGACATTCGCGGCGATGGTGCGCCATCCTTTCGGGACAAACGTCCACGCCATGATGGATGCGACCGAAACAACGCCAAGCGCTAGAATGATGGATGTTACCCAATCCATGTCAGGATCCTTTCTTTGATGTCGCTCCGGAAGTGCCAGACGGCGTAAACCGCAGCCGCGACACCAACGAGCACCGCGACTTGAGGCCACGAGAAACCCGCCATGAG
This sequence comes from Methyloceanibacter caenitepidi, assembly GCF_000828475.1. Lineage (NCBI taxonomy): Bacteria > Pseudomonadati > Pseudomonadota > Alphaproteobacteria > Hyphomicrobiales > Hyphomicrobiaceae > Methyloceanibacter > Methyloceanibacter caenitepidi. Next base: position 2,918,066 of record NZ_AP014648.1, read on the forward strand.
GGTTACAGGAACCGTTGCGATGCCGACCGCAGACGACGCGACAGCGACCTGCTCTGGGCGATCCGCGTAGGCTTGGTCGATTGCTTGGCTCGTCAGCGGGCCCAGGATGCCGTCAACGACAAGACCTCCGTTCGTCCGCTGGAATTTCTTGACCGCGGCTGACGTGCGCTTGCCCCATTTGTTGTCGATGGGACCTGGGTCGAAGCCGAGGTCTGCTAGGCGCTGCTGATAGTGGCTGAGCGGCTTGAAGTCCGGGCCCTGCTCGACGGGACCAGAAGGCTTTCCGTCTTCCAGTATTTGGAGAACATTGACGCGGCGGCCCTTAGACCAGTTCACCCGACCAGACGCGTAAGCGGGATACACCGTGGCGTACCCGTCGCCGTACTTGCCGTGCCGGAACAGGTCCGCTTCCTTCCGGCGTCTACCGATAATTTCCGGGGGCTTGTTCCAGTACAGGATTCGGGCCCTGGCCGTATCCAACTTCCTGCCGACCCAATAGGAGACCCATGAAGCTCGAGCGATAGCGCCCGTGTTGTAGTGGAACGAAACCGCCGCATCGTATTCGTGCTGCTTGACGTTCGCGCCGCCGATCCGGTTATCGACGCCGCGCTCGTACTTGGCGATGTCCTTGACGAACTGCGCCATGACTTCGCCCATCGGACGTGCTACGCCTTTCGTCATCTTGGCGGGGTCAGGATCGCCTGCGTATCTGGTATGGCCGATGCCCCAAGTCCAGACGCCAACGCTGTCCTTGTAAGGCATCTGCACAATACCTTCGTGGCTCGCGATTTCCGCAAGCCCGCGCTTGGAGACCTTCATGTCTCACCTCATCGATTGTGGTGTGGGGAATGCCGCCTGTGGCGGGGTCTAGAAGTCAGGGAGCGGGGGTTTAGCGGGGCGGCTTGTCCCGGTGCCGCCACATAAGAAAGCCCTTGAACAAGAGCAGGCCGACCGACAGGCACGCACCTGTGGCAGTGGCAGTCTTCAGGACCATCTCGGACCAAGCGTTCATGGTCGTGAAGTCCGGCACGGTCGTCGCCGCCACATACGACCCGATGGAACCTGCCCCACCCCATGCGGCAACTGCCGCCGTGCTCATCCGGTCAATGGATTCCGAAAGACGGTCTAGGGCGTGATGCATCATATGCTGCACGGCGCGCTCCCCCGTGCTTCAATCGTTAGTCTCATGGCATGGCCTCCCTGCTTGAGGTTGTGCAATGGGAAGAGACGCGGGGGCGTCTCAAGCGCCCTCGCGTCTCGCTCGGATCAGCGCTGCTGGCCGGAAGCCACGCCCTGAAACTGTGGGTACAAGACTATGCGATTGAGTGACCGTCACCGGTTCGTCTTCATTTCAAACCCGCGATGCGGCAGCACGTCCATTCGTCAGATGCTCGATCCGTTCTCCGACGTAAGGTCGAAGACGCCGCCCCCTGTCCCGTGGCTACACCACCACGCCGGGGCCGATCTGATCGAGGCGGGCATGAAAGAGACCGGGCGCAACCCGGACGATTACGTGTTCCTCACGACCGTCAGAAACCCGTGGGCTCGCGTGTTCTCGGCCTACAAGTTCGGGCTCAAGAACCCCAACTCGACCTGGCACGCGCCGGCCGTTTCGGAAGGCTCGGTCAATGGCTTCGTCCAGCACCCGCATGTGATCGGCAAGATGCGCGGGCATGCCCTCGAAAGCAAAGCCACGAAGCGTGTCAGAGTCTTCCGCATCGAGGACCAAACGGACGAGCTGCTGACCCTCGCGTCCTCGATTGTCGGAGAGTCCATTTCTCTCCCCCACGTCAACACGACTGAAGACAGCAGCTATACGGACGCCTTCACCGAGGCGAATGCAATCGGCCTCGTGGCCGAAATCTTCGCATCGGACATCGCGTTCGCGGGCTACCGCTTCTAGTCGCAGAGGATGTGGTCTTTCGGGAACTTGAACACCCTCACGTCGTCGTCGTGGTCGGGGTGCTTGTCGTTCATCACGAACAGATAATCGTCGCCGACCTCGATCGGCGCCGGCCCCTGCATTCGCCGCGTAATGTTCATCTGCGCGACAATTGCTTTTGGACCTTTGTTCCAGATGATCTTGCCCGGCACCGTCGGACTTTCCTCGCCCGTGTAGATCCAATACGTGTTCCGCCCGGCTCCCAAATCCTTGTAGGTGTTGTTGTGGACGCCGAGCAGCCACTTCCCGTTCCCGGTGTTCTTCACCCAAGGCGTAGCTCTGGGATGCGGAACAGGCCTCCCCGCTGCGCCATCCTCGCGCTGCGCCCAGCCCGTCGTGATGGACTGCTCGTCCGCCGAAATCCTGAACTCGGCGAGATAGCCGGCGTCCGTCCGAAACACCCCGTAGATCCGGCCGTCGTCAAAGAAATCGAAGGCAGGCTCTTCGTTGCTGTCCCCGCCAGCGGCGCTTGAGCCGTCCGGCAACAGGTTCGGCGCCGTCATCCCGTAGTTCCCGTCGGGCAGGAACTCGATCTTGTCGAGCGCGTCCGTGGCGTTCAGCGGGAACTTGAGGATGAAGGCTTCGCTGTCGTCCCACGTCTTGCCCCACAGGACCTTGCCGCGCTTCGCATAGGGTGCGTAGAGCCAGCCATTGCGGACGCGGGTCGTACCCGGAGGGAACCAGGCCAGCTTGTGCAGCCCGCCAAAGGGATTGCGATTGTCGGCGGCCGTCGGCTGATAATTGGCATACCCTGGAGGCAGAACGGTGAGCGTCTGGCCCTCGTCGTCCGAGTATTGAAGGCGCGGCCAGCCGATTGCGACCACCTTTTTCGAGGTCGCATCGCGGTCGTTGTAGGGAATCTCGCGGACATTGTTCTTGTTGAACATGCCGATGAACCAGAGCCGATCCGCAGCCGGATCGTAACTCGGCATCCACCAGGAGCTCTCCGCCATCGACGGCGGGTCGATGTCCTGAATGAAGGACCACGTATCCCCTCCGTCCGTGGACTCATAGATCGCGGCGTGCTGGTCGGGATCGCCTTCCTTAACCGCGCTTTGCGTGACGGTCAGGATGATCTTTCCGGAAGGAAGAACCGCTAGACCGCCCACTTCTCTGTAGGTGCCGTTGGTGACGACAATGCCGTCCCTGTCGAAATCCTTGGCGTAGAGCGGCGGGCATGTCTGCGCCGCGGCCGGGAAAATCGGCGCAGCAAGAAACAGTGCCGCGCCTAGAAGGCGAAACAGGTGCATCTTCATATCCAGTCTTGGTTGTGAAGGTTCGTAAATGCTCGGCCAGATTTGCATCTGATCCGCGATCATGCAATCAGAGATTGGCCACCTACAACGCACAGGTGTCAGGACGGCTTGCGAAGACCCAAAGCGAGGGCAACGTCCGCAGCCGTGATTTCCGCGTCGGACTTGGCGGCTGCGATGCGCCGGAAGGCCCCCTCTTCCGCGGACACGCGCCTCTGCTCTTGCGCCTTGAGAGTTTCGTCTTCGACCCAATCCCCGACCCGGCGATCGAACTTCACGTGACGCGACGGCGGCTTCTTTGCCGTGTAACCCTCCGGAATTGGGCCGTATTTCGGGTAGCTGGTTTTCCCGATCTTCAGCACGACCGCGACGCCGGTTTCCTTGTCATAGACGGTGTGCTTGTGGTGGTTCTCTTCGTAACGCCACGATTGCGCGGCGCGATCGAAGACGCGCATATACCCCTTCTGGGGCTCCGGCGCGGGAACCCCAGTCAGGCTCTGGTGGCCCGTCTCCGGCAAAATCGGGGAACCGTCTTCGCGAACCTTGGCGTCGTACTCGGATAGGTAGGCGCCGGTCTCGGGATGATATCTGTAGATTCTGGCCATAACCCTCACCGAAAGTAGATGCCGACGAGCACGCCGATCGCGTTCACGCGGATTTCGTCGACGCTGTCGGAATAGGTCGGATCGTCCGCGGAGGCGGCGAATGTGTAACTGTAGCGACCGTCGGCGCTGCCGGAGGCCGGCCGGTTCTCTTGGTCCTTGGTCCTGCTCACGGCGCCGGTCGCCGTGCCGGATCCGTAGGCCGTCACCTCCGTGAACGTCGCATCGATGTCGGGTGCGCCGTCGGCCTGCACTTCGCCGACATCGAGATCCGTGCCGTCGGCCGCGCGAAGGCTCTTGTTCGGGCCGTGCCAGTCGGGAAGCGCCAAGCGCTTGTGCGCCGCGAAGTCGGCCGCAGCGTTCGCTCCGTATGTCGAGGCCCCGCCGCCGCTGTCATAGATCGCGTAGGTTCCGTTTGCATTCCCGACGGCCCATCGCTTCTCGAAAAGCGGCCATGTGTCGTCGTTGGCCCTCGACGTGGCGCCGGACGAGCCGTCGCCGATCGTCAGACCGTCGCAAGCAAGGCACGAGTCTGGCAGCGTCAACTCGTCGGCGAAGCGATAGCTGCCGATGCGCTCGGCAATTTGCGCTTCGAGCGCGGACGTGTCGCCGAACCTGACCTCGACCCACTGCACCCCGACACGCTTGAGAACCAGCGGGGTCGACGTGCTCAAGGCCTTGTTCGCCGCTCCGGCCAGACTGACCTCTCCGTCGGCGCCGGCGTTGAGGTGCTGGACGGTGACGGTCCGCGCGGCGTTCTCGGCCCAAAGATAGACGATGGCCCCTTCGCTCAACGTCGTGATCGCCAGCGTGTCGAGCGTATCGGAGGAGTCGTCGCTCTCGGTATCGATCGTATGCAGCGCCGAGACGGGCGTGACGGCGCCGGAAGCGATCGTCAGTTCCGACTGAGCCGCGCCGCCGGGCATCTCTTTTTCGCGGGCGAGCACGTCCTCGAGGAACTGCTTGGCCTCCCCCTCCGAGCGGTCGCCCGACGAGATGTAGTTGGCGTCTTGGAGATCGGTCATGGATTAGAGCCAGAGAATTTTGCAAGCGACGATGGAGGGTTGCAGCAGCGCGACGGGCACGCTGGCGGCGAGGGACGCGGACGATGTGTTGCCGGTGACGTCCAGTGTTCCGGAATAATTGCTGTTGCCGGACACGGAGCCGTTGTGGTCGTGAACGCCGTCGGTCGACGTGTTGGGGCCGCTTTGAACGGATTCGGACTTCCAGCCGGTGACGCGAGGGCCGCCGCCACTGGCCGCGCCCCCCGTAACCAGGTCGCGCGGCTTGTGGTTGTGGCCGCCCGCGTTGCTTATCGAAAGGTTGAGGCTGATGTAGTGGCGGTGATTCTCCACCTCCAGCGTGCCGTCGGCCGTGTGGTAGTGCTCGCGCAAGGGCACCTGCGCATCCGCCAGCGTCACGTCGTCGGCGCCGCCGGTATTCCCGACGGACGATGTGTCCAGATAACCGCTGTCGATCCGGCTCGTCGGCGAGGAGTCGCTGTTCTTGCCGACGATCACGCGCTCGCGCGCGTCGGGCACGAGGATGTCGGAGCCGGACACGAGGCCGGGGCAACGGGCGGCCAGGTCGGGGTTCTCCGCCGCGTCGAGCGTCTGGCCGTACATCAACACAGATCTGGGATAGATGTCGGTTTCGTCGCCCCAAAAGTCGCTGCTCGCGCCTGTCGGTCCTCCCGGCAGAAGCGTCTCGACGAGCTGGCGCCAGCGGAGACCGGACCGTTCGAGGATCAACCGCGACCGGTTCTGCAGCAGAATGTCGTGACCGGCGAGCGTCTCGATCTGGCCGTCGCCGCCGGCGAGATGCTTGACGACGACGAGGCGCGATCCGTCGGCAGGCTCCAGGATCAGCCAGCGGCCGTCTTCGATATTCGTGAGCAGGATATTGGCGAGATCGTCCGTCGACGCGGCGGCTTCCGTGTCGACCGTATGCCGCGCGGAGGTTGGCGTGACGTTGCCGGCGGCAATGGTGAGCGCGCTCACAGGACCGGCGCCGGCACCTTCGGCAACGAAGTCACGCAGATCCTCGAAAGCGTCCTTCATCTGCTGCTGGGTGCGCCCAGAATTGGACAGGTAGCCGCTGCCCGGCAATGCGGTCATCGTTTCAAATCCCTGGTTGTCGGGGTTGTCCCGCGCGAGCGCTTCGGAGAGAGATCAGTAGCCCTGAACGGTCGCGTCCACGTTGCCGGTCACGGCCAGATTGTCCGCGTCGAAGCATTTGATCAGCGGTCCGGCGGAGGCATCCTTGTCGATGAACTTCGCACTCACGGCGTCGCCGCCGTCGTCTTGCAGCGTGAGGCTGATGTTGAGGATCCGCGTGAATGATTCCGTCAGCGAGAGCCGCGTGCCGCCGGCCCCGATGGGCACGTCGTTGAACCGCTCGAGCACGTCCGGCACGTCCTGCCGGACGGTGAACTCCGAAATGATCGGCCGCATGGCGCCGCCGGCGGCGGTGATCCGGAAATAGACCCGCTCGCGCTTGAGCGCGGCGGCCTTTCCCGGCCACGCCCGGTAGTCCGAATCAGCTCCCCACATGGGTTTGCTGTCGTCCGCGTTCCACATCTTCTGCGTCGAGGAACCCCACATCGGCGTATCGCCGTTGCCGCGGTACTGAATCTGATACGAGGCAGCCTGGATGACGATGTCGAGACTGATGTCCCCTCCGAGAAGCGGGTTCGGGACGAAGAACGTCTCATAGGTCATCGCATTGTAGATCGACGTCCAGAAGACCGAGCTGCCGTCCGCATCCCAAAAGATGCCGTCGTCGCCGTAGGCCCAAAAGCTGGCAGCGTCGGTCGCCTTCAACGCGCCGGCATCGAGAATGCCGTTGGCGAGGGCCGCCTGAGCGGTGCCGATATAGTAATCGTGGTCCTTGTAGTCCGTCTCGAGAACCACGTTGTCGACGATCGTATCGCCGAGATCGACCACGATCACGGCCGCCTCGTCGCTCTCCCGGTCGCCGGAGTCGAACGCCTTCAGCAGCAGCGTGAACGTACCGCCGCGCAGATGCGATATGTCGAACCGCGTGTCGGAAATGAACGCTTGATGGGCGAGATCCGCGTCGGCCCAAGTGTACCGCTGGCCGCGATGGAACCGAAGCTGGAACCCCTTGAAGTCGAGCGGCGGATCGTAATCCCAGACCGCATAGTCGCCTTCCAGATAGAGCGCCTCGACCCCGTCCGGCGGAGCGGTTTTGCCGATGACGAAATAACCCGCCTGCACGAACCAGTCGCTCGTCGCCCCGGGAACGTCGGCGTCGGCCGTCGCCACGCGTCGCAGCCGGATATCGTAGGTCTCGCCGCCGATCACCCCTTCGATGATCACCTGGTCCTGCAGGCCTTGCGAGATCGAGGGCCCGTAGTCGTCCGCGTCCTGGTAGCGGATCTGCGCCTCGAGAACCGCTTTATTGAGAAACAAGCCTGCAGGCGGGCGGGCCGTGACGACGACGCGCTCGGCGACGGAGCCGTCGTCCCCGCGCACCGCGACGGTGATGTCCGATTGGATCGTCTCGATCTCCGGAATGTCGGGGCGCAGACTATAGCGCGGCAGCCGCGTGATCTGGCTGTCGAACGCCGGGATCGCACCCTCGCTCGCGTCCTGGATCGCCGGCGCGTGATCGACCAGCGTCAGCCGCGCCGCCAGATCCTTGACCGGCTCGATCGCCTTGACGACGAGCTCGACGCTCTCGCTGCCCTGCAGACCGAACAGGAACAGGTCGCCGGCTACGGGCCCATCCTCTTCGGCGACCGTGTCGGCGAAGGTGAGGACCGACACGACGCCGGGCGTCGTGGTCAGGTTCACGAGCAGCGACTGGCTCGACTGGTCGGCGAGGCGGAACCGGGCAACATAGGATTGGCCCTCGACCATCTCGCACGGCTCGTCGACACGGACCGAGACGATATTGCCGCCGGAGACCGCCACCTGCGTGACACGGCCGCCGGGATGATCCGACCAAACCGGAACGTCGTGAGCGACGGAGACGAGATCACCCCGGGTACAGACCAGGTTCTCGAAATCGCAATAGAGCGTGTAGACCTCGGGCCGGAGCTGCGCGACCGCCATGTGGTAGCGCGCCAGCTTGTAGGCGTGCTCGTAACTCGTGACCCCCGGAAACTCGATCCCCTCGAACTTGGTGGCGTTCGCGGCGTTGTAGCCGTCCGCGTAGACGAAGGCCTCGTCCTGTTGGTAGTCCTTCGCCGCGTTGACGAAGCGGACGCGCCAGGCATGCGGCGTGTCGTCGAAGACCTTCTGCCCGGAGAAGCCCCACGAGTTGCGCGGCGTGAAATGCTGCACGACGAGGGTCTTTTCCTCGTCGATGAGGACGGCCCACTTCCCGTCACGCCGCGTGATTGAGCCCTTCCCCACCGCCGCGACGTCGGCCAGCGTTTCCAAGACCGACGATCCGAAGTCGCGGATCTGATCGAACGAGAAGCCGTGGGTCGTGCAGTAATCGGAGAAGGCCTCGATCGAGTCGAGATCGATACCCCCGTCGCCAGCCGGCTCCGGGTTGGCGGGGCCCTGCAGCACATGGCGGATCAGGTCGCCGGGGTTGCGGCTGACCGTGCTTTCGTTCCAGTCGGCCCCGTCCCACGCGGTCACCTTGGACTTCACCAGGCCGCTGAGTTGATCGACAGCAGAGTTCAGTTGGCCAGTGGCCTTGATCCGTATAGCCGATTTCGCGAGCGGCTTCTCGAACTGGAGCGGGTCTTCGTTCGTGAACGACCGCATGGCCGCCCAAACGACGGCGTCCTGCACACGGACATTGCTTGTGTCGTTGGTGAGCCGCCGCAGGCGCACGTCCCATTTGCCGCGCGACGGCGTGTTCCACGTATAACCTCGATAGACGGCACTCGTCCTCGCCTCGTTAACGGTCAGCGTATTGACCACCGTGAAGCTGCCGCTGCCGGCCGACCGGTAGGCAATCTCGACTTGTACGGTGCGCCGGGTCTTCTTGCCGTTCTTGTCGAACTCCACGAGCCCGCCCGGGAAGGCGATGTCGACGCTGATCCGATCCGTGTCCGATGGCGTCGTGCGGGTCTGGCCGCCGGCCGCCTTAGTCAGCGCGATCGACAACGGTAACGACGTCTCTGCGCGCGGATAAAGGCTGAGCTTCGAGTCCCCCGGCAGCCCTTCGCGGGTCTGCACCACGACGCCCTCGAACTTCCCGATCGGCGTGTCCCCGATGCGGATGTCCGACACCGAAAGCGGCCCATACCCCCACACGACCAGCATTATTAGATATTGCTGGTTGCCGAGGATCTCGGTGTAGGTCCGGGCCCCAAGCGGCGGCACCATGCGATGCTGGCCCAGCACGCTCGGCACAACGCCGAAAGGCTGCGGGGCGTTCCTGGCGCCGGATATCGAATAGTTCGGGCTCTCCTGCGAAGCACTGCTCGTGCCGGAGATCCCCGCAACGGAGCCTCGCGACGGAAGTCCGGCCGACCCGCGCGGCGGCACGAGGGCATTCACGGCCAGAAGGCCGGCTGTCCCCACCAACCCGGTCGCGATGCCGGTCAAGCCGCCGACGCCGACCGCGCCGACCAGCGGCGTCGCCGCCAACAGGGGGGCAACCAGCGGGCCCGCGATAAAGGCGACCGCGATCACCGCGATCGTCAGGACGGTCCGGAGCGTATCCTTGCCGCCGCCGCCACCGCCGCCACTGCTGCCACCGCCATGGACGGACACGGCGACCGTCAGCCGCGTGCCTTCTTTCGGCCGCACGCGATGCAACATGTCCCGCGGGATCTCGATGTCGCCGGCGAAGACGCGCAGCGGGAGAGACACCGGCCCGGAGACGCCGGTCAGCATCTCCGCGATCGTCAACCCCGCCGGCGCCTCCGCGAAGACCGGGGCATCGAACGGATGCGGCTTGGCGACGATCTCAACCGACATGCCGGTAGAATCCCTCGATGCGGCGAGCCCATCTCAGGCCGCCATAGTCTTCGACACAGGTCCCGGATCCGCGCAGCGTATGCAGCATCTGCCTTTTGCCCACGATCAGGCCGACATGGCACAGGGCGCCGCACACCCGCATCAAGGCGACGTCCATGACCTCAGGCGCATCGTGGCGCTGCCAGGCGCCGTGACGTTGTTCGAAAAGCGCCTCGATCTCCTGGCGCGCTTTGTCCGAGCCATAACCGCCGAGGCCGGAAGGAAGATCGACGCCGGCGACATCCCGGTAGGCCAGCCAGATCAACCCCCAGCAATCGAGACCGTCATAGGAGCGCCCGAACGTCTCGAACGGCACACCGATGACGGCACGGGCGAACTGCTCAGGCGTCAGCAGCGACCGAGGAACCATCGGGCCGAGTCTTGAGCGTTTTTAGGGGTTGTTCCGCCTCCAACTCCCGGCGGATACGCATCTCTTCGCGGAGCGCCTGCTTGTAGGCCTCGAGCTCCAACGCCTTCAGCTCGTCCGGCGTTTGCCGGACGAGTTGCCCGCGCGGCATGACGACCTCGCGGGCGCCGCGGGGGTCATCCACGTGGACCGTCGAGACGTCCGGCGGGAACAAGGCGGTGTAGCGCTGGTTGTTGACGGTTTGCTGCTGCCACAGCCACCCCTTCGAGAGGTCGACGATCACGACCTCGCCGTGCTCGTCCGTGCAGCGGACCCGGATCGGGAGCGTCATTTGCCGCGCTTCTCGACCTGGCCCAGCGTTTCCTTCATGCCCTCGACGTTTCGGACATGGGTCCGGTGCAAATCCTCGGCTCCGGCTTTGTCCATCAGCGCCACATCGAGGCGGCCGACTGCCCGCTTGCTCGCCTCCAGGAACTCCCCGTCCGTGTCGAAGTCTTCGCGCCGGATTTTGCCGACGGCCTCGTTGGCCTCGTTCAACTCGCGCGCAGCCACCTTCTTGCGCGTCTCGCCGTCCTTCGCGAGGCGCGTTTGCGCCTTGAGATCGCCCGCCCTCCCCTCGAGCCAGACCTTGAACTCGTCGAAGGACTCGAAATCCTTGCGGCCGACCTTCACGTCCTCGCCGTCGACGGTCAGGATGGCCTCGAACTTCTTGTCGTCGGGGATGTAGATGTCCACACCCGAGTGATTGAACTTGCGAGCGGTCATTGCTCGGTCTCCTGTTCTGTCCAGATGGTTAGAAGAGCCCGGGGAACGCGCCGGGGCGGAACCGCCCGGCCGGATAAGGTTCGCCGCCCAGACTGTCCAAGGTCAGTTCGCCCTCGATCGTGAGGGCGTCGTAAGACACGTTCTTGAGATCGAACCCCGAAAAGCTGGCCTCAATCGTGTCCGGCGACGACGCCAAAGCGACGGCCAGCGTCACGGTCGGCGCGCCGCCCGAGGCGTTCCGGATCGAGGCGACGATGTCGCGGTGCACATTGTCGATCTTGACGGTTGCCCGCGGCGGCCCATGCTCCGGCTCCGTCGGCAAGGTGAGCTCGAACGGATAGGCGACGAACGTCTCGCCATTCGAGACCACGCTTTGATCGTAGTTGACGACCCGCACGGGAGTCGCGATGTCCGCGTGCTCGATCGTCACGAGGACGATCGGCGCTTCGGCCGTCTGCTGCGCGAACACCGCCTGCAGAAAGGGCAGGCTGACCGTTCTCACGGCTAAGCCTCGCTATGATACTCAGCCGTCACCGCGACATTACCGGCGCCGGACGTTTGCACCTGCAGCTTCTTGTCGGCCGTCGGCAGTTTGAGCTTCTTGAAAGGGATCGACAGCGTCTGGTTGGCCGCCATGTAAAGTTTAAGGATCGTGTTGCCCGACGTTTCCTCGAGCAGCTCGACCGTCAGCGCCGCGCCGGTGCTGACGATGAGCGAGTCCAACACGATACTTTGACCGGCGGTCGGCGCATCCGTCACGTCGGCGGGGGATCCGCTCGCGTCCGAAGAGTCGAAGGCCGCGCCCGAGACGCCGAACGCCGGGGTCCAGGATGGCCCGGCATCTTGCACAACGGCCGACCCATCCGCGAGCCCGCTTACGATCGCATCGATGACAGCCTTGTCCTCATCCGACAGCACGACAGGCCGGGACGCGCCTTCTGCAGCGCGGCCAGGTGTGAGCGGCTTCTCCAGCGGAACCGTCTGACCGTCTGAGTCACGAGCATTGAACGTCGCCATGTTAGATATCCTCTAAGAAAATCAGATAGCCGCTGTTGCCAGAGACGCCGAAGTCCATGTCGATGAAGGTCAGCGCTTCTGCACTGCCCAAGAACTCGACCTGCAGGACGGCGCCCCACAGATCTGGCGCAATCTCCGACCACTTGGGCGCGGATACGAAACGGAATGATCGCTGCTCGAGCGTGCGGGGATGCACGTAGTCGAACGGCAGCGCACCGCCGCCCAGCGTGTTCTTGTAGAACGACTCCAGTATCGCGACCTGCGCCTTGGTCATATGGAACGCCAGCGAAATCGTATCCATGCCGGCGGAGAAGCGTCCGCGCATCTTCGCGGGCCCGGCATCCATCGAAGTGCGCAGCCGCGTCTCAGCCAATTCTTCCTCGTAGCCGTCCCGCAGCGGCAAGGTCGGCAGCGACAGGGGCCATTCAGCCATGGGGTTAGCGCTCCCGGATCGGAGCGCGGCCCCCGAGTCCCTGAACAGCCATATTCGACGCGCTTCCAGCGCGGCGAATATTCTTCGCGCTCATATCGTCGAGCTCCAGCGTAATGTCCCGGCCTGGCCGGCCGCCGGGGGACGTCCTCTGAGACTTCACGTCCTGCGGCGTCCCCTTGTTGACGATCGTAATGCTGACCGGACCGGAACCGCCGCCATTCGGAACGATCGCCCCGGACGCACCGGGGACGAACAGTTCGGGTCCGCGCTCGCCGACAAGGTAAGCGCGACCGCTCGACACCGGACCGCCCGCAGCACGGGCGCCGCCAAACAGTCCGGTTAGGAGGCTGCCGAGCCCCCCACCGCCCGGGGAGGCAACCCCTGCCGTCGCGAGACCGGAAAACAGCCCGTCGATCAACTGATCCGTCGCCAGATCGAACAGCTTGTCCTCGATCTTCTGCAGCGCCTTCTCCGCCGCGAGGCCAAACGAATTCCAGGCAGACTCGCCATCCTGCAGACCGGCACGCATGTCGGCGAAGAACCCCCGGCCCGTTTCCTTGGCGAAGTCGACGGCGGCCTTGTACGCCGCCGTCGCCGCCTCGGCAGAGGCCATAGCCTGCGCCAAGCCGCGCAACTGTTCGCGTTGCGCCGCCGACAGCGTAATGTTGTCGTTGGCCGCCTTGTTCAGAAGGTCTTGCTCGTACCGCATTGCCGCAGCGGCTTCCGAGGTCATGAGGTACGTGTCGCGCTCAAGCTCTTGCTTGGCGATAAACTGCTCGGCGCCACGCGTGATATCTGCGTAGGATTCGGCCGCCTTCTTAGCCGCCTTGTCCGCCTCCGCACCAACGCCGATGAAACCGTCCGCGAGTTCACGGAGTCTATCGGCCGCCGCAGACGCGCCGGACGAAATCGCAGACGTGAAGGCCCCGATATGGTCCCCGCCGGTCGGGAGCTTGAACCCAGATAGGTTGGCGGCCTCAAAATCGGTTCCTGGAAGTTTATTTAGCGCGCGGATTATCTTATTGACGCCAGTTTCCACAAAACCAACTGCCGTGTTGAAGGCACGCGCCACAATGTCGATGAGGTAGTTTCCCCAATCCTTTATGGATTTCACGAGGTCAAAACCAAAGGCTTGGTTGATCTCGTCTCGAAAGATGTTCAAAGCCGCAACCGCTGCCGTGATACCGAGGACAAACGCGACAGCAGGATTTGCAGCCGCAAACGCGGCGGCCATACCGAGTGCCGCCACCGCCGTGCGCGACAAGAGCGCGATGAGCGAGACAAGGCCCGTCACAACAGACGGTGCATAGAGAAGGGCGATAGCTGCCGCTGCCGCTACTGCGTAGGGACCGATGACCTCCAGCGCGCCTGCAACACCGTAGAGTGCCATCTGTCCGGTTGCCGCCCAATCGACCATCTGCAGACCGGCGGTCACAAGAGCCGTCACGCCGATCACGGCGAGCGAGAGCGGGGACAGAACCGACACGAAAGCGGCACCGAGGGCCTTTGCAGCCCCAGCCGCCCCCAACGGCCCCAGCACGGCGCTGATCTGTGTGCCTTGCTGCAAGGCCACCTGCAGCGGGTTAGACATCATCGCGGCCGAGACGCCAACGTCCTGGAACTGCGCCGCGAGGTTCGCCACACTCAATCCGCCGCCACGGAAATTCTGATTGGCGGCACGCATCGCAGCGCCGGTGCGGGTAATCGCGCGGGCGTTGTCGTTGGCAGCGGTTGTGGCGCGTGTCAGGGCCGCCGCTTCTCGTTCGGCCGCGCCAGATACCTGCTGCGCCGACGACGCAGCCTGACGGTTGCCGCCGGCCAGTCGTTCCGCGGCACCTTCCGCGCGCTGAGCCGAAGTCGTCAGCTTATCGAGGCTGATCGTTCCCTTTTCGACTTGGGAGGAATCGACCGCAAGACCGAGGGTCGCTTGCGTCATGGCTTGCCTCCGCCTCGTTCGTGGTTAATATCCATGCCCGCGCGGGACAACCGGGAGGGGAACGCTAAATGCGCTTCGCTATCGCTATCGGCTTGCTCGTCGTGACAACACCCGCATCCGCTGACGAATGCGCGGACAAGTACAAAACCGCCGCCAACGTCGTGACTGAACACGCCTCCGCGGCCCATCTGTGCCGAGACACGTTCGGTTCATCCGGACTACTAACCGTCCGAACTGAGATAGAGTCGCTGCTCATGGCCGCCGGTACGCCGGTTGACGAAGCCACCGTTGGCGCGGACCAGATCTTGAAACAAGCCGAGGCCGAGTCCGCACGCCAAGACCTAGGAGGCATTCCGGCGGCCGCAAAAGAGCGCGCCTGCCTGACCCTCGACCTTGATCTACAAACCAAGTTCAAGGTGGCTCTTGCGGCCTACCGGGTGTGCCTAAAGAGCCGCGCTAAACCCGCCCCAGCCCAGCCTTGAGCATCGCCGGGGTCAACGGTTCGTCGTGAACCACGTCCCGTTCTTCCTTGTCCGGGTCGTTCACGATCTCAAGGTAGACCGCATCCATGGCACGGACGCACTGTAGAAGGCACTCAAAGTCGTCAGCGCTTGAAAGCCCGTTCCATGCCGCATAGCCCACTATGGCGCTGTACGGCACTGGACCGGCTCCCCAGCCGACCTGACGATCGGTCGAGAGTTCCCAGAACGCTTCTAGGAAAATGTCGGCTCCAGGTAGGAGGTCCGGCGCTACTCCGCCGCCGCTTTCTTCGAGGTGCCAGCGGACGGCGGTACTGAGTTTTTTACCAGTTCCTCCCGAGGCCCGCTGCTTTCATTGTCGACGACCTGCGCCGCCCAGATCACGGCGTCCAGGAACGGCCGCCACTCCGGGTCGGTCAGCATCGTATAGGCGCGGTCCTTATCGTAAGGAACGGCCTCGCCGCCGTCGCCTTCCGTGATGCCGTCCCAATCGAGCAGGACGGCCTCGTGCGCCGCCTGACCCATGATACGGATCACAGTCTCGGGAACAAACGTGCCGTCGCGTTGACGCTCTGCCTTCGGAACGGCCCGGCTCAGGCGCGCGAACGCAGCTTGATACGTCTTGGACCCGAGGCCGCGCACTTTAAGCCGAAGACCGCCCATCTGCGGGATGTCTTCGACCCACTGGCCGGATTCAACGGCCTCCGTATCACGCTTGAAGCTTCGAATGTCCATTACAGCGTGACGCCTGTGTTATTGAAGTCGACGTCGATGATTGCCGCGGTGGTGGCCACGCCGACAATGATCACGTCGTCATCGGTCGTGATGTCGGATAGAGGCGCGATGCCTCCGGGATTGGCTGCCGACAGCGCATAGACAGTTCCCGCGACAACCGTGCCGCCAATGGTAATCTTGCCCTTGGTGAGAATGGACAACGGCTGTCCGTCGCTCGCACCATTCAAGGCGATGGCACTGGCGTTCTTGACCTCTTCCGTGCCGCTGTCGGCGTCGGCGGCCTTGTATTTGCCGGTCGAGGCTTCCTTGTAGAGTGCCATGCCGGCGGTGATCGTGCCCCCGGCCTTGTGGCCGTGGCTAACCCGCGCATCGCCAGATGCCAGCACGTTGGCCGGCGTAATCGAAACGTCCGTCATGTTTCAGTCCTCCTGGGGAGAGTTGCGACCCGCTACGCGGCGTCCTCAACAATGTTGGAATTGAGTTCGACCGTGGCGTTGATCTTGTCGATCGTGTTGGCGCCGCCGCCCGCACGCTGCGAGGTCATGGCCAGGGCGATGAAGTACCAAGTCTCACCGGACGCCCATTCGATCTTGAAGGCGTAGTTGCTCTTGTTGGCCGGCGCAGCCGCCGCAAGGAACGCAGCCTGTCCGGGGTCGGATGCGACCTTGACGAACACGTTCTGCATCGAGCCCGCGTTCGACGTGCCCTTCTGCTTCACGTCGCGGCTCGTGTTGATAAGCTGCTCCGTGATAAGCTCGGCGACATCGCCGACGGCGCCGCATTGCGACCATCCGTCAATCTCGGCCCAGGACTCACCGGCAAAGTCACCGGCAACAAAGTCAGTCGATTGGCGGGCCTTGACGCCGCCGATATAAATCTTCGATCCCGCGACGGGATAAAGGTCTGCCATTGGAGTTCTCCTTTAGGGTAGACAGCGCCAGGGGATTACCACTGGTATTTCGCAGTAGACCGGCCCCTGGTCGTCGCCAGCTACGCGTGGTTCCTCGGTGATCCAGATGCGGATCCCGTCGTAATTGATCTGCGTGTTGAACTTGAAATGGTCCCGGATCGTGCCGGCGAGTTCGGACGGCGCTACGATCCCGGCCCCTACCGGCCAGCAGACAACCGCCATGAATATCCCGACCCGCTCGGGCTCTTTCCCGCCGCCGATGTGATGGTTGACGGGCTGGTTCTTGGCGATCGTCAGCCGGACATAAGGGCTTCCGTCAGGGTCGAAATTGATATTCGGATAGGCTACAGTCACGCCCGCGGGGAGGCTGATCGCGCCGAAATGCGTGAGCAGCCCGTTGATGATCTTGGCCTCGATATTAGCCATGCGAGGCCCCACAAATTTGGAGACGCGATGCCCCGCCAGAAACTATGTGCGATCCCAGACTGCAATAAGCCCCGACAAGGACGTGAGTGGTGTTCTGCGCACTATCGCCGGTGGCGCGTCCACGGCGACCCGCTCGGGAAGGCCCCGTCCTGGAGCAAGCGCCTAAAATGGTTGCACGAACACAAGACTTATGACGGCGATGACTGTCTGATCTGGCCATTCTTCCGAACACCTGACGGCTGGGGCTACATGGTCTTTCGCGGTAAGAGCGGCAAGGCATCGCGTCACATGTGCATCCTGGCTCATGGCGAGCCGCCCACGCCCCAACACGAGGCAGCGCACTCGTGCGGAAACGGTTCACAAGGCTGCGTGAACCCAAAGCACTTACGCTGGGCGACAAGGTTAGAGAACTTGGCGGAAATCGATTTGCACGGACATCGCGTAGTCGGCGAAGACAGCGTTCACGCAAAACTCTCAGAAGACGACGTGAGACAAATACGCTCCATAAATGGAGCAATGCCCCACCGGGCGATTGCCCACCTATACGGCGTCACACACTCGGTTGTTCAAAAAGTCATCAACCGACAATCGTGGAAACACGTTGAATAGGCACTCCCCGACAATGCCAAAGCTCACGGATTAGGGTGTTGTGGTCTAGCGGAGGCCGCGCTTCTGGATCACTTCGGACTCGACGGCCTTCACGATCTGAGGCCATTGCTGCGCGGCGAGATCAACGAACAAGTATTCGAAGCGATAATTCACGTCCCACGCGTAAGTCGCGGTGTAGCCGATGTACAGGGTCTCACCGGGGACCATCGTGGCGATAACTGCCTCGATTGGGCGCTCGTCGTAAAAGTAGATCTGTTTGCCGGTGTACTTTTGACCCTGCCGGTTCATGACCGGCATCACAGTTTTCGACACCCTGAGAGAGTCCTGCAAGAACCCGGTTAGGATCGCCATGTCCCCGCCTTCACTGCGCGGCTTTTGCATTACCTCAACGACCCGGCGCGTGGACTCCCTCAGAATGTCTTCGATAGCGTCGTCTGCGTCAGCCGCCCACTTACCTACGACCGCTGAAAAGTTCCCTGGCATTCTCTCGGCTCTCTGTGATCGGAGGCTGCGGCAACGGCCTCCAATGAGAGGCGTCGTGGAACACGGACATCTGGAAGTTTGACCAATGGCCGTTACGCCACCGAACCATGTCCATCCACGTCCCGCTGTCTTCTGTCACCCACACCCACGAGCCGTCTTTCGGGGCCGTGTCGATCGGATACCAGCCGTTGGCGTCAGCGACTCTGTTTTCATCTTCGGGGAGGCTAAGCATGGACGCCTCCCGCATATTTGATGACATCAATCCGGGCCTTCAGCGCCGCTGCCTCGATGTAATCGCTTGGGCGGCAATAGTCCTTGTTCTCGATGCAGGTCAGAGCCAGACCAAGTGCCTTGATCTCACGCTCGGCGCTCAGAAACGTCCAGTTCTCGGTGCGGTCTTCCTTGGCCTCTTTCCAGGCGTGGGACAGCCACTTTCCGAACTCCTTGCGAGGGCTGTTGCCCATGCAACCACGGTTCCACCGTGCCAGTTGCCACGCCCGCTTCATAATATGTGACTTGGTGACGTTCATTTGGGTTGCTCCCTCTGTGTTACCCTATTAATGTAAGGTCACACTAAAGAGGATACAACCCTAAAAATGTCATTTGACCCAAAAAATGTTATTCCGGCGCAGGTCAGAGCCGCTCGGGCACTCCTTGGATGGTCCCAAATGGACCTGGAAGAGGCGTCCGGCGTGGCAAAAAAGACCATCGCGGACTTTGAGCGCGGCGCGCGATCTCCGCACAACCGGACACTCGTGGACATTTGTGCCGCCATTACGGGGGCAGGCGTCGATTTCACCAACGGCGGGGAACCCGGCGTGAAGCTGAAGCGCTAGACCTTTGGCTTGACGACCTCTATCCGTTCAAAGCACCGGCACATCGGGTCAAAATCGTGTGGGGCGTGCATCGAAGGCCCGGAGGGTGTCTGGAAGGGCTCCCGCCAACCACGACCGTCCGCGTTCATTCCAGGGATCAGCCGATGCGTCCGGCGGACCCGCTCGTCTCTGCGGGTCATCCAGAACCGAACGATCTGGTCCTGCCGCACCGTGTTGCTGTCGATTGCCTGCTGCCACGCCTCTTCTTGCGCCGCTGCGATAAGCCTCCAAGCTTCCCGGCCAGCTACAAACCGCGCGTTCTCGAACAGCATCTTACTGACGTAGGCCGTTCGGGCCCGTGACTGGATCGCCGCCGTCAGTACCTTCCCGTCAGCAATGGCCCGCAAGATTACCGGGTCGAACCGTTTATCTCTCAGACCCCTATCCAGAAGCCGTTTCAAAATCGCTGGATCGTCTGAAGCAAGATCGTTGGCGTAAGACGCTACCCATTTAGCATGGCCCTGACCGAGCCCCACAATCCCTCCGACGCGAGTTCTCGTCGTGCGGTCGACGTAACCAATGAGCCGATCCGCAATCTGCCCTGGGCTTGTGCCGGAATCTAGCCCGTCTACTATGGCGTCCCGAACCGCGAGCGCGGCGCTATCGAACACCTGCTGCTGCAAGTTCACATACCGCTCGCGCAACACCGCAACGGAACGCGCCGCTTGAAGCGCAAACAAAAACGGAAACGGGCTATTGCCGTCGGGACTGGCCGGCACATGTTCCGCTGTAGCCTCCCCGCTCTCTGCGTAGGCTTGGGCGTGCACCATCGAAAATTCGTTGAGTGCTGCCGGGTTCAGCCCAACAGCTAGAATAGCCCCCTGAATGTCGCCACGCTCGATAAGGCGGACCAGCACTGCCTTCTTGACCCTGTTGCGGATCTTCGCGAACGCCTCAAGAAACGCTTTGGCTAGTTTCGGTTGCCATTTTGCAACCAGTTCCTCGATATAGCGGGCGGATGGACGGGCCATTGCCTAGCAGCCGCCTCCCGCGCTCCCGCCTTCGCGCATCGTCACCACGTCAATAAACCGAGGCGGACACCCGCGACCGTGCGGGCACGTCCCGCGCCACCAATGCCCAAAACGGAAAACAGTGGTGAGCAGGCATTGCTTAAGGTCGTGCATCAGTCGCCTCGGCTGCGTAGCAATAAAACCAAGACGGAGGCCCGATCACACATTTCGGCTTCTGAACGGCGAGTTCATGGCCTTTCAGGATAACCGCTGCCACCGCGATAAGAGACAGGGCAAAACCGAAGCCGAACACACACCTTGCGGCCCAATCGAGCATTCCGACCTCCAGAAATAGGTGACGGCTTCTGTTGCCCGGTGCCGTCTGACCGCGCTTCAGCTACGCCGCGAGCGGCATGGCCTCGGCGGGATTGCGATTGTCGTTCGCAGTTCCAAGGTTTGACCCGTTGCGGTAGGTCAGGCCGAGCACAGCTTTAATCGTCCTCACGCCGTCGATCCTGTTTCAGGCCCATCAAGAACCGACGACCCCGGCCGTTCGGCACGACGGGGGGCGTTGTTGACGAGGTGGCCAAAGGCCATCGGTTCGTGGTGGACCTGTCCGGTACTGCCCCGGAGTCCGTCGTGCTTCTGACTAGAGGTTGAGTGCCATAATCGCTGCCAATGACACAGCGGAAACTACCGGCGGTCGCCTGTGCGCTCGCCAACAATGATCTGGCGGCCACTGCCCGCGCCCTCGAAGTTCTCGACCGGCCGCGCGCTGCCGTCGTCGGCGATAACGTACTTCATACCGGGCGCAAGACGGTCGAACGGAGCCGGAACCTCTACCCGGATGCTCTTGGGCAGCGGCTTTTCCGACAGATCGATAGGCTTCCACTCTGGTTCGTCGCTCATGCCAAGAGTATAGCCGATCACGCCCTCGCCTGCACTTCCCAAAGCAGCACCGTCCCGCCCGGATTTAGAGGCTTCACGGTCACGATCTCGTAGACGTCAGAGCCGATGACCAGCTTGTCGGACACAAGAGGCTCAACGGTCATGCCTGCGGTACTCACAAGCACCTTGCGATCGGTCGCCAGGATCAGCGTTCCGTCCACTTCCATCTTGCCGTATTCGAGCACGACCAGCGTGCAGTCGTAATCCGTGGTCGTTTCCGTGTCGTCGCTCGGGTCCCAAGGCGTGCCGGGATCGTTCGACCCCGTTACCCTGCGGATCGCGCCGGCTTGACCGAATTTGGCGATAAGCCGTTGGGCCGTTGCCTCCGATTTGGCATAGTCGAACGTCGCCATTACGCCCGCTCCGCACGGCCTACAATGGACGAACCAGAGCCGCCATCTAGAAGCCCGCCGATCAAGTCGCGAACGATTAGGAGAACCGGACGGCTCGCCTCAGCCCCTGTTTGCGCATTGGCATACTCGACTTCGAGCGACCCGACCTTCTCGCGCTTCACCTTATCGGAAAGTGTCACGTCAGGCGTCATTGAACCGGGCGAGACAAGTTCACGCAGGGCGATTTCCGCCGTGGCCTCTTTGACCTCTTTGGGGACTTCCGTGGCCGGTACATACCATCCTTCGGAGTCCTCGACACCATATCGCGGCCAGGCCAAAGCCTGGTCCCTGCCGTTAACCCGCGTGCCTTTCCAGGTGTAAGAATTGCTCAGGATCGATGTTGACCGGCGAATGGCCTGCTCGATCGCATCGTCGTCATAGGACGAATAATCCGTGCCCTTGGCGTCCCAATACGTCTTGACGTTCGCGAGCGCGTCAAATGCGTCCGCGTTGCTCTTTCCAGTTCCATCCTCGACTTCGAGCGCCATAGGTTCGTCCTAGCTCAAATACCGCGCGCGATACCGGCTCGCGTAGGTGTCGCCCTCTTGCTCAAGAGAAGCGGCTTGCTCGCGGAGCCAGTTCGCAACGTCCTTGCGGCCTTCCGGCGACCATTCGCCAGCGTGCTTGAGCGTCAGGACCGCGTGTTCCTTTTCAGTGTTCGCCATCTTGGATACCTCGCGTTGGCGTTGCGGGAAAAACTCTTAAGCGCGCCGGTCAAGCTCTGCCATGATCGCCGCATCGGCGCCCGCGCTGTTGATCACCGGCACGTCAGAAAGCTGGGCCGCAAGCTTGCGCTTGTCCTGCCAGGACATCTCTTGCCAATCGTCGGGGATCTCGACAACATCGCGGCCCGACTTCTCGACACGTGCTTCGGTGAACGTCTTCGGGCGCGGCGTCTCTTCCGTCACGACCTCAACACCAGCCGCCTCATAGGCATCGACCACAGCGGGCCAGTCGCCCACGACGACCACCTTCTTAACGCCGCGCTTGGGCTTCCCGTCGAAGAAGCGAGGGTTCGCGTAGCGCGGGCCTTTCTTTAGACCGCTTTTCTGGGCGGTGTAGATCACCGTGTCTTT
This sequence comes from Methyloceanibacter caenitepidi, assembly GCF_000828475.1. NCBI lineage: Bacteria > Pseudomonadati > Pseudomonadota > Alphaproteobacteria > Hyphomicrobiales > Hyphomicrobiaceae > Methyloceanibacter > Methyloceanibacter caenitepidi. The sequence continues at coordinate 2,940,212 of NZ_AP014648.1, forward strand.
CGGCTGCATCGATGTGCTCTCCGTTGAACGTCAAATAGAAAGAGGCGGGCCCGAAGACCCGCCCCTCAATCATCCTTAGTCGACCGATGCGTCACCGATCGTCAGAACACCAGCGGTATGCTTGATGTTCGTCGCCACCTTGTCCCAATAGTCCGCGGTAGCGAGATCGGAATCGTCGGGCGACTTGCCGCCGTTGGCCTCGTCCCAGGTGTAACCCTTGAGGGACAGACCGAACGTATAGTCGACCTGCATCGTGGTCTCGATGCGTTCCTTGCCGTTGGAGGTCTCGATGTTGGTGATCACGTCGCCACCATCGAACACCGTCGCGGCACCCTCAGCCAGAGACAGAACCTTCTCGTAGCTGGTCGGGGAGCCCGCCTCGTACAGAGCCGGAGCATCCGTCACCACGACCACCTTGCCGAGAATGTCAACGACGTTGACGTTGCCGGCCGTAAACAGGCGGGTCGAATTGACGATGTTCTGGCCGATCAGCTTGTGGAACACCGAGCCCGTCATGACCTGCGCGACCAGGGAGGCCGAGTGGTCACCGAACTTGGCGTGCGCCTTGTTGATGTTCTTGTAGCTGATCCCCTCTGCGGGAGACACGGCCGATGCGTCGTACTTCGCAGTGGCCTGATTTTCGACCGCCGTTACGAGGCACAGAATAGCCGTGTTGAGCTGATCCTGAAGCAGAGCCTCGGCAAAGTTGCGAGAGGCAACCTCGACGCCCTCGGCGGTCGGCTTATTGAGCCACGTCATCTGCGACGGCTCGTAGCGGATCGGACCAAAGCCACCGGCGATCTTGACGCTCGAATGCTTGAGCTGGGTCAGATCGGTCGATGCCTGGGTCTCGTTCGTTGCGTAGCGGTCAACGCGGCGCTGGGCCGAGTGGATCGCGGCAAAGAACGACTCCTGCATGAAGTCGCCCTCGAAACCGGCCGTGGTGAGGCGGATCGCACCACCCGACGCGGCGTTGAACTTCTCGACCATCTGGGCGAGAGTTTCGATCGTCGCAGGCATAAAATACTTGTTAAACACCTGCATCTGGGAAAGAGACATGGTTTGGTTTCCTTTCGACTGTCTCGGGTTTTTCCGTTAGGGCGTCCCGCCCTTTTCATCCGCCTCTCGTCCCGAGACAGCGGAAATCCTTTTGCTACCCGGCCTGTGAGAGTTCCGGGAATTTCGATTTGATCGCGTCGCGGCGCTCTTCCGGGCTGCCGCCAAAGCTGCCTTTTTGCGGGCCTGCGCCGGGGCCGCCCGCGCTGCCCTGCATCCCGCTACCGGATTGGCCGGAAGCATCAAACGCCCGGCCGAACGTGTCGGACGCCTTCATTTCGGAAATCAGGTCCTTGATGCCCATCGGCGTGCCCTTGGAGTCAGCGATGCGGGCATTGCCCTCACCGTCGACCACCTCAACAACGAACTTACCGTCCGTTTCCTTGACGCGGGTGTGGCGCTGAACGTGCGGCAAAAGGAGGTCAACCGCCCCTTTAGCTTCGGCGAGCGCCGCCGTCGCCACCTGGTCGACGAGAAGCTGCTGAACCGTGCCGGCCAGATGCCCGATGCGCTCATCCCGAGACGCGATCTCGCCGTTGTGCTTTTCCAACAACTGTGCCTTCGCCGCTTCGAACTTCGAGTTGGCGATCTTGTCGGCTTCCTTGTTGGGGTCGATCTTCTTGAGTTCTTCCAGTTCTTCGAGCGCAGCGCGCGCCTTGTCGGGGTCGAGATCCTTGAACTTGACCACGTCTCGTTCAAGCTTCTCCCGTTGTGTGCGCTCCTTGCCGAGCGCCGTCTTGAGCCCGTTTACATCCTCAAGGGCGTACCCTTCGACGGACTCCACGTTGAGCACGAACTTGCCTTCCTTGCCTTCGTCGGCCGTTCCCGGCCGGTACTCTTCACGAAGGCCCTCACTCACGTCTTCAAGCTTCTCAATAACCGCTTTCAGTGCCATTTCATCCATCCCGGATTTGATCGGGCGTCCCGCCCACGAAAAAGCCCGCATGACGCGGGCCGCTCATTGCCGATGCGGCTACTGTCCCAGCAGCCATTCAGGGGTCGGCGGCCCCAGCAAATCCTTAGTGCGCCCGCTCATCGAGCGGACCTTGTCCTGCATGTAGGGCAGCGCTTCCTCGAACCGCCGCAGATAGCGTTGCGCGGACGGCCAGCCTTCCCGGCCGTCGATGCGGCCCATGCGCATATCCATCGGAATCCCGCACATGACGATCTTGCCGAACCCGTCCTCGAGCGCGTACTTGACCGCCACGCCGCCAGACGATGGACAACGGGACGCGCCGGGCCACCTATGCGCCACAACGACGTCGACGCCCTTGCCCTTCTCATGGGCCACGATCCGCTGTGCTACAGGGTATCCGTGCGCCGAGCGCTCCGCCCGGTAGTCGTCCATCCATTCCGGGTGAAGCGTCACCCAGGCATAAAGTTCACCGGGCCAGACAATGCCGGCCTGTTTCGCGGCTATAACCGCGTCGTATTCACCGACCTGCAACGCCGCCTCGATGTCGTCCCAGAGGCATTGCGCCGATCCAAGAACGAGGCAGCGTCTCAGCCCATCAACTGAAGGCATTTGTCCAAGCCTCCAGGCTCAGGCTCCTTACGCCAGTGCTTGTTACCGATGTCGATCGCGACGGCCCTATTCCCGGCTAATACAAAGTTCCAGGGGCGCAAATCGTCGTGCCAGCGCCCGCCGTTGCCAAGCCGGGAAACCTCTGTCCTGACGCGCTCCTGGGCGTCTGTAGGCCATGCCATTCCGAGCTTGACCGCGTTCCAAAGATTGATGCCAGGAACGAACGGGCGTTCCTCGCCGCGGGCGAACCAAATGCGCGCCTCGCTATCCGATAGCGTCACCTGCGCCCGTACCTCCGGTGCGCCGCGCTCGGGCGCGTCTACGGTTTGCATCGCAATCGTCTTGCGATCCGTTCCGTCGACCCGGTACATGATCCGCTCGGCACCGGCTGTGACATGCGAGCCGGTACGTCTGACCTCAATGCCGCTTTTCACTGCGTCCTGAATATCCTTGTGGTTGCCGCGCTCCAGCGCCCCTTTGTCGCCGGGGCCTGGCGTCTCAACGATGATCGCCCGCGCCATATCCTTGAATGCGTCCAGCGCGACCCGCCAATCCGGCATGTGGTGAAGCACGTTCAGGGCCAGCACGACGTCGAAGACCTCGCACTGCGCCAGCTTGGCCAAATCCGCGCCGGTCATGCGCCGGGACAGGACAACGACGTTCTGCAGCCCGTTCGCCTTGGCCAGTTTCGGCAGTTCGGCCCGGTTGTCGACCGCGACCACGGTCGCATGCGGGAAGTCTGACGCGATCCGAAACGAGAAATACCCGAGATTTGCGCCGAAATCGAAGACCGTGAAGGGTCGGCTGTAGCGTTCGAGCTCGGCATGGATCGGCGCATATCGTGACGCGCATTCCCGTTGGAACGGCTCGCCGGTAGGCCCGCCGATCCAGGTCTCTTGATACCTCATTGCCAGTGTTGCTCCGGGCGAGGTCGAACCAAGTCTCGCTTCGGGGACCGCCCGTGTTTCTTGCGGTTGCCCTTGGCGTGGTCGAACCACTGTCCCAACAGGCCGTTGACCATCGGGTGCGTCGTATCCCTGCCCTCGCCGGACAGCGACTTCATTCCGACCCCGGCTTCCTTCACGACCTGCTCGAGCACGAAGCTGTCATGCCATTCCGGCAGGCTGAACAGCCCATCGTCGGCATACATCGCCTCGAAACGGCCGATCATTTCCTCGTGCCGTTGATGATTGCAGTTCAGCATATAGAAACCCGTCTCCGGGTACATCGTCGCCCGGTCGAGCCAAGCAATCCATTCATCGCCCTTCGGGGCTAGGTCTTCAAGGTCCTTCATCGTGACCGGGGAGTGCGTCAGCACGTCACCGTCTACCCAGATCAGCACGTCCGGGTGTGGTACTTTCGCGGCATGGCAAACCGCAGCAACCTTGTGCGCGAACCGGACCGCATCCATACGGTAGTTCTGCGTCGGCTTGTCCGCGTGCCGGCGCTTGAATTCCGATAGCCACGGCGACACCGTTTCCAGGTCGATTACCGCGCCTCGTTCTACCGCATGGCCCCAGCCTTCCGCGTAGATCGCAAGATCGACGGCGTCCGGCCAGTTATCCTCGAAGGTCGAAATCATCCGGCGCCCGTAGAGGTCGAGCCCCTTGCGGTTGAACGTCGAGACGACCAGAAATCTCACGCGGCCCACCGTTCCAGTTCAAGCCGCCATTCGTCGGCGTAGGGTGTGTCTTCGTACCCGGTCATAGACGGCACCCCGTCCGTGAAATGCACGATGTTGGGCTCGATCGCAGGATCAGAGTGACCGGCCAGCCAGTTCCAGGACGGCTCCAATTCTCCGATATGTTCGCCTTCGAGCCAGCAGAACCGATGCAAGTCCCGACCGGGAACCCCATTGATAAGCTCTAGCGTCAACCCACGATTAGACGGATGATCCACATTCCACAGGCAAACTGAACTCCAATTTTTTCTGGCGTACCGGGTCTGAACCTGCCCGTCCATCTTCACGCCTTCGTCCGGCCGGTGATCGTGCTTGACGACCATCACAGCCTTGGACGGGTCTGCCTGCTCGAACAGTTCCTCAACATCCGAACGGAACAGCATGTCCGCGTCCGTGAACAACGCCCATCCGCTTCCGGCCAGATACGGCACCAGGAACCGCGAGCACGCAAATTCGGTGCTCATCGGCGCACCTGAGATAACGTCCCAGAGCTTGCCGTCACGGTACTCCGTTGGCCGCGTGTAGAGCCCACGGGCCCGCAAATCGGACAGCACAAGCCCACGCACCGCAACATCGCACGATGCGTTCCGCACAAGCGAGTGCCGCGCAACAGCAAACGCATCCGCCTCGCGCGGGTCGAACCCGATAAAGACGGATCGCATTACGCGGCGTCTTCCATCGGCGGGCCGTCCGCTTCGTTCGGCTCACCGGGGATTTCCTCGGTGATGCGCTTAACTTCTTCGTCGTAATCCCACTCAACCGATAGGATGCCGCGGCGCTTGAACTCCTCGCCCAGCGTCTGCCCCGACAGGTCACCGCGCTCGCGCATCTTCAGCAGATTGTCTGGGTCTTTCTCGTCGGACAAGCCGACATCGAAGTCCGTGTCGACAACGACTGTCGGGCCTTCCGATTGTCCCAGCCACTTGGCCGTCAATGCCCACGCATTCTCCAGCGCGTCTTTCAGGTTCAGCGCCCATGCCTGGATAACCGAGTTCGCCTTGTCACCGGCAAATGCCGCGGTCGTGACCGTGATGTTCCCTGTCTTAGCCGTCAGCGGCTGGCGCCCGAGTTCGCGAAGCTGCTGTTCTGTGGCTTCAACGTCGGCGGCCAGGAACTTAAGGGATTCAGCGTTCGGCTCGATGAACTGCCACTCTCCGTGCTCGCCTTCACCGTTCGGCGGGGCGTACAGCACGGACTTCGGGCCGATCGGCACGGCCTTGGCTTTCCCGTCCTCAAGAACAGGAGCAACGCCGTTGCCGGCCAGCATCGGGAAGCACGCCTGCTCCTTGATGGACTTGAGGTTCGTTTCCTGCTGGAAGTGTTCGATCTGTAGGTAGGCCGCGTCCTGCATGGGCGGCACGAATTGCCACGTCCCTTCAATGCGGCGACCGGCGATAAACGGCACCATCGGAATGACGCCGATGGAGATCGGGCCTTGGTCGACCAGATCCCAACTCGACGTCTTCGCGCCGGAACTCGCAGACGATGTCTTCTGCTCGTAAACTTCGAACGTCGCCGGGGCGTAATTGATCACCGCGCCGTCCGTATCGACGATCGGCTCCCGGTTGTAGACCCGCACGCGATTCGTGATCGTCTCGCCGTACCCGTCACGGGCCTTGCCCGTCTCTGCAATGCGGACGTGAACCAGTTCTTCCTTCGCCCCGATACGGGCGGAGTAGACCGCCAGGACGCGCGGGGCCTCGACATGGACCCAATAGGGGCGCGCGTTCATGCTACGCTCGTCGGCCAATGTCGTGCCGGGTCGCATCTTCACGTAGTCGACCATGATCCAGTCGACGGCGTTGTTGATTCCGGCAAAGAACGACCGGCCCGCAAAGGTGTGCAGGTGATTCCCCGCCCCGTCGATGTCCTCCGCGATCTTCTTGAAATCGTCCGGGGCGTCTTCGGCTAGCGCCACTTCCTTCGTGAAGGGCTTTGCGGCCAAGGTCTCGATGATGTCGCGATAGATGTTGGTAAACTTCGCGTTAGCTACTCGGTAGGCGTAATCAGCGTCGCTTTCGTTCGGAAACTTCGGTAGATACGGGTTATCCGCCCCGCTCTTCGCAGCACGCATGGCCTTGGCGCCGGCAACGATGTCCGACACCATGCGCCAATACGGCTCCATAATGTCGTAATCGCCTGAGCGATTGTTCGGCCCTAGTTCTGTCGTGCTCATGCGTAGTTCCCGTATGTGCCGAAGACAGGGGCGGCAGGCTGTCTGCGCACGCCCTCAAGGGCGTACCGCAGCGCGTCAATGACGTGGTTGTCCTTGTCCTCCAGGACCGGAATGACCTCGTTTGTCAGCGGGTCCGTCTTCCACGAGTACATGGACAGTTCGTTGATCGTCTTCTCGCAGCGCGGATGGACCACGATGTCCTGGCTTTTCAGGAACTCGATGCCGTCCATTACGGACCCGGCGCCCTTGATCGACTTCGTGATCTTCGGATAGCCGTGCCGGCGCATGTAATCGATTGTCTCTGGACGGGCGCTATCAGCGCGTATCGTCCAATTGCGGGCCATGCCCGGCTTGTCAGGGTCTATCTTGTCGAACAGGTCCGGCGTTCTATCGATCGGGCACCCGACCTTGTAAGCCTCACGGTCTACGAACAGCGTTCGCCCTTTGAGGTGAACCCGAATCAAAACCGTTGGGTCAATCGAGAAACCCCAGTCCGCGCCGAAATAGAACGTCGCGTCGTCTGGCGTCTCGAACTCTTCGACCTTCCAATTGCTGAATACACGCGCTTCGCTCGACCGCGCATATTGACCGCACCAGACGTGCGCGTATTTGTCAGGATCGCGCCGCTTGTCGCGCTCCATGTCCGACTTGAGCGGATCAGCGAACCACGGGTTATCCCAATAATTCGCCTCGATGCAGACGAAGTTGTCGTCGTCCTCGCCTTCCCGGAATAGCTTCTCTACCGGGTCTTTCTCGGTCTCAGGGTTCCACGATGCCCAAACTTCCGAGCCGGGAACGCGAAACGTCGGAATAGCCACATCGAGAGACTTCTGGCTGATCGAATGGGCCTCTTCCATCCACAGCCGCGTAAAGCCTTCCATCGACTTGACCGTCGAAACCGTATGCTTCCGAAGGCCCTTGAAGACGAACAGAGAGTCGTTGGCCGGATAAACGATCTCCGTATCCGTGACCTTGAACGCGCCCCGAAGACCGAAGAACTCGATCTTGTCCTCGATGAGCTGCTTCACCGAATCCGCTATGGAGTTCTGCACCTCACGGGCACACACGATGCGCTGGTGACTTCTCACCGCTTCCATAACGGCTAGCGTTGCGAAGAAATGCGATTTGCCGCTGCCTCGGCCGCCTTTGGCCCCCTTGAAGCGCCTAGGCTTCAGAAGCGGGCTGAACACCCTCGGGATCTGCGGTTTCAGGATCAGCAATGGTCCATGCAACTTCCGCCACCTCTATCGGGCCGCCGTCTTTGCCGGTGTGCTCGATGCTCGCCAGCTTCGAATGGCAGTACGGGGCGACCTTGTAGGCGGCATCGACGCGGACAGCCTGCGAGTTGTTTTCATCGCGCATGACCGACAGGAGGTACTCCCGCGGCGTCAGTCCACTCGCGGCAATAGCCGCACGCTCAGCCTTGGTCGTCTTGTTGACCGACCCCTTTTTACGCCCTGCACCGGGGCGCTTGCCGCCTCGCTGCGCCATCTGATTTCCTTTGATTTCCGTTGATTTGTTTTTCAGGCCCGCCTCGGCCTAAACCCGTCCCGTTCCTCGACCAGCCGCATCGTCCAGACCATCAGGTCATCGTCGATCGCGTCCGGCCCTACCGCATCCCGTGCAGCAAGTACCGCGTCCCGAAATACAGGGCCCGCCTTTGCTGCGTGGTTGTTCTTGAGCAATATCGCGTTGCGTTCGGCGCGAAGCATTGCGGCTCCTAGGCTCGGGCAACAAAAAACCCGGTCGCGGATTTCTCCGGCCGGGGCGTAATTCTGCAATCTTGGTGAAATACATACCCTTGCCGCCATGGTGGGGTCAAGCACTTTTTTCACTCCGTTCCATTTTTCCGCCACTCGGCCTCGTCGACCTCGGCCCGTTCTCCGCGCGACACGATGCGCGGACGCGATGGCGGCGCATAGTGCGCGGCGAGCCGATCGAGCCCAATCCGCAAGACCTCGATCAGGGCCGCACCCGCCTCGTTCGCGTTCCGGCGGCCGAACAGCTTCATCCCGAGATCCTTGACCTTCTCACCGGCAACCGCGAGCGTCACAACCTGCACGACGTCCCGCAGCCCGAGGCCGAGCGCCGCGTTCGCCGCGTTCACACGATCCATCGCCTTAGCCCGTGGCTCGGACGACAGGAACCCCGGCACCTTGCCCGCGAACCCCGAACCGGTCGCGTTGAAATTCACAACCGGGCTCTTGAGCAGCCCCGCGTTCCAACAGTCCTCGCGATAGCGGTCCCCCGCCTCGAACTGATCGAGCGTGATAGCGCCGGTGCCGCGCAAGCTGTCGAGCGGGGCGTCCGACAACCGCACCACGCCGTCCTGGCCGGTTCGCACGTCGCGGCCGGCTTTGCGCAGCCGCTCAGGCGTCGCCGTCTCCCGGAAACGCGCCTCCCTCGCTTCGGCCTGTTGCGCGGCCAGCGGTCCCGGCAGCGGCTGGACGCCCGGCCGGTACTGCTTCCGCGGCTTCGAGTTTTTCCTACGCTTCGCCATACTCGTTCCTCGCTAGTGCACCGTGTCGCCGTTGTCGCAATCGTGTTCCTCGAGCGCGTGCTCGGCACACTCGTCCCGGAACGCCGCGTCCTCCGCCAGCCGGAAGAACGCACCCAGCAGCGCCAGTGCCTCATCGGGCGCCTCTGCCACGGTTGCCGGCATCAACAATCGCCAGCCCTCGTCCGGCGACCACACCATCGCCCACGCATCCCGCTCGAGAAGTATGGGGTCGTCCGTTTCGGTTTGATCGGTCATCGTTTCCTCATTTCGGATAGATCTCCGCCACGACAACCTCATCGCCGCTCTTCTCCGCTGCCACGAAATCGTAGTATCGGCGCCGATCGTGCCTGTTGGCGTGCGCCTTCAGCCGTTCGAAATCTGCCGTCCCCGGCCTCACCGCATAGCCGCCGTCGTCGGTGCGGCGCCACGGCCTGTCAGCCTTCGGCTTCAACAAGGCCGTGATGTAGGGCACGGGGTCCTTTGTGCCGACGCGCTCAGCCTGCTCGACGGCACGCAACACCTCTTCCGGCTTGTGGTCCTTGAGCCATTTACCGATCTGACTTCGCGCCCTTGGCTCAGGCATCCCAAGCGCCACGAGCTTGGCAGGACACTCACGCCAAACCGTGTCCGTCAGGGCTTGGTGCGCCGACCTCGGCGGCGCCGAACCGTTAGGTTCGGAATATCTCTGGCCTCTGGCCTCTGGGATAAGGGGTGGCTGTTCCTCCACCCTATCGACCACCCTAGGGGGTGGTTCTTTTTTCCATTTGTTTTTAGCGTGTTGCTTATTCCTTCTACTACCTTCCAACTCACCTTCTGTTGCTGCCTTAACGCCGTCCTTACGCTTCTTCTCGTCCTTGGTCATCCGCCTGGAGTAGATCGTGCCGTTGCGGGTTCGGCTGAATACCCCATGCTGCTCCAGTTCTTGGACGCAGGTCCGTGTCTGGTCGCATGAGGCTCTGGCGAGCGCCGCTAACTGCTCGTCACTCGGCTTCATTCCGTTCACGAGAAGATGGCCGTATGGGTCGGCTTTATGCATCAACGCAAGCATCTCCATCCAAATACCGCGGGCGGCTAGGCTGCACATGCCAAGCCGCTCGTCGGACTGCCAATCCGACGGATAGAATTTCATCCACGGTCGGGAAGTCATTCATATTCCTTCCGCCACGGCTTACCGGCATTGGCGGCATTCCTTGCTCTGTCTCGCTTCTCCTCTTCTCTCGCTGCGCGCATGAACTCCCACTCGCGCACTTTGGCACCAACAAACCCGATCACCTCGTAAGCGCATTTGGTGGGGTCGCGCCAAATTTCGCTGCCGGTATAGCGGAGTAAATGCAGGTCGTTCTGCACCATGAACCGGTCGCGCTTCTTATCGTTCGCAGCTTGCTTTTTCGTCTTTTCGTGATAGTCGTGTCCGTCACATTCAACGACCACGGCGCAGTAGTTGCCGGCGGCATTGCAGCCCACGACGACGAAATCGGCGCGGTATGGTCCAACCTCGACTTGTGGCGTGATGACGACCCTGCACGCAAGTTTCCTGGCCTCGTTAATGCAATCGTCGAGCGAGCGTCCAAGGCAAAAATCGATCGTCACTGGCGGGAAAGAACATTGCAGGCTGTGCACGAGAAAGCCTGCGCACATGAGACGTTCGATAGGGGTCAGATCAACCGCACTCGACATCGCCATACCGAATACCCGCCGGTAGTTCGCTATTGAGTCCTCCACGATCAGCGCAATCTTCTCGTCCGTATCCATTAGACAACCCCTTCCGTCAGCCGCTCTTGCACGGCCAGGTCTTCGAATTTCGTCAGCTTTGCGTCGAACCGGACCTCGACTGATCCTGTCGGGCCTTGGCGCTGTTTCGGCACAAGAATCTCGGCCTTCGCCTTGGCCTTCTCCATGTCGCTCTGCCACTCGAAATACGAGGCTGCGTTCTTGTCGGTCGGCTCGGCCTGGGCGATGTAGTATTCGTCGCGGTAGAGGAACATCACGACGTCGGCGTCTTGTTCGATCGATCCGGATTCGCGCAAGTCAGGAAGCCGGGGCCGCTTGTCGTCCCGCCTCTCGCACTCACGGCTCAACTGGCTGAGTGCCAAGACGGGGATTTCGAGTTCCTTCGCGAGCGCCTTTAGCTGGCTGCTGATTTCGGTGATCTCCTGGGTGCGGCCGTCGCGGCGCTGAGACCCGGACACAAGCTGCAGGTAGTCCACGACCAAGAGACCGATGCCGTGCCGGCGCTTCATCCGGCGAGCCCGGGCGCAAAGCTGGGTGATCTTGATGCCGCCGGCCTCGTCGAAGTAGAGCGGGGTCGGGCCCAGCTTTTCCTCGGAGACCTGAAGGATGCGGTTGAAGTCCTCGGGCGATATGGCGCCGCGGCGCAGCCGATCGGCGGGGATTCCGATCTCCGTTCCGATCAAGCGGAACATGACCTCGCGAGCCGACATCTCGCAGGAGAAGAACCCGACCGGGCAACCGTCCTCTTCCTTGGTCTCAATGAACCTGCGGGCTGTCTCATAGGCGATGTTGGTCGCGAGCGCCGTCTTGCCCATGGCAGGTCTAGCGGCCAGGATCACGAGCTGCGCCGGGGCGAGCCCACCAAGCAAACTGTCGAGATCGCGGAGGCCGGTCGATTGCCCTGCCATCTTGCCGTCGCGCTGGTATGCCGCTGCGATGGTGTCGATCGCATCGGCTGCGGCCTCGAGCATCGTTACCTGGTGGTCCGACGCCTTGCCCTTCTCTGCGATAGCCGCCAACGCGGTCTCGGTGTTCTCGACCAGTGTGTCCGGGGTCGTTTCAACCGGTGCGTCCATCGCGGCCGCGATAAGCCCCTCGCCTATCTCGATCAGGCGGCGGCGTTGTGCCAAGTCGTAGACCACACGGCCGTCCTGCCACGCCAGTTGCGGCGGCGGTGCGGCCGCTGCGAGCCGTCCAAGATATGCCGGTCCCTTCAGTTCGCCGAAGTCGAGCTCGGCCACGTCCGTCTTGAGCGAGATCGGTGTTGCGCGGCGCCGGTTCAGGATCAGCCGCTTGATCGCCGCAAATAATTCCGCGTGCCCAGGGTCGTAGAAGTGTTCCTCGTCCAGCCAATCCGAGACGCGGTAGAACACGTCGTTCGTAATCAGCATGGCGCCGAGGATCGCTTGTTCGGCTTCAAGATTATGAGGCGGTTCACGCAGCACTGCGGTCCCCTTCCCCATTGGACCGTGCGGCCATGTATTTGTGGATGACCCGGCGGACCCCGGACTTGTCCCGGTTGCCGAAGAACCGACCGATCTCGGTGTATCGTCTCTGGAGGACGTGACGGCACTGATAGAACGCTTTCCCACGAGGCTCGATAAGCCGGTGTTCCTGGCTAGCCCCCCGCAGATCCTCAACGGTAACGCCGAACTCAGCGGCGACACGCTTCGCGATTCCCATCATCGGGCGGTCCTGCCCGTCCCATTGCCCGGCAACAACCTCGCAGGCTTCTCTCCAATCTTGGGCGTGGGTCATGCTGCGGCCCCCGTGTTGCTGGTTTCGAGGGGATCGAACTTTCCGACTTCATCGCCCCAAGAATCGAATCCAGGTCTGCGGGTGCGGGCAAACAGGTCCGCACGGAAGCCAAGGCTTGGACAGCAGCGATCGATTGCTTCGTAGAACTCGTCTGGCTTGCGAGAGTGTTCGCGCGCCAGGCCATCAATCAATGACGGGAACGGCTTGTGGTGGGGGTTCCCCATGGTGCCGACAAGCACCGGCTCATGCATCGTGCGTACACGATAACCAGTGCCGATTCGCACCTTGCCGTTTACGGTCGTTTTTCTCCAAACAATCTCGGATTTGTAGGTGAAACCCCACGATTCCATGACCTGCAACGCGAGCGGCAACATGCACCCAGTCGCCCACAAGAGAAGCAAGCAGTCACCGCGCGCCAAATCACCCACGGGCAGCGCCTTAATTTCGGCAAGCGACATGACCGAGTAGTGAGGGTCGGCCCCCTTGCCAGTGCCCGCTTCGGAATAGTTCTCGAAGTCCCACGGGGGGTCAGCCACGATCAACTCGTACCCGAACATCCGCAGTTTTCCGAAAGGCCACGTTCGAACGCTCACCCCTGCTCCCCTTTCGCAAACATATCGAGGAACTGGCCCATCAAGCCTTGGGGTGACCCGTCTTCGTGCCGGCACATTGCGTGCGCGATGGTCTCAATGGGAATCCCGCCTTGTAGCGCCATAGACACTGCGATTGCGGAGTCGCGCATGTAGACCTGGAGGTCGGTGCCCGCTTTTTCGCAGTTCAGGAAGACCTCGCCGGGCCGCCCGTCTTCGTAATAGCCAACGGTGGCGTGGTAGCTGGTGCGGCCCACCTTAAAGCGGAAGTTCTCGCTTCTGCGCCGATCTGGAAGTCGCTCACGGGTCATTTGGGCGCCTCCGCAACAAGCCCCGCCTCGCGCAAAACCTGCTCTATGCGCGAACGTCGCGCTTCTACGCCATGCAAGCTGAGCACGCGCCGTCCAGCGGCATCGCGGATGTATGTGAACTTGTTACTGATTGCCTCTACTCGCCAAGGAAGCGGGGCATCGGTTGGCGGCGGCGGGGCTGGGGGAGTAAAGTCTTCCTCGACCCAAACCCGCTTCCAGTATTTCATCGTGACTGGATGGTCTTCCGCTTCGTCGCGGCTCTTGAACCGACGCAGCGTCAGGATGGCACCGTTCTTGGTCTCGCCTTTGACGACGAAGCGCAGCTTGGTCATTACGCCTCCGCCCGTACTTTGGACCGGAGACGATCGACAACGCTCTGTGCGGCGTCCCCTACGCTTACAAAGGGGTCGGGGAGTTCGACGACCTTCTGGCGTTGCGCCAATGCTGACCGCTCGAAAGGCGGATCGCCCATGAGGCGCTGCGTCAGGTCGCGATTGTCGTGGACCATGACCGACCGGCGCCGCTTCAGTTCTTCGTCCGAGATCGGCCGCGCTTCCGTCTTGTGGTGCGTTGCCGCGGGCGTGCGGATTTCCTCGTTAAGCCGCGATGCGGCCCGACCCCTGTAGACGGCGCGACGCGCGTTCTTCTGCTCGCGATAGCCGGGAATGATCCGCAGCTTCAGCCATTCATAGCCGACGCCGAGCTCTGCTCCGAGACGCCTCCACGTCCACGTTTCCGGGTCCGCCTCGCGTAGCGCACGCGCCCGCTCAACGATCTCAGCTTCCTTATCAACTTTGACGATGTTCCCCTGTGGCATTTACGCTACCTCCTGTGCCATGCGGTACTCTTTGCCATTGTTGAACCACCACAGCGCCATGAGCGCGGCTTCGGCCCTACCCTCATCTTTCTTGCGCTCGAATTGCTGTGCGGCGCGCGGCAAGCGCTCGATAGCGACACGTCTGGCGTGGTCCTTGTCGGACGAGACGCCCATCGCCTTCTTCCACCGCTGAGGCGTGACAGGCTCATAGGGAATCGACATTCCCTGGAGCACGCCAAGTGCGACACCGTAGGAAGTGCCGAAGCGGAACATGCCCGATACGCCTTGCTTCGGCATTGCTGAGACCTGTTCGATCACGGCGTACTCAACGTCGCGCTCGCTGAGAAATCGTTGGATGGCATTGCCATCCACTAGCTTCTTTGCGCCCGTACCCATGACGGGCATGTCGCAGGTCTCACAGTCGTATTCTTCGTTCACAACTGCGATGGCGCCCGAGAAGCCTGGGTCGATCGCTGCAATAATCATGGCCTACACCGTGGCTTCGGCCAGAGCGGCAGGCTCGGCGCGGTGTTCGGTGTGGTCGTCTTCCGCGGCGTCCGCATCATCGAACAGGTCTGCTTGCATCCCGAGGGCGTGCATGTAGGTCGCCAGGATCGCCTCTTCTTCAAGGCGCTTGTGCTCGTCAGCCTTGCGCATAGAAACGAGCTTGCGCAGCGCCTTCACGTCGAAGCCGGTAGACTTCGCCTCCGCATAGACTTCCTTGAGGTCTGCCGACAGCGCGGCCTTCTCTTCCTCAAGACGCTCGATGCGCGACACGAAGGCGCGAAGCTGCTCCTTGGCCGATGTCTGCAAGATGGTCATGGTCCGGTCTCCTTCGATGGCTAGGCTGGTTGAAACTGTCCGAAGTTGAATTTGTCCGCGGCGCCCTTGCGGCGCTTGGGAACGGGGACGCGGGTCATGCGGTGGTGGGCTTCGCAGTACGGACGCCCCGCCATAGCTTTGTTGCCGCAACAGTCGCCCGTGGTCTCGTCACGGCCCCACAGCGGAAAACGGCACTGCCCCGGCTTCGTCTCCATGAACGGGACCCGCGCCATCGTTTCGGGATGACGGGGTGGCTCGGCCACAACCGGGAGGGCACCGGAGGACTCAGGCCGAGCCTTGCGCGCGGGGGACGCGCTAACTGATTGTTTTGCGACGAGGCTGGCGTGCTGTTTTTGCGTCGTCTTTGGTGTCCGTTTCGGGAGACCAAGCAGTCTGATTTTCGTGTTGACCGAGTCGCGGGTCTTGCCGACCGCGTCGCCAATCTTGCTGTTCGACAATCCCGCTTTGCGGAGCCGGATCAACGTCGCGACCTGATCGTCTGTCCATGGGGTTCCGCGCATCTAGACCTCCCATCCTGGGATTTGGGGGAATGTCTCGCCGGCCTCCAGGCGCTTCTCGTGGGCCTTGCAGGCGTGCATAACTGTGGTGTGGTCGGTGCGGTTGTAGAGTCGCGCGATGGCCGGGAACGAAAGGATCGTGAACCGGCGCGTCAGCCACATGGCGTGCTGCCGAGGAACCACAATCCGCGTCTCGCGAGACACAGACCGGAGCTCCGATATGCGAATCCCGTACCTATTCGCTACCGCCTTCCGGATCTTCTCGCCGCGGCCCAAGGGTAACGCGCCGACCTCGTCGAGAAGGTCATCGTATTGCTGCCGAAGCTGCGCGTTGCGACGCTGCAACTCAGCGATAATCAAATCCTTCGGGTCGGTGTCGGCAGGCAACACGAGCGGTGTAGGTAGTGCCACCCCGAATAGCGCCGCCCTTGCTTCCTTCGCGCGCTCTTTAACGCTCGCCTCGATCGGTCCCATTTACGCCTCCACTAATTTACTGGTGATGGAAAACTGCAGGCCCTTGGCATGGGTGCTGGACGGTGCGTGCAACGGCACCAAGAGCCAGGCTATGGCCAAGCCAATGACTAGAATCTCGTTGAGGATGGAGGAGGTCATGCGGCCTCCAGAATTGGTGCGTCAGACTTGGGCCGTTCCGGGAAGGCGTTTCGGCCACGAAGTTCACGACAAACCTCGCGCACGATCTCGTCGCCGGTCAGCTTGCGCACCAGCAATGGAACGATGCGGCACATCGCTTCGCGCTTCTTGATCGGGACGCACATTCGGTGCGCGATCGATGCTGTCTCGTCACGCCACAGCAGGTCGATCAGCGGAACGGTGATTGTGCGGTCTACCTCCGCGTGGTTTCGATATGGGCATGCCGAGCGGGTCTCACCGTTCTCGACATCAAAACAGACGAGGCCGGTCTGGTATCTCGTATGGGCTGAGACCTCGTCACACCACTTCGGCGCGATCCCGACCCAAAGTTCCGGCAGCACAGCGCTGAACGTTTTGACCTGATTTTCGAGGCGGTCAAGAACGTCGCGGCTTGATTTCAATTCGAGCCCGGCGATGTGGTCCTTCTGGATGAAGGCCATGTCGATCCGGCACTCGTTCACGACGAGCTCGTGCACGACGCGGCACCCAGGCCAACGCGCCCTGCCCCACTTCGTAGCGAGGTCGCGCATCGCCAACTCTTCCGAGGAACGGTTCGTCGTCATCCGCGCCCCCGTGAGGGGCGGCTAGCCCGCTTTGCGCATCTTGACGATGGCCTTAGCCAAGTCGATCTCAGCGCGTGAGATTGGCTGGATGGGTTGCTCTGATCGAACGACGTAAAGCCCGAGGCGTTCCCGATCTTCCGCCGAGGCTGTTTTCTCAAACTCAGCCGCGCGCCTGTCCTGCCATTCGAGCGATGCGTTGTAGAGGTCCGCGTACTCGTAAGCCCCGATCTTCCGGTAATACGCTTTCTCGACGAAGTAGTACGGACGCCGCAGCGCGATTGCCGCGCGGCATATCCTGTCTTTGATTTTCTCGCCTTCGATGAAGGGCTTAGCAGCGGCAACGACGCGCTCATGGCCGTCCTCCTGCAAAATTGTCAAACTTACCGCACCGCACAAATGGCTGATTAGCAGGGACATCAACTCACCCCCACGCTTTACTGAACACACGTCGGAAACACGTACTTGCGTTGCCGGCGCTCACTAACCAGGAGGGACAAAGTGCAGCCAAACGGAGAAGCTTCCCCGCGCTCAGGTGGCGCGCCTTGTCCCTCCGCCCCCTCACTCAAGGGCGGTACTCACTCAACAAACGCAGTCGACCCCGGCGCCTTCAAAGGAACCGAGAGAAACGGCGACATGGTCATCTTGAAATTCGAAAGGCTGAACCTCGTGCAGCCGCGGTGCGGCGCAATCGGGATTGCCTACTGTCTGTCGGAATTGGTGGAGTGAGGTCATGTGCTCGACTCCGCACTTAAGACATCAGCAATCACGGCCAACGTCTCTTGCGGAAGGACGCGACGGCGGTCCCTCCATTTCCATATGTCGTATGAGGTAAGGCCAGTGGCTTTGACTAGGCGATCCCAGCCATGCTCACTCCTAAACGAACCAACGGCATCACAAAGAGACTTAGGAAAATGGTGCTCGACATATGCCGCTTCATCGAAGTCACCAACTGTCTCAGTAATGAAGTTCATTACTTCGGGCGTCGGATGAAACCACTCGCTACGTATGCAATACTCGGCCAGCAATTTGTGGGCCGATTCTTCCGCTCGCTGAGTCGCTTCCTTTGCGCCGAGCCACTTAAGTTCATGTGGCGACGCATATTGAAGCTGCTTCATCCGGTAGTAGACAACGCCGCTAGTCCAACCGATTTTCACAGGACCAAACGGCGTCACCTGCAAGAAATACAGGTTGCCTATCTTCGTATCCCTGTTCTTGAGCGTCAGTCTCATTCTGATGACGCCTCCACAACAGGCTCACCGACCACCTTGATAGGGTTTCCTTCGATGTAGGCTTGGATTTTTCGAAGCGTCTTGAGCGTCACCGTGCTGCCGCCGCGCAGGCTATCAACCAGCTTGCCGTCATTAGCCGCGAGCCGCCCGAAGGTGCTTTCGGCCATGCCTTTCGCCTTCGTGTAGGCTTCGATCTCGCGGAGCACGTCTTGTTCGTTTGTAAACATCGACGCAAACCCTAATGGGATTGTTCCCATCTGTCAATGGGAGCGATCCCACGTGCATGAAATTCCTTGGATGGGCAAAATCCCATTATGAATAGGACATGGCGCGACAGGGTAATCGAGCTAACAGACCGGCTTTTGGCGGAAGGCGGGAACCTGAAAGCCGCGTCCAAGGCAGCGGGACTAAATGAGACAGGGTTCCGTGACCTAAGGGAGAAAGTGACCGACCCTAGGGTTGATACTCTCCAGAAGGTTGCCGCATTCTTCCGCGTGCCGCTCATGTGGCTAATCGAGGGCCGTGAAGACGGACGCATTCCCGTAATCTCGTGGATCAGCGCCGGGGCACTCGCCCAGCCTCGCACGATTGTGGACCCGGAAGACGTATTAGGCTATATTCATCAAGACTTTGACACTCGCGGAGACTGGATAGCTTTGCGCGTCCAGGGCGATTCGATGGACCGGATTTCGCCCCCAGAGAGCGTTATCTTGGTGGACCGCAAGGATAAGAGGCTTATCGCCAATGCCTGCTACGTCATTACAGACGGAGAAAGCGGGGACGCAACCTATAAGCGGTACAGGCCAGATCCGGCCCGATGGGAGCCTGTCTCCACGAATGCCGAGCACGAGCCCATCTACGTGACGGAAGACAGCAAGCCTACGGTTGTCGGTCGCGTCCGCCGCACCCTTCTGGATATGTAGTCCACACCGCAGAAAAGCTGCCGATTCTGGGGACATTTCCCATCTCCGACGACAAAATGGGATTGTTCCCATTTTTGTGCTTGACGGGTGGGATTGTTCCCATTAGGATAAATCCCATCCTCAGTAACGGGGAGCGAACGGAGGTTGGATCGTGAAATTTGTCTGTCCGGTATGCGGTGATGAGTTCGAGCGCGACAGGGACCGTAGCGACCGCACGTCGGTGTGTTCCCGCAAGTGTGCCAGCGCGCTGGGCAACGCCCGCAGGAGCATCAAGACAACTCCAGATACACGCTCTCGCCAATGGGAGCAGAACAACCCCGAAAAGCGGCGCGCCCAGAAGACAGTCGAGAACGCATTGAAGGCAGGCCGCTTAGAGCGCCAACCATGCGAGCGGTGCGGCGCTGAGAAGGTTCACGCGCACCACGACGATTATTCGAAGCCGCTCGACGTGATGTGGCTTTGCCCGAAACACCACCGCGAACGTCATCGCGAATTGGATGCAATGGCCGCCTCTACGGAGGCCGCTTAGGAGAGTTCCTCCCGAGACCCAGACCATCGGGTCTCACCCTAGCTGGGGCCGGGATTCATTCAGTGTAGAGCGTAAGTCCCGGCCCTTCTTTTTTGGAGATTGAACGAGTTGAGACAGTTTTCATGAGGGGCGGCGTGGAAAACCGCAGGCTGATGGATTGGGGTTATCCCGGTCGAGCCAGGAGACACGCATTCCAGTGGGGGTTAGCGACCCCAGGTCGGTGACGGAGAGTTGGGTGCCTTCACCATTCGCCGGAGTAGCGACCGGCCCCCTCTTGAAAGCTGTTTACCGCACAAGCGATCCAGCGGGCCTTTAGCGAATGGGATCGCACCTTTGACGTCCGAAGCGTCAGAAAACCCAAAGACCCCGGTTCCGGCTTTCCCCAAATCGACGGGGCCGGGGTCAACCTAAACGGAGAATGTGATGGGACAAGAGCGAGGAATCCCAGGGTGGCCAGACTACAGCGTGACCGACGATGGTGTCGTGTACGCCACCGGGACCAACTGGCGGGGCTACGGCAAGCGCGTTCTAATCCAGCATTTGAACGCCTACGGCTACCCGACCGTGCGGCTGAAAACGTCGACTGGCTGCCGTAGGCGGAAAACAGTTCACGGGTTGGTTGCCTCTGCTTTCCTGCCGCCCAGGCCATCGCAGGCACACGAAATCCGACATATGGACGGCAACAAAACGAATAACGAAGCCAGCAACCTGGCGTGGGGAACGGCCAAAGATAACGCGGACGACCGGAGGCGTCACGGTCGCACATCGCGTGGAAGCAGGCACTCAGAAGCCATTAAACGAGGGTTCGCGGAAAGGGTTCAGCCATGACCAAACCGACTCCAGGACCTTGGAGAATTAGCGAGAGCGGTTCGGGTTATGTCGAGCCCGGCATAGACATCGTAAGCGATTGTCCCTGGACCGTTACGGCGGTTCTAACCGACTGCCCTCACTACGAGGCCAACGCCCGCCTGATCGCAGCGGCTCCCGATCTTCTGGAAGCCGCACAGAAGGTTCTAGCCGGACTCCACGAACGCATGAAGGAAGCCAGGGACGCAAAAGAAGCTGTCCCCGTATTCGACGGCATCGCTGATCTGTCCGACGCAATCAACAAGGCGAGTGACCGATGAGCGAGACCGTCCAGAAACCGTGGCCAATCGAAATAGCTTTGACCGGCGGGGAGCAAATGCCGGACGGCACGATGGTCGCAAGTTTCGTGTGGCCAGCCGACAGGCCATTGAATGTCGGGCATAGCGTCCGCTTCAGCTTGACACCCGTATTTCCAGAGAAAGGCGAGTAGCGATGACACTGCTGATCGCGATTTTGCTCATGTACTACGTCATCGGCATTGCCAACCCATTTGCCTACATCGGCGTGGTCTTCCTCTGGTTCGCACACCTTTGCGTGAAAGGAAGCTGAACGATGAGCCCCTATCTCGAACCCGCACCCCGCAGCCAAGCCCGTGTCCTTCACGACATGCTGGAACGTGGAGACATGTACGAGATTGTCGAACTAACCGGCAATGGACCTGAGCCTATCGGGGAACGGTATCGGTTTTCGCTAGCAGAATGCGTGCGTGACATCGCGACGATGGATGGAATTTCGGGACGGGCTCTCGCTGTCGTTTGCCTGAACTTCTGCTGCGCTACTTCGGAAGTCATCGACCACGATAAGCTCGTATCCGAGGTCTACACCTACATTACCCGAGAGTGTTTGGACGATCCAGACCAGAAGTGGGACTGCCCATTCCTTGATGAGAGTTGGCCTGACTGGCGGAACGAATTTCGCCGGGAATGGAACCATGAACGTCAGGCCAAAGACGATGCACGCTTCTACGCGAGGACGGGGACATGAGCAAGAAAGACGGCGGACCTGCGCCGTGCGCTTGGTGTGACCGCCCCTCACATATCCGCCAGGGCCGAATTTTGCTGTGCGCTATGCATTACCGCTTTTCGTCCATGCGGACCAGAGCCACGCGCGACGGCAAATATGTTCCCACACGCGACGAGATCGAAAGTCTGATCCCCTCGCCCTTCGTCTGTATCGGATGCTCGCGTGAGATGAACTGGCTTCGCAGCGACGGGGCATCAACTCAGGTGACGCTACAGCACGACAGGTCAGGCAAACTTAGGCTTATTTGTTTGGGTTGCAACACGCGGCACGCCCATCACCCGGACGATAGCTATTACGACGTGCCAGATGGGCACAAGCGATGTGGTCGGTGTGACCGAGTGCTGTCTCGCGAACATTTTGCAGTCGATAAATCACGTGCAGTCGGGCTCAAGGCTTGGTGCAGAAAGTGCTCCCATGACAGCCATACCGAATGGAGAAAGAAGAACCGTGACCACTACAACGCAAAGCAAAGAGAAGGCAGAGCCCGTCGCAGCGCCAAGTGAGATCAGTCTTCGCGATTGGTTCGCTACGCACGCGCTCGGCTTCGGGTTCGACTGGACGAATGTGCACGAAACAGGCGGGTATTCTGAGGCCGCGCAGGTTGCCTACGAGATTGCCGACGCGATGCTTGCCGAAAGAGACAAGCCATGACCCTCCCCCAATACATCCAAGACGGCGCCGACCTATTAGAACAGCGCCACAACGAAAGGACATCCGGCATGGGTACTGAGTTAGCCGAGAAGCAGGAAGTGATGCGAGTGCACGAGGCGGCACAAGCGCCAGTGCCGGCCGATCCCGCAATTGGGCTCATGGACGTTATCAGCCGCGCCGCGAGCGATCCGAATGTGGACGTGGAGAAGATGCGGGCCCTGCTGGACATGCGCCGGGATCTGGAGCGCGACGACAACGCCAAGCGGTTCAACGAGGCCATGAGCGCGGTTCAGAAGGCCGTCCGTCCAATTGCGGCGGATGCGGCCAACCCGCAAACGCGCAGCAAGTACGCCAGCTATCCGGCGCTCGATAAGGTTCTGCGACCGATCTATACGCAGCACGGCTTTGCGCTCAGCTTCGACACCGGGGATGCGCCGCAAGAAAGCTACGTGCGCGTCGTGTGCCACGTCTCATGCGAGGGCCACACCCGCACCTATCACGTCGACATGCCGGCCGATGGCAAGGGCGCCAAGGGCGGCGACGTGATGACGAAGACGCACGCCGTCGGGTCCGCCATGTCCTACGGCATGCGCTACCTGCTCAAGATGATTTTCAACGTCGCTGTCGGCGAAGACGACGACGATGGGAACGCCGCGGGCGCGGGGCCGAAGGTCACGGACGAACAGCGGGCAAAGCTCAGAGAGCTTGCCGACGAGGTTGGCGCGGACGTCGAGAAGTTCTGCAAGTACATGCGCGTGGAGAGCCTTGCCGACATCCCCGCGGCACAATTCCAGCGGGCGCTTGACGCCCTCGAAGCGAAGCGGGGGAAGGCACAATGAACCGGCTGGACTTCGAACAAGGCTCGGATGAGTGGAAGGCCGCGCGTTGCGGGTCTCTTGGCGCGTCGGCGCTACACGAGGCGGTTGCCAAGACCAAGAGCGGCTGGGGGGCCGCGCGCGCGAACCGCATGGCGGCGCTCATTATCGAGCGGCTGACCGGCATCCCGCAGGACACCTACCAGAACGCCGCGATGCTGCATGGGATCGAAACCGAGCCAGAGGCGCGGGACGCCTACGAGTTCCGTACTGGGGCCGACGTTGAACTGTGCGGCCTCGTCCTTCACCCGGCGATCGACGGCACGCACGCGAGCCCTGATGGCCTTGTCGGCGCCGACGGTCTTGTCGAAATCAAGTGCCCGCAACCGGCGCAGCACCTATCGACGCTGCTCGGTGAGACAATCCCCGACAAGTACGTGAAGCAAATGCAATGGCAGATGCGGTGCTGCGAACGGGCTTGGTGCGACTTCGTTTCATACTCGCCCGCGTTCCCCGAGGCCATGCGCCTCCACATCCAGCGAGTGAAATACGACGGCGCGCTTGTGTCCGCACTGGAGACGGACGTGTCCGCGTTCCTTGTCGAGGCCGACAAGAAACTGGCGGAGCTTCGCAAGATGTACGGCGCAGAAGAACCGCCGCTGGTCAGTCACAGGGAGATGATGCGCCAACTGCAGGAGCCCCGCCCATGCTGATCCCCGTCGCGTGCCTATGGAAGAACGGCGCCTTCATCCCCGCAACGAGCTACCAGCTTAAGCGGTGCCAGGAGCACTTCGAAGACGGCAAGCGATACGCGCTGATCGAACATCAAGAGCGGTCGATCAACAGCCACAATCATTATTTCGCTGCGCTCCATGACGCATGGCAGAACCTTCCAGAAGACATTGGCGTCGACTTCCCGACGGTCGAGCACCTGCGCAAGCGGGCTTTGATATCGACCGGCTACTACGACCAACGCTCTGTCGTGTGCGCCGACAACGAAGAGGCGCGGCGCGTGGCCGCATTCATTCGGCCCATGGACGAGTTCGCGCTTGTGGCCGTGAACGGTCCCGCTGTCGTCGTCCGCACCCCCAAGAGCCAGACGTACCGAGCGATGGACCGCAAGACCTTTTCGGAGTCGAAAGAGAAGGTTCTCGGTTGGGTGTGGGATCTCGTCGGAGTCGACCCTGACACAGGGAACAGGGAGGCTGGGCAGGCGGCGTGACCCCCTACGACCTCATAGCCCCGCGCAAAACTCTTACGCGAAAGCAGAAGGCGGACATCTTCGTTCGCGAGGACGGGATCTGCCACATCTGCGGCGAACGGATCGACGCGGTGAAAGAGCCTTGGCACGCGGATCATGTGATCCCGCGGGCGATCAGCGGCAAGGACACGCTCGAGGAATACAAGCCGGCGCACCTGGATTGCCACGGCGAGAAAACCAGCCAAGACCGCAAGGACATTGCCAAGTGCGATCGCATCCGTGCCGACAGGCTCGGCGTGCCGAAGACACGCAAGGGGCGCCCCCTACCCGGCACCAAGGCGAGCGGGTGGAAGAAACGAATGGATGGTTCTGTTGAGCGACGAGACTAAAATTTGCGAGGTCTGCGGCATCCGATTTGCCAGATCAGGCTTGGGATATGCGATCAGCAATACCCGTTGGCGCGAGCGGCGCACTTGCTCGCACAGATGTGGCGTTGTGAAGATGCACGCTAGCAAGGGCAACTACCGCCACGGGCATGCTCGACAGGGGCGCGTTTCTCGCGAGTTCAGTGCATACCGGGCAATGCTGGCCCGCTGCTACAACGCAAGCCACAAGGATTACCAAAATTACGGCGGTCGCGGGATATGCGTCTGCGATGCGTGGCGCGCTAAGAATGGCTTCCAGTCGTTCGTCGCTCATGTTGGTCCTTGCCCAGATGGTTTGACATTGGACCGGGTCGATTCAAACGGGCCATACGCACCAGGGAACGTCCGGTGGGTCACAAGAAAAGAGCAGTCCAGGAACCGCCGCATAACTGCCAGCGATGACGGAAAAACCATTGCAGAGTGGTCTGAAATTCTCGGCATCAACTACCACACATTGATGGACCGATGGCGTCAGGGCGACCGAGGGGAGCGCCTACGCCGCCCCGTCCAACAGCATCAACCCAAAGATCGGGGCATCGAATGACCGGCAAGACATCCCCCGAACTCATCCGAGATCTGATTGAGAAGGTCGAAGCAGGAAGCGGGCCTGATCGGGATATTGAGTTGGACGTGGCGATATGGGCACTGTTTGAGCCAAGTGACCACGGCTGCGCACAGCGCGAATACGAAACGAAGTTGGCGCAAGCCGAGGCCAACGGACTGACGAACCGAAAAGACGCCTGTTGGCGCTTCGCGTTCGGACGATGCCCAAAATATTCCGCCTCCATAGACGCAGCGGTAGCGCTTACAGAGAAGCTGTTCCCAGGCATCAACTGGGATGTGTCTTGGATCGGCGGGGAGTGGAGGCCGGGTTACATCGCGCGAGCGCGCGTGGCGATGCCGTATTCAGGCCGAGGCGACAAGGAAGACGGGTTCCCCTGCGAGAAGGGCGAAGCCAAAACCGCACCCCGCGCCCTTCTCTCCGCCACGCTCCGCGCCAAGCTTGCAATGATGGAGGATAGCTAGATGGAACTTGTATTCCTAGCGGCTAGGTGGGTTATCGGTGCATTGCTCGTTCTGCTGATTATCTGGCGTCTATGCGACCACGAAGATCGCATCCGCGATATTGAGCGCATCCAGAGCCAGAATGGAGGCGGGGATGGGTGAGCCTGTGGGGGCGGAACCAAGCCTTACCATCGATGACGTTGTACGAATACTAGACAGCAAGAGTACAGGCATGGCTCTGGTTGCAATGGTCTGTGGTGCGCAACAAGTTGAACGTCCAAACGGACGCTGGGTCATGAACCGCATTGCGATGGCAGCCTGCCGCAAGCTCAAAGACTCGGAAGGCGACTATCTCTGGCAACCGCCAATAAACGCCGCGAAGGATGACTCCCCCACGCTCATGGGCTTCCCGATTGTAGAAGACCAGAGCATGCCAAACGTGGGTTTGGATGGATTTTTGGTTGCCTTCGGACCAAGCGTCACCACCCCGGCCAAGGGGGAGGACAGCACCGTCCTCGAAGAACTCAAGCTCCTACGACAGCAGCTAGAGACAGGGGAACCCGACGGGGGCTCGCTGCGCATCCACTCTGCTACCGGCTACGACCAGCAGGCACAGGCAAACGTCCGCGCCATTGTTGGTGACGCTGAACGCCTCATCGAGTCCCTCAAGGAAGAACGGGACCAACTCCGTTCGGTTATAAACCATGCTTCCCCGAAGCTCTTGGACTACGCAGAAGAGATAAACGAACTCAAGGCACAGGTAGAGAAGCTGACAGCCTTGCTGAGCGACGCTGCGGCTCACGTTCTCCCGGCAGACACATACCTTCTTGACCGGATCACCGACGCACTAGCAGAGACCGGGGCGTAGAACGATGTCGGCAGAACAAGACGAACTCGTAGAGGCGGGATGCAAGGTGCTCAAGCCTGGAATGTTCGCGCACGGTCTTGAGGGCTTGGACAGCGACGGACCCGGCTGCAAAGCAACGATGAAAGCAGTTCGGAGCGATGTTGAAAAAGTAATCGAAGCCACCTGCCCCCTTATAGAGCGGGCGCTGCTGGAAGAGATGTTGCGTGTTTTCTGGCATGGTCCCTGTAACCCAGACGACGAATACCCAGCCTTATTCATCAAGAACTTCGCCAAAGAGAAGCGCAACATAGACCTATTGGGAGAAGGGTGAATGGCGTCACTGACTGACTTCATCCGCGAGTCCAATGCTATCGAGGGGATCTATCGCGATCCGACTGAGGCAGAGATCGCCGCTCACTTTCGGCTGCTAAACCTGTTCGAAGTGAGCGCCACAGCGCTCGGTGATTTTCAGGCTGTTGTAGCACCGCAGAAGCCGTTACGTGAGCGCGTCGGGATGAACGTCCGCGTCGGCAACTATATTGCCCCAGAAGGTGGGCCAAACATTGTCCGTCGCCTGCAAGCGATCTGCAAAAAGGCCAACCGCAACGAATGCCCGTGGAAGGTCCACTTGGCGTTCGAGCGGTTGCATCCATATCTCGACGGTAACGGAAGAACGGGGCGAGCCTTGTGGGCCTACATGATGCACGCCAAGGGGCATGACCCGTTCGCGCTATCGTTCCTACAACGCTTCTACTACCAGACTTTGGAGCGCGCCCCGTGGCGGTAGAGCCCCAAGTCATAACCCTCCCCGTGGTGACGATCTCCGAGCCGCATAGACTCGCGAACGGGAAGTGGCGCGTGGAGGCGAAGTGGTCCGATCGACCGACACTCACCTACCAGAAGACGGGCGATACACCGGAAGAGGCGATGTCAAAGGCGAGTGAAGCCACAGACCGTCGCTACGCCTCAATTCTAAAGTCGCAGGCGGCCAAATACAGCCGCAGCGCAGGACGACGCAAGCAAGCCCGTCTCGCTAATTCTGGGGCCGCTGCGGGCCAGGAGGCGGGATAGTGGAACGCTGGCTGATATGCGGCGGACGGGACTATGCCGACCGAACCACATTTTCCAACACCCTGATAGACCTAGCCGCAGACCGCGGGTGGCCACGCCTAGTGATTCACGGGAATGCTACGGGCGCGGATGCGTTGGCTGGCTTCTGGGCAATTGCCGTTGGCGTTCCCATCCTAGCGTTCGCTGCCGACTGGAACAAGCACGGCCGCGCGGCAGGCCCGATCAGAAATAAGCAGATGCTGGACGAGGGAAAGCCAGACTTGGTGATCGCTTTTCCCGGCGGCCGCGGCACGGCCAACATGGTGCGCCAGGCCCGAGAACGTGGCGTGGAAGTCGTGGAGGTCAAATGAGCGCCAGGCTCCGCTTCCGTGTCGATCCGAGAGACGCGCCGGCGGAGAAGGCGGCTCGGCTGCTGCACCTCAATCTGAAGGAGTTTGAGGCGAAGCTGCCGGAACTCGAAAGGCGTGGCTTCCCGCCGGCTGACCCCACGACCGGGATGTACGACCTAGTCGCGATCGACGCCTGGCAGAGCGCCCGGCACGCCAATCTAGGCTTGACGACACAACCCCAAGCACGGGACGCTAGAAGCGTAGTAGCGGCCCGTCTTGGGGGGATAAGGCGTGGGTAACGTGAAGATCCCGTACTATGTGGTGCCAAAGGGCAAAAAAAGCGGGTACTGGCGCCCCAACAAGTACATGAAGCGGCTCGGCTTTAGCGATATCCGATGCGGACCAGACGGCCCCGAGGCTTGGAAAATAGCCGAAAGCTGGAACGCCAAATGGAAGGCGGTACAGGCCGGGGATTCCCTGTCCCCGCAGGCCACCACGAAGCTATCCGTTGAAGAGGCCGAAGACCTGACGATCTATCCCGAGGGCAGCATCGGCGCGGGCTTCCGGCGCTACCGGAAATCGCTCCCCTGGCGCGAGAAGGCGGAACGGACGCGGGAGAATTGGTGGCGGGGCTGGAAGCGCATCAAGCCGGTGTTCGGCGACGTTGACCCTGCCACGGTCGAACCGGAGCATATCGAGGATTGGTATGCGGGGCTCTTGCAGAACCACAGTCTCCACGAAGCGTGGCTCGCAACAAAGACATGGCGTGCGCTCTGGAAGCCGCTGGCGTCCTACGGGCTCTGCGTGAAGAATGCGGACCCGTCCGGCAATATCCGCAACTCGGCGCCGAAGGGGCGAACCGCCACCTTTTCGGAAGGCGAAGCCGTCCGGCGCATCAAGCGCGCGATCCGCATGGGCCACCACGGTCTAGCCTGCATCATGGCAACGGCATGGGACACGCAATTCTCGCCTGTCGATTGTCGCACACTCGCGCCTGAGCATCGAGGCGAGGACGGCGACGGCGCGTTCTTCCTGAAGTATCGGGAGAAGACGAAGGACGCGGACCCCGACGCTATTGAGGCGGTCGGCACGCTCAGCAAGCGCAGCCGGCGACTGATCGAAGCCTATCTCGCATCGCTGCCGATCGAGATATTGCCGGGGGCCCCGCTGTTCCGGAACCGCACCGGCACGCCTTACACTAAGGACACGCTGTCTCGCGACTTCCGGGCCGTGCGCGATGTCGAGGCCCCCGGCGACGACAGGAAGCTTATGGACTTCCGCCGGTCGGGCGCCGTCGAGGCAACCGCGGGCGACGTCGATCCGCTGGCACTGTCTCAGAAGATGGCCAACTCGATCGCCCGTTCGAAGAAGCTGCAGGACACATACATCCCCAAGCGCGCGGCACTGGTGCGCAGCGCCGACAAGGCGAGAGTGCGGGGACGGCAGGCGCTACGGGGGAACAAAGGTGGCTAGAAAGTTACAACCTGCCGCCCGGACGAGTTACAACCTTTTGTGTGATGACGCGCTAAGCCATTGATTTCGCTGGCAGCCCGTAGGGGAATCGAACCCCTGTTTCCGCCGTGAGAGGGCGGCGTCCTAGGCCACTAGACGAACGGGCCCTGCGCACGAACGAGAAGCTATAGTTCTGCTCCCCGCGGCGATCAAGGCTTATTGCGCGGGCGGCGCGTCTTTGTCGATCTTGACGCGGGAAACGACCTTGCCCGTCGTGAGATCCACGACCACGATCTCAGCTTCCTCGCGCGAGCGGACGTAGAGCGCGAGCCGTTGCCCGTCGAGCGACATGGACACGACCTCCCCATCGCCGGGAATGCTCAAGGCCTGCAGCGCACTCGAAGCGGCCCGCTCCATTGCGACTGGGTCCGGCGGAGGCGCGGCCACCGTCGCTTCGGCGGGCACCTTCTTCCCAACCTTCGAAGCCTGGTAGATCAGGCCCGCGATCACGGCGGCGAACCCAGCGAGGAGCAGGATGCCCATCACCACCACGGCGATCTTGAGCATGCCCACCTGGCGCGGCGTAAACACCGTGCCTTCGATGCGCTCATCTTCCGGCCGCGTGGTCTTGGCTGCCGAATTCTCTGGGTCGACCGTCGTTGTCATCCTATGACAGACTCCGAAACATGCCGCGCACGACAATGATTGAGACAGATACCTCGACCGACCTGGACGCCGCCACGGACCTCGATGCCATCGAGGATCCTTTGGAGACGGAGACCGCGCGTTTGGCCGCCGTGGATGAACCCCAGATCGGCCAGCGGCTCGACCGGTTTCTGAGCGAGGCGCTTCCCGATGTGAGCCGCACGCGCATCCAGGCGTTGATCCGTGAAGGGCAAGTGCGGTTCGCGGTCGGCCCCTCGGGCGGCGCGACCATAGAGGACGTGAAATATCGGGTCAAACAGGGTGACTGCTTCGAACTCACCCTGCCGCCGGCCGCCGAAACGGAGCTGAAGCCGCAGGCGATCCCCCTCGATGTCGTCTACGAGGACGAGGACGTGATCGTCATCGACAAGCCTGCCGGGCTCGTCGTGCATCCGGGCGCAGGCCAACCCGACGGCACGCTCGTGAACGCGCTTCTCGCCCATTGCGGCAAGAGCCTTTCGGGCATCGGCGGCGTGGCGCGCCCCGGCATCGTCCACCGGCTCGACAAGGACACGAGCGGGCTCATGGTCGCGGCGAAGAACGACCGGGCCCATCGCGCGCTCGCCGAGCAATTCGCCGACCACGGACGAACGGGCGAGATGGCGCGCGGCTATCTCGCGCTTGTGTGGGGAGCGCCCTCCCGTCCTCACGGCCGCATCGAAGCCCCGATCGGCCGCCACCCCACGAGCCGCACGCGGATGGCTGTCGTGCCGGAAGACAAGGGCCGCTCCGCCGCCACGGCATGGCGTCTCGCCGAGAGTTATGGCGGCACGGGCAAGGACGCCGTCGCCTCGCTGATCGAATGCACGCTTGAAACCGGACGGACCCATCAGGTGCGCGTTCACATGGCGCACTACGGTCACCCGCTCGTGGGCGATCCCCTCTACGGCGCCGGCTTCAAGTCGAAGCTCAAGACGCTGCCCGAAACTTTGGCCGCCGCGATTACGTCGCTCGACCGGCAGGCGCTTCATGCCGCGCACCTGTCCTTCGTCCATCCGGCAACAGGGACCTTACTGGAATTTAACAGTGATCTCCCTGACGATCTCGCCGAGATTGTGCGACAATTCAAGCAACTGTGATGATGCGCCCCTCTTTCATGCACGCATGAAACGTCCTATAGACGGACGGGCCGGGGGACGTACATGAGGAAAGACGCGGGGGCTGTTGCGTCCCTGCAGGAGACGGGTTCCGGGAAGACAGCAATGGCCTCGAAGAGCTTACCGAGCGTCAGCGCGCATGGCGGACTGACGCGCTATCTAGAAGAAATTAGACAGTTTCCGATGCTGGAGCCGCAGCAGGAGTACATGCTTGCCAAGAGCTGGCGCGAGCATGGCGATCGCGATGCGGCGCACGAACTGGTGACGTCCCATTTGCGGCTCGTGGCGCGCATCGCCATGGGCTATCGCGGCTATGGCCTCCCGATCGGCGAAGTGATCTCTGAAGGCAACGTGGGCCTGATGCAGGCCGTGAAGCGTTTCGACCCCGAGAAGGGCTTCCGCTTGGCGACCTACGCCATGTGGTGGATCCGCGCGGCGATCCAGGAGTACATCCTGCGTTCGTGGAGCCTTGTGAAGATGGGCACCACGGCGGCGCAGAAAAAGCTGTTCTTCAATCTCCGCAAGATCAAGGGACAGCTCAAGGCGCTGGAGGATGGCGATCTGCGTCCCGATCAGGTGAAGCAGATCGCGACGCGGCTTGGCGTCAGCGAAGACGACGTCGTGTCCATGAACCGCCGGCTCGGCGGCGACTCCTCCCTCAATGCGCCGGTGCGCAACGACGCGGAAAGCGGCGAGTGGATGGATTGGCTCGTGGACGACACCGCGGTCGATCAGGAAACCGCGCTGGCCGAGTCCGAGGAGCAGGAACAGCGCCGCGGCATGCTGCACGACGCGCTCAAGGGGTTGAACGAGCGGGAGCGCCGCGTGTTCGAGGCGCGCCGCCTGTCCGAAGACCCGCTGACCCTGGAGCAGCTCTCCACCGAGTTCGGCGTCAGCCGCGAACGCATCCGCCAGATTGAGGTCCGCGCCTTCGAAAAGGTGCAGAAGGCCGTCCAGAAGGCCGCCGCCGCTGCCGAGGAGCCGGAGCTCGAACCCGCCGACTAGGGCGGCTCGCCCCCATGTGGCGGGACCACTCCTTGCGGCGGTAGACGCGAATCGCCCTGCCCGCTAATGATCGGGGCGGCAGATGAGGGGCGGCGCGTGAATATTCTGGAATCCGGCGATGTGGAGATTGCCTATCTCGACGAGGGTGAAGGTCCGACGGTGCTGCTCGGCCATTGCTCTGCCGCATCCCACAAGGAATGGGCCCCGCTGATCGAAGTGCTCGCGGAGCACTGGCATGTCCTTGCACCCGATTTTATCGGCTACGGACAAACCGGCCCCTGGCCTGCCGAAAAACCGTTCTCGATCGATGCGGATGTCGAAGCGTTGCTTGCGGTCGCCGAAACAGCCGAAGCGCCGCTCCATCTCGTGGGGCATTCCTACGGCGCGGCGCTGGCGCTCGAAGCGGCGCGCGCGCTAAAAGACAAGGTCAAAAGCCTCACCCTGGTCGAGCCCGTCTCGTTTCACCTGTTGCGCTTGGAAGATCTGCCCGAGTGGCAGGACGTGGAGAAGCTGGGCGTGGCCGTTCTCGACCCTGTCGCCAAGGGAGACGACAAGAAGGCCGCCGGGGCCTTCATGAGCTATTGGCTCGGCCGCTGGCGCTGGTGGATTGCGCCTGAGAGCTTCAAGAGCGCCATCGCCACAACGATCCCGAAAGTCGCGCTCGAGTTCTCGATCGCGCTCGATGCGAACAGCACGACGATGGACTATGCGGAGATCACCGCCCCCACCTTGCTGATCATGGGATCGAAAACGCCCCCGCCGACGCGCGCGGTGACCGAGCTCTTGAGTAAGACGCTCCCGAATGTGGAACTCAAGACGCTCAAAGGCGCCGGCCATATGAGCCCGTTCACCCATCCGGGCAAGCTCAACCAGATGATCCTCGATCATCTGAACGCTCATCGCTAGCGCCGCCGTTCTCCAACGCTTCGATGTCCTTCGCGAACAGGTCCTCCAACTCCACGGCGGCCGACAGGGCGTTCGCGCGCATCTTCTCCCGGTCCGTGTAGTCCTGGTACTCGTTGAAGAGCCGCGCCTCGTCGTGGGTCTTGAAGGTTTCGATGAGACGTTTGGCTTCGTTGGGCCTCAATCCAAGGCCGCGCAGGAGTTCGGACGTCAGAGTCAACGCAGCCAGGAAGGTCTCGCGTTCGATGATGGTAATGCCGAGATCCATGAGCTTGTGGACGTGGATGCGGTCTCGCGCGCGGGCATAGATGGGGAGGTCGGGGAAATTCTCCCGGACGATCTCCGCTACGCGTAGGGAATTCTCCACATCGTCGATGGCCAGCACGAAGGCGCTGGCCTTATCGGTGCCCGCCGCGCGCAGGATGTCGATGCGGCCCGCATCCCCGTAATAGATCTTGGCGCCGAAGCGCTTGACGAAATCGACCTGCGCAATGGACTTGTCGAGTGCCGTAAACGGAATATGCCGGGCGCGCAGGACGCGGGCGACGATCTGTCCGAACCGTCCAAACCCGGCAATAATGACGTGTTTCTCGTCCTCCGGCGGAATCTCGTAATCAGGCGCCGTGCTCTTGCCTATCCGCCGGACCATGTCGTCCGCAAGCAAGAGCAGCGGCGTCGCCGCCATGGAAAGCGTGACCGCCAAGGTGAGAAGCCCCGCCGTGTCGCGGTCGATCGCTCCTTCGACAATCCCTACCGAAAACAGAACGAAGGCGAACTCGCCGCCCTGGCTCAGTACGATCCCGAGCCGGCGCGCTTGCACGGTCTTCAATCCCCACCAGCGGCCGAGCCCGAACAGAACTGCGAACTTCACGGCGATCAGCACCGCCACAATGAGAAGCAACGCGCCCGGCCGGGCGACCAGAACCGAAAGCTCGATGGACATGCCCACGGCCATAAAGAACACGGCCAGCAGCAGACCTTCGAACGGCGCGATGTCCGCCTCGATCTGATGGCGATATTCCGAGTCGGCGAGGAGAGCGCCGGCGATGAAAGATCCCAGTGCCGCGGACAGCCCCACCTCTTCCATCAGCAGCGCCACCCCGACCACCGTCAGAAGTGCCGATGCCGTCATGGCTTCGCGCACCCCAACCTTGGCCACGAGCCGGTAAAGCCGGCTCAACAGAAAGCGGCCGACGACGATGACGCCGGCAATGGTCAGAATGGCAAGACCCGCGCTGCCGAGATCCATCGGAGGCTCTTCGCCGCTACCGAGCGCGAACAGCGGCACGAGCGCGATCAGCGGAATCGCGGCGAGGTCCTGAAACAGCAGGATCGAGAAGGCAAGCCGTCCATGGCGGGTCGTGAGCTCGCCTTTCTCCTCCAGGACCTGCAAGGCAAAGGCGGTGGACGACAGCGACAACGCCAGGCCGATGAAAAGCGCCTGCCCGGTCGCGAGCCCGAAGGCAAGGCCGATGGCGGCCAGGACGAAGCCGGTCACGACAAGCTGGGCCGCGCCGAGCCCGAAGATAGCCGAGCGCATGGCCCACAGACGCACGGGACGCAGTTCGAGGCCGATCACGAACAACAGCAGGACGACGCCGAACTCGCCGAACTCAAGGACCTTTTCCACGTGGTCCAGGGCGTAGAGCGGCCCCAGCACATACGGCCCGATGACCACCCCGGCGGCGAGATAGCCGAGCACCGCGCCGATGCCGAGATAGCGGCCCAACGGCGCGGCAATGGCGGCAGCGGCCAAAAACACCGTTACCTGAATAAGCTGCGCCTCTGTCATATCTGTCGCGTACCCTCCGCCGATTCTGGGTATCACGCCAATGCCCGGCTGGCTAACGCCGCTTTTGGCGATCGCCCCGTCCCCTGCTAGGAGGAGCCAAAGGACGAGTGAATGAATAGCAGCCCTGGAGACATGCCCAGCGCACCGGCAAATCGCGCGCCCTCCCCGTCATTGAGCGAAGCCCTGCCCGTGTGGACGAAGATCGGCGTCACGTCGTTTGGCGGGCCCGCGGGGCAAATCGCGCTCATGCACCGCGAGCTCGTTGAGGAGCGCGGCTGGATCGGCCACGAACGATTCCTGCACGCGCTGAACTTCTGCATGCTGCTGCCGGGCCCCGAGGCGATGCAGCTGGCGACCTATGTGGGCTGGAGACTGAACGGCACGCGGGGTGGCCTCGCCGCCGGGCTGCTCTTTGTCCTGCCCGGCGCCGCCGTGGTTCTGGCCCTTTCCATCGCCTATGCCTGGTATGGCCAAGCGCCCGTGGTGGAAGCCGCTTTCGTCGGCATCAAGGCCGCCGTGCTGGTGATCGTCGTCGACGCCTTACTGAAAGTGGCCAAGCGCGCCCTTCACGGTGTGCATGCCTGGGCGATCGCCGCGATCGCCTTCATCGCCATCTTCTTCTTCGCGGTGCCGTTCCCCATCATTGTCGCCGCGGCGGCGCTGGCCGGCTATCTCCTGGCGCGCCTCGCGCCCGAAAGCATCCCGGGCGCCGACACGGCAGCACTCGATACCGAACCTGTCACACTTGGACAGACGCTACGGACGGCCAGCACCTGGCTCGCCGTGTGGATCGTACCGCTCGTCGCCGTAAGCTTGGCGTTTCCGGAGGTCTTCACGGACCTGTCCGTATTCTTCTCGAAGCTCGCCGTGGTGACGTTCGGCGGCGCCTATGCGGTGCTCGCCTACATGGCGCAGCAGGCGGTCGAGACCTATGGCTGGCTGAGCGCCCCAGAGATGCTGGATGGGCTCGGACTTGCGGAAACGACGCCCGGACCGTTGATCCTCGTCACAGAGTTCGTCGGCTTCCTCGGCGCCTATCGCCATGGGGGCGAGCCCGCGCTTGCCTACGGCCTCTTGGGTGCGGCCGTGACTCTTTGGGCCACCTTCGCCCCGTGCTTCTTGTGGATTTTCACGGGCGCACCCTATGTGGAGCAACTGCGCGCCAACCCGAAACTCGCCGGCGCGTTGCGGGGCGTCACAGCGGCCGTGGTCGGCGTGATCTTGAACTTGAGTCTGTGGTTCGCGCTGCACGTCGTCTTCAAGACGGTGACGGCGACGGATGCCGGTCCCTTGCGGCTGTGGATGCCCGAACTTGCCAGCTTCCAGTGGGACGCCGCGCTTCTCGCAGGTCTTGCCGCGCTTCTGATCTTCGGTGCGCGGCTCGGCATTCTCACGACGCTGGCGATCTGCGCTGGTGCAAGCCTCACCCTCTCGGCGCTGGTCTAGCGCTCAAGTAGCCATTCGGCGATAGCGCGAATTAAGAAGCCTCAAGTAGCCACTCGGCGATAGCGCGAATCAAGAAGCCCTCAAGCAGCCGCTAGGCGATAGGGCAGACAAAACAAAAACGCGGGAGGAAAACCTCCCGCGTTCTCGAAACTCATTGATGCCTGTTGTGCGACGCTTACTTCGGCACGAACAGATTGACGAACGGCGCGCGCACCCAGGTGCCACGGCGGCTTGTCTTCACATCCGTAAACGGTGCGCGGACATCGGTCTCGGCATCGCTTGTGCGAACGGACGTTGTCGGGGCATCGACCACCGTCTCGCGATTGCGGCGGCGCCAGCCGACCTCCTGCACCACGCCGTTCTTGGCCGTCGGAACTGTCAGCCCAGCAGGGCCGGCGCTTGCGGTCGCAGGCGCAAAGACGGCGGCGGCGCAGAACGCCGTGAGAAATCCGGAAACGATCAGACGAGTCATCCTTCCTCCTATCCAGGGGTTCGGGTGTCTGGACTTGCGGGCACTATCTGTGCACGAGCACTTCAAAGAAATTATGACCACAAACATCCGCTTGGCCCCGAATGTGGCGATAGCGATGCCGCAGTGCAACCCCAATCTCTACAGCCAGCCCTTATGCTTGAAATAAAGATAAGGGAGTATCGCGAATAGAATCATCATGCCGAGCGCGGCCGGGTAGCCGAAGACCCAGCCAAGTTCGGGCATATCGTGGAAATTCATCCCGTATATCGATGCAATCAATGTCGGTGGCAGGAAGACGACGGCCGCGACCGAGAAAATTTTAATGATGTCGTTCTGTTGGATTTGGATCATGCCCAGCGTCGCATCGAGCAGAAACACGATCTTGCCCGACAAGAATGTGGCGTGGTCCGTCAGCGAGTTGACGTCGCGCACGGCCGCGCGCACCCGCGAGGAGACGATCTTACCCTCTTTCCGTTCGTTGACCGCGTAGGCGAGATAGGTCAGGAGGCGGCCAAGGGAGTAGCAACTCTCCCGCACCTTCGAGACGACTTCGCCCTCATGGCCGATCGACTGCAAGACCACATCGTAGCGGTGCTGGCGCTTGAGGGCCGGATCCTGTTTTTTGAAGACCGATCGCGACAGATGCTCCACCTGCCCCTGGATCTGTTCGATGAAATCGGCGAGGCGATCGACCACGGCCTCCAACAAGCCGATCAGGACCATGCAGCCTCTGTTTAGGTCCAGCTCCTGCCTGTTGCAGCGGGTGAGAAAGAAGGCGAAAGCGCCGGGCTCGGCGTAGCGCACGGTCAAGAGCCGGTTCCCCACCAGAATGAACGTCACCGGCGTGACCTGGGCTTCGCTGCCGCCGCCTTTGAACACCAGCGTTGCCGTCATGAAGAAGGCCCCGTCTTCCTGGTAGAGGCGGCTGCTCGCCTCGATTTCCTGCAGTTCCTCTCGGGTCGGGACGTCGATCCCGAGAGCCTGTTCGATGATGTGTTCTTCTTCCGGGGTCGGATTGAGAAGATCGATCCACACGGCCTCTGCAGTTGCCCGGGGCAGACCGGTCTGGGGCGTAAGCTTCCCTTCGCCTGCCTCATAA
Source organism: Methyloceanibacter caenitepidi (assembly GCF_000828475.1). NCBI lineage: Bacteria > Pseudomonadati > Pseudomonadota > Alphaproteobacteria > Hyphomicrobiales > Hyphomicrobiaceae > Methyloceanibacter > Methyloceanibacter caenitepidi. The sequence continues at coordinate 2,977,797 of NZ_AP014648.1, forward strand.
ATCGTGATCATCGCAAAAAAGGCCTCCCCAGCGAATTCGACGCAGCCTTAGAAAGTGGACGGGTGGTCAAATATTGCGTTAAATCAACACTTCGAACTTGGCGAATAGCCATAATCCATTCGCGTTGTCTTTGTTGACGGGAATGGCGAGAAACTCAAGGACTCCGATGCGCTGGCTCCGTAAGGAACGGGACTTAATTGGACTCATCATGATCTGGGGCTTGCTGCTCCAGTCGCTGGTGATTCCGATGTCGTCGACCGCCCATGCGGCCATGCTGGCCAGCGGATCCGACACTGCCGGCATCATCTGCACCACGCGCACGGCAAGTCCGGTTCCGGCCGGAACCTTCGCGCCGGGCGAGCAGAAGCAGAGCCAGAACAGCGCCGACTGCCAATGCTGCCACATGAGCTGCCGCCAAGGATGCGGCGGGATGTGCGGTGGTACCGGTCTCGGCGCGTTTGCCTATCTGGTGACGCCGCACCGTGCGTTCTTGTCCGCAGCCGAAAAGGCGAACACCCCAGCGGCCTATGACGCGGGTTTGTTCGCTGAAAGCCAGCCGCGCGCTCCACCCCTCGCGTAAGTCCAAAAAACCTTTCAGCTACGTGATTGCACGATCGCGCGCCGTTTCCCGGTACGCGATTTTCGCGTGTCACGCCCGACTACACGACAACGCAATGCGAGAGATGTCCGGCAAGAACCGGCGCTCTTGGGGGGTATCAATGAAAAACTCAACGGTGCGCCGGCAGATCCCGGCGCTCGGTCTCTGCCTCGCTATGGGGCTCACCATCGCAGCGAGTCAGGCACACGCCGATTCCGATCACGGAACCGGCCCGCTCGCGGACACGCATGGCCCGGCCGGCGTCATGTTCGACCACATGCACAAAGCCGGCGAATGGATGGTCGGTTTCCGCTACGCATATTCCAGCGAAAGCGGCGACATTCTTCACGGCGGCAGCAAAGCCGGCGATCAGATGGTCATCGATCATGGCTGTGGCACCCATAAGTGCTCGATGGCGCCCGGCAGCATGTCCATGAACATGTACATGCTGGACATCATGTACGCGCCCACCGACTGGATGACCCTGATGGTGATGCCGATGTACATGACCCACGACATGACGATGCGGCCGCTGCAATCGACCGCCAGTCCTATGGGCCACGGCAGCATGGGGCACGGCAGCTCCATGGCCATGGACATGGGAATGGACGACGACATGAGCGAGATGATGGACCACGGCACCCACGCGCACAGCGGCGCCCACACCCATGGGACGGACGGATGGGGAGACACGATCTTCGGTCCGGAACTCCGGGTCGCCGACGGCCCAGGCTATCACATCCAGTTCTCCCCGATGTTCAGCGCGCCGACAGGCTCGGTGAACAAAAAGACGAACGGCTCCTTCACCCACTACATGATGCAGCCGGGCTCCGGCACCTGGGACTTCCTCCCAAGCATCACCTATACGGGCCGTGCCGACCGCCTGACTTGGGGCGCCCAGGTTCTCGGCGTCGTGCGCATGGAGGAGGAAAATGATTCCGGCTACCGGCTCGGCAACGTGTTCCAGGCCACAGGCTGGGGCAGCTATCGCTTTGCCGACTGGATCTCGGCCTCCGTTCGCGGCCTGTACACTGACGAGGGACAGATCGAAGGCCACTACAACGGTCCGCATAACCATTCGAGCCCGCCCGACCTTCAATACAATTACGGTGGGACCTATTGGGACATCGGATTCGGCATCAACACGGTGATCCCGAGCGGGCAGCTCAAGGGCCTACGCTTTTCTGCCGAATGGCTCCAGCCCGTGGACGAAGACGTAAATGGCTACCAGCTCGAGCGGAACGGAACGCTCTGGGCCAATACATCCTACGCGTTCTAGGTTCGCCTTCGACCAGCGGGCAATGGTCGCTTTGCCGCTGCCCACTAGTTCTTCGTGACGATACAGGCGCCGCCTTCCCGACGGAGGGCGGCGCAAACGTCTTGGGCCTCGCTACGACTGCTGGCGCCGACTTGCACCATGTAGAGTGGGCGACGTCCCCGGCTACGATTGCGCTTGGGGAAAACGTAAGGCTCCGCCTCCCCTAGCGCGCTCCCGTAGGCCTGCTTCAACCGACCATATTTCGCGAGGGCTTTCGACTTGGAGAAAGCCACCGAGACTTGGGCGCCCCAGGGACGCCAGCGCGCACTCGCCGTGAGCGGACTCGTGTCCGCGAAGGCCCGGACAACCAATGGCGCGAGTTTCTTGCATGAGTCCTGCACTACGTCGCCCTCAATACTGAGCGCTGCAGGGAGGACGGCACCCTCTTCTTTCCAGTCCTCAGCGAAGCGGCCGGTGACGAACCGCACATAGGCCTGGGTCTCGCCGGGCAGCGTGCGCTTCCCGTCTAGCCAGCCTTGCACGCGTTCCTCACCTGCATTGTACGCAGCCGCCGCCAAGCCGAAATTGCCGAACATCCGCTTGAGATCGGACAGAAGACTGGCCGAATGCTTGATCGCGGCGATCGGCTCGAACGGATCGTCGAGCCCGCGCCGCTCGGCCGTTGCTGGCATGAACTGGGCGATGCCTTGCGCGCCCTTGGGGCTCACCGCGTTGGGGTTGAAATGGCTTTCGCGCCAGATGAGGCGCACGAACGGCATGGGCGGCAGGCCCCGCTGCTCCGCTTGTTGCTGCATGTAAGGGCACACGATTTCAACGAAGGGTCTCGGCCCCGCCACAACGGCGGCGGCTGCTTTGATGCCGGCAGCGACGGCGGTGGCAGGCTCGCTGGCCGCGTGAGCCTGGACTCCGCTGCCAACCAGAACGAGCGCTATGGCTGCACTTTTCCGGATGCCACACATGATCCGATCCCGCGTCCAAGGCCGTCTGCGACACCTGAGCATACTCGCTCGATAGGGCAGGAGGGCGACCGGCGTCCCGCGATCAGGCAGGCCATGCTCCAAGAGCAATGTCGGCAACGCGCTCCAAGTCCTTGCAGGTCGCGCCGGCGGCGGCCTGAACCGACATGCCTTGCACCACCGTCGTGATGTAGCGCACCAAGCCCTCGGCATCGGCGTCCTCCGGCAGCTCGCCTTCGGCCTTGGCCCGCTCCAGCCGCTCGAGGATTTGCTGCTCGCCTTGCTCGACTTTGGTCTTCAGCATCTCGCGGAGGCAGGCAGTGTGCTCGCCCGCACTGGCGATCGCTTGGACATAGAGACATCCGACCGGGCTCGAATTGCCGGTGAGATTCCGCGCGGCTTCGCGCAGAAGGGCTTCGATAGCCCCGCGCGCTGTCGGCGCTGCCAGCAGCGCCGCGCGCCGCTCGGCACGAACGTCGGCATAGCGATCCAGCGCCTGGCGGAACAGCTGCTCCTTGTTTCCAAAAGCGGCATAAAGACTCGGGGGATTGATTCCCATGGCTTCCGTCAGGTCGCAAATGCTCGCGCCCTCGAAGCCCTGTCGCCAGAAAACCTCGAGCGCGCGGTCCAACGCCTGGTTCTTGCAAAAGGTTCTCGGACGGCCTGCGGCCACGATTCGCGCTCCTTCCAAAGTACCGATCCCTAGCACCTCCATAATTTATAGTGCACGTTATATAATTCCCTTGACGTTGTGGGTCCAGACACTTATGTAGCGATCACTACATTATTTCAGCAGGAGTGTTTGGACCATGTCGAAAACGCTTGAGGGGAAAATCGCGCTCGTGACGGGCGGATCGCGCGGTATTGGCGCTGCTACTGCCCGGGCTCTGGCGGAAAACGGCGCCGACGTTGCCATCAGCTATGCCAGCTCGAAGGATCGCGCGGACGCGGTGGTCGAGGACTTGAAAGCTCTCGGCGTGCGCGCCAAGGCGTTCCAGGCCGACCAGGCAAACACCGACGAGGTGAGCGGCCTGGTGGCTGCCGTCGTCTCCCATTTCGGACGAGTCGACATCCTGGTGAACAATGCCGGCGTGTTCGTGATGGGTCAGGTGCACGACCGGGCCAACAACGTCGCCGAGCTCGACCGCATGTTCGACGTCAACGTCCACGGCGTGGCGACGGCTGTACGGGCCGTGGCGCCGATCATGGCGGACGGCGGACGCATCATCTCGATCGGTTCGATCGTTGGCGATACCTCTCCATGGCCCGGGCTGGCGGACTACTCCGCGACCAAGGGCGCCGTCGCCGCCTATACCCGCGGCTGGGCCCGCGATCTCGGACCGCGCGGCATCACCGTCAATACGATCCAGCCGGGCCCGATCGACACGGACATGAGCCCCGCAGACGGCGAGATGGCACCGACCCTCTCGGCCAGCACGGCGCTGGGCCGCTACGGCAAGCCCGAAGAAGTCGCGGCGGCTGTCGCTTTCCTCGCTGGACCGCAAGCCTCGTACATCACCGGGGCGACATTGAACGTGGATGGCGGCATCACCGCCTAGGACAGAACGATAAGAACAGGAGGTTCCGATGATTGAAGTCAGGCCCTTCGAGACACTGGGGCGCGCGGATCACGGCTGGCTCAAGGCCAACCATCACTTCTCGTTCGCGCGCTATTTCGATCCCAAGCGTCTGAACCACGGCGCCTTGCGCGTCTGGAACGACGACGAGATCGCACCGAACACAGGCTTTCCGCCTCATCCGCATAGAGAGATGGAGATCATCACCTATGTGCGGCACGGCGCGATCACCCATGAGGACAATCTCGGCAATCGCGGGCGCACCGAAGCCGGCGACGTGCAGGTCATGAGCGCAGGGAACGGCATCCGCCATGCGGAGTACAACTTCGAGGACGAGCCGACGACCCTGTTTCAGATCTGGATTGAGCCGGGCGTCGAAGGCGGCACCCCGTCCTGGGGTACCAAGCCGTTCCCTCGGGCGCAGCGCGCGGGTGAGTTCGTCCCGCTGGCCTCGGGCTTCGAAGGCGACACCGAAGCGCTGCCGATCCGCGCCGAGGCGCGCGTGCTCGGCGCAACGCTCAAGGCCGGCGAGGCCGCGGAGTACCGCATGGGCACACGGCGGCACGCCTATCTGGTGGCGGCCGTGGGCAAGATCGAGGTCAACGGCATCGTCGCCAATAGCCGCGACGGCGTCGCAATCACCAACGAGACCGTCGTGACGGTCAAAGCGATCGACGACTCGGAAGTCGTTCTGGTCGATTCCCCTTAAGTCCAGGGATCTCCCCATCCCCCTGGCAACGGGGCGGCGTCTAGCCCACGAGACGCCGCCCCATTTTTTTGCTCTGGCTCAGCCGAGATAAGGCCTAAGGCCAAGATAGCTGAAGAAGGCGAGCACCACGCCGAGCGCCACGACCGTCACGGGCCGGTTCGCGAACTGCGCGCCGACCCAGACGTGGCGTCCGTTGAAGACCAGCAGCGTGGCCGCGAGGGCCGGGAACAGCCAAGCGCCAATTACAGCGTAGAACATTTGCACGTCGCGAAACCGCCAGAACAGACCGACCATCGGCACGATGGCGATCGCCACAAGAAAGGCGCGATAGGGCGTCGAGTTTGTGTCGATCTTCGCGCGCTCACCGTGCGTGCCGGTCAGTAGAGCCCAACTGTCGGCGAACAGATAAGGGACGCATTGCCAGACACCGAGAAGGCTGGAGAAGACGGCGCCGAACGTGCCGACTAGAAACAGCCATTTGCCCGCCGGCTCCATGACCTCGTCCAGACGCTCGGAAAGCGTGACCAGCAATTGCGCGCCGCTTCCCTCGATCGTGACGCTGGAGCCAATGATCACCATCGCGATCCCGAAGATCGCAGTCATCGCATAGCCGGTGAACAGATCTAGGCGGCACAGCGCCAGGTCATCGGGCGCGTCCCGTTCCTCTTCGCGCAGCCAGTAGCCGTAGCAAAGCACGGTCAGCGTCCCGCCGACGCCCCCGATCAACGCGAGCGTCCAGGTCACGCCCTCGCCGCCTGCCTCCGGGATGCGTGGCACGAACAGGCCTTCGAGCACGGCGCCCGTTCCAGGCCACAACAGGATGGCCGTGAGCACGACCGTCGCGAACATCACGCCGATGCAGACGCGCATGACGTTCTCGAAGAGCCGGTAGCCGCCGAACCAGACGAGCACCAGTCCGATGAGGCTCGCGATGGCCCCGAAGACGATCTTCCCGGTTTTGGCCTCGGCAAAGACGGGCACCATCGCGTGGAGCGTAGCGCCGGTCGCGCTCATCAGCGCGGAGCCTACGAAGAACGACCACAGCAGCAGATAGGGCAGGAACAGCCACAGCGCCCAGCGCCCAACCCGCGCCGCCACGCCCTCGATCAGTGTCTCGCCCGTCGCGATCTGCCACCGCGCCAGACCCTCGGTCACCACGAATTTCATCGCGGCGCCAACCACCACGGCCCACAACACCGCCGTACCGAGCAGGCCGCCGACGAAACTCCCCGTGGCAAGGTCCCCCGCCCCCACGCCGGTCGCCGCCAGCAGCAATCCGGGCCCGATCATGGCCGCCAGCGAACGGCGTCGCGTGGTGCTGTCGGCTGGCTTTGCGTCCCGTTCCGGCATCTGTTCCCTTTGTGGCCCGAACCAGCGAATGTCCCTGCGGGCGGCCCTGGTGCAGTAAGCTAGATAGCGCGCCGGGGACATGCCTGTCTCGCCCCGCCGAAGAAGGACCGGATCGTTTGGATGGCAGCCACAGTGAACAGCAGCCCAGACATCTTCGATGTCGTGATCGCGGGCGGCGGTCACAACGGGCTGGTTTGCGCGGCCTATCTCGCCCGGGCGGGGCTCCGCGTCAAAGTCCTGGAGCGCCGACATAGGATCGGCGGAGCGGCCGTGACCGAAGAGTTCCATCCCGGCTTTCGCAATTCCGTCTGCTCCTACACGGTGAGCCTGCTCAATCCGAAAGTGATCGCCGATCTCGATCTTCACGGGCATGGCCTCCACATCGTCGAGCGTCCGGCGATGAACTTTCTCCCGCTGTCCGACAGCGACTACCTCCTGACCGGAGAAGACCGCACCAAGGGAGAGATCGCTAAGTTCAGTGCGCGGGATGCCGGACGCTACGACGACTACTGCTTCCATCTCGACCGCATCGCCGATGCGCTACGTGGGTTGGTTCTTCAGCCGCCACCTAATGTCAGTGCCGGATTCAACCTCACCACCTTGCGCGAGATCGCCCGTACCGCCGCCCTCGGCAAGCACCTCGGCCGACTTGGGCTAGACGGGCAGCAGGACCTGCTGGACCTCTTCACCCTGTCGGCAGCGGACTTCCTCGATCGCTGGTTCGAGAGCGAGCCCATCAAGGCACTGCTGGGCTTCGACTCCATCGTCGGCACCTATGCCAGTCCCTTCGATCCCGGCACCGCCTATGTGCTGCTGCATCACGCGTTTGGCGAAGTGAACGGGAAGAAAGGCCTTTGGGGACACGCCATCGGCGGGATGGGCGCTATCTCCGACGCCATCGCCAAGGACGCGCGCGCCCATGGCGCGGACATCGAGACAGGCGCAGAGATCAGCGAAGTGGTGATCGAGGCGGGACGGGCTGCCGGCGTCGCGCTCAGAGGCGGCAGGGTCGTCAAAGGCCGCGCAGTGGCCGCAAACATGACCCTCAAGCGCCTCTACACCGAACTCTTACCCAAGACCGCCGTACCGCCCGATTTCTTGGCACGTATGGAGCACTTCAAATACGGCTCGGGCACGTTCCGCATGAATGTCGCCCTGTCGCGGCTGCCGGACTTCAAATGCCTGCCGGGCCCCGGCGATCATCTCGGGGCCGGAATCGTCATCGCGCCCAGCCTCGACTACATGCATCGCGCCTACGCCGATGCGCGCGAGAGTGGCTGGAGCCGCGAGCCGGTCGTGGAGATGCTGATTCCGTCGACCATTGATCGGACTTTGGCGCCGCAGGGCGCGCACGTGGCCAGCCTGTTCTGCCAGCACGTCGCGCCCATACTGCCCGGCGGCCGCTCCTGGGATGAGGCGCGCGACGAGGTTGCCGATCTGATGATTGCGACGGTCGACCGCTATGCGCAGGGCTTTGCGGAAAGCGTCATCGGACGGCAAGTTCTGAGCCCGCTGGACCTGGAGCGCGAGTTCGGCCTCACAGGCGGGGACATCTTTCACGGACAGTTGTCCCTAAACCAGCTGTTCTCCGCGCGGCCCGCCCTCGGCTATGCCGCCTATCGCGGCCCCATCGAGGGCCTCTATCACTGCGGGTCGGGCGCCCATCCTGGCGGCGGCGTCACGGGTGCGCCCGGCCACAACGCGGCCCGCGCCATCCTCCGCGACCTCAAGCCTTTTTCTTTTCTTTCTTAGTCTTCTTCTTTTTCGCTTCCTTAGCCTCGACCTTTGCCCATTGCTTCTCGGACATGCACTTCGGACAACGGCAACCGATCGGCTTCAAGAAGGCATCGAAATAGGATTTGCCGTAATCGTAGCCGAGCTCCTCGCCGGCCTTGATCTTGCGCTTGGAGAACACCCAGACGCGCTTCTTGTAGACCTCCACCTCGCAGTTTGGCTTGCAGGAATGATTGATGTAGCGCGCGACATTCCCCTTGTACCAGCCGTCGATCGTCTTCTTCTTCGTGACCTCGAACAGGTAGCGGCTGCGGCTCGTGTACTCTTCTTCCCGAGTGAGCGTTCGCCCGAAATATTCGGTGATGCAGACGCCTTTGGGGATGTCTTCCTTAGCGAACAGCCCCTTGCCGGCGCGCGCCTTCTTCACGGCGAGATCGAACCCGCCGGGCTTGTATCTGGATTTCGTCATTGCCTCACAGCTAACCCGGCGTTTGATCCCGCCGGTCCGGATGCCCCCTCAAACTCGCTTGTCGATATAACCGCGCTTTCGACTCAGCGGTTCCGAATCTCCAGCGCACAGACTGTAGACCGTTTCCTAGCCGCTTGCCGCCGGACACCGCAAGCACGCATGTGCTGGAACGATCCAACGAGCATGGAGCCTGTCTTGTAATATTCGCAAGCGTCCTCCACGCTGCCGGTCCCCAGGGAACAAGCAAACGCGGCCTGCCCCGTACGGACCATGACGGAACCAACGAGCGAAACCGACGACCGAAGCGAGAGGCGCAACGAGGCCGTGCTCCTCGGCCAAGGCGTCTCGGGAGGTGTAGCGAACGAACTGACCAGCGTTGGGCTCGTCCTGCCATTTCTCTACACAACCATCGGTGCACCCATCTTCTTTGCGGGCCTGCTCGTGCCCCTCAACACGTTCGCCAAGCGCATTTCCCAGATCTTCGCGGCAAGGCTCGTCGGAACCGCACGCTCCAACACGCCGATCATTGCGCTCGCGACCCTGACCATGGCGGCGTCCATCGTGCTGATCGGCCTGACATTCAGCGCCATCGCCCCCTGGTGGGCCGTACCGATCTTTCTGGCCGTCGCCGCGGTTCTCGGCGCCGCGGCCGGCGTCAACGGGCTGGCCTTTCAAGACCTGATCGGCCGCTCACTTGCGAAGGAGCGCCGCAGCCGCCTTCTCTTTATCCAGTCGAGCATCGCGGGCATCATCGTCGTGCTCGTGGCGTATGGCTCGCAACAATTGCTGCAGCCAAGCACATCCCTTGCAGCCCACCAGGAACTGATCTGGCTCGGCGTCGGGCTCTACATTCTGGCTGCCGTTCTGGTCCTTGCCGTCCGCGAGCCGCCCAAGACCGGCGCGGTCGTTAACACAGGCAACGGCAGTTTGGTCTCGGAACTCGCCGGGAATTTCCGGATCGCCTTCGGGCTGCCCTGGTTCGGCAAGTTTCTCGTTGCGCGGGCGCTGTACCTGTCGATCGAGCTCGCCATTCCTTTTTTCTCGATCCATGCCGCGACATTCCACGGAGAAAGCATCAGCGGGCTGAACACGCTGGTGATTGCGGCCAATATCGGCATCTTCGTGGGCGGCTTCCTCTGGGCGCGCATCGGCCGCCGCTCCGTGGCGCGCATCATGGTCCTCGCGTCGTTTCTCGCTTGCGCCGCCGGACTGATGGCCCTGGGCATCGAGTTCGGTGCGGTGCCGCCGACGCTGTTCTGCTACGCGCTTGTGTTCGTCGCGATCGCGCTCGGTGCTCAAGGCGTGAAGAACGGCCGGACGCTCTACCTGCTTGGCCAAGCCAAGGAGCACGAGCGCCCCTACTGCATTGCCGTCGCGAACGTCACGACCGGCGTGGTGGCCGTCGCACTCGGCGCAGTGCTCGGCGCGCTCGCGGGACTGAAAGGTGTGGCGTGGCCCATCGGAACGCTGATCGTTCTCAACATTGCCGCGGCCATCTACACGCTGCGACTTCCGAAAGAAACCGATACCGAAACGCCGGGACGAGAAAAGTAGCCAACGCTTGTGAAACCAACACCTATTGCGTGCGGTTCGAGCAGACCTTAGTAATCGATGTTTGTCTCTGCGTATCCCATAGCATCAGCGCGGAAACCGGTCCGGTGTCGATTGCGCCCCAAAATTCAGTCTTTCCGATAACGCGGGCAGCCGGGTTTGGCTCGCTGCCACATCTCATAACCGAATGGGAAAGCGAGCGGGCGCTTCACAAGGCCTTTCACGCGGAAGGGATTCCTCTCTCGGCGATCGACGACCCGAGTCTGTATGTTCCTCAGCCGGCCATGGTCGGCGTATTCGAACATGCGGCCAGAAGCGCCGGTCGCAGGGACTTTGGTCTCCACGTGGGCCAGAGGATGCGTTTTCATACCTTCGGCCTGTGGGTGCAGTACTGCGCGCAGGCGCCGACGCTAAACGAGGGTATGGCGCGGGCCCGCAAGACCCTCCAATTTCACCAAAACTGCGCCCACTTCTCGCTGGAGCGGGAAGGCAACTATGCCCTCTGGCGTTATCGCCCAAGATTTAAGTTTGAGAAGAATACGCAGCATGCGGATCACCTTATTTTTCCATTGCTGCACTCCATCCAGGCGTTTCTTGGCCACTCGTGGCGTCCTGCCTGGTTCGAGTTGAACTATCCGCGCGATGCGGAGGCCCATATCATCGAGGAGGCGCTTCCGGCGCCGGTTCGCTTCGGTCAGAGCGCCATCGGAGTCGCGTTGCCCCTCGCATGCCTGTACCAAAAAGGGCCCGGCGCGCTGTGCAATCCGATTACGTTTCAAGACGTCCAGGCAACCGAGACTCTCCCCTACCTACAAGATCCGCTGCGAACGATTATGGCGATGGCTACCTTACGCCTTCGGGATGGGAAGACCGACATCGACGGGATTGCTCACATGGTCGGCGTCGGCGTGCGCACGTTGCAGCGCTATCTCGGTTCCGACGGCATGAGCTATCGCGATCTGCTGGCGGCCGTGCGCTCGAAACGCGCGATGGAGCTGTTGCGCGACACCGACATGACAATTACCGAAATCGCCCTGTCGCTCGGATACTCAGAGCATGCAAACTTCACCCGGGCCTTCACGCGGTGGACCGGCAAGTCCCCCCTTCAGTATCGGCGCGAAAGACTGGGGTATTAGGAGAGCAGGCTCATTCCCGACCACGCGCGGCGCGACCTCAACAAAGCGGAACGGGCGTTGGTCGCCGCAACTCTAGGAGCGGTCACTTGGGCGTCGGACAGCTCTGCGATAGAATTCCGCGTAAGGAAAACAGTGTCGGGAATATTGACCATGAGGGCCATCGGCATCGCCAAGCGCATCGGCGCCGCCTGTCTATCTGCAGCCGCTCTAGTGCCGCCGCCTGCCGCCGCCGAGGTGGAAGGAGCGTGCGGCAAGGCCGTGGGTACCTTTCTCACGACCAACGAACTGGAGAATAACGGCCGCATCGGTACGAGCCGCAGCTTGCTCGTGCTGACGAACGGCGGTCATGCCCTGCGGTTCGATTCCGACGAAACCTCCGCGGCCATGGACACCCGCCCGTTCGGCAACAGCGCCGGCACGTGGCGCTGCGAGGGTGTCGACGACGACGGCACCGTGCGCCTGACCGTCACGACCCTGGACTTCACCTATGCAAATGCCGAAGGCGACACGGGGCAGATTGCGCGGATCGATGCCAGCGGAACCTATGCGCCAGAGACGGAGACCATGTCCCTCGAGGCAGCCCTGGCGTTCTTGCCCCTGAACGCCGAGGCCCAAAGCGCCGATGCTCTCTCGGCGGCGACGGGCAATGTCCTCATTACCCTCACCGGCAAGAGGATCGACCTGCCAAAGGCACCTTAGCCGCGCGGCACCCGCCCGCCCGGCCGGTCACTCATCGGCCTTCGCACCATCTGACTTCGCAGCGTACGGCTTCGCGGCTTGCACCTTGCCGATCGTCCCGCTATCGGCGCCGAACCAGATCAGGTCCGATTTGGGATCGAACATCATATGGCGCACCGTACCGCCACCAGAGGGAACGGACGTTGTCGATATGATCCTCTCCGCCTCCGTATCGAACTCCACGATCTGATTGGGCTGCGGCCCCGTTTCGGCGACCCAAATACGGCCCGCGCCGTCGAGGGCCGTGCCATAGGGCAGGCTCTTGTCGCCGGCGGGAAGGTCCCATTCCGCGAACGCCTTTGTCTTGGGGTCGAAGCGGCCGAGTTTCCCGCGCGTATAGTCGGAGTACCAGACCCTGCCGTCATCCGTGATCTCGAGCCGGCGCGGCTGCGCTTCGGCCTCCGGAATGTCGTACTCGGTCAGGCCGAGTGACTCCGGATCGATCGACGCCAGCTTGTTGGTGCCGAAGAGCGCGACCCAAGGAGTTCCGTCGGGGCCGACCTTGATGCCGTAGGGACGCGCACCCTTGGTCGGAACCGGTATCAGATCCACTTGCCGGTCGGCGAGCCGCAAGCGGCCAACGAAGTTTCCATGCTGAACCGTGAACCAGATATGGCTCCCATCCCCATCGAAGACCAGCGTGTGCGGATCCTTGGCCTTCGGGTCGGGCATCTCGATCCGTTCGATATTATCGGTCTTTGGATCGTAGCGGCCGATATAGGCGTTGCGATTGCCTGCGAACCAAACAATGCCGTCGGAATCGACAATCAGGTTGTGCGGACCGGCGCCTTCGCCGAGATCGCGCCGGAAGAAATCGCCGCTCGAAGGCGTGAGACGCCCTAAATATCCATTCGCCTGCCCGACGAACCAGATCTCGTCCTCACCGGCAGCGAAGGGATCGCGCGGGCGCCCGTCGTAAGGCACCTTCCATTCCTGGATCTCGACGACGCCGCCGGAAGCGAATGAGCTTGTCGGGAGTGCAATCGCGAGCACCGCAGCCAATGCGGCGACAGGAGCGATACCAAAACGCGGATCAGGACGAAACATCAGGACCTCCTTGAAATCAGCTTCGTATGCCAGGGTCGTCCAACCCATAACGAACAGTCCGGGTCCTGGTGTGACCGAACAGGCGCCCCGTCATCAGGTTTCCGTGATCGCCCGGTCGGATCTGACACCCGCTCGCGGCTTTCGCTATACTGAAGCACTCAGGCTCATGCTTCCGGAGCACCAATGCCGTCCCGCCATCTGCGCCACGCGACCCTATTGCTGCTTACAACGATCGCAATCGTGGCCACAGCAAACGTCCGGGTGCCGGCGGCACAAGAGGTGCCGTTTGACGACCAAGACCGTCCCTATTGCACCGAGGACGCGATGATCGTCTTCGATGCGTCGGGCTCAATGGCCGGCAACACGGTCCAGGGGCTGTTCAGCGACAAGACCCGCATCGGCGAGGTCCGCGCGGCGCTGGCGCAGGTCTTACCGGGCGTCACACGCTTTCGGAGGGTGGGCCTCATTACCTACGGCCCCGGACCCTATCAGCAATGCAATGTGCGGCTGAACTTTCCGCCCGAGCCGAATGCCAGCCAGCACATCCTAGGCATCGTCAACGAGATCAACCCCGCTGGAAAAACGCCGCTCGTCAATGCGGTGGTCGTTGCGGCGCGGATTTTCGAACATGTATCGGCACCAGGGACGATCGTCCTGCTCACCGATGGTGAGGAGACGTGTGGCGGCGACCCTTGCGAACTCGGCAAGCTGCTCAAGCAGAAAAGCGAACATCTCACGGTTCACGTCATCGGCTATCAGCTAAGGAGCTTCCGCTGGACCGGGGCGCAGAGCTACCTCCAAACGAAGTGTCTCGCGGAGGAAACCGGCGGCTACTACATCACAGCCGACAACCGCGAGGATCTCATCGAGGCGTTCCGCAAGACGCTGGGCTGTCCCATGATGTCAGCTCTTCCCCACTCCGCCCTCCCCCACGGCGCATTGCGCTAGCCCGTGGCGAGCCGACATCCCGCGCGGAGCCGTGTCGTGCGGGAACGGTCTTCCGGCTGACAAATGGCTGGGCCATACTCGCAGGCGCTGCGGGGGACAGACAGCCAATGAAGCCATCCCACCTTTTATTTGTGACGACGATCGCGACGGGTACGCTCTATGTTGTGAGCTTCGTTGTGCTCGGCAATGAACGCCCGACGATCGAGACCGGCGGGCCAGAGGTCGTCTCTTGGCTCACGGAAAACGGCACTCGGGCGCGGACTTACGCTTGGCTGTCGGCGCTCGTGTCGATGGGCTTCACTGTGCTTGGCGGACTTCTCGCAAGCGTGATGCCCAGACCCCACCGGTACATCTTCCTCGGCGGCGCGCTAGGCTTCGCGGTCACCGCTCAGGTGCAAGCCTGGTTTTGGGCGGGGCTTGCCTTTCACCCGCAGGACCTCCCTCCGGGAACCGCGCGGGTGCTGCTCGACATCACCCAGTTTTGGGGACCGGTCGTCAACGCCTCCATGGTCGCCATGGCCGCGCCCGTCGCGGCCCTCGGTATCGGCGCCGACCCCACCGTCCCCCGCTGGCTCGCGTGGCTCAGCGCTGTGTTCGGTGTCGAGCAAGCGATCGAGACCATCACCGTGTTCGGCCGGTCGGGCTTCATTGCGCCGGGCGGCGCCATGAACGTCTATCTCGGCGGCGTGCTCGGCTTTCTCTTCGTGGTGGGTCTGCTGGTGTGGGCCATGCCCCGCCTGGACCGAACCGCGCAGGCTACTTGAGCCGGGGCGAAAACAGCAGCTTCACGTATGACCGCAGGAGCATGATCTGCCGCGCGGTGATCGATGGCTCGGAAACAGCGCGCGACATCACGATGCCGCCCTCGATCACGGAGCTGACCATGTCGGCAAGATCGTCCAGCACGACATCGTCGTGCGGCGGGTAGACCGCGACGATCGCGTCGAACATCTTCCGGAATCTTTTGCGCCACCCGAGAACCGCACGCCGGTTTGCTTCGCGGACGTCCGGGTTGAAGAGCCTGTCTTGATAAACGGCCGTCGCCACGATGCATCCGGGATGGCCGTTCGGCATATCTTCAATCAGCTCGGCCAACAGTTTGAGTGCAATCAAAGCCACCTGCAGCGGATCGTCGGCGAGATCCTTTGCGCGCGTGAACACATCATCGAAGAGCTGATCCTCGATCTCGATGTGGCGCTCGATCAAAGCGTGCGCCAGCGCGTTCTTGTCCCGGAAGTGATAGAAAAAGCCGCTCTTGGTCAGCTCCGCGCTGGCCACGATCTCGTCGATCGACGTGGCGTCGAACCCCTTCGTCAGGATAGCGTCCTGCGCCACGTCGAGAATCTTCTTCCGTGTGTCTTCTCCGCGCGCCACGCTCTGCCCTTCCAAAAACCTGACTGGTGGTACAGTACCACCGGTACGGTTTTTACGTACCTCATAGGCGGCGTCTGCTCGGATGAACACGCACGGCATTGAAATTGCGGCCTAAAATTCAGTGCTCATTCTGCACCGCAAGTCGCCTTGTGCCACCGCCACCAAGGTCTACATACCGTGTCTCACATTCAACACGACGAGGAGACGCACGATGGCCGATGTTCAGGCGCTGCTTAAGGCCGACCGCCCCTTCCTGACCGACGGCGGTTTCGAGACGTGGCTGTTTTTCCAGAAGGGCTTCGAGGCACCGGAGTTCGCGGCGATTGTGCTCATGGATGACGAGGACGCACGCGCGGCGATGCGCAGCTATTTCGACGGCTTCTTGTCGATGGCGGAACGCGCAGGGACTGGCTACGTCCTCGATACCAACACCTGGCGCGGCTGCACACGTTGGGGACCCGCACTCAACAAGTCGGAGTCCGACATGCTGCGGTTGACGGAGGATGCTGTTTCATTTGCAAAAGATATCCGCGACGCATGGCAGGCTCGCGTTTCGCCGATCCTGCTGAACGGCGTTGTCGGACCGGCCGGTGACGGTTATTCGCCCGATGAGTTGCCGACGCCGGAGACCGCCCGCGCGATGCACCGGCCTCAAATCGACGCTCTGGCCCGGTCGGGCGTGGATATGATCTCGGCAATCACCATGACCAATACGGGCGAGGCCACCGGCATTACCCGATGTGCGGCCGCGTTCGGACTGCCCGCAGTCATATCCTTTACGGTCGAAACCGATGGACGCCTACCCACTGGCGAGTCGTTGGGCGAGGCCATCGATAGTGTCGACGCGGCGACCGGCAACGGGCCGCTCTACTACATGGTGAATTGCGCCCACCCGGATCACTTTGCGGAGACGGTAAAGTCGGACGCGTCCTGGGTCGGGCGCATTGGCGGCGTACGCGCAAACGCATCGCGTATGAGTCACGCGGAGCTCGACAATTCGGATACGCTAGACCAAGGCGACCCCGAAGAGTTCGGCACACTTCATGTGGAACTCGCCAAGCGCCTGCCGGGCCTGCGCGTGGTCGGCGGCTGCTGCGGCACGGATCATCGCCACGTGGGCTGCGTGTCGAAACACCTGCATGAAAAGGCGGCCGCCTGAACGCGGCCGATCAAACTTCGACGCCCTTCTTCGCGTAATAGGCCTTGATCGAGGGGTCTTTCATGACCCGTTGGAAGTGCTCGATGAGTCCGGGCGCGACCTTTTCAACAAGGTCGGTCGGCACGTGGTCCAAGATGCCCGACGTGAATTGCCGTGTCAGCATCGCCACTTTGAGATCGGCGATGGTGAGGCGGTCGTCCGCGAAGTAGCGCCCGCCGTGGTCAGCCAGGTTCTGGTTCAGCCGCTTGAGATAGAGCGGAAACATGCCCTCGACCAACTCCTCGCGCCGCGCCTTCTTCTCGTCGTCCGGCATGAACATCGTCGGCACGATCTCATTCATGAGGTCCTCCACGGCATCCATGGTCTCGTCGCATAGCGCGGCTTGCCAAAAATCGGACGGATACAGCCCCGTCAGCTTGCCCACATAGCGGTTGATCGCATTCGACTGCGTCAACGTCTTGCCCTCGGCCACGAGCACCGGCAGCGCTCCGAAGGGCGTGCTGGCCTTCCGCTCGGGCCAGTCGGCCATCGGAACACGGTCGTCGTCGAAGGGAACCCCGCCCATTGCGAGTGCGAGCCGTGCGGGTTCGCCGCGCCCGCCGTGAAAATCGAAATAGGTCAGTTTCAAATCGCTCATCTGCGTTTCCTCACCTGTTCTCGGAGTCTCGTTCGTCCGGACTCCGATCATATCTCGACGACCAAGCGGCCGCGGACCTTGCCCGCCAGGATATCGTGAGCCGCTGGAATGACCTCATCACAAGCGATTGTTCGGGTCATCGACGCGAGTTTGTCGAGATCGAGATCCTTGGCCAGCCGGGCCCAAGCCTCGATGCGCCGCTCTTTGGGCGCATAGACGGAGTCGATGCCCAGCAGCGACACGCTCCGCAAAATGAAGGGCATGACGGTGGCGGGGAGGTCCATGCCGCCGGCAAGACCGCAGGCGGTCACGGCGCCGCCATAGCACGTCATGGCGAGAGCATTGGCCAGCGTGGTCGAGCCCACGGTGTCGACGCCTACGGCCCAGCGCTCCTTCGCGAGCGGCCGAGCGCGACCGCCGAGTTCGCTGCGGTCGATGATCTCGTTCGCGCCAAGCGAGATGAGGTAGTCGGCCTCCTCGGCGCGCCCCGTCGAGGCGATCACCCGCCAACCACGTCCCGCAAGAAGCGAGATTGCTACCGAGCCGACCCCGCCTGCGGCGCCCGTGACAAGGGCATCTCCACGATCCGGCGTCATGCCATGCCGCTCGAGCGCGAGCACGCACAGCATCGCCGTATAGCCGGCAGTGCCGATAGCCATGGCTTGGTGCCGTGAAAGACCTTCCGGCAAAGGGACAAGCCAATCGCCCTTCACGCGCGCCCGTTCCGCGTAGCCGCCGAGGTGGGTTTCGCCGAGGCCCCAGCCGTTCATGACGACCTCGTCACCGGGCTTGAAGTCCGAATGGTCGGATACTTCCACGATGCCGGAGAAATCTATCCCGCCGATCATGGGAAAACGCCGAACGACAGGCGCCTTGCCGGTGATCGCCAAACCGTCCTTGTAGTTGACCGTGGAATGGGTCACCCGGACCGTGACGTCGCCCTCCATGAGTGCGTTTTCCGGGAATTCCCCCAGCTTGGCGGTTGTTCCGTTCTCGGCCTTATCAATGACGATTGCGCGCATTCTGAACCTCAAGTCAGTGTTCGATCAGTGTGCAGTATAGTTTGCGGCACGAAAGATACACCGAAGCTGCGGCCCAGCTTTGCACGTCGCCGAAACCGCCGGATCAATCCCATATCCGGTTCGGATAGTGTCCCACGGCGTATTTGGAAGTCTTGCCCTTGATAAAGCGTTCAAACAGGCCCCCCGTTGTAGGGCCGTAAAAAACGCGGCGGGGCCAAGGCGCGCTTCTAAGGCGCGCTTCTACTGTGGCCTGAATGAGAAGTGCCAAGTCACGCATCACTAGGGAGAATTTGCAATGTCTAAATTCTGGGCCGCGCTCGTTGCGGTCATCATGCTCGCGGGATCGCCCGCCCTCGCCGCCAGCTGGACCGACGGTTTCAAGACCTGCGATACCGACGGCAGCGGCACGGTGAGCCGAGCCGAGTGGAACTCGTGCGAGTCCAAGGTCGGCGACCCGACCATGAATCCGACCTTCCGAACCATGGACAAGGACACGAACAACAGCATCGATGAGGCGGAATGGGCCGGCGGCGAAAAGCAGAAGATGGCCATCGGCAACAATTGCCAGAAAGCCGAAGGATCCTGGTGCCCCTGCCAGAACAATCCTAACGATCCGGCCTGCCAGAAAAAGAACTAGCTCCCACTGCCTTCGACAGCGGCTTCAAAGGCGTTTGGCGGCAAGCCAAGCGCCTTTGTCGCGTTTTGGCGCGCGGCATGGCGTGTGGCGTGCCAATTAGGGGCCCGCGAAGGCCTCCTCCCAGTAGGCAAGAGCGTCTGCGTGATGGGCGATCATCTTCCATGCGCCCAGCTCCTTGCGGAACACGCTGGACTCCCGGACATTCGTCTCGTTCGTTTGGCCGTCGGGCTGGCGCACCTGCCCGCGCGTCAAATGCTGGACCGCTGCTAGATCGCCGCAGACGACAACATGAACCTCGGCCGGAGCGACCTGTCCGCCGGAACTCTTCTCGGCCTGCGCCTGCCAGTCCGCGTACGTCGCCTCCCAGCCGACGCGGAACGTTCCTTCGGCGCCCATATAGGTTACGTCGTCGGCGTGGGAGTAGAGATCCGCCAAAGGCTTCGGATCGCCGTTCAACATGGCATTCAGAACCACGATCCATTGGTCCACGGCCGCACAAACCGCCTTCTCCTCGCTCAATCGGTCAGTCATATGAAGTCCTCCCAGCAAGCATCCTCGTGGCGCCGACGGAAGCGCTCAGTCTCGTCCCGCGCAGTCCAATCGCGGCTCTCGCGACGTCCCCCTACTTCGTCTAGGGCCTAGCGGCGCAAGGGTGCCTCGGATTCAGGGGTCAGATCGTTGTCGAGACTGTCGTCGGTCAGCGTCTTGAGAAAGGCGACGATTGCAGCCTCCTCCTCTTCAGTCAGACCGAGATTTCCGAGTTCTGTCTTGTTGACCGTCTCGGGCACCTCGGGCTTGGGCCAGCCGGTCACGCCGAAGCCGGGATCGGCAGCATCGGGCACCTCACCCAGCGTGTCGCGCGTGTTGTAGAAGTGGACGATCTGCTCGAGCGTCGCAAACACGCCGTTATGTCCGTAAGGCGCGGTCAGCTCGATGTTACGTAGCGTCGAGACCTTGAACTTGCCTTCCTGCGAACCGTCCGGATGCTTCGCGGCAATGTCCGGGCGTCCACCTAGGCCGAGATCGGGCGGCAGCTTGTCGACGCCGTGCAGCTCGGCAATCCGCGGGTTCACCGGAATCCCCAGATTGTCATAGGTGAAGTCCGTAAACAGCGTATGCGGATAGTTCTCGGGCGGCGTGCTGGTATGGCAGTTGGCGCACATGGCCTTGCCGTTGAAGAGCTCGAGGCCGAGCTTCTCCTGCGCGGTCAGTTCGGCCTGACCCGCAACGTAAAGATCGTATTTGGAGTTGAACTCGGCAAACTCGTCGGTCGGCTCGAAAGCTGCGATGGCGAGCCCGAATTTTGGATAGACCAAGTCGATCTGGTTCCATTTCAGATCCACGCCATAGAGCCGGCGGAACGCTTCCAGATAGACCGGGTTCTCGGCGAGGCGCGCAAGGACCGCCTTCTTGTCCGCCATCGCCATCTCCAGCGGATTCAGCGGCGGGCCGACCGCCTGATCGGCAAGCGAGTTCGCGCGCCCGTCCCAGAACTGTCCGCCCACATACGATCCATCCGCCTCGCTCCAATGGAAAGGCGGGCTAAAGGTCGCATAGGCCGATGTCTGCGCGTTGCGGGTGCCGTACTTGCCCGGCACGGAGCCCGGCGAAACCGGCATACCTTCGGGGTCCGCGGCGCTGCGGGGGTCGGCGAACCCTGCGGAATGCGCATGACAGGTGACGCAGCCCGTGTTGCGGTTCGCCGAGATATTCAAGTCGTTATAGAGCATGTGCCCGAGTTCGACCGTATCTGGCGGCGTCTCCGTCAAGGGCAGGTGATCTGGAACCGCCGTCGTTTCCGCGGATACGGACCGAGGCGCCGTTCCAAGCCCGATCAATGAAAGCCACACCACAGCGACGAACCCTGCCCTCGCACGAAGCCCGATCGGTCGTCCCAACATACCCAGCCTCCCTCCAGCTGCGGCCAAGGCGGATTGCCCCACGAAATCCATTTCGCGCCTCGGCCGGCGTATCCGAGTACAACGAGAAGTCTAGATCAGGATGAGAAACCCCACCAACACAGTTCGATGGCTTGCCGCTTGAAACTTCTGCGACAGCCGGGCATTTCCGCACTGCGAAACCTACACGGCGCTCACAGCGGAACGGTTGACCGAATCGCGGCTTCGGCCCGAGGATGGCGGACGCGGCTCCGCCGCGGCAGCTGAACGGGGGCAAAATGCCGAACGGCACACGGATTGGTGGGACGAGGAAAGCGGCCGGTTTCATCCCCACGCGCCGGCTCGAAGCCCTGACCGACGCTGTGTTCGCGTTCGCAATGACGCTGCTCGTGCTCAATATCGAGCTGCCCGACGACTTCGACCCGAAGACGACGCGAGACTTCATGCAAGGCCTCGCCGGACTGTCGGACACGTTCATAGCCTATCTCATCACCTTTCTCGTGCTCGTCGCCTTCTGGTCCGGACGCGCGCAAGCGACACACGAGCCGGAGATGGCCAGCCCGTCCTACGCCCGCGCGACGCTGTTCCATCTCCTGTGGGTGACGGTGCTGCCCTTCTCGATGCTGGCGGTGAGCCGCTACGACGTGGCCGGCGCCGTATGGCTCTATAGCGCCAACATGATCCTTCTGGCCGTGACGGGCATTCTCATCAGCCGCGCCACCAAGCGCGACAGCGGCCGCGAGGACGCGGGCGACGGCCGCATCGAATTCGGCCTGCTGATCGCCTCGGCCATCCTCTCGATGCTGATCAGCCTCATCTCGCCCGACTACGCCATGCTGGCCTATGTGCTCAACTTCGCCGCGCCGTTCCTACGCCGGCGTGTGGACGGATAGCCGTCGCTGATCGCCATAATCGATCGCCTTAAATTCTGTTGCCGGAAGGAAAAAACCCCGCTCGGGGGGAACGGGGTTATCGAAGGCCAATGCCAGCGGGGCATCCAGTGCCCCATGCACCTACTCGTCCTTCGTGTCCTTCTCGTCTTCTTCCTTGTTCTTCTTGATCGCGCCGGCGGTTGCGCCAGCGGCGGCGCCAACAGCGGCGCCCGTGGCCGCTCCGCCACCGGTAACGGCACCGACCGCGCCGCCGATCACGCCGCCTTTGACAGCGCCTTTCGCGGCACTTGGATCGTCCTCCGCGCTCGCAGGCGTTACCGCAAGGGCGGCAACCGGCAGCGTGGCGCCGAGCGCCAAAGCACGAAACGCTTTACTCATCGTCATTGTCCGTTTCTCCTTTTTCGTATGGCGCAAGGATTAAGATACCCCCCGGCGCAATCGCGGCCGTTGGGAAACCAACGCGAAAGCGCGGTTTTTAGTCCTTGTGCGTCC